>CAYSBL010000003.1:144987-147939 GCA_964429295.1 uncultured Rikenellaceae bacterium
TTATTAATTAGTCCTTCATATTCACCCGTGGTGTAAAACTCTATGGTCATTTTTCTGATGAGCAGCTGCAGCTTTGTCCTGAGAGCTTCGGTCTCGGCCCTGAAAAGAGTCGTTTTTGCTGCTGAATAATCGGTCACGTCGATCAGCCCTGCCTCAAATTTCTTCTCTACCGCATCGAACGATTTTCTGTTGAATTCAAGGTTGGCCGCCGCGGCAGTGTATTCGCTCCTTCCCCTGTTGTAATCTAGACAGGCATTCTCAATATCGGTGAACAGGTTGTTCTTTTCCTGTTCGAGCCTCAGTTCGGCATCGGTAAGCCTCAGCCTTGCCTGCCTTATATTCCTTCCAACGGTGTAATTGTTGAAAAGCGGTATGCTTAGACTGAGATAAACAGCCTGGCTGTTGTTGTTCTTAAGCTGGGTTGTAAAGGAATCCTGTTCCGGGGCTTCGTCGCTGATGATCTTATAAAACCCGGTGTAAATTGCGCCGCCTCCCGAAAGCCTTGGGGCCAGAGTGCCCTTTGCTGCTGCAAGCTGCCTCTTTGATGCCTTCAGTTCGTAATCAATCGCCCTGAGCCTTGGGAGGGTTTCGGATGCAATTGAGTAAATGCTGTCAACGCTGAAGCTCTCGTCAGCGATAAGTATATGGTCAAGTTCGGGCATCAGAATTTCAAAATCCGTTACCGGACCAAGCTGAAGCATCTGTTTTAAGGTCGTAAGCGCCTGACTTGCCGTATTGGCTGCAATTGTCCGGGAAAGATTGTCTTCCGAAGCCCGGCTTTCCATTTCGAACTGCTTCGAGAGCGCCTCCTTGCCGGTCTCCACAAGCCTGGTGATCCTGAAAAGCTGCTTTTCCGACTGTTCGGCCTGCATCGTAGCTGCCTGCTCAAGACCTTTGGCATACAGGACCTGGTAATAGGCACCCAGGATGTTCACAATGAGGGTGTTCCTGTAAACTTTTTCGGTTTCAATACCAGCCTTGTGCATGAATTTGCTCGCCGACATCGCGTTCAGGGCGGCAAAACCGGTGAAAAGCCTGAAAGATGTGTTGACTGAATAGGAGTTGCTTATGTTCTGTTCAAACGTGATAAGGTTGGTAACGGGGTCGATCGACCTTCCGAATCCCATCTGCGCATCTGATCCGAAATTAAGAGACGGGAACAGGTCCATTCTCGTTTTCAGAAGGTCTGCCTCAGCCGATTCGGTCTGCAGTACCTGCCTCTGCAGACCAATGTTGTTAACCACTGCGTAGTTTATGCAATCCTGCAGCGTCCATTGCTTTGTCTCCTGGGCAGTCAAATTCCCGTAACCTGTTATCAGTAATAGTATCAGTATCCGGATAATCCTCTTCATTACATTTTTATTGTTTATTCTTGAACAACCAATTTCTATGCCGAACTTTGTAATATGCACATAAACAATTAAATAGACGTAGATATTCCTTGGAGTGTGTAAAATAATAATACAATAATATGTCTAATAATCATACAGTGAAATATTGAATACTGCTCTTGCTGTCAGCAGTTAGCGAAGGCATAAGAGAGCATCCTTTCCCTTAGAAATTGCCCGGAAAGGAATTTTAGTTGTATCTTGTACAGAAATCATTGGTATGGAATGCCGTCCGGGATGCGGAGCCTGTTGTATTGCAGCTTCTATTTCTTCACCTATACCTGGGATGCCGGAAGGCAAACCGGCGGGGGTAAGGTGTCTGCATCTCACGGAAGATTATAAATGCGACCTTTTCAACAGTCCCGAGAGACCTGCCGTCTGCTCAGCCTTCAAGGCCGAACCTGAGTTTTGCGGCACCAATCCTGAAGAAGCCTATCGGATCCTCTTTGACCTAAGCCGTTAAAGGTCTCTTCGTCTCTCCGTCTCTGAGTCTCTCCGTCACTTCGTCCTTTTCTCACGCCTCAAAACCTCACGCCACATGCCTCACGCCTCACACCTCACGCCACACGCCTCACGCCTCACGCCTCACGCCTCACGCCTCACACCTCACACCTCACGCCTCACGCCTTCACCTTTCATAGACCACCCTTCCTCCTGCTATGGTGTAATCGACCTTAGTTTTCATAATCTGATCCTCAGGTATATTAAGGAGGTCCCTGTCGGTGATCACAATGTCGGCCAGGTAACCTGGTTTTATGATGCCCTTGCGGTCTTCCATGAACTGGGCATAAGCCGATCCCAGGGTATAAAGTTCTATTGCTTCCTCCATTGTAAGCTTCTCTTCCGGAAACCATCCTTCCCCTTCCTCTCCAAGCCTGTCCTTCCTGGTGACGGCAGCGTATAGTCCTTCCATGGGATTCAGGGGTTCAACCTGATAGTCGGTTCCGAATGCAACCTTAGCTCCGGCATTCAGCAGGCTTCTCCAGGCATAGGCACCCCTGCTCCGTTCCGTGCCAATCCTTTTTTCGTAGAACCTTTTGTCGGAAATGCAATGAGTGGGCTGCATGGAAGCAATGACACCCAGTTCCCCGAACCTCGGGATATCGGTCTGACAAAGGGTCTGGGAATGTTCATCGCGGTGCCGGCTGTCGCGCCTTCCGTTGTTGTTCAAAGCTTTTTCGTAAGCATTGAGTGTCCAGTTGTTGCCCTTATCGCCTATTGAGTGAACACCTATCTGGAAACCCATGCTGTCGGCAGTAACAACCATTCGTTCAAATTCTTCATAAGGCATCATGGCCAGACCCGATGTGGAAGGATTATCGCTGAAGGGTTCGAACATCAGAGCAGTACCCGAACCTATTGTTCCGTCAATGAAAGCCTTCAGATAGCCAAACCTGATCCAGTTGCTCCCCGAAGGATACTTTTTTCTTAGTTCATCATACTGTTTCAGGCGCTCAGTATCACCCGTCAGAGGTTGGCCAATGTCTATCCTTGCTGTCAGACTGCCTTCAGCCTGCAGGTTTTCATAAGCGCTGAAATCGGCCGGTCCCGGGATCTGTACGCT
>CAYSBL010000003.1:148039-159625 GCA_964429295.1 uncultured Rikenellaceae bacterium
GGCCATTTCCTGTCGTTGAACATCTCGTGCTCCCAGTGGCCGCCTTCAATAAGCTGACCGGGTTTCGACTTTTCCACCTGCTCCTTTACCTTACGGGTTATCACAGCCGGATCGGTTGTGTATCTGAGTTCAATATAATCAGGATCAAGAGGGCCGAAATGAACATGGGCATCGTTGAATCCGGGGATCACCAGCCTTCCATGGGCATCAATGACACGGGTCTTGCCTTTTTCAATGAACGAACTGATTTCCCTGACTGTGCCGACAGCAATGATGCTTTCGCCTCTTACGGCAACCGCCTCAGCTGCCGGATTGTCGCGGTCGACGGTCAGCACCTTTCCGTTGATTATCACGAGATCGGCTTTCCCGTCTTTGCTTCCTGAACATGATATTGTCATTATAACTATTGATAATAAGAGGATTGAATTTTTCATTGAAGCAGTTTTTTGACTTATGAAATATATAAAACCCACATGATTTAAAACACAAACAATAATAAATATAATTAAATCATGTGCAGTTCCCTGTCTGCCGACAGGCAGGCATCCGACCTTTAAAATAAATTATATACGGATGAAAAAACGAAAACTCATTACAACCCCGTAAAGGTTCTTTATGTTGTGAAAAGTCCGGTTTTTCTTCGGTCTTCCGTCTTCCGTCTTCCGTCTTCTTCCAAAACCATATCGTTTTGGGTAAAAAAGTTATCGAATAACAATAACCAGGTTATTGTTATTCGATAAAAAATTATCGTTATTTTGAGATTTCAAGTTGGATTCGGATTCTGTTTCCCCCGGTCTCTGCATCGATTTTAACTTGACATTAACTATTTTAAGAGTTTATTATCACTTTCTGTCTGCTAATTAGGTTACATTCGCAAAAAAAAAAGGTATATGAATATTGCCATCATAGGATACGGCCGGATGGGGCATGAGATCGAGTCCGCTGCCCTGGCCAGGGGCCATGCCGTCAGGCTTATTGTCGACAAGGACAATATAGACGATCTGAACGAGAGGAGTATCAGGGATGTCGATGTGGCCATAGAATTCACAACTCCCGAAACTGCCTTTGATAATGTGGTCAGATGCCTGAAAATGAAGATCCCGGTTGTAAGCGGTACAACCGGATGGCTCAACGACTACGGCAAGGCCGTTGATATATGCAACGGGAACAGGACATCCTTCATCCATTCAACAAATTTCAGCATCGGGGTAAATATCCTGTTCAGGCTTAACAGGGAACTGGCGAAACAAATGGCCCGCCTTGAACAGTACAAACCCTTCATAGAGGAGATCCATCATACCAAAAAACTTGATGCTCCAAGCGGTACGGCAATAACACTGGCACAGGGAATAGCAGCCGGGCATGCCGGATACGACGGTTGGTGCCCCGACGACAGTACTGAACCCGGAAAAGTACCGGTAAAGGCAATAAGGGAAGGGATGGTACCGGGTACACATACTATAACCTGGAACTCGGATATTGATGTGATAAGCCTCCGGCATGAAGCCAGAAACAGGAAGGGACTGGCACTGGGTGCTGTGATAGCAGCCGAGTTCATACACAAGCGGACAGGTGTTTTTACCATGGATCAGGTACTTGGTTTCTGATAATAATTTCTAATTTTACATATTCTTATTAAGAATAATAAATGATCATTTGTTTTGATAATTGAAGCCAATATTTTCTTTTGTTTATACCCCCTTCCCGACCTTCCCCCAAAGGGGAAGGAGACCGTCGTGGCTGGGGATCATTTCCCCCTTGGGGGAAATAAGAAAGGGGGTAATTCAGTATAAAGTAAACTCATTGTTTATTAGAAACATAAGATTTGTATCGTTATTAGATTAACACATTATTATAGATTCCCACCACTTACAAAAAACTGAAATGGATCAATCACTTAAGGGAAAATACATCAGGTTCGGCATTGCTGCCCTGCTGTATATCCTGGTCGTTGTCTGGATCGGCAATTACTGGCTCCTGCCCGGCCTTGCAATTATTTACGACATATATGTGTCGGAAAAAGTAAACTGGACCTTCTGGAAGAAACGGAACGGTCCGAACAGCAGTTTCATCGAATGGCTCGATGCAATAATATTTGCGGTGATAGCAGTATCGCTGATAAATATCTTTCTTTTCCAGAATTATCGCATCCCGACGGGATCGATGGAGAAATCGTTGCTGATAGGGGATCACCTTTTTGTTAGCAAGCTTGCGTATGGGCCAAGGATGCCAAACACCCCCATAGCTTTCCCGTTCACACAGAACCAGATGCCCATAAGTAAGGGTAAATCATGGTCCGACCTTGTTAACTGGCCCTACAAAAGGCTGGCAGGCCTGGGAAAGGTTAAAAACAATGATGCCATTGTGTTTAATTTCCCTGCCGGTGACACGGTAGTTCTGGAGGAAACTGAAACGGCGTACTATGAGATAGTAAGGAGAACAGCCAGGGATATGGCTCTGCGGGCGAATATGGGTAATCCAGTTCCGCAGCCGGCTTCTGCTTACATGGCTGCCGCCAGGAAAGAGGTTTGGGACCGGTTCAACCTGATTTACCGGCCGGTCGACAGACGCGATAATTATGTCAAGAGGTGCATCGCTGTCCCGGGCGACTCCCTGGTCATTAAGAAAGGGGAGGTGTTTGTCAACGGGAAATCTGTACCTGCAAACAATTCGCAGCAGCTGAATTATCTTGTGGCAACAAACGGCACTACAATCAATCCCAAAACCTTCGAACGGCTGGGAATTTATAAATCAGACCAGAATATGATCTCCGGATCGGTTTATTTTCTACCTCTCACAAAGTCTAATTCCGAAGCCATTTCCAAATTTGCGAATGTAAGGGAGGTGACTCCTTATTATTCGGCTCCGGGTGAATACAATCCGGTCATCTTTCCCCATAACCAGAACTATAAATGGAACGAGGATTACTTCGGCCCGCTGTGGATACCTGCCAAAGGTGCGACTGTCCCGATCGACACTTCAAATCTCTGCCTGTATGAGAGGATTATTGATGTTTACGAGGATAATGACCTGCGCGTTGAAGGCAAAGACATCTTCATCAATGGTCAGCCTGCCCAATCCTATACATTTAAAATGGATTACTACTTCATGATGGGCGATAACAGGCACAATTCAGCCGATTCGAGGTACTGGGGATTCGTTCCGCTCGATCACATAGTCGGGAAGCCGAAATTTATCTGGCTTTCGGTCGATAAGGAAGCCTCGGGACTCAAAAAGCTGCGTTTCAAAAGAATTTTCATGAAGATCAGATAAAAAAAAAGGACCTGCTGCTGCAGGTCCTTTTTCTTTCTGTATCCCTGTGTTATTTCACTTTTTCAACAATTGCTTTGAATGCTTCAGGATGATGCATTGCAAGGTCGGCGAGGGTCTTCCTGTTCAGTTCTATCCCTTTCTTCTCCAGGTTGCCTATGAACTGTGAATAGCTCATTCCATACTGACGGACTCCCGCATTGATCCTCTGGATCCAGAGAGACCTGAATTCGCCCTTCTTCTTTCTCCTGTCACGGTATGCATACCCCATCCCTTTGTCGAGGGTGTTCTTCGCTACTGTGATGACATTCTTCCTTGAACCAAAGTTTCCCCTGGTCTGACTGAGAACCTTTTTTCTCCTGGCTCTCGATGCTACTGAATTTACTGATCTTGGCATTGCTCTTTGTTTTGTGACTGTCAGCGTTCAATCCTTTGCGGTTGACTCTTTTTGGCTGTGCAATCTGTTAATAATTAATTACTTAAATCCCAGCTGGATTTTATTTGCTTGCAAGAAGGAGTTTTACGTTTTTCAGATCGGCTTTGTTGACCAGGCCTGAATAGGTAAGATTCCTCTTCCTCTTTGTAGATTTCTTCGTGAGGATGTGGCTCTTGAAAGCATGGCTCCGCTTGATTTTTCCTGATCCGGTAAGGCTGAACCTTTTTTTCGCACCGGAATTAGTTTTCATTTTTGGCATTTCTCTGTATCAATATATTAATTACTTCTTCTTCTTCGGTGAGAAGGAGATTATCATTCTTTTTCCCTCAAGTCGCGGAAGCTGTTCCACTTTACCGTACTCCTCAAGGTCGTTGGCAAAACGCAGCAGAAGCACTTCACCCTGTTCCTTGAATAAAATGGATCTTCCCTTAAAGAACACATAAGCTCTCACTTTTGCCCCTTCCTCCAGGAATTTCATGGCATGCTTGAGCTTGAAATTGTAATCATGATCATCCGTGTTCGGACCAAACCTGATCTCCTTTACAACCACTTTGGCCGTCTTGGCCTTAATTTCTTTTTGTTTCTTTTTCTGCTGATAAAGAAACTTCTGGTAATCAACGATTTTGCAAACAGGGGGGTCTGCGTTTGGAGATATTTCCACAAGATCTAGTTCCATCTGGTCAGCAAGTTTCAAAGCATCCTGGATGCTCATAAGTGCTGTTTCAATACCTTCACCGACAACTCTGACCACCCGCGCAGTGATCCTGTGGTTAATCTTGTGAGCCTGCTGAACAACGCGTGCAGGGCTTCGCCTAATTGGTCCGCTTATAGCTATTTCCTCCTAACTTTGGTTTATACTAATTTTAACTAAATTACGCCTCTACCAGGCAACTTCATTCTTTATTTCCCCCGTGATAAATTCGGCAAATGCCTCAAGCTTCATGCTCCCCTTATCACCTTCTCCCTGCTTGCGGACCGAAACCGTTCCGCTTTCAGCCTCTTTTTCACCTATGATCAACAGGTATGGAATCCTCTTTAATTCATTATCCCTGATCTTCTTACCGATCTTTTCACTCCTGTCGTCAATTAGTGTGCAAATATCGGAATTATTTAGAAAATGCAAAACTTTCAGCGCATAATCATTGAATTTTTCGCTTATAGGAAGAACTACCGCTTTTTCGGGAGCAAGCCAGAGCGGGAATTTTCCTGCAGTATTTTCGATCAGAACGGCAATGAAACGCTCCATCGATCCGAATATTGCCCGGTGTATCATCACCGGCCTGTGCTTCTGGTTGTCGCTTCCGTTGTAGGTAAGATCAAACCTCTCGGGCAGGTTGTAATCGACCTGTATGGTACCCAGCTGCCACTTCCTCCCAATGGCATCCTTAACCATGAAATCGAGCTTGGGACCATAGAAGGCTGCTTCGCCAGGTACAACAGTGGTAACCAGCTTCTTCTCGGAAGCTGCCTCGATGATCGCCTTTTCAGCTTTTTCCCAGTTCTCATCCGATCCTATATACTTTTCACGGTTGTCGGGATCACGAAGTGATATCTGGGCTGTGAATTCACTGAAACTGACTGCCTTGAATATGAACTGAACCAGGTCAATAATGCTTTTGAATTCATCCTTCAGCTGGTCGGGCCTGCAGAAGTGATGGGCATCATCCTGGGTGAAACTCCTTACGCGTGTCAGGCCATGAAGCTCGCCGCTCTGCTCATACCTGTAAACGGTACCGAACTCAGCCATCTTCAGGGGAAGATCCTTGTACGATTTTGGCGTGGCATTGAATATTTCACAATGATGAGGACAGTTCATGGGCTTAAGCATGAATTGCTCTCCTTCCTGAGGCGTGGACATCGGCTGGAAGGAATCCTTCCCGTACTTCTCATAATGACCTGAGGTCTTGTACAGGCTTACATCCCCGATATGAGGTGTGGCAACCATGGTGTATCCTCTCTTTTTCAGGACCTTAGTCATGAAATTTATGAGGTTCTGCCTGAGTTCGGCGCCTCTTGGCATCCAGAGGGGGAGACCCATACCGACTTTCGGAGAGAATGTGAACAACTCAAGGTCCTTGCCTATCCTTCTGTGGTCCCTTTTCCTTGCCTCCTCGAGGAATGCCAGATAATCGTCAAGCATCTTCTGCTTTGGATAGGTGACTCCGTAAATCCTGGTCAGCATCTTGTTCTTCTCATTGCCCCTCCAGTAAGCACCGGCCACATTCAAAAGCTTGATTGCCTTAATGGGCTCCGTTGATGGAAGGTGGGGGCCCCTGCAGAGATCCGTAAAACCACCCTGGGTGTAAAGCGATATCGTTCCATCCTCAAGCTCACCTATCAGCTCTACCTTGTATTGATCCCCCTTTCCGGTGAAAAGATCAAGCGCTTCCTTCTTGCTTACTTCCTTTCTTACAATTGGAAGATTCTTTGAAGCAAGTTCTCTCATCCTGTTCTCAATAGCCGGTAAGTCACTGTCGGTTATTACTTTCCCGTCGCCCGGATCAACATCATAGTAGAAGCCTGTTTCAATTGCAGGCCCTATGCCGAACTTGATCCCCGGGTAAAGGGTTTCAAGAGCTTCAGCCATAAGATGTGCCGAAGAGTGCCAGAAGGCATGCCTGCCCTGATCATCATCCCACTTGTGCAGAATAAGCGATGAATCCGAATGGATCGGCCTGGTAAGATCGATAAGCTCTCCGTTGACCGTTGCCGAATAAACCTCTTTCGCAAGCCTCGGACTGATCTGTTCAGCTATTTCCAGACTGCTTATTCCATCCCGGTATTCCTTTACGGATCCGTCGGGGAAAGTTATGTTGATCATCAGTGTGTCCTTTTTTATTGGAGTGCAAAGATAAAAAATTATTTATTTCATTATGCAGCAAACGTTATTCGTTGTACGTCTTAAACATGGCACATTATTTGAAATTGAATTGTTGTACTTCAATCACACAGTCATGAAAAAGATAATATTCCTTTCGGTTATTCTTCCCCTGGTCCTGGTTTCATGCGAAATGTCACCCCGGGCCTACTTCTCGGCAAGTCCGGGCGATCCGGTTGTCGGGGAAGATGTCTGGTTTACAAATGAATCAGAAAATGCAGTAGATTTTGAATGGGATTTCGGCGACGGGTACATATCCGATGAGCCAAACCCGATTCACCGCTTCACCTCTACGGGTGTATACAATGTAAAGCTCAAGGTTTGGTCGTCTGGAGGGCTGAGCGATGTGGCTTCCCTCGACCTGGATGTCAAAATACCAACCCTTCTTGAAGTCGAAGTTCTCGAGTACTACGACCTTTATCCCGTGGAAGGAGCAAGCGTTATCCTTTATCCCAGGCTCATCGACTGGGAAAAAGAAGAGAACAGTGTAAATGAAGGATTCACCGACCAGGAAGGTAAAACAGTATTTGCCGATCTTGACAAAATAGTCTACTATGCCGATGTATGGGAGGAAAACCACGACAACTATACCCTGGCTGAGGAAGATGTGGGTTTTATCAGGACTCCCGAGGTGATGCCCCACAGGATTAACAGGTTCGTCGCTTATGTCGATTACGTTGAACGGGCCAAGGGCTCCGGCAAACGCGACGGCCGGATGGTCATCCGCAAGATCGAAAGAAAGGCTGACGACAGGCCGCAGGCTGTAGCAAGTGATGATATTACGGGATGGGAAAAGCTCTATGAAAAGCGGAATGTAAAGAAATAGCCAATGTAAAGAGATGAGGATTGAATCCGATCATCAATGATCCGGGGTTTTCAGAGAGCTCCGGATTTTTTTTCAGAACCAGGTCCCGATAAGGTTCTTACGGTCGTGCTGAAAATCACTGAGCCTGTATACAACAGGATTATCATCCGATTCTATCTGGTACTCCCAGTAAGTCGAAATCGGACCCGGTGAAACCTGGTTTCTTTTGATGTAGAGCCTGTCACCGGGCTTGAAATCACATCTTTCTCCAAATGCCGAGATCTTGCCGTAAGTGCTGTCCATGGTGGTCTTGATCCATATCAGATAAGGCTGGCCCAGTTTCTCGGGAATATGCTGCCGGTAATCCACAAAGTTCCCGACATATTTCCGGGTAAGAACCAGTGAATCCTCCCCCGATCCCGTCTTGCCGGTCGGAGCGCACGACGCCAGAATAAACAGTCCCGCAAAAAAAAGAAGCCTCTTCATAAATGAACTAAATATGTACTTTTTTACAAAACGGCATAATCAAATGATTTCAAATATATTAACGTCAAAGCATACAGGTTAGTACATTTCAGGCGAAAGATTGCTCCAGGAGACTAGGCAATGCCCGGAAACGCAACCATTCCCTCGTGTCGTGAAAATCCTTTCCCGCTCATCACCGAAATCTGGGGGTTTCTGCCACCAGTCATGGAGGCACAGCCGTATTCCCCGGATCGGTTTATTGCTACAAATTTCTCAGAAGGATAAAAGCCGGGATTGACATTCCTGTACCTGTTTATTATCATTTTCAGCGCTTCCTCGCAGGCCTTCTGCGGGGCGGTTCCTTCCTTCATCCTTAACACGATGTAATATGAAGCGCACGACTTGATCACATCCTCGCCCCGGCCTGTGGCTCCGGCGGCACCCACCTCATTGTCTACATAGAGTCCGGCTCCGATGATCGGGGAGTCGCCCACCCTGCCGTTCAGCTTGAAGCTCAGTCCGCTCGTGGTGGTACATCCTGCCATATCGCCGTTGGCATCGATTGCCAGAACATTGGTGGTCCCGTAGTGATGCTCGATGTTTGGGAAATCCTTGTAATATGATTCCTTTTTCTTGATTTTCTGAAGATGTTCCGGCGACCCCCAGTCATCATCGGGACTCAGTTCCTCCTTCCATCTCAGCCATATCTTCCTTGCCTTTTCAGTAAGCAGGTTCTCTTCAGGGAATCCCCACGCTTTCGCGAAGTCAAGCGCACCTGCTCCCACAAGCAGTACATGATCGGTCCGCTGCATCACCAGTCTGGCAACTGATGACGGATGCTTAATGTTTTCGAGACATGCAACCGCGCCTGCCGAGTAGGTCCTGCCATCCATGAATGAAGCATCGAGCTGTACCACCCCGTGTTCGTTGGGAAGGCCTCCGTATCCTACACTTGTATCTTCTGGATCGGCTTCGATCACATTGGCGGCTTTTTCAACCGCATCAACAGCGTTCCCTCCTGCCTTGAGCACTTCCCAGCCAGCTTCCATGGCAAGCCGGCCGGTTTCATTTGAATGACTGGTTATTATGATAGGCCTTACCGGATCAGCCTGGGAAAATGGCGTGATGGTTGACAGCTGAGGAAAAATCAGTGCACCTGTTCCGGCTCCAATGGTACCGGACACGAATTTACGGCGCGACAATTGTTTTTTCATGCCTGAAGTATTTTGATTCTGAATATACCGGTTTATTTGAGTATCTGTTCACGCATCCATCCGGGCCTGTTGGTGGTGATCCCCTTAACACCCAGGGATATCAGCCTTTGAGCCTCAGCCGGATCATCAACTGTCCATGTGTAAAGCTCAAGGTTGAGATCCCTTACCCTTGCTGCCACCTGCTCATCTATCAGCCCGTAACTCAGGCTCACTCCGTCGAGACCGGCTCCCGGTACAAAAGGGAGATTCTTTTCAAGAAGAGCCTTGTTGCTGCAGAGCCAGTGACAGGGATTATCCGGAAAGGTCTTTTTTGTGTCGGTTATGGTCTGGAAATCAAAAGCTATAAAGGTAAAGTCGCGGCTTTTCAGATATTTTCCCAATGTTTTTTTAAGTAAAGGAAGGACCTCTCCTGTGCATTTCAGTTCGACAACCAGCCTCTTTCCCTTAGGGACTGCAAGTACGACGTCTTTCAGAAAGGGGATCTTTTCACCCTTGTATTCAGCGCTTTTCCATGAACCTGCATCCAGCGACCTGAGTACCTTCGAACCGGTTTCCTTCACCGCATGATCGGTTCCGGTGGTTCGTAAGGTGTTCGCATCGTGGATACAGACGATCTTGCTGTCGGCAGTCAGGTAGATATCCACCTCAACTGCATCGGCACCCAGTTCAAAACCGAGGCGCGTCGAAGCAACCGTGTTCTCAGGCGCCAGGTACGAAGCGCCTCTGTGGCCTATGATCTCAACCTGGCCGAATCCTTTGGTGAAAAGAAAAGTCATGGCTAATAGAATGAATATCTTCTTCATTATAGCAAAAGGAATAAGGGGATCTGTTATTTCATCAATATGTTGTCAAGCTCATTCTTTATTACTCCCGACCACACCCTGTAGCCTTCCTCATTCAGGTGAAGCCTGTCGTCGAGAAAGAGCTCGGCTCTTGGCAGCCCGTTTGCATTGGTGAAATATCTTTCGGTGTCGATATACCAGGTGTTACGGTGGTCCTCACAAATTTCCCTTATCATTTCTCCTGCCTCCTTTATTTCGGGCCAGACATGCCACCTGAGCGGGGTGGGAGTGACGCTGACCCAGAAGACAGGCGTATCCTTGAACTGCCTCCTGATAATGTAAAGGGTTTTCCTGAACAGCTGCGATACTTCCAGTGGGCTCTTGTCTGCTTCACCTCCGGTAATGTCATTCGCTATGAACAACACTATGGCCTGACACTCGTGGGGATAGAGGATCCTGTCGGCATAGACTGCAAAATCGCTTAGTTTTGCTCCTCCGTATCCTCTCTGGATAACATTGTACGGAAGCATGTCCTTTCCAAGCGTCGACCACATCCTTATACTCGAACTTCCTGCAAACATAATGGCGTCCGAAGGATATGATTTTGCCACATCGAGCTGTTCGAATTTCTCTATCTCACTTTCCCATGCCCTGACTTCAGGGAGCTCCCTGTATTTCCCAAGCGAAACACATGATGCAATGAACGCAGAGAGTATTATCAGAATGATTATCCGTCTCATATCGCAAAAATTAATCCTCATAAAGGTAGGGCTTTATTTGTTAAAAAATCACAAAGAGGTCCTGAACCATATCAAAGTTTTATTAATGCATGGATCAAAATAATCAATTTCTGGAAAAAAAAGTTACGTTTGTATTGATAACCTTAACTATTACCCGGAAACCATAAGTCCAATGTCAAAAAGCAAGTTGTTTCTTACCAAGCCTCTTGGTCAGCTGATGGAAGAATCGAAGGATACGGGAGGCTTGAAAAGATCCCTGTCCGCTCTTAATCTTACCACACTCGGTATCGGAGCCATCATCGGCGCCGGGATCTTTGTGCTCACCGGCCAGGCAGCAGCCCAGTACGCCGGCCCCGGCATAGTCATATCGTTCATTATCTCAGGTCTGGCATGCGGATTTGCAGGGCTGTGCTATGCCGAGTTTGCATCTATGATACCCATAGCCGGAAGCGCCTATACCTATTCGTACGCAACCCTCGGAGAATTCCTTGCCTGGATAATAGGATGGGACCTGATACTCGAATACCTGTTTGCAGCATCGACTGTATCAGTGGGGTGGTCGGGGTACGTTGTAAGTTTTCTGAAGGATCTTAATATAATAATACCCCCGCAGTTTACGGGTGCCACCGGATCAGTGCTGGTTAACGTTCCCGATATGGGATGGAAACAGATGACCGACGCTTTTGCCCAGACACTGGCTGCTTCCGGAATCAGTGTCGATGCACTTCCCCACGTTACCTGTATTCTCAACCTCCCTGCCATGTTCATAGTGGCTCTTCTTTCAGCCCTCCTGGTTGTGGGAATAAGAGAGTCAGCCAACTTCAATAATATTATGGTGATTACCAAAGTGTCGGTCATTGTGTTGTTCGTTGCAATCGGATTCATGTTCGTGAAGGCTGCCAACTGGGATCCTTTCATTCCGCCGAACAAGGTTGAATCAACACCCATATCGGAATACGGGTCTTTCTGGGATTGGCTAAAGGCCTACGGCAGTGA
>CAYSBL010000003.1:159725-161576 GCA_964429295.1 uncultured Rikenellaceae bacterium
CACCCATATCGGAATACGGGTCTTTCTGGGATTGGCTAAAGGCCTACGGCAGTGAGTTCGGTAAGTTTGGAATAAGCGGAATACTGAGGGGCGCCGGGGTGATTTTCTTCGCATACATCGGTTTTGATGCTGTTTCGACAGCAGCGCAGGAAGCCAAAAATCCACAGCGCGACATGCCCATTGGAATCCTCGGCTCCCTGGGTATTTCGACAGTACTCTATATCCTTGTTGCAATAGTTCTTACCGGGATCGTAAGCTACACCACACTGAATGTGCCCGACCCGGTTGCCGTTGGCGTTGATGCGATGGGTCAGGGAATGTTCTGGCTGCGGCCTATTGTGAAAATAGCTGCCATAGCTGGTCTCAGTTCCGTGATCCTGGTGATGCTTCTCGGCCAGCCAAGGATTTTCTTCACAATGTCGAAGGACGGCCTGCTGCCTTCGGTGTTCTCAAAAGTCCACCCCAAATTCAAGACTCCCTATGTGAGCACCCTAATTACCGGATCTGTGGCAATGGTAATTGCAGGCATATTACCTATTAGCATTCTGGGAGAACTGGTATCGATCGGAACTCTTCTTGCATTCATAATAGTCTGCATCAGTGTGCTGGTGCTCAGAAAATCGAAACCCGACATTCACCGTCCGTTTAAAACTCCCTGGGTGCCCCTTGTGCCTGTCCTGGGAGCAGCCTTCTGCCTTATCCAGATGCTTGCACTACCGGGCGATACATGGCTTCGTCTGATAGTCTGGATGGTGATAGGTTTTGCCATCTACTTCTTTTATGGGAGGAAGCACAGCAAGGTAAGGGAGGAAAACTCAAAGTAGTTTTTTGACGTCTACAATTCGTCTGAAAAAACGACTCCGGGAAGATCCCTGAGGTTGTATCTCGATGCCATAATCTCACCGTATGCTCCTGCCGACCTGATGGCAAGAATATCACCCCGCCTGGTCTCGGGAAGCTCTATGAATTTGGCAAAAGTGTCGGACGACTCACAGATTGGTCCTACAACATCATATTTCTCAATTTTTCCGCCGGAAGTGAGATTCTGTATTTCATGATGAGCCTGATACAGGGCAGGCCTTATAAGGTCGGTCATTCCGGCATCTACTACGGCAAAGGTGGTGTTGCTGCCTTTCTTGATGTAAAGCACTTTGGTGATCAGCGATCCGCACTGTGCAACAATGGAGCGTCCGGGTTCAAAATGGATCTTCTGGTCCGGTCTGATCCTGACAAGCTCCCTTATCAGGGCAAAGTACTCTTCGAAATCAGGCGCTTTTTCCGGATTGTTGTAATCGATGCCAAGACCGCCTCCGAGATTAATGCTTTTCAGATCGATGTTCTGCGAGGTGAACCACTCCTGAAGTTCATTTACCCTTGAGCACAAGCTTCTGAAGACAGACATCCTGGTGATCTGCGATCCCACGTGAAAATGGATCCCTTCCAGTTTAATGTTTTCAAGAGACGATATCCTGTCGAGCACGTCCCTGAGTTCCCAGGTGCTTATCCCGAATTTGCTCTCGGCAATTGCGGTGGTGATGTATTTGTGTGTATGAGCCTCTATGTAGGGATTGATCCTGAGGGCAATTGTCGCTTTGGTTTTCAGCCGTGACGCAATTGAGTCTATAACCTCTATTTCGGCTATCGATTCACAGTTGAAGCATGAAATACGGGCTTTGAGAGCTGATTCAATCTCCCTGTCAGTTTTGCCCACACCTGCAAAAACAATGGTCGAAGGACTGAATCCGCATTCCATCGCTCTGGCGATCTCATTGTACGACACGCAATCGGCTCCAAAACCGTAGGATGCGATTATTCCAAGTATCCTTGGATTGGCATTGGCTTTAACTGCAT
>CAYSBL010000003.1:161676-163423 GCA_964429295.1 uncultured Rikenellaceae bacterium
CCGTAGGATGCGATTATTCCAAGTATCCTTGGATTGGCATTGGCTTTAACTGCATAGTGAATACTGAATCCCGATCTTTCGGATTCTTCCTTCACTTTTACGCATGTCGCGTGCAGAACATCGAGATCATAGTAGTAAAATGGAGTGGGAAGATCCCTGAACTTTTCAACTGTAGTGCTATTTATCATTTTACTGGTCAAAAAGGTATTTATTGAGAAGATTCAGCGCCTGTACCTTGTCTTTGGAATCGATCAGTATCGACAGACTGTGAGGGCTTGCCCCGTAGGATATCATTTTAATATGGATGGTGTCGAGGGCCTCGAATATCTCAGGGGCGGAGCCTGTCCGTTCTGTACGGAAATCGCCCACAACGCAGATAATCGACTGGTCATTCTCCACCTCCACTGATCCGAGTTCTTTCAGATCAGCCTCAATCTGTTTCAGATACTGAGGATTGTCGACTGTGATCGACACCGACACCTCCGATGTGGTAACCATATCAACCGGAGTCTTGTAAGCTTCGAATATCTCGAAGACTTTCCGGATGAAACCGTATGCCATCAGCATCCTGTCGGATTTTATCCTTATAACGGATATCCCGTCCTTTGCTGCTACGGCCTTGTAATCCTCCCAAATGGCATTGGCTGTGATAAGGGTGCCTTCATCATCCGGATTCATTGTATTCTTTAGCCGCACCGGGATGTTGTTCTGCCTTGCAGGGTTAACGCTTGAAGGGTGGAGTATCTTGGCGCCGAAATAGGCGAGTTCTGCAGCTTCATCAAAGGAAATCTCCCTCAGCACCTTTGTGTTTTTAACAAAACGGGGGTCGTTATTGTGGAAGCCGTTAATATCGGTCCATATCTGTATCTCGGAGGCATTAATGGCAGCTCCTACCAGAGAAGCGGTGAAATCGCTTCCTCCGCGTTTCAGGTTGTCGGTCTCACCGAAAGCATTACGGCATATGAAGCCCTGGGTAACTATTATCTTCTCATCGGGATATAAGGCCAGTTCCCTTTTGAAGTTCTCGGCTATGTAAAAAGCATCAGGTTCGCCGTCCTTATCTATTCTCATGAAGTTAAGAGCAGGAAGAAGGGCCGACCTGATGCCCCTTTCGCGCAGAAGGTTGTGGAAGAGAGCCGTCGAAAGCAGTTCGCCCCTGGCAACAATTGCTTTCTCGTGAAGCTTCGTAAAGGCTTTTGAGATAAACTCTCCTATATAGTCGAAATGGGAGTTTATAAGGTCAAAGCCTTCTTTCCTGGAGTCATCCGTAGAATACAGGTCGTTTACTACCTGTTTGTACTTCGAGCGGAGGATTTCGTTTTTGTCAACGGCTTCCGCGGTTTTTCCGGCATAGATCAGTTCAGATATCTCCAAAAGACTGTTCGTGGTGCCGGAAAGGGCAGAAAGTACAACAACTACTTTTTCGTCCCCTGTTATCAGCGGGATTATTGATTTCATCCTGTCGGGGGTGCCGACTGATGTTCCGCCGAATTTCATGATTTTCATACTGCTCTCTTTATATTCATGGTTACTGTTATATACAAAAAAACCTGCTTAATCTGCAGGTCTGTTTCTCTGATAAATAATGCGCATTAAAAGATTATGCAGACCTGTGGTACGGGTGCTTATGAAGCTTTGTATGTTTTTTTATCAGCATCTGCCGGATTTATTTTATCGGAACAAAAATATACTTTTCTGTAATATCAGATTATTTGTTTTCAATTTTTTTGTTATTTTTGTGCCCGCT
>CAYSBL010000004.1:0-149176 GCA_964429295.1 uncultured Rikenellaceae bacterium
TTTCATATCCGGCATCGTATGGATAATTCCCTTTTCATCCATTCTTCCACCGTATAATGCAATTATTCGTGCCAGGTTGCTGGGATGCCCGACGTTCATAGCGCTCGAGATGCAGTTAATGGATGGTGAGATAGGGTGATATTCATCTCTTTTCATGAAAAGCGGGACTTCATTGTTCTCGTTTGTGGCAATTATGAATCTTTTCACCGGAAGTCCCATTTTTGCTGCCAGAATTCCTCCTGCAAGATTACCGAAGTTACCTGAGGGAACGCTGAATATGCAACTGTTTTCTGCACCGCCGCAAAGCCGCGACCAGGCGTAAAAATAGTAAACCGACTGGGGAATGAGCCTTCCGATATTAATCGAGTTTGCTGACGACAGGTTGAATTTTGCCAGGGAAGGATCCATGAAAGCTCTCTTGACCAGGCCCTGACAATCATCGAATTTGCCGTCAATCGCAATCACGCTGATGTTGCCGCCGAGAGTTGTCATCTGTTTCCGCTGCAAACCGGTAACTTCATTTGCAGGGTACAGTATGATCACATTTATGTTTTCAAGTCGATGAAATGCATTTGCAACAGCACTGCCTGTATCACCCGATGTTGCAGTCATTATCGTGATCTTCCTTTTTTCCTTTCCAAGGAAATACTGCATCAGCCTCCCCATGAGCAGGGCTGCAAAATCCTTGAATGATGCAGTCGGCCCCTGATCGAGTCGCATTATGTACTGCCTGTCTTGCACATGTTCGAGAGGTATACCGAATGTGTATATGGTACTGCACATCCTGCTCAGGTCTTCAGTCCCGATCTCATCACCTGTGATCGCTGCAAGTACCCATGATGCCAGTTCCGGGTAGGAGAGAGATGACAACTCCGTGAGTTCCTCCCTGCTGAAAACAGGCAGATTGACCGGCATATACAAACCGCCGTCTGGCGCAAGCCCTTTAAGAAGTGCATCCCTGAATGACACCGGCGGCGCCTTCAGATTGGTCGAATTGTATAAAGTACCTGGTCTCAAAATCCTGAACTAAACATTTACAACCCTCATTATGTCGGCGAAGACCCCTGCAGCTGTTACATCAGCTCCTGCACCGTATCCCTTGATCACCATTGGCAGTTCGCGGTATCTCTCAGTTGTAAGGAGCACAATATTGTTGCTTCCTTCAAGGTCGAAGGTAGGATGGCTGGAGTCGACTGATATCAATCCTACTTCGGCTTTTCCGTTTTCCATCGACGCAAAGAACCTCCATTTCATGTTCTGCCTGACCAGTTCCTGCCGCTTTCTTTCAAATTCATCATCATATTGCCCGACTTTTTCATAAAAACTGGCAAGATCTCCTTTAAAGCACTCCTCCGGAAGGAATTTCTTTACTGTAACATCTTTAATATCAAGGGTGTATCCTGCCTCTCGTGAAAGAATGAGTATTTTACGAACAACGTCAATTCCGCTGAGGTCGATCCTTGGATCCGGTTCTGAAATACCTCTTTCCTTTGCTATCCTGATGGTGCGGCTAAGAGGCATTTCCGGACCTATGGTGTTGAAAACAAAATTAAGTGTTCCCGACAGGACTGCTTCGATCTTCAGAATCTTGTCGCCGCTGACGATCAGGTCGTTTATGGTTTTTATTATTGGAAGCCCTGCTCCCACAGTGGTTTCATACATGAACCGGACACCTCTTTCAGCGGCCATCGTTTTCAGCATGTGATAGTACGAATAATCGGATGCACATGCTATCTTGCTGGCAGTAACCACCGAAACATATTTTTCAAGTGCGCTGCCGTAGGTCTGGGCAACCACTTCGTTGGCAGTGCAATCGACAAAGACAGAATTTCTGAGATTAAGCTTTGTTGCCTGGGTAATAAAGGTATGGATATCACTCTTTACACCGTCAGTTTCGAGGGCTTCCCGGCATTTCTCAAGAGGAATTGCTTTCCCCGACAGGAGCATAAGCCTGGAATTGACAAGTCCCATAAGATTAATTTTGAGATTATGTTCTTTAAGCAGTGTTTGCTGTTGTTTGCATAGCTGTTTCACAAGACTTGATCCGACAAACCCTGTTCCTGCAATAAACAGGTGCAGCTCCTTGTATTTCGACAGGAAAAAACCATCATGGATTACGTTGAGAGCTTTCCGGAGGTTGTCATTTTTAATGACCACCGAAATATTAAGCTCTGATGAGCCCTGGGCGGTTGCAATAACGTTTATCCCGTTCCTGCCAAGTGATCTGAACAGTATTGCAGAAATCCCGGGAGTGTTCTTCATTTTCTCTCCAACAATTGCAATAATGGACAGGTCCTTTTCAAGAATGATCTTGAGCTCTTTTCTGAACGTTATCTCCCTCTCGAATTCCTGGTTGATGGCTTCAACGGCTCTTTTTGAATCAGGAGGATTGATAGCGAAGGTTATTGAATACTCAGATGAAGCCTGGGTAATCAGGATAATGCTTACATTTTTTTTTGCCAGTGAACCGAAGAGCCTCATAGATATGCCTGAAACGCCCACCATGGATGGACCCTGGAGGGTGATCAGGTCAATGTGATCTATTGAAGAGATTCCCTTTATCGGGCTTTTACTCCCGTTTGAAGGTTTGTTGCTGATCAGTGTACCCCTTGCTCCGGGATTGTACGAGTTTTTTATCATCACCGGTATCAACTTCTTGTATACCGGCCTGAGTGTGGGAGTATAGATTACCTTAGCCCCGAAATGGGATAGTTCGATTGCTTCGGAGTATGACAGAGATTCAATCGCATAGGCTTTTTCAACTTTTCTTGGGTCGGCTGTCATGAAACCGTCAGTATCGGTCCAGATCTCCAGCATGCCGGCATTTATCGCAGCGGCTATTATTGCAGCCGTATAATCAGATCCTCCACGTCCGAGGGTTGTTGTTTCACCTGTTTCGGTTCCGGCTATAAATCCGGGCACTACAATAAGCTTGTTCTTCCTGAGTATTTTTTTCCTGACAAGGGAATTGGTAACAGTAAAATCGACATTGGCATTGCCAAATTCAGCATCAGTCCGGATGATTTCCCTCGCATCGATAAGAACTGAATGTTCGAGAAAAGCCGAAATAATAACAGAGGAAGCTCTTTCACCGGCGCTAAGGGCCTTGTCGAGCGAAAATCTGCTGAGCTCTCTCAGAAGGTACAGCCCCTTGAGCATTTCGCCAAGTTCGCTGAATATCTCACTGATGCGTGCCAGGGTTGAATCGAGCCGCTCACCGGAAAGCAATTCATTGCATACCGTTCTGTGCCTGTTTATCAGTTCCTCAAGACGGTTCAGGTAACCGGGATCATGACCTGCAGCCGATTCGCTCAAATCCTTCAGGGTATCTGTTACGCCTCGGAATGCTGATACAACAACCACAACCGGAAGTGATTCCGACCCGATGATTTTCTTGACTTCCCTGATCCTTTCAGAATTTGCAACTGAGGATCCTCCGAATTTCAGGACCTTCATAAAAAAGATATTAAACCCGCAAGGGTTGTAATGAATACTTCAAAATAAGCTGCAAAAATAACAAAAATCAGCTACATAGCCTGATTTCATAATTTTATAAGCATTTTGGGGTGATTTATTTACAACTAAAGCCTTCAGGCCAGGGAGATGCTTAATAATTTACAAACATGATGATGTGGCTGATAACAAAATCCTCACTGAGATGAACCGATGGATTCCGTTCATGATTCAGTGAGGTTTTTGTTATAATAATACAGCTTAGGTTGCTGATGCTTTCTCGAGCCTTTTCAATATTGAGAAAATAAATGCTGCAGAAAGAAGACAGCAAACGATAAATACAAGCCACAATGTACTGAGCGACACTTTATCCCAGAGCAGAGTGCCGACAAAGAGAAGTTTGTTCCCGACTGCGGTAGCCAGCAGCCATCCACCCTGCATGAGACCCTGGAATCGTGAAGGAGCCACTTTTGAGACAAATGACAATCCCATGGGACTCAGGAAGAGTTCGGCTACAGTCAGTACCAGGTAACTGCTCATCAGCCAGTAGGGGGAAACCCTGTCGCTGTCGGCGGCTGGCAATCCTGAAAGAGATGCAGGCGAAGGAGCGCCGATTGAAGCTACAAGGATTATAACAAATCCCAGAGCTGCGATCACCATTCCAATACCGATCTTTTTTGGTGTCGATGGTTCGATCCCTTTTTTGTTCATCCAGGCGAAGACACCCATCACAGGAAAGGTAAGGGCCACTATGAACAGGGGGTTGAATGACTGGAAAACCTCGGGAGCGATTGAATTCTGCGGTCCGAACTCATTGAGATATCTGTCAAGTATAGTTGTTGGATCTGCGCCTGTCAGGAAGAATATTGCAAACCATAGCGACACCAGGAGGAGAATCCCTCCCAGGAGCTTCGACCGTCTGGTCATATTTTTATAGAAGAGGATTACAATTCCGGCAATCGAACCAATTACTGCAAGCATTGAAGGGAGGGTAAAGAAAAGATTGGTTAACGGACCAACCTGTTTTACAGTATAATCCCTTGCAAACAGGGTAAGGGTAAGGCCATTCTGATGGAATGACATCCAGAAGAACACTACCACTACAAAAACAAGGATCAGGGCAGTTACCCGTGCTCTTTCCTCCTTCGAGGATGTCAGTATTATCCATGTCACGAATCCGGCAAAAAGTCCGAATGCGAAACCGGTTGCAACATCGATCTGTTCTGAAAGCTGAAGAACGAAAGCGGTTACTCCCATTGCCACGATGGCAGACGCTACGGGGAACGGTTTGAAATCGATCTTTTCAGATTTATGGGTTGCGGCCTTAACCTCCTTGTTTGGCAGAAGGCGGTTGAAGATTATGTAAACCAGCAATGATATGACCATTGCTGCTGCAGCAATTCCGAAAGCATAATTATATCCTTTCGAAAATACTTCAAGATAACTATGGGCAAAAGCCTGCAGATCGGTGACGGGTCCTGACAGGCTTACATTGTTTGCAAGCTGCTGGAAAACCGAAGTATCCGTAAGTGTCCCGTTAATATATTGATGACAAAGTGAAGGAATACTCGCGTCGTGAGCAAAACCATTGGTTTTCAGCCACCAGTTTCTCATTGTATTTGCAGCATAGGGAGCAAAAAAGGCACCGACGTTTATCCCCATATAAAAGATCATGAAAGCAGTATCCCTCAGCTTCGAGTATTTCGGATCATCATACATTTGTCCGACGACGGCCTGCAGGTTTCCTTTAAAGAGCCCGTTGCCAAGAGCAATTATCATCAGTCCGATAACAGTTACCGTAAGTGTCATGCCGGGAACTGCCATGATAACATAACCTGCAAACATGATAATAATACCTGCGAGTATCACAAGCTTATACTTCTTTGTAGCGTCTGCAAGGATCCCTCCAAGAAGGGCAAGCGCATATATTCCGAAATAAAACCAGCTGTAAATACCTCCTGCCTTTTCGGCTGAAAGACCGAATTTAGCCTGGAGGAACAGCACCAGGATTGCCATCATGGTGTAAAAGCCGAACCTTTCTCCCATATTGGAGAAAAAGGCTACCAGCAAACCTTTTGGGTGATTTTTTAGCATATTTGATTATTTAGTGGTTAAGTTATTTTTTAAGGTCAGGTTGAATACTACATTCCATATGATTTTCCCGTTCACCATGGAAAATCTGAACCGTAGCAAATATATTAATCTTTTTAAAATCTGGAGAAATTCAACACATATTGTCCCTGACCCACTTAATGCAATGCTCTTCCGGAAAAGAACTCAGCTGTGATTTTCCCGTTTGTTGCAGGTTACTTTGGGTTTGATTGCTTATTTTTGAAACCAGGGAAGAAATCATGACCTCATGAAAATATTCAACACCTCTCAGATAAGGGAACTGGACTCGCTCACTATCAGCGAGGAGAAAATAGAGTCTGCCGATCTCATGGAGAGAGCAGCCGGTCAGCTCTTTAAATGGATCTCAGACAGGTTCGGGAGGTCGAACAGGTTTATAATCCTTTGTGGACCAGGGAACAACGGGGGTGATGGACTGGCCCTGGCAAGGATGCTTGCTGCAAACCGCTATGAAACGGAAGTTTTTTTTGTGAAGGTCTCAGACAGAACCACCGATGACTGGAAACATAACAAGGAACGGCTAGGAAAAGAGACAGGTATTTCCATGGAAACTGTTGATGACATTGACAAGTTTCCGGTAAGCGGGCAGGCCGATGTCATTATCGATGCTATTTTCGGATCAGGACTTGCACGTCCGGTTACGGGAATTGGCGCCGACGTCATTCGGAAGGTGAATCAGTCGGGTTGCCCGGTGATTTCTGTTGACATTCCGTCAGGATTGTTCGGTGAGGATAACAGTTCCAATACACCAGATACCATAATAAGGGCGGATTATACCCTTAGTTTTCAGTTTCCAAAACTCAGCTTTCTTCTCCCTGATTCCGGTATTTATGCCGGGGAATGGCACTTGCTGTCAATTGGTTTGAGCAGCAATGCCATCATGAACACTCCTTCTCCTTTTGAATATCTTGAAGAAGGGTATGTGACTTCCATGTTGAAGAAGAGATCGAAGTTTGATCACAAGGGCATAAATGGACACGGACTGCTGGTTGCAGGTTCTCATGGGAGGATGGGAGCTGCCGTTCTTGGAGCACGTGCAGCGTTAAGAACTGGCATTGGGCTGATAACATGCCATGTTCCCGGTTGCGGATATGAGATAATTCAAACAACAGTGCCCGAGGCCATGTCGAGGGTTGATATCGACAAATCCTGCATCGCTTCAGTGGATGATTATGATAGCTTTGATGCAATAGGGGCAGGGCCTGGTATAGGTACTGAAACGGTTACCCGGATGGCTTTTCTCGGCCTCGTTGAAAACTGCGATAAACCTTTGGTCATAGATGCTGACGGTATTAATATCCTGGGTATGGAAAGGAACAATCTCCCCTTGTTTCCGGAAAAAACCATTCTGACACCTCATGTTAAGGAATTTGAGAGGATTGCGGGAAAAGCATCCGGTGGATTTGAAAGGCTGATGATGCTGATTGAGTTTGCCCGCAGTCACAAATGCGTTGTTGTTCTTAAAGGAGCCTATACCGCGGTCGCTACTCCTGAGGGAAAAGTCTTCTTTAACAGCACAGGCAACCCGGGTATGGCCACTGCCGGAAGCGGCGATGTACTTACAGGGATGATCCTTGCCCTGCTTTCGAGAGGCTATCTTCCGGCAGATGCTGCAGTACTGGGAGTCTATATCCATGGACTTGCAGGGGATATGGCTGCTTCACATACCGGGCAGGAGTCACTTACGGCTTCCGATATCATTGACAATATATCATATGCGTTTCTTAGACTTGAAGAGAGAAATCAATAAAAAACCTTTAATATGCAAAATCCATTAAAGTTTATCTGTCTGGCCTTGATTGCTGTCCTGGCTTATTCATGCGCGGCCAACAGGACCATGAGCAGTTCACGGAATTCAGTGGCACCTCTGTCGGGAATGCCTTTTGTGACTGAAGGAAGTCTTGTATATGCCCTTCCCATGTCGGTTGTTGATATTGAAATAGAAGCAGAGCATGTGATTGAAAAACCCGGACCATATTCACGTTATGCCAATGATCTGCTTGGTTTAAGGGATGTCATAACCAGCGAATCGGAGTACTGGACAATAACCGGACTGACAATCAACACCCATGAGGAGCTTGATCCTGATCAGTTTTATATGATCTCCGCGGGATCGGAATTCCGGACCAATGTGCTGGCTATGAAAAGAGAGGGTCTGATACTTGATCTGAAACCTGGTCTTTATAATTCGTCCGGACGTTTTTCGGTGGAAGATGACAGCAACCTGGACAGGCTCAACGTTTATGATCTGGGTTCCGATGAATATTTTCTTCAAAAAAAGGATACCCTTTACAGGGTTGTCAATCTTGACACAACATTCATAAGGGTTCCGTACCTGGTGGAGAAAAAGCAGAAACTGACCATTGATCAGCTTGCGGAAAAGGCAGCCATCAGGCTTATGGAGCTCAGGGACGGGAAGCATCTGATACTTACAGGTGAGACAAATCTCTTTCCTCAGGATGCGGCCGCGATCAATGAAATGAACCGCATTGAAAAGGAATATACAGAGCTTTTTACAGGAAAAACATTGACATCAAGGCGAAAATTCAGGTACCAGGTTGTCCCATTGAAGCAGAAGGCAGGTGAGAAGATAACCCTCTGCAGGTTCTCTGAAACTGCAGGGCCTATGGATCCCTCATCGGGTTCGGGCATTCCGGTGGAAATAGAATTCACGCCTGAAAAGAAAACATCCGGATTAAACATAACTCCTGGAAAATCAGGTTCCTCATCCGCCCAGACAGACAAATTGTACTACAGGGTACCCGACGTAGTCAACGTAAAGATTTCTTTTGGCAACGAGGTACTCAATTCTGCAAGAAAACTTATCTTTCAGTTCGGTGAGATTGTCAGACTGCCCTCAAATTATGTAATTGACAGATGATTTCACGTTATAACATTGTTATAACGATGTTATAACAATGTTATAACCTTCTACAAGGCTGCATTACCGAAATATCAGTACTGATATGTTGATTTTCAGTGCGATGGGCAGAACTGATCGTACTATTCTATCTTGCCCCTGAACGAAGCTGAATATTCCTGCCAGTTGCCGGTTTCATAAGCCTTCTCGGCGAAGAAACTGAGCAGCATTTCCATTTCCTTTGGCTGACGGTATCCGGGAACAGGTGATACCTGGAATTTTTCACCCTGTCTGGTAAGGAAGACCACAGTTGGATAGGACAGCTGTCCATTGAGAAGTGTAACTGCAAGCTGATGGGCTTTTCCGGCTTTGCCGTCATTAACGAATTTCTGACCGAAGAAAGTGATATCCTCCTTGCCCTCAGCATTGAATTTTACCGGGTAGAACCTGGTATTAAGTATTTCGGCTATGACCGGATTTGTGAAAGTGTCCTGGTCCATTTTCCTGCACCACCCGCACCAGTCGGTGTATGCATCTATGAACATTGGCCTGAAGGACTTTAAGGAAAGCTGTTCCGCTTCCTGCAGTGTATACCATTTCACCTTTACTTCCTGAGAAAAAACGTTCAGCGACAGCGCCGAAAGGAATATTATTAAAAGTGACTTTTTCATAGTTTTTTCTGATAGATGCAAAATTACCTGTTTGTTTTCAAATATCATACCACTCCCGTAAATACTGTGCAAAGCTGATTTACACCAGTATAAACGATAAAAGGCCATATAATGTTTATTTTAACACGCTAATTTCAGGATTATCACAAAAATATTTTTCTACATTTACTGATCCTAAAAACGAATCTATCTATTAAATGGAAACAATTACGAATACCTTGCGCGACTCCAAGGCAGCCCGTTGGACTGCCCTTGCCGTGGTCGCCTTTACCATGCTGTGCGGCTACTGGCTGACTGATGTAATGGCGCCGCTGAAACCCATGCTCGAGAAAGAACTTTTGTGGAACAGTGCCGAATACGGTTTTTTCACAAGTGCTTACGGCTGGTTTAATGTATTTCTGCTCATGCTTATTCTCGGCGGGATCATTCTCGACAAGATGGGAGTGAGGTTTACCGGTATTATGTCGACAACGATTATGGTTGTAGGTACTGCAGTTAAGTTCTGGGCAGTTTCGACTCATGCTCTCGACGGTCAGACCCTGCTGGGAATGAAGGCCCAGGTTGTTATTGCCGGTCTTGGCTTTGCCATCTTTGGCGTTGGTGTGGAGACTGCCGGAATAACTGTATCAAAAATTATAGTAAAATGGTTCAAGGGCAAGGAGATGGCTCTTGCAATGGGGCTTGAAATGGCAACTGCCAGGATCGGTACCACGCTGGCCATGGTCACTTCTGTACCGATAGCCAGGGCTCTTGGAGATGTTTCCAAACCCATTTTGGTTTGTCTGATCATGCTATGCATCGGAATGATCTCCTTTATCGTGTACACCTTCATGGACAAGAAGCTCGATAAGTCGATAGCAGATGAACTGGAAAGGACAAAATCGGATGAAAGTGAAGATTCCTTCAACCTTAGGGATATCTGGTACATTATCACCAATAAGGGATGGTGGTATATTGCCCTTCTTTGTGTCCTGTTCTATTCTGCAGTATTTCCGTTCCTGAAATATGCTGCCGACCTTATGGTGAATAAATTCGGTGTCGATCCCGAACTGGCAGGAATAATTCCAGGGATGCTGCCATTCGGGACAATGATTCTGACCCCTCTGTTCGGGAACCTTTATGACCGCAAGGGAAAGGGAGCATCAATCATGATACTTGGAGCAGTTCTGCTTATCTTTGTACATGCCATGTATTCTATCCCTTTTCTGAGAGCCACCCCTATAGCAATAGTTCTCATCATTATCCTGGGAATAGGTTTTTCGCTTGTGCCTTCGGCCATGTGGCCTTCAGTACCGAAGATCATTCCTGAAAAGCAGCTTGGAACGGCATATGCATTGATATTCTGGGTTCAGAATATAGGGCTCATGGGCGTGCCTGCCCTCATAGGCTGGGTACTTAATAAATACTGCATTACCGGAACCCACCTGATAGACGGAAGTCCGGTACCTAGTTATAACTACACCTTGCCGATGGTTATTTTCACAAGCTTCGGGATCATCGCCCTTGTATTCGCACTGCTGTTAAAGGCTGAGGATAAAAAGAAAGGATACGGACTCGAGATGCCGAATATAAAGAAATAGATAAGAGTTATTTTCATATGAAAGGATCACCAGGGCGGTGATCCTTTTATATTTTGATCAGACGGTGTCTGAAAGACTTGCTATTAGTAAATAAAGTGTCAGGCCATTTTGATCAGGATGGCCTTGATCGTGTCGGTGACATCCTCTTCCTCATCCACGCATCTTTCAAGGATTTCGAGGATCTTGTTGTTCTTGAGCAGTTCGGAGGGATCCTTTTCCTTCTCAAACAGTTCCGATACCGCAACGAAATAGTAATCATCAGCCTTGTGTTCTATTTCCTTCACACGGTCGCAGGAACGCGTAATTTCATCCTTATTTGCTGCGGCATCGTTCAGGCAGTGAATGCAGGTTTTTATTTCTTTGGCGGCCTCGAGGATCATTTTTGCCATTTCATTATATACAGGCAGAAGTTTTTTGGGCTTATAAAGGCATATTCTCCTGCTGATGCCATTTATTGAATCAACCACGTTATCGATATTGGCCGTCAGTTCATGGATGTCTTCCCTGTCGAACGGGGTGATGAATGACTTGTTAAGCTGATGATAGGTGGTGTCTGTTATCTCGTCCCCGATATGTTCCACTTCCTTAATTCTCTGATGGAGTCTTTCATGGTCAGCAGGATCCGAGTCTGACAGAAGTTCCTGGAGCAGTTCAGCCGCAAGAACAAGGTTGGCAGCATCTTTCTCAAAAAGAGGATAGAAGGAATGGTCTTTCGGAACGAAGAACTTAAGTATTTTATCAATGTTCATTGTATTATTGTTTTATTTTATTACAAAATTACTAATGGAAAAACCACTTGAAAATTAAGAAAATAAATGCACCAAATGCTCCGGAAACAGGAATTGTCAGTATCCATGCCCAGAATATTTTTGTGGTCACTCCCCACTTCACTGCTGACAGTCCTTTGCGGGATCCTACTCCGATGATTGCTCCGGTAATGGTATGAGTTGTACTGACCGGTATCCCGAAATGAGTTGCACCAAATAGAGTAAGTGCACCGGCTGTCTCGGCACAAAACCCCTCAAAGGGCTTAAGTTTGGTAATTTTCTGTCCCATGGTCTTGACTATCCTCCAGCCTCCGAACAGTGTTCCCAGGGCAATTGCTGCCTGGCATGACAAGATAACCCAGAGAGGAGGTCTTGAAGCATCTTTTGTGGTAACTCCGTATACGATCAGGGCTATCCAGATAATGCCCATTGATTTCTGCGCATCATTACCGCCGTGCCCGAGACTGAAAGCAGCCGCAGAAAGGAGCTGAAGCCTCCTGAAATGTTTATCGACGCCGAATGGGCTGTGGTTCCGGGCAAGATACTGGACGAACGATGATATGAAGAAACCGAAAATCATACCCAGGAAAGGGGATATGACAATAAAGGCCACTATCTTAATCACGCCGCTTGAGATTATTGAACCGGGGCCGGCGCTTACAAGTGCCGCGCCCACAAGGCCTCCTACAAGCGTATGCGATGAGCTGGATGGCAGTCCCCACCACCAGGTAAGCAGGTTCCAAGTTATTGCAGCAATCAGAGCGGCAGCAATAACAGTAAGATTCAGAACATCGGGTTCAACAACACCTTTCCCCATTGTAGCAGCAACCCTGAGCGGGAAAATGGTAAAAGCAATAAAATTAAAAAACGCTGCCATGGAAACAGCAGCGAAAGGCGAAAGGACCTTGGTCGAAACAACGGTGGCGATAGAATTTGCCGAATCATGAAATCCGTTAATAAAGTCAAAAACAAGAACCAGTCCGACAATGATATACAGAAACGTCATGTTTTGTCTGTTTGAGTTTACATTTTTGTAGTTATTAATGTAATAGGCTGGTCCGTAATGATTTAAGATCTGTTATCATCAGGTTTTGATATTTAGGTCAGGTGCCCAAAATTATAAAAATATTATTACTTTTATGAATTAATCATTTTAAAAATTCAAAAACCAGACTATATGAACAACATACAGAAACTCGAGCCTAAGGCAGTGTGGGGTATTTTTCATGAGATTACACAAATCCCCCGTCCTTCAAAGAAAGAAGAGAAAATCGCAGATTATGTAAAGAAATTTGCATCAGATCATAATCTTGAGACAGTGGTTGACAAAACCGGTAATGTCATCATCAGGAAGCCGGCAACCAGAGGCATGGAAAAGCTCAAGGGTGTTATCCTTCAGGCTCATCTCGACATGGTTCCGCAAAAGAACAGCGACAAAAAGCATGATTTTGAGAAAGATCCGATCGAAGCCATTGTTGACGGCGATTGGGTAAGAGCCAACGGTACAACTCTTGGGGCTGACAACGGGATCGGAGTTGCTTCGGCAATGGCTGTTCTGGCTTCGAAGGAAATTCCTCACGGCCCGCTGGAGGTACTTTTTACCATCGATGAGGAGACAGGCATGACCGGGGCATTCGGTCTTAAAAAAGGGCTTCTGCACGGAGACATACTTATTAATCTTGATTCAGAGGATGAGGGAGAACTTTATGTGGGATGTGCCGGGGGCATTGATGTTGCTGCAACAAAAAAATATGCTGAGGAGCCCACGCCGGGGGGGATGGCAGCCTATGAAATTGTTGCAAAAGGACTTAAAGGAGGACATTCGGGAATTGACATTCCTCTTGGCAGGGCCAACTCCAACAAGATCATGTTCAGGTTCCTGATGCAGGCAGAGTCGGATTTCAGGATCCGGATTGCGGAAACCGCCGGGGGAGACCTGAGGAATGCAATACCCCGTGAATCTCATGCCATAATTACTGTCGCAAAGAAAAATGCTCCTGAATTTGAAAAATTTGTCAGGAATTATGAGAAAATGTATAAAAAGGAGTTCGCGGAAACAGAACCCACCCTGTCTTTCAAATGCAAAAAGACAGATCTTCCCGGAAAGGTGATGGGCAAGGAGGATCAGTTTGGGATCATACGTGCTGTTTTTGCATGTCCGAACGGAGTACAGAGGATGAGCCAGGCAATGAAGGGACTTGTTGAGACATCAAACAATCTTGCAATTGTAAGATGCAAAAACGGAAGGTTCGAAGCCTATAACCTTACGAGGAGTTCTGTCGACTCTTCAAAAGAATCGACTGCATGGAAGATTGCTGCAGTATTTCATCTGATTGATGCAAAAGTAATCCTTTCGGGAAGTTATCCGGGATGGAAGCCTGACATGGAGTCGCCAATCCTCAAGACAATGAGCGGAGTCTACAAAAAACTCTACAACAGGATACCTGAGATCAAGGCAATTCATGCCGGCCTTGAATGCGGGCTCCTTGGAGGTGTATATCCCAGGCTCGACATGATATCCTTCGGACCGACTATCAGGAATCCTCATAGTCCGGATGAAAAAGTTCACATCGAATCAGTAAGGAAATTCTTTGATTTTCTTTGTTCCACGCTGAAAGAGATTCCTGTGAAATAATCGGTTCTCACCCCTCTGACCCGGGGGTGGGAATTATTCGACCTTTATCTCGATAAGCACATCGTCTTTCATGACGTTTGTACCGCTCTTTGCAAGGACCCGGGTTATATGACCATTGACTGGCGACTGGATCTCATTTTGCATTTTCATGGCTTCGAGAATCAGCAGGGGTTCGCCGCGGAGCACCGCAGCGCCATCTCGTACGAGAACCTCAATTATTTTCCCCGGCATGGGGGCTTTGATTATTTCCGATTCTGCCTTTCCCAAAGAGCTCTTCAGGACTTTAAGGCGCTTCAGCGAGAAGGGAGTTTCGATCGTGAATGTATAGCTTATATCGTTGAACAGGATCTCATACCTGTTTTGCCTCGATCTTATGATCTCGACCGGGTATTTCCTGTTCTTCCAGAGGATGTGAGTGCCGTATTTTTCATCCGACTTGAGTTTTACCTCATAACTTCTTTTCCCGATCCTGATAGTATGCTTGAGAGGCAGCGGGAATGTGAACCTCCTGTTTTCAGATGACAGGGCATATAGCTTTTTTATTTCCGGTTTTTCGTCATTCATAAGTGCCGGGAATTATTAAAACTGATTAATTCTTTTGTTAAGAAGCCAGGGGCTCATTTCCGTTCCGTTCCCATAATCGACGGCAATGCTGTTCTCACTGAGGTTCTCATCTACAAACAATCTTGTTGCAAGCCAGGCTGCGAGCATCTCCTCGTATTCGCTGTTCAGGTAATATTTTTCAAGATCCTTCTCAATAAATGCTGTGGTAAAGGAGCCGTCTATAAACTTTGGATTTCTGACCAGCATCCTGAAGAAGGGCAAGGTGGTTTTTACACCCTTGATCCAAACTTTGTCGAGTGCAAGCTTGCATTTCCGGATGGCATCCTTTCGGTCGGTGCCGGTGATGATGAGTTTTGCAATCATCGAGTCGTAGCTCGAAACTATGGCTGATCCTGCCCTGACACCGGTGTCGGTCCTGACATATGTATCTGTAGGAAGAATAAGTTTCTCAATCTTTCCCGGATCAGGAGCAAATCCCGACTGTACATCCTCGGCGTTGATCCGGCATTCAATCGACCATCCCTGTATTCTGATATCATCCTGCCTGAAAGCAAGGGCTTCACCGCGGGCAACGCGTATCTGCTGTTCAATCAGATCAATTCCCGTGATCATCTCAGTAACAGGATGTTCAACCTGGATCCGGGTGTTCATTTCCATGAAATAGAAATTCCTTTCTGAGTCGAGCAGGAATTCAACCGTACCCGCCGAATAATATCCCACAGCCCTGGCAATTCTGACAGCCATGGAGCCCATTACTTCCCTGAGTTCTTCATCCAGGGCTGATGATGGAGCTTCCTCGAGAAGCTTCTGGTGCTTCCTCTGAATCGAGCACTCTCTTTCACCAAGATGGATTATATTTCCTTTGGTGTCGCCGAGTATCTGGAATTCAATATGCTTCGGGTTCTCGATATATTTTTCAATAAAGACAGAGGGATCATTGAATGCTTTTTCAGCTTCCTTGCTGGCTATCAGAAACATTTTCTCCATTTCCTCAGGCTTCCTGACGATCCTCATTCCCCGGCCTCCTCCTCCCGAGGCAGCTTTGATTATTACAGGGTAACCGATAAGATTGGCGGTGGCTGCAGCCTCTTCTTCATTTCCAATATTTCCCTGGCTTCCCGTTGCCATTGGAATTCCCTGCTTCATGGCAAGCTCGCGTGCAATGGTTTTATTTCCCATTTTGTAGATAGCATCGGGAGAGGGACCTATGAAAGTAATCCTGTTTTCAATGCATTTCTGGGCGAAGTATGCATTTTCTGCAAGGAAGCCGTAGCCGGGATGAACGGCGTCGCATGAGGTTTCAATTGCTATTTCAATAAGCCTGTCGATGTTAAGGAAGACGGGGATCTCTCCGGGATCTTCAGTATTGTCAAACACGACATCAGCAAGTGAGACGTACATTGCATCAGGTTCGGTTGCATTCCTTACAACCACTGTTTCAATGTTCATCCTCCGGGCCGTTCTGATGATCCTGACCGCAATTTCGCCGCGGTTTGCTATGAATAATCGCTTGATCTTCATATTTAATGTCTTATAAAGGCATATTACCGTGTTTCCGGGCTGGTACCTTCACCCATTTGTTGCTCAGGGCGCTGAAGGCTGATATGATTTTTTTCCGGGTGACGGCGGGATCAATTACTTCGTCAATGTACCCAAGTTCATCGGCGATAAAGGGATTTGCTATTTTATCACGGTACTTCCTTACCAGTTCCTTTTTCAGCTCTGAAGGATTTTTTGATTCAGCCAGTTCGCGGCGATAGAGTATCGCAACGGCTCCGTCGGGTCCCATAACTGCTATTTCCGCGGTGGGCCATGCAAAACTGAAATCTCCTCCAAGGCTCTTGCTGTTCATAACAATATATGCGCCTCCGTAAGCTTTTCTAAGGATCACGGTAATTCTCGGAACGGTTGCCTCACTGTAGGCAAAAAGAAGTTTTGCACCGTGCCTGATAATTCCAGAATGTTCCTGGTCCTTTCCCGGAAGAAAACCGGGAACATCCTCAAGTGTTAAAATAGGAATGTTGAAAGCGTCGCAGAACCTTATGAATCTGGCACCCTTGGTCGAAGAGTCAATGTCGAGGACACCTGCCAGTACCTTGGGCTGGTTGGCCACAATCCCTATGGTTTTTCCCCTGAGTCTTGCAAAACCTGTAACCAGGTTCGGAGCATAAAGTTCGGCAGTTTCAAAGAAACTGTTCTTGTCGACAATCAGATTTATAACATCCTTGACATCATACGCCTTGTTAGGGTCATCGGGCACAATGTCCCGAAGCTTTTCGTTGATGTCGGGCGTAGAACCGTCGTCCGGGATCACGGGAGGGTTTTCCACGTTATTGGAGGGGAGGTAGGCCAGGAATTTCTTAAGTGCCATGATAGTATTTTCCTCGTCCTCGTATATCATGTGGGCAACACCGCTCTTTCGTCCGTGAACCTCCGCTCCCCCAAGTTCCTCAGATGTCACATCTTCATTTAGGACCTCCTTGACAACATTCGGTCCGGTCACGAACATGTAGCTCGTTCTGTTAACCATGAACACGAAATCGGTAAGGGCGGGGGAGTAAACCGCTCCGCCTGCCGCAGGGCCCATAATAACGCAAAGCTGGGGAATGATCCCCGACGAGTTGATTATATTATGAAATATGGCGGCATATCCGCTCAGACTGGCAACGCCTTCCTGGATTCTGGCTCCTCCGGAATCCATCATGCCGATTATCGGAGTGCCCATTTTGAGAGCCATTTCCTGGATCTTAGCTATTTTTCTGGCATGGACCAGTCCGAGTGAACCGCCCATTACGGTAAAATCCTGGGCGAAACCGAAAACAAGCCGCCCGTTTATCTTTCCATGTCCGACTATAACACCGTCTCCATAGGTGCGCTCGACCTTTCCGAATTCAACAGGCTGATTCGCAGGAGTTACAAAAGCATCTATCTCCTCAAAGGATCCAGCATCAAATAGAAGGTTAATACGCTCCCGTGCTGTGAGTTTTCCCTTTGAATGCTGCTTTTCCGCCTGTCTGGGACCGTACTGCTTTTTCAAAGCTTCCTGGCGTTCAGTGAATGCCTTGTAGTTTTTGCCTGACAGATCCATATGTTATCAAGTTTAAATGGTGCCGGCTGTTAGGATACCGGTTACCTTTACCTCTGAATTCCGAGGGCTCAAAATTAGGCATAATCGGTATATTTCCAAATTTAAATTTCGAACGTATTTTTCACTGATCTGTTATATTATTAACAAACAGTGTATTATGACATTTTTATTATCGACTGCAGGGTGTGCCGGTCAGGCTAACCGGGAAATAATTTCCTGCATTTCGCCATACTGGTCCTCCATGCTTTCCACCAGACGGATCTGGGCTCTGGTTCTCTGCAGATTGTGGTGTTCGTGGTGGATCCTGTAATAAGTATCTCCGTCGATGTAATCGGTAAGGAACCTGACCGCCTGTTCAAAGGTAATCAGCAATGGAGCAAAAGCCAGGTATTCCTTTTCCGTGCTGTTAAGGGTATCTCTTGTTTCGGAGAGGTATCCTTCTGCATAAGCTTTAAAAAGCCGTATGTCCATCCTGATCTTCGAAAGATCAGGTTCGTCCTCGGCAGCAACATTCGCTGCAGTCCGGATAGCATCTCCGAAATCGTAATGCACATATCCTGGCATTACTGTATCGAGGTCGATAATGCACAGGGCCCTGTCATTTTCATCAAGAAGTATATTGTTAAACTTGGTGTCATTATGGGTTATTCTCAGGGGGATTATGCCCTCTCTTCCCAGCCTGCGGATAACAGTCATTTTCTCAGTCCTTGCCCTGAAGAACTCTATTTCCGTTTTAAGGTTTGTCACTCTCTTTGCCTTATCAAGGGCAATGGAATTTTCAAACCATTCGAGGCGTTTCTCTATATTGTGAAAATCAGGAATAGTCTCATGCAGTGGAGGATCTGGCATATCGGCCAGCATGGCCTGAAACTTTCCTACTGCTCTGCCTCCTTCATATGCTTTAGGCGGGGAATCGACGATGTCATACGACCTGTGGTCGGGGATGAATACAAGAAGTCGCCAGAAATTGCCTTCTTCGTCATTTATCCAGCTTTTTCCTTCCCATGATGGAATCATGTTAATGCATTCCCTTTTCAGGTCGGCTCCCGGCACTGCGGCCAGTTTTCTCCTTATATGCCTGGTAACCCTTTCGATATTCTCCTGAAGCTCGGGTATTTTTCTGAAGACTTTTGAGTTAAGCCGCTGGAGAATATAATCGTCTTTTTCCTCCTCTGAGGTGGTGATCAGGAAGGTATCATGAATATGCCCGCTGCCGAAGGATTCAGCTTTCAGGAAGGAACCTTCGGCAAGAAATGAGCCGAATATTCCCCTGAGGTCATGCTTCATTCTTAAGTCCTATTTTGTAACCAATGAAAGCATAAAACATTATAACCAGGTAGCAGGGTATGCACAGCCAGTATGCTGCCTGAGTGGAGGAGAGGTCTGCAAGTTTCCCGTAAAGCAGCGGAATAAGGGCTCCTCCGGCAATAGCCATGATCAGCATTGCAGAACCGGTTTTGGTAAATTTGCCAAGGCTGTTCAGGGCAAGAGGCCACATTGCCGGCCATACAAGGGAGTTGGCAAATCCCATCATTGCCACGAAAAGGACCGTGACTGGCAGAACCAGCTGCAGAGGCTTTAGAGTAACCAGGTCGATGAATGGCATGGTAAATACCTTATCAGCAGGTGTGATCAATGCCCCCAGGGAAAATATCACACCGAGGACAGCGCATATCTTAAGTGCATTACCCTGCTTCAGGTATTTGGGTATCAGAACTATGCCCAGGAGATAGCCCAGAATCATGAAGACCATTGTTAGTGAGGTAAAGTATTTTGCAGAATCCATTGAAACGCCAAGCGATTGTCCGTACCTGATAATTGAGTCGCCTGCAATTACTTCGACACCCACATAAAAGAAGAGAGCGATAACACCGAGGATCAGGTGCGGAAACTGCCAGATGCTTGTTTTTTTCTCGTTGGCAATACCCACTGCCTCATCTTCTGCATCCGTATCAACATCCGGAAGATGTACGAATTTGATCAGGAGGCCAAGCAGGACGAGAACGACTGCCATTATAATATAGGGTACTATAACGCCTCTGGCCATTTCATCGAGAAGAAGGGCACGTGATCCCGCGTCAGCTGCCTGAGCAAGTTTTTCTTCGATGATATGGGAATCCTTAAGCAGGACGCTGGCAAGTATAATTGGGGCTATTACACCGGCAAACTTGTTTGCAATACCCATTATGCTTATGCGTTTGGCGGCGCTCTCGCGAGGTCCTATGATTGTGACGTACGGGTTGACGGCTGTCTGCAGAAGTGCAAGTCCAGTTCCTTCAACAAAGAGACCAGTAAGAAAAAGCCCGTAGGTTCTTGTAATGGCGGCAGGGATGAAGACAAGGGCGCCTGCGGCCATTACCCACAGACCAACGGACATTCCCATTTTGAAGCCTGTCTTTTTTAATATCAGGGAGGATGGAAGAGCCATTACAAAATATGAAATATAAAAGGCGGCTGTGACGAAATAGGCCTGAAAATCAGTTAATTCACAGGCAGTCCTGAGAAAGGGGATCAGCACGCCGTTAAGCCAGGTGACAAATCCGAAGATAAAGAAGAACAGACCGATTATTGTAATCGCGAATACATAATCTTTCCTGCTGATGTCGTTTGAGGTGTTGCTTGTAGACATAATTATGGATTTAGGTTAGGGTTTTCAGAATAGTCAAAACTAATCTTTTTTAGTTTCGTTGCAAAGCAAATTCACTTTTCGATAGGGCCCCTGCGAGATTTTTCCCTTGATTTCACTCCAAGATAGCCTCCATGATGCCTGAGCGAATAATCCTCGGAAGTGAATCCGATTTTTTCCATCATCAATACCACAAGGGCATCGCCGATTGCTGTAAAGACTGTTGTTGAAGTGGTGGGAGTGAGGCCGAGCGGGCATACCTCAGATGGTGAACCAGTGGAAATGAAATAATCGGCTTTTATTGCGAGCGGACTGTTTTCATTCCCGGTTATTACTACCAGGGGCAAACCCGGAAAAAGGTTTTCCTTGAGATCGATTAGCTCTATGATTTCCCTTGTTTTGCCTGAATTTGAAATTGCCAGCAGGATATCGTTTTCCTGAAGGATTCCAAGGTCGCCGTGCTGTGCTTCACTGGGATGAAGAAAAACGGCAGGTGTTCCTGTCGAACTGAATGTCGTTGCAATATTGTTGGCTATCTGCCCGGCTTTGCCCATACCGCTGGTAATCAGTTTGCCCTTCATCACATGGACCTGCCGGTAGATAATATCCGTAACGTGTTCGTAAGCATCTGTTACCGGTATATTTTTAATTGCGGAGGCTTCCCTGTCAAATATCTCTGCTATTTTCTCCTTCATTTTGATCAGAATTACGCCCAAAAGTACAAAAAAACGCTTTTTAAAATTCCTGGCGGGAGTTACAAAATTTACCGGAATTTTATCAAAAGAAATTCTATTTTTGTATATAAACCCTGTTTTGATCTTACCATATAACCATGGCCACATCAGAAGCCTTTCCTGAAAGCTCAGGTATTTGCGGATCAAAGCCGTATGTTGTGGCAACCGCCTTTTTTGCATTGCTGGCAATAGTGGGATTTGCGCTTTATGGTCTTCCTTTTTTCTACGATTTTTTTGTGAATGAATTCGGATGGTCACGTACCGTGGTGACTTCAGGAAATGCTCTCGGGAAGCTCATTATTGCACCTCTCTTCGGTTTTATTGCCGGATGGCTGATTGACAGGTACGGACCCAGAAAACTAATGCTTGCGGGATCAGTTCTGGCCGGATCTGCCCTCATAGGACTGAGTATGATGAACAGTCTGGGCATGTTCTACTTCTTTTACATCCTCAATGCCCTTGGCTACGTTTTTGGTGGTCCTCTTCCCTGCCAGGTGCTGATTTCGAGATGGTTTGAAAAGAACAGGGGGAAGGCTATGGGAATAGCATACCTGGGGATAGGTACAGGAGGTGCTATTGTACCGCTTATATCTACCGCCTTCGAAAAGAACATGGGATGGCACCTGGCTCTGACCATGATAGGCGTCCTGGTCATTCTGTTTTCATTTCCACTGGCATTTTTTTTAAAGGAGCCTGCCAGGACGGTTGTCGCACAGACAAGCAAGGAACCGGAGATTCCGGTGTCAGGGATACTCAAAAACAGGAATTTCTATCTTCTGGCTATAGGAAGCATGTGTTCCATCGGAGCAGTGGGAGGTGTCAACCAGCATCTGAAGCTTTACCTGAGGGATCAGGATTTCTCCCAGTCGCATTCCGCAACAATAATGTCGCTGGTTCTTTTGTCAAGCCTGGCAGGAAGGGTGATAATGGGTATGCTTGCTGACCTTTTCCCCAGAAAATACGTCATGATCCTGATCTACATAATTGTAGGGGCATCCATACCTCTGCTTCTGATGCCAGATTTTCCCGGGAGGCTGTACATATTTGCGGTTGTTTTCGGGATAGGACTGGGCGGCGATTATATGATAATTCCCCTTATGGCCGGTGACTTGTTCGGTGTCAAAATGCTGGGGAGGGTGATGGGTATCATCCTTGTGGCTGACGGTATCGCTGAATCCCTGTCTCCAATGATGGTAGGTGCCTTGTATAATGAAGCTCTCAGCAGCTATACTCTTGGTTTTACTGTTCTTATTTGCGTAGCCATGGCAGGTGCCCTTATCATATCATTTCTTCCCAGACCTGCCGGATCTTCGTTAATTAAACAAAATTATTAATACTCAATGCTATGAGAAAGATTTTAATTGGATCGTTGATTTCTGCATGCTTGATGGTATCAGGCTCATTGTATGCTCAGCTGCCGGAGCAGATGATAAAGATTGTCGTATCGCCCGATCATGATGACTGGCTGTACAGGACGGGTGAAAAGGCAAATTTCACAGTACAGGTCTATTATCATCAGAATCCTCTGAAAGGAGTAAAAGCTTATTACGAGATCGGACCAGAGAAAATGGACCCGGTGAAAAAGGATTCAGTGGTTCTGAGCGGTAAACCGTTTGTGGTTGAAGGAGGCACCATGTCATCGCCCGGGTTTCTCCGCTGCATTGTAACGGTTGACTTCGAAGGAAGGAGGTACCGGGGACTGGCCACTGCTGGTTTCAATCCGACGGCCATCATTCCTACCGTGAAGCATCCTGAAGATTTCAGGGCATTCTGGGAATCAGCAAAGGCTGAACTTGAGAAAGTCCCGATGAATCCGCGAATGACGCTTATGCCTGAAAGGTGCACTGAAAACACCAGCGTCTATCATGTCAGCCTTCAGAACATAGGTAACTCGCGGATATACGGAATTGTGTCAATACCCAGAAAGGAGGGCAAATACCCGGCAATCCTTGAGGTTCCGGGAGCAGGAGTCAGGGGATATTCGCCGGACCTGAACCTTGCGGAGCGTGGAGTTATCACTTTTGTGATAGGTATTCACGGAATTCCAGTTAATCTTGATCCGGGAGTGTATTTTGATCTTGGAAGCGGCGGTCTGAGGGAGTACTGGACGAACAATATGGACAACCGTGACAGGTATTACTATAAGCGGGTTTATCTGGGATGCGTCCGGGCAAATGACTTTATTGCCTCGCTTCCGCAGTACGACGGATCGACTCTGGGGGTAACCGGCGGAAGCCAGGGAGGGGCTCTTTCAATAATCACAGCGTCGCTTGATACGCGGGTAAAATACCTTGCGGCATTTTATCCTGCTCTGTGCGATGTTACAGGTTATCTGTCGGGGAGGGCAGGAGGATGGCCGCATTTCTTCGACAGGAACAATGTGAAATATCACAATCTCAGGGAAAAGCTTGAAACAATACCATATTATGATGTTGTCAATTTTGCAAGGGAGTTAAAGGCAACCGGGAATTATTCATGGGGATTCAATGACGAGACCTGTCCGCCGACATCCATGTATGCAGCCTATAATGTGATAAATGCTCCCAAAAGTCTGCATCTTGCACTTGAGACAGGACACTGGACTTTCCAGGAGCAAAACGCCAGACTGCAAAACTGGCTGATAGAAATGCTTAAGAAGTGACAGGACAGATTTCCTTTCAAGTTATCCGGCTTTTTTTGCAGAAAAATATGTATTTTGATCAATAGATGTTAATCAGGTGGCAAAAGGGTTTTTCTTTTGACATACGATGATTCCTGAAGGATTAGAATTGTTAAAATGTCTCATTCAGAGGTAGTTTAGGCACCTGGAGATTTGTTGTTCAGGCATAATTTATTAAATTTGAAAGTCAGATTTTATAGGTGGTCTGGCAGTGCAGTCAGAAAAATTTATCAAATAAATGCTGAGCATTAGCAATACAATAAAAGAGACATTAAGGAAACTGGCATCAGATTTCTTCCACAGGTATTCTGTCCCGAGATGGATTTTATTCCTTCATGACCTTATCACTGTGTTTTTAGCTTTTCTTTTTTCGTATATGCTGAGGTATAACTTTATGTCCGGCGATATCCCGTTGGACAAAGCCATGCTGCACGGATTATTAACTTTACTTGTCTATACAGTTTTCATCCTTATTTTTCGTTCTTATGCCGGCCTGATCAGGCACACGACCCTTACCGACATTACCCTTGTATTCCTCACGACAAGTGTCTCGGCTGTATTCATGGTGATTTTCTCCCTTCTGAGCGGAAAAATCAATCTTGGTCCAAACTTTACAGTTCCAATATCTATTCTGTTGATCCATTATGTTCTGATCACAGTTTATTTCTTTTATATGAGGATTGCGGTAAAGGTACTTTTCAGGTTTGCACACCATTCCTACAAGAGGTTAACCAAGAGAGTATTGATTTACGGGGCAGGGGAAATGGGATTCATTGTAAAGCGAGTTCTAGTGAGTGACCCAAGAGGAGGCTTTAGTGTCAACGGTTTCATTGATGACAACCGTCAGCTTCAGGGAAAAAAGATTAATGACATAACGGTTTATAATTCCGAAATCCTGAATCCCGCATTTATTAAGAAGAATAGTATAGAAACTCTTGTACTCGCAATAGCCGACATTTCTCCGGCCAGAAAAAGTGAAATCATCCGCAAGGCAATTTCACTGGATATTGAGGTTCTCGAAACACCTGCCATTGAAAAATGGCTTAACGGAGAACTTGAGGTCAGGCAGCTGCAAAAAGTCAAACTCGAGGATCTGCTTGGAAGGGAGCCGATAAAACTTAATCTTGAAGCCATAAGAAAGGGTTTGTCAAAGAAAACTATTCTGGTAACAGGAGCAGCCGGATCGATAGGTTCTGAGATCGTCCGTCAGCTTTCTAACTTCGGTACACATAAGGTTATCCTTGTCGACCAGGCAGAAACACCAGTGTTTCACCTTGAAAATGAGCTTCGTAAAAACTTCGGGCACATGACATTCCAAACCAGGCTGGCCGATGTCACCAGTCTGGAAAAAATGGATCAGATCTTCCGTACTTTCCGTCCCGAGGTGGTGTTTCATGCTGCCGCCTACAAGCATGTTCCCCTTATGGAGGCTAATCCTCATGAAGCTCTGCGAGTCAATGTTGGTGGTACACGGAACATGGTTGAACTATCAGTAAAGTACGGGGTTAAGAAATTCGTAATGATATCTACCGATAAGTCGGTAAACCCGACAAATATTATGGGAGCATCAAAACGTGTCTGTGAAATGCTAGTCCAGACCAAATCAATGAAGGAAGGAGTAAAAACCCAGTTTGTTATTACAAGGTTTGGGAACGTTTTGGGATCGAATGGCTCCGTTATACCTTTGTTCAAAAGGCAAATTGAAGAGGGTGGACCTGTAACTGTTACTCATCCTGATATTACCCGTTATTTCATGACCATCCCTGAAGCATGCCAATTGGTAATGGAGGCCGGATTTATGGGCAACGGAGGGGAAATTTTCGTTTTTGACATGGGCAAACCGGTTAGAATAGCCGATCTTGCAGTAAATATGATAAAGCTTTCCGGACTGGAACCTGGCAAGGACATCAAAATTGAGTATACAGGATTGCGGCCGGGCGAGAAACTTTTTGAAGAACTTCTTTCTTCAGAGGAAGAAATCCTTCCCACACACCATGAGAAAATAAAGATAGCTAAAGTAGACAGGAAAGATTATAAAACTGAAGTGCTCCATGTAATTGCATCCCTCAGGAATATTTACGGACTTACAGATAAGGAAGTGGTTGATTTCTTTGAACTGCTTGTTCCCGAATACAAGGTGGCAAAGGAATCTCTCAATGGAAGTCTCCTGAAGAAAAAATGATATCAACTCCAAAGTGGATATTTGTCAATCAGTTACACTTGTGAAATTGAATCGTCGTCACAATGAAACAAAATTAAAAAAGCGCCCTTTGAGGCGCTTTTTTGTGATCCCGACAGGATTCAAACCTGTAACCTTCTGATCCGTAGTCAGATGCTCTATTCAGTTAAGCTACGGGACCTTTTTGTCAAATTCAGGCAGCAAATATAATAATTTTTCTGCCTCAATTAATACATTGTTTTATTTGCAGGAAAATATAAAATATTTCATATTTTATATCGTTGAAAATCATTAGCAACATTAGTAAAGATGAAAAAAGCAACCTCTATAATCCTGAAAGCGCTTCTCGGTTTTGTACTGCTGATCGTGATTCTTCTTTTTACTGTTCCCGTGATTTTCAGGGACAGGATAAAGGATAAAGTTGTAAGTGCAATAAACGAGTCAGTCAATGCCAATGTAAGCTTCGAAGACTACAAACTCGGGTTTTTTAAAAACTTTCCCAACCTTACTTTTTCACTGCACGACCTTTCGGTTGCCGGTATAGGAGATTTTGAAGATGATACGCTGGTTGCCGCAAAATCAATAAATCTGGTCTTTAACCTGTCGAGTCTTTTCGGCAAAGAGGGATACGAGGTTAAATCGGTGGTTATAGAAGGAGCCGGGATCAACACCATTGTTCTTGAGGACGGAAGCGCCAACTGGGATATCATGAAGGAAACCGGAGAAATCGAAATGGAAGAGGAATCACCTTCCGATATGAAAATACTGCTTAAAGAAGTAAAACTGCTTAATAGTTCATTCTCATATATCGACAGGGAATCGGATATTGCTGCATGGCTGGGTGGTCTGAGCGGCGGCCTGAGCGGCGATCTTACAGGAAGTATTACCGACCTGGCCATCACTCTCAACTCGGACGACTTTACTTTTGCCATGGATGACATGAAGTATATCAGCCGGGCAAAGGCAAATGCAGTAGTTAATGTCCTTGCTGATCTCGACAGCATGATCTTCAGGCTTAAGGACAATTCAGTTTCCGTCAATGACCTTCATCTCAATCTGGCCGGAACAGTTATTATGCCGGAGGATGACATTGAAACCGACCTCACGTTCAGGTCGGACGAGACTTCTTTCAAGTCGCTGATATCTCTGATCCCTGCCTTCTATATGAAGGATTTTCAGGACCTCAGGGCAGACGGTATTTTTAATCTCTCCGGAACAGCGAAAGGTGTTTACAGCAGTGCCGACAGCACAATGCCCGACATATCCCTCAATTTGAATGTGAAGGATGGACTGATCAGTTATCCCGCCCTTCCGGAACAGATAAGGCGAATAAATCTTGAGTCAGCGATATTTGTCGACGGCACGGATATGGACAGGACCAGGGTGGATGTAAACGGATTTCATTTTGAGCTTGCAGGAAATCCGTTCGACATGAGGTTTTATCTCAGGACCCCCATCAGCGATCCCGATATTGACGGTTCTGCCAGGGGGAAAATCGATTTTGCAGCTTTGTCGCGTGCTATCCCGATGGACAGCATGGAATTATCCGGACTTATGGATATTTCTGTGGATATGGCTGGAAGAATGTCGATGCTGGACAATTCCCAATACGACAGATTCAAAGCAGCGGGAACTGTCAGCATGAAAGACATGGCGGTTTCCATGACCGGATATCCGGGGATTAACATCAGGGAAGCTGATCTGACAATAAATCCGGCATTTGCTGAATTAAAAAAAGCAGAGTTAAGCGTAGGTTCCGGCAGTGATTTCAGTCTTGGAGGAAAACTGGAGAATTATATCCCATACTTACTTAAGGATGAAACCATCACGGGTAACCTTTCATTGTATTCCAGACAGGTGGATCTCACTGAAATAATGAAGGGAATGTCTTCGGAAACAACAGAAGATGATACTGCATCACTTGCAGTTATAAAAGTGCCAGAGAATATCGACTTCGACTTCAGTGCCAGAGTCGACAAGTTCATTTACAACAGTATAAATGTGAGCAATGTCAACGGTCACATAATCGTGAAGGACGGAGTTCTGACCCTTAAGGATACAGGGATGGACCTTTTAGGCGGAAAAGTCGCTTTCAATGCCGACTATGATACACGCGACACGCTGAATCCTTCAGTAAAGGCCAGCCTGAGTGTTCTCGACCTTGCCATTAAGGATGCCTTTGAAACATTCAACACAGTAAAGATGCTGGCACCCACTGCAAAGGGAGTTGACGGCAGGTTTGCCTTTACCCTTAATTTCAGCAGCTTACTTCAGAATGATTTCATGCCAAGGATTGCGTCGGTAACAGGAGACGGGAAGATGCAGTCAAGCGAGGTAACACTTGTTGAATCGGCCGTTTTCAATACGATGAAGGAGGTTTTGAAGATCGGGAAAAGCTATAGCAATACATTCAGGGATTTGAATCTCAGTTTCAAGGTAAAGGATGGCAGATTATTTGTGAATCCATTCAATACCAGGGTCGGTAATATTAAAATGAACATCAGCGGTGATCAGGGACTCGACCAGACTGTCAATTATGTCATCAGGACCGAAATACCTCGGGCTGATCTCGGAAATGCTGCAAACTCGCTTATGGAGAGCCTTTCGTCCCAGGCATCGGTTCTGGGAGTAACGGTGAAAACATCTGATGTCATAAAGGTCAACCTCAATGTTACCGGGACCTTTCTCAAGCCTCTTGTCAGGCCATTTTTCGGCGGATCCGATCCCGACAGCACATCAGCGGGTATACGCGAACGAGCCATTGAGACAGTAAAGGAAACCGTAGGGGAAAAAGTAACTGAAGCCAGGGAAAAGGTAAAAAGCGAGGCGGAAATTCAGGGTGACAGGCTGGTTCAGGAAGCTGAGGAAAAAGGTCAGAAGCTAAGGGAGGAGGCCGCAACGGCAGCGGACAAGATAAGGCAGGAAGCCCGTTCTCAGGCCGGCAGGCTTGTAAAGGAAGCGGAATCAAAGGGTCCGGTAGCAAAGCTTGCAGCTCAGAAGGCTGCCGATTCAGCGGTCAGGGAAGCTGACAGGCGTGCAGAACAATTGATAAAAGAGGCCGATGAAAAGGCGCTGAAGCTTGTAGAAGAGGCAAAGGCAAAGCGGGAGGAACTTATTAATAAGATATAAAAAAAGGCTGTCCGGAAGGGACAGCCTTTTTAATATTCAACAATTTAGAATTTCTTTTCCCTGATACGTGCTTTCTTTCCTGTCAGATCGCGAAGATAGAATATTCTTGCCCTGCGAACCTTCCCGTGCTTATTGACTTCAATCTTGTCAATTGAGGGTGAAGCAAGAGGGAAAATTCTCTCAACTCCTATATTACCCGACATTTTCCGTACAGTAAAGGTCTCAGTGTGACCGCTGCCGCTACGCTGGATCACAACTCCACGGAACTGCTGAATTCTCTCCTTGTTCCCTTCCTTGATCTTATAGTGGACAGTAACAGTATCCCCGGCAACGAACCTGGGATATTCATTTTTTACTGCAAATTCCTTTTCAACAACATCCATTAAATTCATTTCACAACAATTTTGTTTCAAAAACTTGATCTAAAATCAGGGTGCAAAAATACAATTTTTCTTATTATTCACAAATACCGTCATTTAAATTTTGCCAATCGCTGGTAAAACAAACCATTAATGTCCGCCGCCGCCGGGAACGATCAGCTTGGAACCTGTATCCTGAATAACCGATTTTTTCCATTTGTCGTCATAGCCGGGCTGCATCGGCATTGATGGATACCCATCCTCAGATGTTGAAAACCTGCCGTCCTTTTCTTTCTTTATATTGCCGTCAATGTATTTAACGAGAAGATATTCACTGAGTTTTTTCCATTCACTGAATGTATTCTGAGCTGTTTCTACTGAATATCTGGTGAGATAATCGCGAGCTTTCCAAACATCGTTCTGGTATAATTTCTTAGCTTCTTCATCAATTCTGGAAACTGTTTCGCTGATGTATTTCTTTTCCAGTTCTCGCTGAATCTTTAATGCATCCTCGCTCATCATGTCGTAACGAAGGTAACACTGGTTTGCAACCTGGTTGAACAGCCAGAAGGCAGAAGTAGGGGAGTAGGTTACCATGCTGCCGTTACCAACCCTGAAACATTCCGGGATCTCGGTTATTCCGCAATAAATGGGGTTGAAAACGGTTGTATTTGCATCATCGACTCCAAACCAGAAGATACCGCCTATAGGATCGGGAAGCCAGTTGCGTGATTCTGCCACAAAGACGAAACCTGTCTGCTGTGTTGCGGTTGCCCTTTCGTTGCAGTAACCTGGAGCATTGGGGTCGTCAGATACTTTCCATGTAAGCGGTCTCCATCTGTAAGGCAGACTGAAGGGTCCTGCACCTATATCCTTTCTCATGTCAAATTCAGTGCCTTCAAGATGGTCGCGCATGAAATTCATGAGATCGTAGTTCGAGATTTTCCGGTTCGGCTTGATCCAGAGGGGCATTCTCTTGCTGAGGTCATGCCCCGAAACATATCCTTTAAACTGATCCATTTCATTGCTGACAGCCCTGAAGAATGACCATACACGCATTTCACAGAATCTTGCGCCGTCGAAGGTAATCGGATTGAAAGTGTCGGAAAAGCTGAATTCCTGGTCGGTTCCATTATATAAACCTTTGGTCCTCGCGAATTCAATCACATCCTGGGCATAAACACATTCCACAACCGGATCAAATATTCTGCGGAGATCCCTGGAGGTTATTGCATTACTGGTCTTTTTGCCGGTTGCAAGAGGAAAAGTCTGAATCCTTGCCTGGTTTGCATGTGCGCTTATAAACCCGTCAGGAATAAGGCGTGCTACCCATACGGCGCCCTTGTTGCCTTCTCCCTTGCCAATTATTTCAAAAATCCATGCCTCATTCGGATCGGCAATGGAGAAGGATTCACCTGAACTGGCGTATCCGTATTCCGAAACAAGTTCAGAGATGACCTTTATGGCTTCCCTTGCGTTTTTTGCTCTTTGAAGCGCTATGTAAATGAGACTGCCGTAATCCATAATACCATCGGGATCCACAAGGCCTTCCACTCCGCCGTAAGTGGTTTCACCGATCGATAACTGGTGTTCATTCATATTCCCCACGACTGAATAAGTGTGTCTGACCTGCCGTATCTTTCCAAGATATTTCCCTGTGTCCCATTCATACACATCAAGCATTGCGCCTTCGGGATAATCCCTTGAGGGCCAGTGATAAAGCTCTCCGTAAAGAACGTGGGAGTCAGCAGAGTAAGTTATCATGACGGAACCGTTGGCGGATGCTCCCCTGGTTACTATCAGGTTTGTGCATGCGGCGGATTCCGGTGCCTGGATCATCCAGGAAAAGATTATTACCGTTAGTGCTGCGAATAGCTTCTTCATATGTATGTTATTAGTTTTACAATTATTATGGATTGTTAAGATTTCCGGAAATGCAAAGGTAACAAGCCCGACAAGATTTCAAAGCGATTCAGATCATTTTGACTGATTCGATGATTTTTTTTATCTTTTCAGGATCCGCAACTTTTCTTGTGAACTCGGGCATTCCGGTAAGGCCTCCCATTGAAATGCCATGACGGCGGAAGATCATTTCACTGTCAATCTCCATTCTTCCCGTTAGATGCAATTCCGTTACCTTTGTAGCTGTAATTATCTGGGCTGCATTTGTTTCATCGATTCCTCCGCCAGGCATTACAATCAGCCTTTCGCCGGCCTGAATTACAAGCTGCCGTATCAGTTCAATACCGTCACGTGCCTTGTTCCGGAGTCCGGATGTGAGAAGGCGTGAAGCTCCCGATGCAATCACATCTTCCAGTCCGCTGACCGGATCCCTGCACATGTCGAATGCCCTATGGAAGGTGGTAGTCATAGGGTAGGCGAATTCAATGAGTCTGGCAGTTCTCTCAACATCAATTGCGCCTCCGGAGTGGAGAATCCCTGTTACAATTCCGTCAATCCCGTTCTCACCGCACATTTCAATATCTCTTCTCATTATATCATATTCAAGGCCGGAATAGAGGAAATCTCCCCCCCTGGGCCTTATTAAAACATGAACTGGTATATTGAGATTGGTCCTGGCAGAAACAACCGTTCCATAACCGGGGGTGGTGCCGCCTTCGGCCAGATTATCACACAATTCTATCCTGTCTGCTCCTGCAGTTTGTGCGTTGATTGCCGAAGTTACACTGTCGACGCAAATTTCAAGCTTGAACTTCATCTACAAAAATAAATGCGGATAATAAAAGTAAGAATATTTTAAGTATAATTGTGAATCTAAAAACTTTATCTTATGAAACCGACACTATTAGTTCTGGCAGCAGGAATGGGCTCACGTTACGGAGGTAACAAACAGCTCGATGAAGTTGGCCCGTCAGGGGAAACAATAATAGATTATTCCATATACGATGCAATACGTGCCGGTTTTGGCAGGATTGTCTTCGTAATACGCAGGGATATTGAGGAACAGGTAAAGGAAAGATTCGTTGAAAGGCTGGATGGCAAGATTGAAGTGGATTATGTTTTTCAGGAGATTACCAATCTTCCTGAAGGTGTAAAAGTAGCTCCCGACAGGGCAAAACCCTGGGGAACAAGTCATGCTATCCTTGTCACGAAGGACAAGATCAGGGAACCTTTCGGCGTTATCAATGCGGACGATTATTATGGTGTCGATTCATTTAAGATATTAAGGGATTTTCTGGTAAACGACAAGGATCCAAATAACTATTGCATTGTTGGCTATAAACTCGGAAACACCCTTTCCGATCACGGACATGTCAACAGGGGAGTATGCAAGGTTGATGAGAAAGGATTTCTGAGTCATATAGTTGAGACCAGGCAAATCGAAAAGACAAAAAGCGGTGCTCTGGCTCCCGGTTCCAACGGAGATCCGGTTGTTTTCACGGGGAATGAAGTGGTTTCTATGAATCTCTGGGGATTTAAGCCTTCATGTTATGATTTTCTTGAAGAGGAATTCCGGAACTTTATAAACAACCATGGCATGGATCCCAAGTCGGAACTTGATATACCAACCTCTGTCGACAGGTATGTCAAGAGCGGCGAAATAACCATACAGATACTGATGAGCAACGAGCGCTGGTTTGGAGTGACATACCGGGAGGATAAACCCTTTGTGGTTGAAAGTATCAAGAAGATGATAAGGAAAGGTATTTACCCTGCCAGGATTTACTCATAAGTCACCATAGGAATTCAAGATCAAGGGTACTTTCATTGTTGCAGTTATCGGTCACTTTCAGCGAGAGGACATGTTTTGTGCCTTTCTGTATCCTTGATGTATCGAAGTTGTGGACAAGAACATTGTTCTTCTGATCATATTCAAACAATGCCCATTTACCGTCAATAAGAGGCAAGTATGACTTTATTCCTGCAAGGTCATCGCTGATTTTAACTCTTAAGTCTTTTCTTCCCGAAAGGTTTGCATCGTCAGAAAATCCGTTTGGTGTGATCTTTGGCGGAATTGTATCAATTCCAACGCAAAAAGTCCCGAAAGTCATTGGATTTGCCGTAACAAAACCGTTATCCCAGGAACTTGATACCGGGCTTTTCCTTCCCGTTTTGTCAAGTTGCAGAATAAGAAGTTTGGATTCCTTTCCGGCAGGCACCATTTGCGGCCTCAGCGCGAGATTATATGACTTATGCAGGGGTGTGTAAATGTTGTGAATTTCGAAGATGTCTGAATACATTCCTGGCTGACCTGGAGATTTTGCGAATTCAAACAGCAGAGTATCATAGAGTGTTCCTGTGGATATGTTCACAGCCACATCCTTCGTCACAAACTTGTTATTTCTGTTGTATGGCATCATTATCCCCGACCCGGGATTTTCTGCTTTCTCACCATTTCTCCCAATTGCAGAGTCAGTGCCGGAAGTGACATTGAAGGAGAGAACTGACCGGTTCCCATGCAGGTCTGATACAATTAGTTCAATGGTGTGACGTGAGTTCCCGGTAAAATCTATTATACCCCGGTCAATTAAGTTTCTGTAAACGCTGAGCCTGTCATTCGGCAGCCGGTAAGCCCTTTCAATATAGACTTTATTGCGCATCAGGGATTCATAGTCGAGATGGCTGTTTACATATCGGGTTTCGTTAAAGGAAAATTCATCCATTACATAATTGAATACCTGTCTGTCGTCTATTCTAAGCTGAATGGAATGGACCGAGAATCTGTTTCCGGAATTATTAATGAGGTCGTATGCCCTGAATCCGAATCCTGCCTGACCGCTGATGTTTATTTCATTTTTTGAAGAAAGAATGAATTTCCCATTGCTGCCGCTGACACCCAGACTGAGTGAGCTTTTCCGATTATTAATAAGGGTATTTTCAGAAACCGGATAGATAACCAGCCTGTCAATAACCGGCTTTAATTCATCACTTATCCCGAATTCAAAAAGGAATGGGTTGACAGGAATCTCACTTTCTGTTTTTCTTATCTCATAATGGAGATGAGGTCCCGACGAACTGCCCGAATTTCCTGAATAAGCAATGACGTCTCCCTGTTCGAAATGAAACTTTTCTTTTGGGGGCCACAGTGTAACCATGAAGCTTTTTTCCTCGTACTGCCTTGAGATAAGATATTCTTCAATCTCCGGAGTGAATTTGTCAAGATGGGCATAAACCGTGGAATACCCGTTGGGATGGCGCAGGTACAATGCTTTGCCGAAACCTCCGGGAGAAACGCTTATCCGGTAAACATAACCCCTGGCAGCAGCAACGACCTCCTTGCCAGTTACTCCCTGTGTCTTTATATCTATGCCTGAATGAAAATGATCGGGTCTCAGTTCGCCGAAATTTGAAGAGAGTGAGAGTGGGATCCTGACGGGTGAAATGAATAAGGAACGATCGCCCGGTTCTTCAGGCAACGGACCAGTCAGGAGCAGTTTCAAAAGCAATGTCAGTATTATTGTCATGCAGGTAAATCGGTCTGTTTAGCATCTGATGCAAAACTAGGCTTATGAGTTGTTCTTCCAAACTATTTATGTTAAATTTTTGAAAATTGTATTATCTGTGCTACCTTTGCATTAAAGATTCTGGTATGTCCGTTCATAGTCTTGAGGAGCTTGAAACGCTGAACAAAAAGCTCGAAGAGTTGTTTGACAGATATAATGATCTCAGGAATAAAATAAGGGATCTTAAGAACGAAAATGACCTGTTGAGACGTTATATAGAAGAGCGTGACAATAAGATAAAGGATCTGGAAAACAAATACGAAAGGATCAAGATATCAGGAGCACTGACGGGTAATGGAGGAGGAGCAGAAGAGGCGAAGGACAGGATTAATGAATTGGTGCGGGAAATAGACAGATGTGTTGCTCTTTTGAACAGATAAGATATAACAATGGATGATAAGCTTTCGATCAGGGTGAATATAGCTGACAGGTATTATCCATTAAAGGTGGAAAGGGAAAATGAGGAAAGGATCAGAAAGGCTGCCAGGATGATTAACGAGAAAGTGCTTCAGTACAAGCAGCGTTATTCAGACAAGGATGTTCAGGATTTTTTGGCGATGGCCTCTCTGCAGTATGTGATCAAGCTGAATGAAGACGAAGAAAGGCTGGTCACGGACAGACTTCCGGAAGCCCTGAGGGAACTGGCTAGGAAAATTGATGATGTTCTGGGAGAAAAAGAGTAACAGCGTTCTTTCAAATAGCAAAACTTATTGCCCGCATTGTTTCTTCATTCGTTTTTGAAACTCAACACTTAAAACTTTGGAGTCATCCTTAGTGTGGTAAGAACAGGCCTCATCCCGGTTCTCCGGGCACCTGCCTCCGGGTTGGTCAGTGGACGTTCGAGCTGTATTAGAGGCTCCAGCCATGCAGATATGGGGTTTTATAAAAGTTGAAGAGACTCTGCGGGTTTTTTTATGCATAACTTAAAACACATCATATGACACTGACTATAGTATTGACAGCCGTCGGACTGGTAGTAGGTTTCGCCGCCTCTTACCTTCTCTGGCAGCAGGCTCTCAAAAACAAGAGCAAGAAAATTATTAGCGAGGCGGAAACAGAAGCAGAAGTTATAAAGAAGGAAAAGATACTTCAGGCCAAAGAAAGATTCCTGCAGCTTAAAGCTGAACATGAAAAAGTCATCAACGAAAAGAACAACAAAATAAACCAGGCTGAAAGCCGGATTAAACAAAAAGAACTGACCTTATCCCAGAAGATTGAGGAGGCTCAGCGGAAGAAGAATGAAGCAGACGCCATCAGGGAGAACCTGACATCACAGATTGAAATAGTAGAAAAAAAGAACGAGGAGATGTCCCGTCTTCATCGTCAGCAGGTGGATAAGCTTGAAGCTATATCGGGCCTTTCAGCAGAGGACGCAAAAAACCAGCTTATTGAATCACTGAAAGAGGAAGCCAAAACAGGGGCAATGTCGTACGTCAATGAGATTCTCGACGAAGCCAAGATGACTGCCAACAAAGAGGCAAAGAGGATAGTTCTTCAGACAATCCAGAGAGTGGCAGCTGAAAATGCAATAGAGAATGCCGTCACTGTTTTCCATATCGAATCTGACGAAATGAAAGGCAGGATCATAGGCCGTGAAGGAAGGAACATCAGAGCCCTGGAAGCAGCTACCGGGGTCGAGATTATTGTTGATGACACTCCGGAAGCCATAGTTCTTTCAGCATTCGATCCGATCCGCAGGGAAGTGGCCAGGCTCGCACTTCATCAACTGGTTACTGACGGCCGGATACATCCGGCAAGGATTGAGGAAATTGTTGACAAAACCCGGAAACAGGTGGAAGAGGAGATACTTGAGGTCGGGAAAAGAACAACAATAGACCTTGGCATACACGGACTCCACCCTGAACTGATACGGCTTGTCGGAAAAATGAAATACAGGTCATCGTATGGTCAGAACCTTCTGATGCACTCGAGGGAAGTGGCAAATCTTTCGGCTATAATGGCTGCAGAGCTCGGACTGAATCCCAAGCTTGCCAAGAGGGCCGGGCTGCTTCATGATATCGGCAAGGTACCAGATGATGAACCTGAATTGCCGCACGCAATCCTCGGAATGAAAGTAGCTGAAAAATACAAGGAGAAACCCGAAGTATGCAACGCCATCGGCGCCCATCATGACGAGACCGAAATGACAACCCTCATTGCACCGATTGTACAGGTTTGCGACGCCATTTCAGGCGCCAGGCCTGGTGCACGCCGTGAGGTTGTCGAATCCTATATCAAGAGGCTTAAGGAACTGGAATCAGTTGCACTCCAGTATCCGGGCGTTATGAAAACCTATGCCATTCAGGCAGGACGGGAACTGAGAGTGATAGTTGGAGCAGAGAAGGTAACTGACAAGGAAGCCGAGAATTTATCCTTTGAGATAGCCCGGAAAATCCAGACAGACATGACTTATCCCGGTCAGATAAAAATCACAGTTATCCGCGAAACAAGAGCGGTTAACTATGCTAAATAAAGACTGGTTACAACTCATATTTCCCGGGGATAATGTCGAATATAAAATTGCTGAACATAGTAGGCGCCAGACCGCAGATAATTAAATCATCAGCAATCAGCAGAGCCATCCGTACAGGTTTTTCTGACCGGATCACTGAACTTACGCTTCATACCGGACAACATTACGACAAGGAAATGTCGGAAGTGTTCTTCGATGAACTCGAGATACACAGGCCTGATTTCAACCTCGGGGTGGGATCGGCACAGCATGGTCGTCAGACAGCGACTATGATAAGCGGCATAGAGGAAGTTCTGCTTGAAGAAAGACCTGACGGTGTGTTGCTATACGGGGATACAAACTCAACTCTGGCCGGAGCAATTGCCGCCTCCAAACAGCATTTTCCCGTTATTCATATTGAATCAGGCCTTAGATCGTTCAACAAGGCCATGCCCGAGGAGCTTAACAGAATAATAAGCGATCATGCTTCCACCTTGCTGTTTGCACCTACGAATGCCGCATTCAAGAACCTGATTCACGAGGGCTTCCGTCCGGAGAACAGTCCTCCCTATACGATAGACAATCCAAAGATCTATCTTACGGGAGATATCATGTATGACAACTCACTCTTCTTTGCCGGACTTTCAGAGCGCAAGAAAGGCGAGCTTCTTGAATCACTGGCTATTGAAAGGAACAGATTTGTTCTGGCCACAATACACAGGGATATTAATACTGATGATTCCAGGCGACTGGAAGCAATACTGTCGACAATAAAAAGCCTGGCTGAAGAGTACAGGATGCCTTTCGTCATCCCTTTCCACCCCCGCACCATGAATTCCCTTAAATCGGGTCTGGTAAGCCTTCTTGAAGATCTTCGTAAATCTCCTTTTATCAAAATAATTCCGCCGGTCTCATATCTGACCATGACATTCCTTGAAAAGAATTGTTTTATGATAATGACCGACTCCGGCGGAGTTCAGAAGGAATCCCATTTTTTCCGGAAGCCCTGCATTGTGCTGAGGAAGGAAACCGAATGGATAGAACTTGTTGCCAACGGAACCGTGATGCTCGCTGATGCCAATCCTGACCTGATCGCTCATGCGTTCGAAGGTTTCATCCAGCCCGACATTGATCTTGACTACCCCGGCTTCTATGGTGACGGTAAAACATCTGAATTCATACTCAGGGAGATACTGATGCTCCTTGAAAACTGATTTCAGATTTGGGGGGGGAAATAAAAACAGGCTATAACCGTTCTTTTGTAAAGCTTTCCCATGAATCGTAAATTAAGCAGCCATAAGGTCCTGGTAACTGGTGGTGCGGGTTTTATTGGATCAAATCTTGTTGAATCCCTTCTTGATTCAGGCAATTTCGTGGTATGCCTCGATAATTTCTCAACGGGAAAAAGAGAGAATATTTCCGGCTTTGCCGGTAATCCGCGTTTTGAGCTCATTGAAGGCGACATCCGCAACTATGCCGATTGTGAAAGGTCTGTTCAGGGTGTGGATTACGTGTTTCACCAGGCAGCCCTCGGCTCAGTGCCACGGTCGATAAAAGATCCGGTGACTTCCACCGATGTTAATATCGGAGGTTTTGTAAAGATGCTGAATGCATCGAGGGAAGCAGGGGTGCGTAGGTTTATCTATGCTGCCAGTTCTTCAACCTACGGCGATCATCCCGGATTGCCAAAAGTGGAGGACAGGATAGGCAGGCCCCTTTCTCCCTATGCCATTACCAAATATGTTGACGAGTTGTATGCTGAGAACTTTGCCGCCACATACAGTACCGAATCAATAGGACTCAGGTATTTCAACGTATTTGGCCGAAGACAGGATCCCCTGGGAGCTTATGCTGCCGTGATACCCCTCTTCGTCAAAAAACTGATGACCCATGAGGCTCCGGTCATTAACGGTGACGGTACCTATTCGAGGGATTTCACTTTTGTTGACAACGTAGTTCAGGCAAATCATCTTGCAGCCCTTGCAACCGATCCCGGCGCTGTCAACCAGGTATACAATGTTGCCCATGGAGAACGGACTAACCTGAATGAACTGTTCGATATGATAAAAAGGCTTATCGGACGCCACGATAAGGAAGTACTGGGCATAACTCCGGTTTACGGTCCCGTCAGGGCAGGGGACATACCCCATTCACTGGCATCAATAGAAAAGGCCGAAAGGCTGCTTGGATACAGGCCGACGCATACTGTGCTGGAGGGGATGGAAGAAGCAATTGACTGGTACAGGGCAAATTTGTAACAATTGTTACATTTTTAAAATCATCAGATTATATTCACAACCGTTTCGGCAAGTTTCATTATTGCCGGCTTGTAATCATTGATGAATTCACCCGTAACCCGGTTTCCTATAACAAGACAGACTGTGACTGCCTTGTGTCCCAGAAGCCCTGAAAGTCCGTAAATGGCTGAACTTTCCATTTCGTAGTTGCATATTTTCCTTCCACGGAAGGAAAATTCAGCAAGTTTTCCGTTTATCTCACTGTCGAATGTTTCTATCCTTAGTTTTCTGCCCTGCGGCCCGTAGAAGCCCGGAGCCGAAATGGTAATTCCTTTCACGAATTTCTCGCCACTGAACCTTTCAACAAGCTCCCTGCTGGCATTTACTGCGTATGGGAAAGCCAGAGTATCCGGCCACTCAAGATACTCGGCCATCACAGATGAAAGTATATTGTCGAGAAGCCAGTCGTATCCCTCATAGAAATGTATCAGGCCATCAAAGCCGACAGCAGTTTCTGTCAGAACACACGACCCGGCAGGAACATCCTCCCTAAGTCCTCCTGATGTGCCAATTCTGACTATTGTCAGCGAAACAGGTTCAGGTTTTGGCTCTCCGGTAACAAGATCAATGTTCACAAGGGCATCAAGTTCATTCATAAGGATGTCCACATTGTCGGTTCCGATACCTGAGGATATAATGCTGATCTCTGTTCCACCGGCAAATCCGGTTACAGTTCTGAATTCCCTGTTCTCCTTCTTAACCCTGATGTCGGTCAGGAGCGATGAAAGCATATCAACACGTCCGGGATCACCGACAATGATTATTTTGTCAGCTATGTCGCCCGGGAGAAGATTCAAATGGAAGATACTTCCGTCCCTGTTGGTAATCAGTTCGGTCTTTTTCTGCATGATGGAAAGTTAAATACCAAAGATAGCAAATCCGGAGCTAGAGTTCTACTGATAATATTCCATTATCTTTCCGGAAATGAGCATCAGCGAAATTTCAGCAAGTTTTGCCTGGTATTCTACTGAAAGAAGGCTTTCGCGGGCATCAAGAAGACTTTTCTGTACTTCCCTCAGATCAATGCCGGAGAGGCTTCCAAGCTTATACCTTTCCATCGCAATCTCTAGGTTTTCACTTGCGGTCTGAAGGTTCTGATTTTCGAGTGTAATAAGTCTCAGGTAACTGCTGTAGGCGCTGTAGAGTGTAATGAGATCCGCCCTGACGCCCTGCTCAATTTCCTGGTAACGCAGTTCCCTGCTTCGGATTTCTATCTCAGCATTCCTGATGCTTCTCCTCTGGTTCAGACCGTCGAAAATGTTCATTCCAAGGGTTAATCCGTAGTTTAATCCGTTGGTGTTCTGACGATCCGTGGTTCCTGTTGAATAATTATTAAGTGTCGTTGTGTATCCTGAAGATGCGTTAATATATGGATAGCTTCGTGAGGCAACCAGTTTCCTGTCATATTCGGATATGGTTTTGTTCTTTGATGCGATCTTGAGGCTGGTGTTGTTTGCCAGAGTCTCCTCAAGAAGCTTCTCGAAAAGCAGTTCCGGGTTAACCGTAATCGTAGTGTCGCTTGTGGTAAACCACTGGCTAAGATCATCCACGGCCATGAGCTCGTTCAGGCGGATCTGTGCAGCCCTGACCACCTCGTTCTGACGTGAAACCCTTGAACTGTCGGAGTTGAGATATACCTGCGACTGCAGGACCTGAAGCTTTGAACTGGATCCAAGGATATAGCGGTCCTCGTCAATCCTGAGTCTCTCCTTCGAGAGGGTTATTGCATACTGAAGGTTTGTGAGAAGCATCGTCTGCTCTATATAATTGTAGTATGCGGATATAATATCAGCAACCAGGTTTTCGAGCGAGAACTGGGTGTTAAGTTCTCCTATCTGTTTCAGTTCATCGAGTTTTTTGTAAGTAGTCTGCACATTGAAGCCATTGAATATTGTCAGTCCCATCGAAAGTCCTGCATTGGCTGTCGTTGTGAGATCGCCGCTTGAACTTGATTCCGTCCCGTCGGTGTAATTCCGCCTTGTGTTGTTCAGATTCCCGCCGTATCTCCCTGACAGGTCAACAGAAGGAAGAAATCCTGCATTCCCCAAGGTGTAATTATTCCTGGCCACTTCTTCACTGTTCTTAGATATGAGCAGTGAGTAGTTCCTCTCCAGTCCTATACTGATACAGTCGTTCAGGTCATAAATGACCTGGGAGTTTGAGTTAATGCTGACTGTCAGGAACAGCAGGCCGGGCAGCAGCAGCTTGAGTTTCATCTTCATTATTTTTAGGTTCGCTTGAGATGTAGGTATATATTGCAGGCACCACAAAGAGTGTGAGGAAGGTGGAGAAGAGCATTCCCCCCACAACTGTAATACCCATGGCGACACGGCTCTGCGCTCCTTCACCCAGTCCGAGTGCAAGGGGCAGAAGTCCGAATATGGTTGCAAGGCTTGTCATTAGGATAGGACGGAACCTTGAAGCAGCTGCACTCTTGATCGCGTCGACCTTGTTGAGTCCGGCAGATTTTCTCTGGTTGGCGAACTCAACAAGCAATATTCCGTTCTTTGATACCAGCCCTATCAGCATGATAAGTCCTATCTGGCTGAAAATGTTCATTGTGACATCGAAGTACCACATAAAGACCAGGGCTCCTGTAAGGGCAAGCGGAACGGTCATCATTACAATGAACGGATCCTTGAAACTTTCAAACTGAGCGGCGAGAACAAGGAAAATAAGAATAAGTGCAAGCATGAATGCAAACATAAGGCTTGAGGAACTTTCCATGTAGTCTTTGGAATCGCCTGCAAGTGCCGTTCTGAATGATTCATCGAGAACTTCCGAGGCAATCTTGTCCATTTCGTCAATCCCTTCACTGATGGTTTTCCCTTTTGCCAGACCAGCCGAAACGGTTGCGGCAACAAACCTGTTGTAGCGGTAAAGCTGCGGGGGAGCTGTTTCTTCCGACAGGGTTACAAGGTTGTCAAATTGTATCATTTCACCCTTATTGCTCCTGACATACAGCGATTTAAGGTCAAGCGGCTTGTTCCTGTTTTCACGGGCGAGTTCACCGAGTATCTGGTATTGTTTTCCGTTCATAAAGAAGTACCCAAACCTCTGGCCGCTGAGAGCAAGCTGAAGTGTCTGTCCTATGTTTTGTGTTGAAACGCCAAGCGTAATGGCTTTTTCCCTGTTAATATGGATTCTTAATTCCGGCTTGGTGAATTTGAGGTTCACGTCAGCCATCTGGAGTATCTCGCTGTCGTTTACCTTGTTCATGAAAGCCGGGATCACTTCCCTGAGTTTCTCGATGTCGGTAGCCTGGAGAACGTACTGAACCGGCATACCCATCCTCCTCTGGCCGAATGTGGACTGCTGCTGGACAAAAGCCCTCGCTTTTGTCTTGCTCCTGACGTCAACAGAAAGCTGGTCGGCAATCTCCTGCTGTGACCTGCTCCTTTCATCAGGGTTCACAAGGTTGATCCTAATGTTTGCGAAAGTGCCGCCACGGACCATTGTGGTATAGGAAATCCTTTCGGGAACCCTGCCTTCAACCAGATCTGCCAGATCGTCAACATAGGCAAGCATGTATTCATAAGTGGCCCCTTCCGCAGCTGATGTATTAATGGTGATCTGCGACCTGTCTTCAAGAGGAGCCATTTCACCCGGAATAGTCATCCAGAGAAGTCCGATCATACCAATGGAAACCACAAGAATGATCAGGGCATATTTGCGGTTTTTAAGGAAAGTATCCAGGTTCCTTCTGTACCATTCGTTCATTCCGATGAAGAAGGGTTCTGTCTTTCTGAATATCCATGTGTGGCTCTTTTCCTGACGCAGAAGCTTTGTTGAAACCATTGGTGTTAACGACAGCGCCAGAAAAGCTGAGATCGTAACGGTACCGGCCATCACTATTCCAAACTCCCTGAACAAACGTCCTGTGATACCTTCCAGGAATACAATCGGAAAAAACACCGAAACCAGGGTGATAGTAGTCGAAATAATTGCAAAGTAAATCTCCTTTGAGCCTGTAAATCCGGCTTCCAGGGGAGACATTCCTGATTCCACCTTGACAAAAATGTTTTCCATTACCACGATGGCATCATCCACAACAATCCCGATAGCCAGAACAAGGGCCAGCAGCGTGAGAACATTTATGGAGAATCCGGCCAGGTACATAATGAAAAATGACCCGACAAGTGAGACGGGTATGACCAGAATAGGTATTATTGTCGCCCTCCAGCTTCTGAGAAAGAAATAGATTATTACCACAACAAGTGCGAAAGCGATGAATATGGTATCCTCAACTTCCTTGATGGAGGAACGGATATAGGCAGTGTTGTCGTAGTTCACATTTACGCGGACATCATCAGGAAGGTTTTTTCTTATGTATTCCAGCCGCCTGAATATTTCATCAACTATTTCTATATGATTGGATCCGGGCTGTGGGATAACGGCGATCATTGCCATCGGCACCCCGTTATTCTTGAGTATTCCCCTGATGTCTTCCGGCCCCAGTTCTGCCCTGCCTATATCCTGGAACCTGACTATCTGGTCGCCGGTCTGTTTTATTATCAGGTCATTGAACTGCTTTGGCGTAGTCATAAGACCCATTGTCCGGATGGTGAGCTGGGTTGTTGTTCCCTCAATTGCCCCGGACGGAAGTTCCACGTTCTCACGTGAAATGGCATCCCTTACATCCATGGGTGTAAGTCCGTAGCCGGCAAGTTTGACCGGGTCGATCCATAACCTCATGGAATAGCGCTTTTCGCCGAAAATATTGATGGCACTCACACCAGAAACCGTCTGAAGCTGCTCCTTGAGCGTAAGATCAGCAATTTCAGACAGCTGAAGCAGTGATCTCTTGTTGCTTTCCACTGTGAGGAACAGAATTGGATTCGCATCAGCATCGGCTTTGGTAACAGTGGGAGGGTCGCAGTCGCGGGGCAGTCTTCTCTGCGCCTGTGATACCTTGTCCCTTACATCATTCGCAGCCGTTTCCAGGTCGACAGAAAGCTCGAATTCGACTGTAATCCTGCTTGACCCCTGGCTGCTGACACTGGTCAGTGTACGAACCCCCGGTATGCCGTTGATCGACTGTTCGAGGGGTTCTGTTATCTGTGTTTCAATAACATCTGAATTTGCTCCAGGGTATGATGTATTGACAGATATGATAGCAGGGTCAACACTTGGAAACTCGCGGATACCAAGAAATGATGCACCTACTATACCGAACAGGACTATAACAATGGCAAAAACCGTTGCAAGAACCGGCCGGTTTATACTTGTCGATGATAGACTCATTATTTGATTAATGTTTATTAATAATTCTTAACCAGGGTATCGAGCACCACGGGAAGGTTCTGTCTCAGCTGGAGGATGCCCGAAGTCAGAAGGGTATCGCCGAATTTCAATCCCTCCGTAATCTGAACATGCGATTCGGTTCTGAGGCCTACGCCTACCTTTACCACTTCAGCTTTTCCATTCCGGTAAACATAGACCATTTCTCCCTCCATTTCAGGAGTAATAGCCTCAGTAGGAACGGAAATTGCATCATCGATCTGTGAAAGGAGGAGGGTTACCGATGTAAAACGCCCGGGTTTTAATTCCTCAATATTGTTTGGATACAGAGCCCGGATCACAATCGAACGGGTCGCAACATCAACCTGGGGATCAACCGCATATACCTTTGCATCATAGACGGTATTTGAACCGTCCATTTGAAAGGTTAGGGGAAAACCAATCTTAACCTGGTTAGCATATCGTTCGGGAATTGCAAATTCGATCTTTATCGGTTTGATCTTCACCAGTCTGGCAATTTTTGTAGATGGATTAGTATAACTTCCCTCACTTACATACCTGAGACCTATTATTCCGTCAAATGGCGCCCGCAATTCGGTTTCTGCAATCCTTGCCAGAATCAGATTTATGTCGGCCTGCAAGGTCTGAAGTTCGGTTACAATCTGGTCGTAGCTTTCCTGGCTTATTGCATCTCTGTCAAGAAGGCTTCTCTGGCGGAACTCCTTTTCTTCAACCAGTTTCCTTTGTGCCTGCAGTTTCTCAAGCTGGGCCTGAAGGGGCCTGTCATTAATTTTGGCAAGCAGGTCTCCCTTGCTGACACGGGTTCCCTCAGTGAAGTTTATTCCAACAATCTTGCCTGAGGTTTCAAAAGCAAGCTCAACAGTCTCATCAGGCTTTAAAGACCCTGTAGTGACATACAGGTCGCTCATTTGCACCGGCTTAATAAGGTAACCGCTGACGTTGAGAAGCTGCCGGCCGGGACCACCTGGTCCGCCTCTAGCAGCCATTCCCGAACCGCCTGGTCCGCCAGTCTTTGATGCAAAGACTGGTTTTATTTTTGGATAAAGAACAATCACTGAGGCTACCAGGATAAGCAGGATTGTTATGATAAGTCTGTTTTTCTTCTTCATACCGGTCGGTGCTAATTGTAATTTATTGTTGAACTCAAAACATACGTGAACTGCAATTGTTCACAATAGGTTCCATTTGTCCGGAACCGTCACAAAAGTATGTTATTTCGTAGTCTTTATGCAGGATGGTATTTTTAAATTTTGTTAAAACACACACTGTCTTCTCTGCATGGTTCTGAAATTTTAAAATTTACCATCAACATCACTGGATTTTGGCTCATTCTTGATATTTTCGCACTTGCTGTCCGGGATAATCCGGATTTTACTAAAATAATCCACTTATGATCCAGAGAATTCAGTCTTTATACCTGTTATTGACATCCGTTGCTTCGATATTATTCCTGAGCGGTGATTTTTTAAGGTTTTTTAATGATTCTGGCGCCGAAGTTTCCATAGACTATCGCGGGATATGGTTGGCAGGAACGGGAGAAGCCCCTCAGATGCTGGAAAGCCAGGTAATTATCCCGGCAATCGGTTTATTGCTGATAATTCTGCCCTTTATTGCCATCTTTCTTTACAAGAACCGGAAAATACAGGTAAAATTCGCTATTGCATCAGCCATTTTATCGGCAGTACTTATTGCAATTATGGGTTGGTATGCTTATTCGACAGGACAAAATCATCAGGCAGTAATTGTTCCGGGATTCAGGACTTTTCTTCCGCTGATACTGCTTCTTTTCAGCATATTGGCCTGGCTGAGGATCCGGAAAGATGAGAACCTGGTCAGGTCATATGACAGACTGAGGTGACTGACCGGAGAAACCTGTGTGATCAGATAATATGCAGATTCTCCTGGTTTGTAATCTTTTCGCAATAGTGACATTTCAGTGCCACCGTCTTCTTTGAGACAACCCTGAATCTGGTGGTCACTTTTTCATAGTTGGTAATGCACTTTGGGTTCATGCATTTGGCGATGCCTACAATCTCATCAGGTACTTCAACCACTTTTTTCTCAACCACCTCATAGCCCCTGATTATGTTGAGTTTTGCATCGGGTGCAACCAGTGCAATTCTGTTTATGTCGGTGTCTTCAAAGAATTTACCTGAGATTTTTATAATAGCTTTTTTCCCAAGTTTCTTGCTTTCGAGGTTTGTACCGAATGTGATCTGGCTGTCGATATGGTCGAGTCCAAGGATTGATATAACCTTAAACAGATTCTTTGCCGGGATGTGGTCAATAACTGTCCCGTTCTCAATTGCACTAACGCTGAGTTGTTTTGGTTCTTTCATTTCAGCCTCCGGGTTATTTGATTCCTAACAGCGAACACAATATTGCCTGCCTGGTAAAAACCCCGTTCAGTGCCTGCTCGAAATAGTAGGCTTTAGGATTGGAGTCAACATCAGTATGTATTTCATTTACCCTTGGGAGGGGATGAAGTATACGCATGTTGGGCTTTGTATTTGAAAGCATGGCATTTTTCAAAACATACACATTTTTAACTTTCTCGTAATCGATTGGATCAGAGAATCTTTCCTTTTGCACCCTGGTCATATAAATGATGTCGGCCCGTGATATTATGTCAGTGAAATCCAGGTGTTCATAATATCTGAGCCCAAGGTTTTCGAGGTAGAGCTTGAATTCCTCGGGCATTTTAAGTTCCTCAGGTGATATGAAGTTGAATGTGGTGTTCCATCTCGACATAGCCATCATGAGTGAATGAACTGTTCTTCCGTATTTCAGGTCGCCCACCATGAATACGTTCAGGTTGTCGAGGGTACCCTGGGTTTTCCTTATGGAATAGAGATCCAGCATGGTCTGCGTGGGATGCTGATTGGCACCGTCGCCTGCGTTGATCACCGGCACTGATGAAATTTCACTGGCATACCTTGCGCTTCCCTCTATCGGATGTCTCATCACTATAAGATCACTGTAGCTGCTGACCATTTTAATGGTGTCGTGAAGTGTTTCTCCCTTTGAAACGCTTGTAACACCCGCATCGGTGAATCCGACAATCTTTCCTCCAAGGCGGTTTATTGCGCTTTCGAAGCTGAGCCGGGTTCTGGTGGAAGGCTCAAAAAAGAGTGTTGCAATAACTTTACCTTCGAGAAGCCTGCTTACCGGATTCTTTTCGAATTCGGCGGCATGATCAAGGATCTTCAGTACCTCCTCGGTAGATAAGTCATCAATTGATACCAAACTTCTGTTTTTCATTGTTTTGGCGGATTTGAGGAACAGGTTGAATGCCAAAGCAAATTTATTCACGAAGAACCTTGGGCAGGATGAATGTTGATAATTAGCTAACAACTTTTAAAAGGCTTATTTCAGTAGGTTCCCTTATGGATGTACTTCAGCTCCGTTACCCGGCCGAGAGAGGCAAGCATCCTGTCCCTGATTGATTTTCTGAAACTTATAATCAGCCGGCATTCGAGACCGAATGACTGTCCTGACTGACGTGCATCTTCGTCTTTAATAATCTTCATCACATCGTTGATTGAAGAGTAGGGGAAAGTAAGTTCCAGGTGATCCAGAATAAGGTGCTCAGTAATTTCACTGTTCTGCAGTGCAGATTCGGCGGCAGACCTGTAAGCATTTATCAAGCCGCTGACACCCAGGAGCTTGCCTCCGAAGTACCTGACGACCACTATGAGAATGTTAGTAACATGAAAGGCATTTATCTGTCCCAGAATAGGTTTCCCTGCACTGCCGGAAGGTTCCCCGTCATCATTCACCCTGAAGATGTTTCTTTCGTGACCGAGCATCCAGGCATAACAGTGATGCCTGGCCGCATGATGTTCCTTTTTTACATGTGCAAGGATATTTTTGATCTCTTCCTGATCAGCCACAGGCCAGGCCATCGAAATGAACCTGCTTCCCTTTTCCTTGAAGAGGCCTTCTGAAAATGATTTAATGGTCAGGTAGGTATCTGGTTCCATGAATAAAATAAAGCTGAAGAACCTGCGTTCATACAATGATGCAATATTAACCAATAATGTCAGGAAGGTCGGCGGTTCATACGAAAAATGATACTTTTGTTAAAAAAGAAATCTGATATGGGCGTATTACTTGATGAAAAAGACCTTAGTAAACTGATAGTTATAGGCGACAGGATATTGATAAAGCCAAAAGTTCCGCAATCGCAAACGAAAAGCGGATTATACCTGCCGCCTGGTGTTAATGAAAATGAAAAAGTTCAGATAGGCTATGTTCTCAAGGTAGGACCGGGCTATCCTATCCCTTCGGTAAATGATGCCGATGAGCCATGGAAAAGCAGGACCGAGGAACCAAAATACGTTCCCCTGCAGCCCAGGGAAGGTGATCAGGCAGTCTATCTTCAGAACAGTGCCATTGAAATTGAATTCAACAAGGAAAAATATATTGTCGTTCCACAGTCAGCCATACTGCTGCTTTTAAGGGATGACGGGCTTTTTGAATAACACCGGGCATATGGAGAATGAATTCCTGAGGACAAAAAAAATTCTGATAGTCGAGGATGACGTATCAAGCCGGCTCTATCTCAATAAAATTCTTGAAAAGACAGGAGCTTCTCTCTTAAGCGCCTGCGACGGAAAGGAAGCAATTGAAATTGCCAGGGCAAATCCCGATATAGATATAATTCTGATGGACATTCAGCTTCCGCTCATAGATGGTTACGGCGCTGCAAAGGTTATCCGGGAACTCAGGAATAATGTCGTAATAATTGCACAAACAGCATACAGCCTGCTTGGCGATCGTGAAAGGATAATTTCGTCGGGGTTTGACGATTATATTGTAAAGCCGATATTTCCTCAACAACTTATTGAAAAGCTTACAAAATTTTCTGAAAAGACATAAAGCATCCAGGATGAATATTATTCGGGGTATGCTGACAAGTGCCTGAAATCATTTTCAAATCTGCTGGTTTCGCTTATCCATCTTTCTCTTTCAACTTTTGAAGAAACTCCGCGGATCAGGGCGTTTCTCATGATTGAGTCACCCGAAAGTATATCGAAGGGCATAAGCCTGTATTCGTACTCATAGGGAGGGTTGTTGAACTCGAGCGAGCCTGAGGGGGAAGTCTCGATCACCGCGGAAAAGTATTCGTAAGCAGTAAGCACCGGAAGGAATGAAGCCGGATCAGTAACATGTATCTGGATTCCGTTGCAAACCTTTCCTGCATACTTATTAAATGTGGGTATGAAATTATGGGTTCTGAAAACACATCCGCTGATCTTCCTTGCATCAAGGTTCTCCTTCAGCTTATCCGCATCTATAAATGGAGCGCCTGACAACTCAAAGGGTATTGTTGTTCCCCTGCCTTCGGAGATATTCAAAGCCTCTGCAAGAACCATTCCCGGATAAACAATTGCAGTCCTGAGTGTGGGCATATTTGGGGAAGGCAGAATCCATGGGAGGCCGGTTTCATCAAACAGAGAATTTCGTCTCCAGTTCTTCATCCAGACTATATTAAGCTCACAAGTGATACCGCTCATTTCCCGTATCCATAATGCCATTTCCCCTATTGTCATCCTGTGGCAGAGGGGGATGGAAGCACCTCCGACAAATGTAAAGTACTCTTCCTTTAGCACCGGACCGTCGAAAGAAATCCTGCCTATGGGATTTGGCCTGTCGAGGATCCAGACCGGTATTCCTGCCTCAGCACAGGCTTCCATGCAAAGCCTGACAGTCCAGATATAGGTATACAGCCGGGCGCCGACATCCTGCAGGTCAACGACAAATGCATCAAGTCCAGCAAGCATTTCCGAAGTAGGCTTTCTGTGTTCCCCGTAAAGGCTGTGGATGGGGATTCCCAGCACAGGATGGATCGATCCGCTCCATTCAATCATGTTGTCCTGGGTTTGTCCGTAGAGGCCGTGCTGAGGACCAAAAACAGATGAAAGCTTGCAATCGGATTTCTTCAGGAATATTGAAATGATATGGGTGTAGTCGGATGCCACACTGGGTGCGTGGCAAAGTACTCCGACTCTTTTCCCATTGAGTCCTGCAGGAGTCTCATGCCTGATCTGGTCGAGTCCGGTCTGAGTCATGTTTTCTGATAATATATTGATTTAACTATCTTTAACGATCAACAGTTTATTTGGGCACGGAAAATCAAGCTAAAGTAAATATTCTTTTTTAAGTTTATAACGCTCTAAAATACGTATCTGCTTTATGAAAAAGATTCTCCTGTTATTTTTAATTCCGATACAATTGACTGTGCTTGGGCAGAAGCCGCCTCTGGACCATTCAGTTTACGATACATGGAAAAGTATCAGTCAGTCTGTTATTTCCGGCGACGGACATTGGGTTGCCTTTACGGTCAGTCCCCAGGATGGTGACGGATGGCTTTATATTTTTGATGTCAGGAGTGGTAAAAAGGACTCGGTCGCACGCGGAGGATCTCCTTCATTTTCCCCTGGATCTGATTTTATAGCATTCAATATTTTGCCTGAATCAGATGTAATACGGCAGGCGAAGAAAAAGAAACTGAAAGAGGAAATGATGCCTAAACAGAGCCTTGAGATAAGAAAGCTAAAGGGGGATGAAATATTTAAGGCCGGGAGGGTAAAATCCTTTTCAGTTGCGGAAGACAATTCCCCCTGGATTGCATTTCACATGGAGAAACCGCTTCCGGCAAATGATACTGCTGATTCGCTGAAAAAGGAGCAGGTGAAAGACAGTGTGAAGGAAAGGAAAAAGGATCTGAAAGGCAGCCCACTTATTGTTTTCAATCCATTGTCAGGCGACAGCATTACCTTTTCCGATGTTACAGAATATGTAGTTGCGAAAGGAGGGAAGTCGATAAGCTTCATCCAGGAACTACCCGATACCTCGAAAACAATAAATTACAGGGTGGCTTCATTTGATTGTTCGAAAGGTGCTCCGGTAACCCTTTTTGAAGGAAGAGGCAGTGTTATTAAAATAACAACAGACCGTCCCGGTATTCAGACCTCATTCCTTTATTCGGCAGATACTTCCAAAACCAGAGTATACTCACTTTTGAATTCCGGGTCTTTCACCCGGGCTTCAGTCATTGTTGATACTCTTAATGCCGCGATGCCGCGCGGATGGTCAGTCAGCGAAAACGGGAGCATGGCTTTCTCCGACAATGGAAAGAGACTTTTCTTCGGCACTTCTGTAAAACCTGTACGGGAACCGGAGGACACGCTTCTTGCCGAGGAAAGATACAAGGTTGATGTGTGGTCGTGGACCGACGGTCAGATCCAGCCCCAGCAGAAAAGGCAGCTTGAACGGGAGTTGAAAAGAACCTACCAGGCAGTTTATCTGACTGACAGAAGTATAATGATTCAGCTTGCCGATACCCTGATGCCTGATATCAGGCTAAACACAAGATCAGATTGCGGATTTGCACTTGGAATGTCAAATTTTGAATACCAGAGATTATCTTCATGGGAATCAAGAAATTATTCTGATTACTACATTGTTGATCTGGAAACCGGAGAAAGAAGCCTCATTTTCAGGAAATATCCTTCCCAGGTTCAGTTGTCTCCCGGCGGTAATTTTATAGCTGCATGGTCTCCTGACGAAATGAAATGGAGCCTGTTCTCTCGTGGAGGCGATCTTATTCGTCAGGTCGATTTGCCAGGGAATGCCTGCCAGCACGATGAACTTCATGATACACCCGGTGATCCTTCCCCATACGGAATTGCAGGATGGACAGAGGATGACAGGAACCTCCTGATCTATGACAGATTCGATATATGGTCGGTGAACACAGGCAGACCGGGATCGCCTGTAAACCTTACAAACGGCATTGGCAGATCGGATAACATTCGGTTCAGATACGTAAAGACCGATCCGGAGGCGGAATTTATTCCTGCAGGAGAACCCATGCTCCTTTCGGCTTTCGGTTTCAAAACCCGGCAGGCAGGATTCTTTTCAGTCAGGCCATTCTCAAAGGCAGATCCCTCGATGCTGATTTTTGAAAAGGCAGTGTTCCAGGGTGGAGTTACAAAAGCAAAAAACAGCGATATGGCTATCTGGAGGAAGGAAACAGTGGATGTATCTCCCGAGATTTATGTCAGCGATTTGAAATTCAAGCTTCCCCTGAAGCTTTCAAATTCCAATCCGCAGCAGAAAAACTACAACTGGATGTCTGCCGAACTTGTGGAATGGACTTCCTTCGACAACCAGACACTTAACGGGATACTGTACAAACCCGAGGATTTTGATCCCTCGAAGAAGTATCCCATGATTGTTTATTTTTATGAACGCAGTTCCGACGGATTATACAGTTATTTTCCACCGGCACCTAGTGCATCAATAATAAACAGGTCGTATGCAGTAAGCAACGGATATCTTCTTTTCATTCCCGACATAACCTATATGAACGGATATCCCGGTGAAAGCTGCTATAATTCAGTGGTAAGCGGAACTCAGGCCCTTATAGATAAGTACGATTTTATTGACAGGAACAGGTTGGGGCTCGACGGACAAAGCTGGGGGGGATATCAGATAGCATGGCTTGTTACCCGTACCGATATGTTCCGGTGCGCCTATGCCGGTGCACCGGTCAGTAATATGACAAGTGCATATGGCGGCATAAGATGGGAATCGGGAATGAGCAGAATGTTTCAGTACGAAAAAACCCAGAGCAGGATAGGAGGCACACTGTGGGAAAAACCGTTCCAATATATTGAGAACTCACCGGTTTTCTTTATCCCAAAAGTAAGAACCCCTCTTCTCATAATGCATAATGATGCAGATGGAGCTGTTCCCTGGTACCAGGGCATAGAATTGTTTATGGCCCTTCGCCGGCTTGATAAACCTGCGTGGATGCTGTCGTACAACGATGAGGCGCATAATCTTGTAAAAAGGCCAAACAAAAAAGACCTTTCTATAAGGAAAATGCAGTTCTTCGACCATTACCTTAAAGATGCCGGAATGCCATACTGGATGAAATATGGCATTCAGCAGACTGAGAAAGGAAAAATAGACGGATACAATATCATAAATGACAACTAGCTGCGGAAAATTATTATGATATTTTTGAATGTGTCATACGTATGATTTTTTACACTAGTCCGATTGAATTTTAACCATAATTAAGAACCCATGAGAACTAAGATATTTTTTGCCGCCCGGATTTCCGTTTTTTTATCCATTCTGGTCTTGTCATGCACCGGTGGCACCGAGGGTGATCTGATAATCCTTGAAACAACCGACCTCCACGGGGCAGTACTTCCATATGATTTTACTGAACAGCAGGAAAACGATGTTTCGCTTGCTTCCGTTGCTTCGTATGTGAAGAAAGTGCGGAGCGGGAGCGTTCCCGTCGTGCTTCTTGATAACGGAGACAACCTTCAGGGACAGCCATCGGTTTATTACTACAACTTTATCGATACCGTTACAACTCATATTAATACCCAGGCATTCAATTCACTGGGCTATGAAGCAACTACTGTAGGAAACCATGATATTGAGGCTGGCCATGCAGTTTACGACAGACTGGTCAGGGAATATGATTTTCCCATGCTGGCTGCAAATGCAGTAAGCACTTCTACCGGTGAACCTTATTTCACGCCATATACGATTGTGGAAAAGAAGGGCATAAGGGTGGCGGTATTCGGTATGGTGACCCCGTCGATTCCCCAGTGGCTTCCTCCGGAACTGTATTCAGGAATGGAATTCAGGGACATGCTTGAAACTGCTGAGAAATACATGCCGGAGATTAAAAGAGAAAAACCCGATCTTATAGTCGGCCTGATTCATTCAGGATGGGATGACCGCAGCGACGAGGAAAACGGCGGGAGCCATAATAACAGTAACGGAGTGGCAGCCATTGCGTACAATGTTCCGGGTTTTGATGTGATATTTTGCGGGCATAACCACAATGTTGTGAACACATCCATAGTAAATGCGGCAGGGGACAGTGTCCTCATCATTGAAGGCGGAAGCAGGGCGCAGAAGATTGGAAGGGCAGACGTCAGACTGGCCAGGGACAAAACCACAGGTAAGGTAAAACCGGTTGCGAAGGGATCAATAGTGGACGTCAGGGACTACAAACCAGATCCCGAGTTCATGGATGCCTTTAAAGAGAGGCAGGATGCTGTTAATGAATATGTAAGGAAAAAAATTGCTTTTTCCGAGGCCAACATGTCATCGCGCGATTCATATTTCGGTTCTTCTCCTTTTGTGGATATGGTCCATTCCATTCAGCTTGAGATAACCGGTGCCGACATTTCCTTTTCAGCCCCTCTCTCATTCGATGTAAGCATTCCGGCCGGACAGGTCACTGTCGGAGATATGTTCAAGCTGTACCGGTTCGAAAATATGCTTTACACCATGCGGATGACCGGATCTGAAATCAAAAAATACCTGGAATATTCATATTCTGACTGGCTTAATACTATGACAGGACCGGGAGATAATCTTCTTAAGTTCCAGAGAACAAAAGATGGTGATATCCTGATGAGGAACGGAGAAGCCTGGCTGAAAAATCAACCTTATAATTTTGATTCTGCGGCCGGAATTGATTACATAGTGGATGCAAGCAAGCCTGAAGGCAAAAGAGTGACAATAAAATCATTTTCTGATGGCACACCGTTTGAGATGAATAAATGGTATACAGTTGCTGTCAATTCCTACAGGGGGAACGGAGGGGGCGGACATTTTACAGCAGGAGCCGGGATCTCTGCCGCAAAACTCCCCGGCAGGCTTGTCAGTTCCACGGACAAGGACCTGAGGTACTACATACTGAATTATATGGAAAACCGGAAGACTATCAGACCAGCTGCTATCAATAACTGGAAAATAGTTCCGGAAGAATGGGTAAAGAAAGCAATGATAAGGGATTATGAGTTGCTGTTTGGAAAATAAAAGCTGTGATTTTAACGTTCTGAATTATGCGAAAAGAACAGGATATCAGTCCTGATGGACTTGAGTTGCCGCTGGTGGAGGAGTTTTTTACCATTCAGGGAGAAGGATATCATTCAGGAGAGGCAGCCTGGTTTATAAGGATTGGTGGCTGCGATGTTGGATGCAACTGGTGCGATTCGCGTTTTTCATGGGATCCTGCAATGCATCCCCTGATCCCGACGGATGTCATTGTTGAGCATGCCCTGGCATCAGGGGCAAGATCCGTGGTTGTCACCGGAGGCGAACCACTTATGTGGAACCTCGATCGCCTCTGTGAAAGTTTGAAGAGAGGCGGTATGAGAACGTTCATAGAGACATCCGGAGCATACGGACTGAGCGGTATCTGGGACTGGATATGCCTTTCGCCGAAAGTCAACATGCCTCCGGAGGAAGATATCTGCCGAAAGGCAGATGAATTGAAAGTAATAATTGAAACCAGGGATGATTTTAAATGGGCTGAGAAATACAGATGCCTTGTCCAATCAGACTGCAGGCTTTACCTGCAGCCGGAGTGGAGCCGTTTTTCTGCAATTATTCCCGAAATCGTCGGATATGTCAAACAGCATCCCGACTGGAAAATATCCCTTCAGATACACAAATACATGCATATTCCCTAGGATGAGACAATGGCTTATCATATTCGTTTCAATTATTCTGATTTCAGTGTTTTATGAAAATCAGTGCCTGGCACAGAAATACCATACAACTTCAGCCAAAGCCCTCAAGTATTACAAAGCCGGCATGACTGCCTTTGACTATATTAATTACGTAAATGCCGAGAACTATTTCAATCAGGCGATTGAAACGGATGAGAACTTCTATGAAGCCTATATGATGCTTGGTGATCTGCTCTCCAAACTAAAAAGATTTGGAGAAGCAGCCAGGAGCTATCAGAAAGCTGTCAGCCTCGATTCAACGGCGTATATGCCTGTTTTTTTCAGCCTTGCTACTGCTGAACTTATGTCGGGTGATTATGAAAGAGCTCTGATTCATTACAATGTTTACCTGGCCCAGGATAAAATATCCGAAAAAAATAAAATAATTGCCGTCAGGAATATTAGAAACTGTGAATTTGCCATTGATGCCGTAAAAAAGCCTGTTCCGTTCAGTCCCGAAAGTGTCGGCGAGGGAATTAATACCAGTCACGACGAATACTGGCCTTCAATTACCGCTGACGGCCAGACACTGATGTTCACCCGTCAGACGCGTCCGGGTGAAAATGTTCTCAGGCGCGGTATATCCCAGGAGGATTTTTATGTAAGTTTCCTGCGGGAAGCGATATGGGAAAATGCCATTAATGCGGGTAGTCCTCTGAATACAAGTCAGAATGAAGGGGCGCAAAGCCTTTCTTCAGATGGCAACTATATGTATTTCACTGCATGTGACCGGTCGGGCGGGCTGGGAAGCTGCGATATATTTTTCTCAGCCCTTAATAACGGCAGATGGTCCATGCCAGTCAATCTTGGAAGTCCTGTAAATACATCCTTCTGGGAAAGCCAGCCCTCGATCAATGCAGATGGCCGCATGTTGTTTTTTTCGAGCAACCGGCCGGGAGGAATAGGCGGCAAGGACCTTTATTTTTCGATATACAAGGCGAACGGGAAATGGAGTTTTCCTAAGAATATGGGCAATAAGGTCAACACAACTGGAGATGAAATGTCTCCTTTTATACATTTTGACGGCAGGACTCTTTATTTTGCTTCCGACGGTCATCCCGGCATGGGAGGCGCAGATATATTTTTTACACGGATGCTTGAGGATACAACCTGGACTGATCCGGTAAACCTGGGTTATCCCATCAACACATACAACGATGAGATGGGGCTGACAATCGAATCGGGAGGTGAAAAGGCTTATTTTTCTTCCAGAAGGGACGACAGGGGAGGAAAGGATATTTTTTCTTTCAGGCTGCATGAAGCAGTCCAGCCCGATCCTGTAGCTTATATCAAGGGAAAAGTAAGCGACAGGATAACCGGTCAGCTGCTTGTGGCTGAATATGAACTGATAAATCTTACTACAGGCAAATCGGTATTCAACAACCAGACTGACGCAGGAGGAAATTTCCTTGTATGCCTGCCTGCAGGAAACAATTATGGTCTAAATATAAGCAAGGATGGTTATCTCTTTTACTCCGAGAATTTCATGCTTGAGGGAACTCACTCTGTTTTTGAGCCCTACCTTAAAAATATACAGCTCAGCCCGTTCAGGGTAGGTGAGAAGATGCTTCTTGCAAATGTATTCTTTGAAGTCGATTCCTGGCATCTCAGGAAGGAGTCAGTCACTGAGCTTAACTTTCTTTCGGATCTTCTTAAGAACAACGGGGAACTGATTGTAGAGATAGGCGGATATACCGATTCAACAGGCACGGACGAGCACAATCTGAATCTTTCGGAAAAGAGAGCACTGTCAGTGGTTGATTTCCTTGTGAACAGCGGTATCAGTCAGAAGCGGCTTACCTATAAAGGATACGGGAATGCATCCCCGGTAGGTGACAATATTACATCGGAAGGGCGAAAGCTTAACAGGCGCACGGAGGTTCAGATAATCGATTACCGGAAATAGAAAAAACAGCTGCTTTGGGAGCAGCTGTTTCGCACTCATGCATAGGCATGCAGACATTGAAATTGACTTTTCATCTGATATGGATATCAGGTAGCGCTCATGGTATTCGAGAATTTATTTAGTTGTTTTTCATGGTCTGAAACCACCCCGACAGGTATGGAACAACAGACTGAAGATCCTGTTATGCCATTACTTTCGATCCAGACCGATCCATCCATCATCCGGACAAGTTTCCTTGTAAGGGCGATGTTCACAGCAGTATGGATGTCATTATATTTTGAAAGAGATTCCGACATGTTGCTGCTTTGAAGGAATTCCCTGCATTTCTGATACCCATGTCCGGAATCTGAAATACAGAATACGAGACGGCTGTCAGTGATGCTGTAGGTAGCTTTAATATACCCCGATTTTGTATTGTTCAGAGCGATGCTGAATAAATTGCGAATTACCCTGGTCACCCTGTTTGCATCAAAGATATAGTCCGGACTATTTCCGTCCGTATTCATAGATACAAGAAGCAGATCCTTGTATCTTTCCTTTTTCATTGTTTCCCTGAACTCAGAAAAGAGTTCTGCGAACAAAACACCCGGATTGAAAACGCCTGGTTCCTGATTTGAATTACCCGTATCAATGATCGCGGAATCCAGAAAGTTGTCAAAAAGTGAAATTATCTGTTCGCATGAATTATATATATGATTGCTGAATTCTTCTTTTTCAGGATCGGAATATTCCCTTTTGTTCATCATGTAGGAGAATGCCACGATGGCATTCATCTGGGTACGCATTTCCCTCGATAATTCTGTCAGTACTGATGAGCAGCCTGAAACTGGTTCAGTAAGCTGATCTCCGTTTCGGTTCCGGGCCTTTTTAACCGGAACCGGACCAACAGAATTCCCCCTCATATGTCCGTTAAGGTCGAACATCTTAATCCTGTTATTGTTAGAGTCGGTAATTATTTAAGGTACCTGAGTATCTTTCTTGCTTCCTTCCGGTAAATGGTACGGGAGTCTTCTATTGTTGCAAGCTGGCTGACAGCTTTTTCCGTTTCACCTGTTTTTATGTAGCACAGGGCCAGATACCATTGAGCATGGTCTATATAAAAGTTGTTATTGTCCTCAATGACTTTCGAAAATGAGCCTCTCGCTTCAGGATAATTCTGAATTTCAAAGTTGGATATCCCGTTCAGCAGTTCAGTATGCATATCACCGGGATTATCGTTCAGCACCCTTGAAAAGTAAACAGCTGCATTCCGGTAATCCCTGATGTTATAGTATTCAACTGCAAGCCTGAAATTATCCGTATTACTGGCAATATTTGCCGATCGGGAAATTGTGGCCACCTCATACGGCTGGTAATAGCGGCTGATAATCTCATCACTGTCAGGCTTTCCGCGCGACAGCAATGCGATGCTGCCTATTAAAACAAAGCTTGCAACCACGGCAGCATACCTTATATCAAGGCGTTTCCGGGGTTTTGTTTCAGGCACGGGTTCGCTTCGTCTTTTTTCAATGGCATTCAGTTTATTGCGCAGGTTCATGATATCCCTTTCCTTAAGGACCATATCTGTCTTTCTTCGCAATTCAACCTCCAGGCGAAGCTTTTCATTGCCTTCAAGTTCCTTCCTGAACCATTCTTTTTCTGCTTCATCCATTTCTCCGGCATTAAAGCGTTCGATAAAGTATGAAAAATCAATTGTCTTCATAGCAATATGCAGTTTTAGTATATGTCCAAACATCAAACATTCAAATACATGAAGCACAAAATTATCCAAATATGTGCTCAGTACTGTCCGAATACATTACCACGCGCGGGATTAACTGTCAGGCATCCCGGCCTGATATTCCAATCATAAAACCAACCTGTGGCCGTATATATTATTCCTGCTTGCGTTCAGGCAGGTAACGGCCTCAATATTTTTCAGATCTTAACAGGAGGAACTGAAGGCTTAAGTATAGGTTCGGCATCGCCGCCTTTTACGCTGATCATTTCTTCAACTGTAAGAGCATAGACATCAAGAGTCAAATCGGAGTTTTTTAAGTTCAGGGTTTTCATAATTCTGTTTTTTTTAATCATTGATACTTATTTCGGGTAATTCGCATTTTCAACCAAATTCTATGTATCATGTCGGAACATGCCGTTTTGTGACATGAAAAAATCAATTATTTTTTAATTATTTTTTTATATCAAGATAATCAGATAGTTACAAAAAAGAAAAATTGGCCTTTTGCTTCTTGTATAACATTTTTTGTAAACTTGCGTTTTGGCACGGGGAAAAAACAGAAAAATCGGCGACCTGGATGTTTTTAGGCATCTTTATAAAATCAATATTATTATTCTTCCTTTCTGCTTTCAGCAGGCAACAGGAGAATCTTGTCACTGCCCACAGCAGAGATCTGGCCGGATTGAACGAAGCGTTTTATGCATCGATGACTGCCGGCGACACTGCAGGTTCAAGAGTTCAGCTTAATTCTGTTCTTCAGGCCCTCAGGGAAAACCAGTCTGATAATATCACTGTTTCTGACTCATACTACTACATTGGCGTTTACTATCTTTTGAATGGAAATAACAAGGATGCAGTAAACTGGCTCGGATCATCTGCGTCTATCCGTAAACAGATGAGAACAACGGATAAAATATATGCAAAATGCCTGTTCAACCTGGGCCTGGCTCATTACCGGCGGGGTGATTTTAAGAAAATGGAAGAAAGCCTCCTTGAATCAATTGAAGCCGAAAAGACCATTTATGGGGACACCAGCCCAGAGCTTCTGGATGGATATTCGGCCCTGGTGAGTGCATACATAAACCTCAAGGATTACAGCCGGGCTGTTGAATTAGGGAACAGGGCACTGGAAATTTTTGGCTCCGGCAAGAGCGAACGCACCCATGAGCTGGCAATCCTTTACATGAACATAGGTATATCTCATGCGTTCCTGTCTGACTATGCAAAAGCTGTATTGTTTCTCGAAAGGGCGGAATCGCTGTATCGTGATTACTCGCTTCCAGGAGATGAAAACTACATAAACCTCTTAAACAGCCTTGCTTCAAATTATTTCTTTCTGGGTCAGGATGAAAAGTCGGAAGGATATTTCAACAAGGGTTTAAGCATGATGAGTTCCTCAAATTCCGATCTCTCTTTTAATTTTCTCAACAGTTTTGCCGTAACAATGGGAGAATCGGGTGAGTCTGGAAGGGGGGAGGTTCTCCTGTCAGAAGCCCTTGACAAAGCTGAAGAATTTTACGGAACTGGTTCGAGGGAATACTGTGAAGTTCTCCGGAATTATGCCGAATACCTGAGAACATTCAGATTGGACATTGACAGATCGATTTTATTATTTGAAAGATGCATTGCATTTCTGGCTGAAAATACTGAAGATAATGTCCTCAAGGAATCTGTTATGCTGGGATACGCCCAGGCACTCTCCGATAAAGGAGGCAATGAAAAAGCCCTGAGGATCATCCAGGACCTGCTCTTTGAAAAAAATGTCTCAGGTTCAGCAGAAATGGAAAATCCCGGTCTGAATATTCTTGAACCAAACCAGTGGTCATTGAAGCTGCTCAAGGCAAAATATGGCATACTTCACAGAATCTACTCAGTAAGGCCGGATCTCAGGTACCTGATTGCAGCAACAGAAACATCTGAACTGATCATCTCATTGATTGAAAGGATAAGAATTAGCATTAGTGAGGAAGAAAGCCGGCTTGTTCTTGGAGACAGGTTTCGCGATGCCTATCTCTTCACAATACACGATCTTGATCTTTGCTACAAGGTTACAGGCGACAGAAGTTTTCTGAAAAAGGCTTTTACCTATTCCGAAAAATCGAAGGTAGCCGGTCTTCTGGCTTCTACAAGGGAACTCCGAGCCACCCAGTTCCATATCCCGGATGAAACAGCTGAGCTTGAAAGGAAGCTCAAAATGGAAATTGGTTTTTATGAAGCCAGTATTTCTGAAGAAGAGGCAAAAACAGTTTCCGATGAATCCCTTATCGATGAATGGAAGGAAATGCTTCTGACCGCAACACAGAAGCGAGATTCACTGATAGCTGTTTTTGAAAAGATGTACCCTGGCTATTATCTTCTTAAATATAATACAGAAGTTGTTTCACCCGAGAGGATACCCGGCATTTCCGGACGTAATACAAACTACCTGAACTACATTGTTTCCGACAGTCTGCTTCACATTTTTGTGGTTAACAGAAAAAATCTGCGTCTTGTGACCGTCAGAATTGATTCGTCTTTTTTTAACGATATATTAAAATTTCGTGCCTTTCTGTCGGAACCGTCCACTGATGCCCGGACAGGCTTCATCAGATATCTTAATACAGGTCATAGGCTTTACAGGAAGGTTTTTGAACCGGTTAAAGAATATTTAATATCCGACCGTATTCTTATTTCTCCCGACAATATTCTCTCCTATATACCTTTTGAAGCCCTTCCTGTTGAATCTGATGGAAGCACCAGCAAGGCCATGTTCAGTGAGATTCCCTATCTTGTGAAAGATTACAGTGTTTACTATACTTACTCCGCGACTATGCTTTCTGAAACCGCCGGAAGGGACAATAGTTTTTTCAATTCGCTTGTGGCTTTTGCCCCCAGCTACAGGGGGAGTATCAACGTCGATTCGTTGATGAAATCCAGACAATCGGGGATTTCTACCCTGTACGACCTGAAATTTGCAAGGACAGAGGCCGAATATGTGGCCGGGCTGACAGGAGGCAGGCTATTTCTTGATGACAATGCCAGGGAATCTGTTTTCAAAACGGTGGCTTCCGATTATGACATTATTCATCTTGCAATGCACACGCTGTTGAACGATCAGGATCCAATGCATTCCAAAATGCTCTTCTATCAGGGGAACGATACCCCTGAAGACGGCAATCTTAATACCTGGGAGGTATACGGTGTCCCTCTGAAAGCAAAAATGGTAATTCTCAGTTCCTGCAACACGGGAAACGGGACTTTGAATTCGGGAGAAGGCATTTTGAGCCTTGCAAGGGGCTTTGTCTACTCGGGCTCCGGATCAGTGGTTATGTCCATGTGGGAGATAGAGGACAGGTCAGGGGCCGAAATTGTAAGAAATTACTACAGGAATCTCAAGCACGGTGCTTCAAAGAGCACCGCACTGAGAAAGGCCAGACTCGATTTTCTGAAGAACTCCGATATGCTTCGGTCTCATCCGTATTACTGGTCGTCCCTGGTTGTCTACGGTAATGATTCGCCAATTTACAATTCAGTCTGGGTGAAGATTGTTGCCGGGCTCCTACTTCTGGTTATTTCAGGACTAGTGGTTATACATTATCACAGGCCAAGATAATCCTTGTATTCCGGATCAGCTTTTACCAGTTCCATAAGGGCTTCCTTTCCGAGGTACTTTTTTCTCCTGGCATAGGTTTCACTTTTGAGGTTCATTTTTGCAGCAATCTCCGTATATGAATATCCTTCGGAATACAATGAAAGAATCATCTGGAAATCGTCGCTCAGTTTCCTGAATGCCCGGTTTACTATCTTTTCAAGGAGAAGACCCTGATCATCGTCTTCCTCCTCATCAGCGAAATCGCGGTCAATACCCGTGTTTCTCATCTTTTTTCTCAAATGTGCATTCCACACATTTTTTGCTATGCCGAAGAAATAACCTCTCAGGTCCGTGGTAAGAGTGAATCCGTCAGTAGTAATCTGACGATAAAGAGTGATTATGGATTCCTGAAAAACATCCGGAACATCAGATTCAGTTCCGCTGTTTCTGAGCACATGATGCCTTACAGTCTCAAGGTAGTTATCATAGAGCCAGTTAAGAATCTGATCATCCTGCCGACGGATACCATCAACTATCGTACTATCTGATATTCTTCGGAACAATTGCTGATTTTTTGTCCGGATAAATTGACAAATATACAATTTCCCGCAACTGAAAGTTATGGACTTTCAGAGCGGATTTGACGCAAATTAATAAATTAAAGCATTTCTGATAAATAATAAATATCTTTACTCCTCTTAATTAAACGGTTACTGTCTGGAAAATGTTATTTCCGTTTGTAAAACAATATGATGCAATGGATTGCGGCCCGGCATGCCTCAAAATGATTGCAGCTTATCATGGAAAGAAGTTTTCAATAGAATACCTTAGAAATAAATGCTTTATAACTAAGGAAGGGGTGTCATTCCTTGGGTTGTCGGAAGCAGCTGACTCTGTTGGTTTCAAGACAATGGGAGTCAGAATTCCCTTCGAAGTGCTTCAGGAAAAAGTAGTGCTGCCATGCATTGTACACTGGTGTCAGAAACATTTCGTAGTAGTATACCGGATAAGAAAGGACAGGGTTTGGGTTGCAGATCCGGCAACCGGAAGAGTTGTATATTCCAGAAGTGAATTTGAAAAGAACTGGGCATCAACCATTTCTGACGGGAAACCCGCCGGACTGGTGCTGACGGTTGAGCCTACCCCCTCCCTTTACTCCCAGGATGATCAACCCGACAAAGAAGGAGGATTCAGGTTTCTCCTTAAATACTTCAGAATGTACCGCAGGTACTTCGGCCAGCTTTTTCTGGGACTCCTGATAGGAAGCTGCATCCAGCTGATCTTTCCTTTCCTTACCCAGTCAATCATCGACATTGGAATCAACAATAACGATCTGGGATTCATATATCTTATTCTCTTTGCGCAACTGGCGCTCGTGGTCGGCAGGATGTCGGTTGAATTCATCAGGGGGTGGCTGCTCCTTCATATCGGATCGAGGGTGAATGTTGCTGTCGTTTCAGGATTTCTTAACAAGCTCATGTCCCTCCCGGTTGCTTTTTTTGACACGAGGCTAACCGGTGATATTATCCAGCGTGTAGAAGACAATAACCGGATTGAGGATTTTCTGACCTCTGCAAGCCTGAGCATAATGTTTTCCTTTGTTAACCTGGTTGTATTCGGGATTGTGCTTGCTGCCTTCAGTCTTAAGATTTTTCTTATTTTCCTTGCCGGAACAATCCTCTACATCCTATGGGTATCACTTTTTCTCAGGCCAAGGGCGAAGCTTGACGACAGCCGGTTCAGGGAAATGTCAAGATCAAGTTCCAAGCTGATAAATATCATCAATGGCATGCAGGAGATAAAACTGACTCAAAGTGAGATCAGTAAACGCTGGGACTGGGAAGGGCACCAGGCTTCTCTGTTTTCTCTTAAGGTCAAGGGCCTGGGCCTGATTCAGTACCAGTCGGCAGGAGCAACCCTGGTAAATGAGATAATGAATATCCTTATCACAATAGTTGCTGCAACAGCTGTTCTCAAGGGGCAGATGACGCTGGGTATGATGCTCGCCGTACAGTTCATAATCGGTCAGCTCAATATTCCGGTAAACCAGATCATCGGCTTTTTCCGCATGTCGCAGGATGCAAAGATCAGTCTTGACCGGCTTGCCGAGGTTCATAACATGGTTGAAGAGGAGCCTGATGCGGAAAGCAAGGTCCAGCATATGCCTGACGACCGTACCATCAGGATCAGCAATCTGTCGTTTCAGTATGAGGGACCGCGGTCTCCCTTTGCACTTAAGGATGTAAGCCTTGACATTGTCCCTGACAGGATAACTGCCATTGTGGGAACCAGCGGAAGCGGGAAGACCACTCTTCTGAAAATGCTTCTGGGTTTCTACCAGCCGGTGAACGGAAGCATAACTATCGGCGGAATTCACCTGTCTGATATGAGTCTGAGGCTATGGAGGAAAAAAACGGGAGCAGTGATGCAGGATGGTTTTCTTTTTCCCGATACCATAGCAGGCAATATAGCCCCCGGAGCTGCTTCAATTGATGAGGACAGGATGCGAAAAGCAGCAGAAACAGCAAATATCAGGGAATTCATTGAATCGCTCCCCCTGGGCTACAATACAAGAATCGGAGCAAATGGCCATGGCCTGAGTCAGGGACAGAAACAGAGACTGTTGATAGCGAGGATTGTGTACAAAGATCCTGAAATTGTACTTTTTGATGAAGCCACAAATTCCCTCGACGCCAATACTGAAAAAGTAATAGTGGGTAATCTGACTGAATTCTTCAACGGAAAAACGGTAATTATTGTAGCCCATCGGCTGAGCACTGTCAGGAACTCCGGGAAGATAGTCGTCCTGGAGGGTGGCCGGATAGTTGAAACCGGAAATCACCAGGAACTTGTTGAAAAAAGAGGCGCATATTACAACCTTGTAAAAAACCAGCTCGAACTTGGCAACTGATGAAAACATGATGGATAAGGCGGGTAAGAACAAAATAGTTTTTTCCGAACCCGTAAATGATATTATGGGTGCTGTCCCGGGAAGGATACTAAGATGGGGTACTGCAATTATTCTGGCAGTCCTGGCCCTGTTCATCTTCTTCATGTGGCTGGTGAAGTATCCCGACAGAATTCCGGCACCGGTTGAAATCACCACAGTAAATCCTCCGGTAACACTTGTTTCCAGGATATCCGGACGGATCAAGAATCTTTACGTGAGCGACAGGGATGAGGTAGGAGAAGGTGATCTTCTTGCAGTTATGGAAACTGCTGCCTCCATTGATGAGATAAACAGCCTGAAATCACTTGCCGGCACCATCAGTGACCCCGGAAGACTGGTTCCGGATTCAATGCCTGATTTCACTGAGCTGGGCGAGCTTCAAAGTTACTGGAGTTCATTTCTCAAGAGTCTGTCTGATTTCAATAATTATAATACATTTGATTTTTACGGCAATAAGATCAATTCGCTTACCGATGAGATAAATGCAATCCTGGCTTACATCGGGAGGATCAAGGTAAAGGAGAAGCTTTATGCGGAAAACCATATGCTCGAGACGAGGAAGTTCAGAAGAGACTCATTGCTTTTCACTGAAGGGGTATATTCCGAAAGTGAACTTGAAAAATCGAGGCAGGCACTAATCCGGATCAACATAGAGCTTCAGCAGGTACGTCTCGATCACTCCCAGAAATCAATTGAACTGGCTGAAAAAAGACAGCTGCTTCAGGACTACCGGATCAGGAGGGTGGAGGAGGGTGAGAAGTATTTCTCGGTTCTTAATGAGTCATTCCTGAATCTCAAAGCCCAGATAAAGATTTGGGAAAAAACATACCTTCTTGTTTCACCGGTTGACGGAACAGTTACTCTTACAAAGTACTGGAGCGAAAACCAGACAGTTGGAGAAGACGATCCCGTACTTAGTGTAATTCCTGAGGAAACCGGCGACTTTATCGGTAGGATAAACCTAAGGATGAACAGATCAGGCAAGGTTGAGCCCGGACAGGAGGTCCATATCAAACTGAGCGGGTACCCATACCTTGAATACGGAATGGTCAGAGGAGTTGTTAAATCTCTGTCGCTTGTGCCTTCGGGCGATTCTTACATAATAGAGATTTCACTGCCCGAAGGTCTTAAAACTCTCTATGGCAAAAATCTTGTTTTTACCCAGAACATGCAGGGAACTGCAGAAATTATTACTGAGGATCTGCGGCTGCTGCAGAAAATCCTCAATCCCTTCAGACATCTGATTTCCCGGAACCGGAGCCGGGTTGCTTCCCTGAGTACGGTTCATAATCATCCCTGACGGAATGAAATGATCCGGATCCGGCCGGTTTTTGCGGAGAACTTCCGGCTTTCTCCTTCTCCTTCTTTAAATACTTACGATACAAACTAATGCCCACAGCTAACAGGACTATAACGGCAAAGATTACATCATTGCTTTTCATTTCACATAGTTTTGAATTACAGAAAACCGTTTTGTCAGTTTCCGAATCCAAATATATTAACTTTCCCGGTAAACATTTTAAGGAACAAGTGATGAGGCAGAATAAGGTCCCGGCCGCAGGTTCCTTTGTGGATCAAACACCTGCCGGAAGCATACACCCATTTCTCGATTTTTGCATAAATCTTTGAGTTTTAACAAATAATTCAATATTTTCGTAGTCTGAAAAAATCATGGGTTACCATGATGTGTTTTTTTATTGAACATATTGAACCTTAAAGGATTGGATATGATTAAAGATAATCCGGATGACACTGTTCGGGAAGAACAGAACGAGGCGGAAATTGACGCTTCGGGTACTGAAGACTCATTAAGAATTGAAACATCGGAAGCAGAAAAGGCTTTTGAGAACAAGGAGGGCGACGGGGGAGATGACATAAAGGCTGAGGAGGTAACTGAAGAAATTGAATCGTTCGTTGAGCCCCGGTCTGAAAATGATGTTGAAAAAAAAGGCGGAGAAGGCGAAGAGACTGAGCAGGACGTAAAAGAAGGAGAGGTGAATTCAGATTCTGAACCTGAGTCCGCAACAGAAACTGAAACTGAAGCGGAGCTTGAAGCAGAGGTGACAGAAGAAGCAACTGATTCATCCGAAGCAGAAAAGGAAAAGAAGCCGTCTGCTGTCGGGGAAGCTGATGAGTCCTCTGATACTTCTGGTTATGAAGACACTGAACTTCCTCCTGTCGACTATTCGGGTTTTTCCAAAAACGAGCTCGTTGAAACGCTGGGATTGATTATCGAGAACAGACCTCCATCTGAGATACGTGATGATGTCGAAAGGATAAAGACTCTTTTTTATAAAAGGCTCAGACACGAAGCTGAGGAACGAAAGACGAAATTCCTAGAAGGAGGAGGCAGGATAGAGGACTACAAGATTTGGGTTGATCCTCTCGATTACCAGGTCAAGGATCTTATTGACAAATACAGGGAAAAAAAGAATGATTACTCCCGTGTCCAGGAAGCTGAGAAATATGAGAATCTCAAAAAGAAATACGATATAATCGACAAGATAAAGGACCTTGTCAACAGAGAGGAATCTATCAACAAGACATTCCACGATTTCCGTTCGCTTCAGAATGAATGGCATTCAATAGGAGTGGTCCCCCAGACATCACTGAAGGATCTGTGGGAAAATTATCACCACAGCGTTGAGATATTCTACGACTACATTAAAATTAACAAGGAGCTCAGGGACCTTGACTTAAGGAAAAACCTCGAAGCCAAGGTGCTCCTTTGTGAAAAGGCTGAAGAACTGATGCTGGAGCCAAATCCCGTAAATGCATTCAGACTTCTTCAGGACTTTCATAATCAATGGCGAGAAATTGGCCCTGTGCCGCAGGAATCCAAGAATGAGATCTGGGAGCGCTTCAAGGAAGCCACCAGCCAGATTAACAAGAGGCATCATGAATATTTCGAAAAGCAGAAGGATGAACAGAGAAAAAACCTTGAGGCCAAGATAGCTCTTTGTGAGGAAGTTGAAGCCATCAATCTGCTTGAAATAAAAAGTTTCAGGGATTTTGATGAGAAGGCTGAAAAGATCGTATCGCTTCAGAAAATGTGGAGGACCATCGGTTTTGCCCCCAAGAAGCAGAACAACAAGGTATATCAAAGATTCCGTGAGGCCTGCGATGCCTTCTTTGAGAAAAAGAGGTCGTTCTATGCCGACAACAAGGAGACCCAGCTTACCAATCTTCAGATGAAGACTGAACTATGCATTCAGGCTGAGGCACTCCAGGAAAGTACTGACTGGAAAGCAACATCGGATGCTCTGATCAGGCTTCAGCGCGAGTGGAAGGAGATAGGCCCCGTTCCGAGAAAGCAATCTGAAAAGACATGGAAAAGGTTCAGAAAAGCATGTGATCATTTCTTTAACAAAAAGGCTGAACATTTCTCCAGCCTTGATAGCTCCTATGAGGAAAATCTCAAGGCCAAGATTGCCATAATCGCTGAGCTGGAAAAGTTTGAACCGGGCAATGATGTTCATGCCGCCTTCGAAAGGCTTAAGGATTTGCAGCGCAGATGGACTGAAATCGGATTTGTTCCCTTTAATAAAAAGGAGGAAATAACTAACAGGTACAGAAATGCGCTTAACAAGGAATTTGACAAGCTCAAGATTGCTGACGAAGACAAGAGCATTCTTAAATACAGAACAAAGCTGGATGGTCTCAGAACAAATCCCAAAGCTTCGAGGAAAGTTCGTAATGAGCGCGATAAGTTCTTTACCAAGATAAAGCAGCTTGAAAGTGATATCGTACTCTGGGAAAACAATATCGGCTTCTTCGCCAAGTCACCCAATGCGGAAACTATGATCAGGGAGGTGCAGGACAAGATTGAGAATGCAAAGAAAATGATCAAAACGCTTGAGGAAAAAGTCAGGATGATAGACCAGTCAGGACTTGACGAATGATATAATGAATCAGAGTTGAACCAGTAAATTGTCGAAAGTTGACCGACTTAAAATATGTTTTTGTAACAGGAGGAGTAACATCTTCACTCGGAAAGGGAATTATTTCATCGTCCCTGGCAAAATTGCTTCAGGCCAGAGGTTACTCAGTCACCATCCAGAAACTCGATCCCTATATAAATGTTGATCCGGGGACGCTCAATCCATACGAGCACGGGGAATGCTACGTCACCCTCGACGGAGCGGAAACCGACCTTGATCTGGGTCATTACGAAAGATTCCTCAATGCGCCTACAAGCCAGGCTAATAATGTGACAACGGGGAGGATATACCAGACTGTAATAAACAAGGAGAGGAAGGGCGATTATCTTGGAAAGACTGTACAGATAATCCCGCACATCACTGACGAGATAAAGAGAAGGATCAAGATACTTGGATCGGGGAAAAAGTATGATATTGTAATAACGGAGATTGGAGGAACAGTGGGTGACATTGAATCGTTACCCTATATAGAAGCGGTCAGGCAGCTCAGATGGGAACTGGGGCCCGGTAACTGCATAGTCATTCATCTTACCCTGGTTCCTTATTTGTCAGCTTCGGGGGAATTAAAGACGAAACCTACCCAGCATTCTGTTAAAGCCCTGCTCGAAGCCGGGATCCAGCCTGAAATTCTGGTACTGAGAACGGAAAAAAGCCTTAACCGCGATATAAGAAGAAAAGTCGCGTTGTTCTGCAACGTTGATGAAAATGCAGTAATTGAATCAGTTGATGTATCAACTATATATGAGGTTCCACTGCGTATGCTCGAGGAAAAGCTCGATCTGGAAGTTTTAAAAAAGCTCTCGCTGCCTTCTTCAGAAGAGCCGCCTCTGACAGAGTGGAGAGATTTTCTCAGGAAGCTCCAGAATCCGAAACACTCGGTTCGCATTGGGCTCGTGGGTAAGTATGTTGAACTTCCGGATGCATACAAATCGATCAATGAAGCTTTTATTCACGCAGGTGCATTAAATGAATGTGAAGTCGATGTTGTCTTCATTCACTCCGAGGATATCACTCCCGATAATGTAGACAGGATTATGAACGGAATGAAAGGCATTCTGGTGGCACCCGGATTCGGATCACGAGGAATTGACGGAAAAATAACAGCAGTAAAATATGCAAGGGAGAAGAATATTCCGTTTCTTGGAGTCTGTCTTGGAATGCAATGCGCCGTGATTGAATTTGCAAGAAATGTTCTTAATCTTGCCGGCGCAAATTCAACCGAATTCAATCACAAGACCCAGCATCCGGTAATTGATCTCATGGAGGAGCAGAAGAGTATTACCGAAAAAGGAGGAACCATGAGGCTGGGCGGATACAAATGCAGGCTTTCAAAAGGGACACTTGCATCAAACACTTACGGCAAGGCTGAAATCATTGAAAGGCACCGCCACAGGTATGAATTCAACAATTACTACTCCGATGACTTCAGGAAAAACGGTATGGTCTCTTCGGGGATCAACCCGGAATCAAACCTGGTGGAGATTGTAGAACTACCGTCACATAAATGGTTCGTCGGAGTCCAGTTTCATCCCGAGTATAGCAGTACAGTAGAGAATCCGCATCCTCTTTTTGTAAGCTTTATAAAAGCATGCATCAAATAATGGAGCGGAAGGATATTATTAATTAAACAGAATGGACAGGAATACTATTACCGGACTGATTCTGATCTTCGCAGTTTTTATCGGATTCAGCATTTACAATGGCAGCAGGATGAACAAGTCATACAAGAAGGTCATTGAAGTGGCTGACTCATTGTATACTGCCGGGGATCTTGAAAACGCGAGAGCAGAATATATAAATGCCCTGCGATTCAAGCCCAACCAGCCCGAAGCTGTTGAGAAAGTGAATGAAATAAACAGGATGCTTGCACTTGGCCAGGCAACCCGGAATACCGATACCATCCCCTCCGGGGATACACCTGCCGAATCACCTCTTGCGCAGGTGCCAGGTCAGGCAGTTGCCGATTCGGGCCGATTTGGCGCTTTTGGAGCGTCGGCATCAGGGACTGATGAATTCATAACTCTCGAGAACAATAAAATTGAACTGAAAATTGCCACCAGGGGAGGAAGAGTGTATTCTGCACGTGTCAAGGAGTATGTTACCCACGATTCGCTGCCACTTATACTTTTCTCCGGCGATTCTACAATTTTCGGCTTCAACTTCTATACCGCCGACAACAAGGCTATTCAGACGAACGACCTTTATTTTACTCCGGTCGGCGGAGAGAATCATGTCACGGTAACGGATGCGGCCGGAAGTGTTGCGCTCAGGCTTCATGCAGGAGAGGGAAAGTTTATAGAGTTTAAATATACCCTTGAACCCGACCGTTATATGGTCGATTTCGATGTTGCATTCAAATCGATGGATGGTGTCATCGCCCCGAACCTGAGCAGCCTTACACTCGACTGGAGGATGTATCTCCCGCAGCAGGAAAAAGGGCGTCAGAATGAGGAGTATTATACAACCATCAAGTATAAGTTTTTCCAGGACGATGTTGAAAGCATCCGCCTCAGACAGTCAAAGGATGTCGAGACTGCTGATCTTCCTACAAAACTCAGCTGGGTAGCCTTTCAGGACCAGTTCTTCTCATCCGTCCTTATCAGCAAGGATCATTTCCTGAACGGGATGGTCGTATCCACAAAAACCCCGGCATCGGAAAAATACATAAGGTATTATACAGCAGAGGTTGGTGTGCCTTTCAATCCAGGCACTGATAACAACGTCGGAATGAAGCTTTATTATGGCCCTAATCACATTTCCACACTTAAGAGAGAAGGACTTGAACTTGATAAGCTTATCTTCCTCGGAAGGAATATAATAGGATGGATAAACAGGTTTGTAATCATACCCGTTTTCAACTGGCTTGAAAAGTACATTAACAGTTACGGATTGATCATTCTGATCCTTACAATCCTGATCAAGATTATCCTGTTTCCGCTGACCTTCAAATCATACCAGTCCACGGCAAAGATGCAGGTATTAAAGCCCATGGTCGAAGAGATTGGCAGGAAATACCCAAAACAGGAAGATGCGATGAAAAAACAGCAGGCCACCATGGACCTGTACAAACGGGCAGGCATCAATCCGATGGGAGGGTGCCTTCCGATGTTACTTCAGATGCCGATTCTGTTTGCCATGTTCCGGTTCTTCCCTGTGTCAATTGAATTGAGACAGGAGGCTTTCCTGTGGGCTACCGACCTGTCAACCTATGATTCAATACTGAGTCTTCCGTTTAAGATACCTATTTACGGTGACCATGTAAGCCTCTTTACTCTGCTTATGACGGCATCAACCCTGCTCACTATGAAGATGACCAGCTCGTCACCGGGTCAGGATCAGCCGGGAATGAAGATGATGATGTACATGATGCCCGTTATGTTTATGTTCATGCTCAATAATTTTTCCGCAGGTCTGACTTATTACTACTTCCTGGCAAACATTCTGACATATCTGCAGAATATTATATCCAAGAGATTCATTGATGAGACAAAGGTACTGGCCACACTTGAGGAGAACAGGAAAAAACCCCTGAAAAAATCAAAATGGCAGCAGAGGCTTGAGGAAGCAGCCAAGCAGAGAGGAATCCAGCCTCCAAGGAAATAAGATTCTTTAGCAGATATTTGCTAAACTATATCTGTTAAAGACATATTCAGATATAGAGTTTTTCCTATAAGTTAAAAAATCTTAATGCATTTCCCGTGCATTGAAAAAGATACTACTTTAGATACTCCAATTTTTAGGGGGAAATGGGGAAAAAAGTAAAGAATAAAGATTTAGCTGAAAGGCTGGGTGTATCCAGTACACTGGTTTCACTGGTTCTGAATAACAAGGCCGATCAGCACGGTATCCGGAAGGATACCCAGGAGAAAGTTCTTGCGCTTGCAAGACAAATGGGTTATTTTGACCTGCAGCGGGATATAGCGGACAACCCTTCAGTTGAAGAGAAACCCGGAATAATAGGAATGGTAGTTCCTTCCTTACATGATCCGTTCGTATATGGAATAACTCCATATCTTCAGAGGGCATTCGGCAGTATAGGAGTCGGATTCTCAATAATGACAAAGGATCCGGATGACGGCAGGTACAACAGGATGGTTGGGGCATTCAAAAAGTTCTACAGCGGCCTTATACTCGCCGGTGATGCGGCCGACGACTATACCATACGTTCGCTCAGGGCTATGGGGTATCCCTTTGTTCTGCTCGAGAAATCTGTTAAGAATCTCAGTCTTAATACGGTCTGCACCGATAATATTGATGGAGCAAGGAAAGTTGTCGATCATATTGCCAGGCTGGGTTATAAGAACATCCTGATCGCCACCGACAGGTCAGCTTCTCCGGCCGATCGTCAGATAATCGAAATTCTGAAGGAAAACATCTCTTCGAAAGAAGGAATGAACAAACCTTTTGTTGTCGAATTCGATATGCCGGTTGACGGAAGGGAAATCGAGCAGGGACAGATTGATCAGTATCTTCGTCCGCCGTACAGCGCTGAGATTATTATAGTCATACAGGCCGACCTCGTATATTGCATAATGAGCTACCTCAGGAGGAAGAATCTTCGTGTGCCCCAGGACGTGGCAATTGTATCGATGGAGGAGGGAATTGGGTTTGAACTGATGTCATCGCCGGTAACATGCCTGCGGAAACCGCTGTCCGGGATGGCTCTCAAGGTGTCAAACATGATCTGGTCGGAGGTGCGAAACGCAGGTAAGTCAAAGTACAAGAGACAGGTGACCATTGCTCCGGAGCTTGTCGTACGAAATTCCTGCGGCACTATCTGATCATCCGGCCTGTCGGAAGATATGGCCGGGAAAACAGTTCTCGGCCCGGTTTTCAACACTTGTTGATATCTGTTTCTTTTCTTTCTGAAAAAATAAATTAATTTTGTTGTGCATTGGTGTTGCAATGGTGAATATGATCATTGCAATGAAAAGGGAACGCGGTATGAATCCGCGACAGTACCCGCTGCTGTGATGCCTGATCACGCAAAGCGTGATGGTGATTCCGGGATAACCTGCCACTGTGAGCACATCGCCATGGGAAGGCTTCCTGAAATCGGGACAAGTCAGAAGACCTGCCAAGCACATTAATATTCAACGCTTTCGGGAAGAAAAGCTTAGAATCACAAAATGATTCCCGTCTTTCCCAACCCGTCAGCAAAAAATAATTAAGTGTCTTGAAACGAGTCATTTTATTTTTTGCTATCACACTGTCCCTTCAACTGACCGGACAGGACTTTCTCAGGGATAGTGCCATACTTATCAAAGAAGTGCAGGTAAGAGCGGAATCAGACCTCCGCGACTACATCGGATTTAAATCAACTCATATCGATTCGGCGCTTCTTGCAGTGAATAATCACAATACCATTGCTGACCTGCTTTCAGGAAACTCTCTGATCCATATCAAATCATATGGTTCCGGAGGTCTGGCGACGCCATCATTCAGGGGAACTGGTCCCAGTCATACCCAGGTATGCTGGAATGACATAAGCCTTAATTCCCCGATGCTGGGTCAGTTCGACCTCTCACTCATCCCGGCAGGCTTTATCGATGGTGTAAATATTTATTACGGAGCCGGTTCAATGGGTATTAACAGCGGAGGATTCGGTGGTGTGATCGACCTTGAAACCGGATCAGTCCCCAGCACCGGTACCGACATCACAATCAATCCCGGAATGGGCAGCTTCGGAAGGTTCTCCGGCCTTTTGAGAGCAAACACCGGAACCAGCAGGCTGCGATCGGTCACAAGAGCATTCCTGAGTAATGCAAGAAATGATTTTATATATATTGACAACATTTCCGGGGATACCCCAACGAAGGAAAGAAGAAAAAACAGCGAAGTCAGTTCCGCCGGGTTCATTCAGGAGTTGCATCTCTCATACCCTCACAATACTCTTTCGGCACGTATCTGGTACCAGTCAGCGTTGAGAAATCTTCCTGCACCTATCATTAGTCCAACAGCTGATCCGCCTGAAAAACAGTCAGATGAATCATTTCGCGCAATGATTTCATGGATAAATGACATGAAAACAGGGGATTTAGGAATGACCGCTGCGTTCGTTTCCGACAGACTCCTTTACAACAATGAACTCGCGTCAATAAGGTCACTGAACAATTCCCGCAAGATCACACTGAAAGGCAGTTACAAAAAGAGGATCAATGAAATGCTGCGAATGGAGGCATCATTGAACGACGAACTGAGCATCGTTACCACCACAAATTATGAAGGAAACATATCGCGTAACCTGGCCACACTCGACATCGTAACCGAATCTGTCCCCGCATCCTGGTTTTCTGCCCGTCTTCTTGTAAGGGAACTTCTTCATAATGAAAAACTGCTGACACCTGATTTCTCCCTGAGCACAGAATTGCGGCCCTTTTCCCGCAGATACTGGTTTCTTAAGACCAGTGTTTCAAAGAATTCCAGGATTCCAACCCTGAATGACATGTACTGGTCTCCCGGCGGTAATCCTGAACTGAAGAATGAAACCGGTACAAGCGCTGAACTGACCTGGGAGATGAACAGCTTTCACAGCGGCCCGCTCAGGTTGAAATATGACATCACTTTCTTCAGAAACAAAATCAGCAACCTGATACAATGGCGGCCCGGCTACTTTTCATACTGGGAGGCTGTTAATCTTGGAACAGTGTTTACATCCGGAATTGAAACCGGAACTGCCATGGCATATTCATTTAAGAGTGTTTTGCTTAGCCTTGATGCCGGCTACGTTCACACCAAGGCTGAGGCGAAGGAGAAAAACAGCGATAATGCTTCCCTTGACGGGTGTCAACTGGTATATGTTCCGGAGAACGAGTTGAATTTTCTATTAAGGATGAAATGGAGAAAATTCTTCGCCGCTTTCAATACAAAGTACACAGGTAAAAGGTATCTGACTGCCGATAACTCCGGTTATCTGCCTCACTATGCTGTATGTGCATTAAACATGGGCACCCGGTTTGAAGGAATCCGTAACTCAGTCGATCTTTCCTTTTCGGTTGACAACCTGTTTGATGCAGCCTACCAGAACATGGCTTATTACCCCATGCCCGGAAGAAACATATATTTATCGGTATCATACCAATTTAAAAAATAATAATGAAGAAACTGTTTTTTATTTTTTCTGCGGTTCTGCTTTCTTCCTGTATCAAGGAGACGGATCCTGTCATCACAGGGCTGGAGCGGGCATGGCTCTCAGGAAACGGAGTGTTTATAATGAATGAAGGGAATTTCAGATCGGGCAACGGTTCCATCTCTTTTTTCTCCTACGATTCGATGAAAATTTATAATAATATCTTCAGGGAGGCAAATGAACGACCGCTCGGAGATGTTCCTTACTCTATGGGATTCACTGACAACAAGGCATATATTCTTGTCAATAACTCGGACAAAATTGAAGTTGCAGGCATTAACACAATGAAGTCTGTTACCACAATCGGAAAAGTTGTATCTCCAAGGTACATTTCCTTTGTCTCCAGCCAGAAAGCATATGTCACAAGCCTTTATTCTGATTCCATCAGGATAATCGATCTGCAGTCGGAGACTGCAACCGGGTATGTTCCGGTTGAAAACACTTCCGAATCGATTGCTTCAACTTCATCGAGCGCCTATGTTGCCAACTGGTCGGGAGGCAACAAGATTTTTATTATTGATATTTTCTCAGATCAGGTTACCGATTCGCTTGAAGTGGGGGAGGAGCCCGAAAGCATGGTTATCGACAGGAATAATACATTGTGGGTTCTTTGCAACGGGGGATGGAAAAGAGAGCACTATGCCGAACTTGTTGCCATTAATACCATGACAAACAAGATAAGCAAGAGATTCACATTTCCTTTAATAACTGATTCCCCGACCTGCCTGCAGATTGACGGCTCAGGTCAGTTCCTGTACTACCTCCACGACGGAGTCAGAAGAATGGATATCAGCGCTGAAAAGCTGCCTTCTTCAGCTTTTATCCCTCAGGCCGGTTACTTCTTTTACAGGATGGGCGTCAACCCGTTCAACGGCGAGGTTTTTGTAACCGACGCACGCGATTATGTCCGGAAAGGGATCGTTTTGAGATACTCCCCTAACGGGACCCTGCTCTCATCCCTTGAAGCAGATATCATACCGGGGAATATGTTCTTCAAATCAGCAACTGATCAGAACCTATGATTGGCACCTCTGAAATCGGAATAAGATCAGGGTGCCGGAGTCTGCCTCGCCTGATGGCACCTCTCTTGTTCCTGCTTTTTTCGTGTCAGGGGAATGAACATAAAACCTCCTTAAGCCCTGAACCACCGGAAATGGCCGGTATATCGAATGCGAAGAGACTTAAAATAAATCACTGCGGGGTATATTCGCATGTTTCAGTCACAGATCCATGGCAGGGGTCAGGGGGGGTGATTCAGGACTGGTACCTTTTTCCGCATGGGGTTAAGATCCCTGACCACATCGACACAGGCAGGGTTATCAGGGTCCCTGTCGAAAGGATTGTATGTATGTCGACAACCCACATTGCAATGATAAATGCCCTGGGGAAGGAATCAACCATCATGGGATTTTCAGGCACCGTTTTTATTTATAATGAGGAGTTGAGAAAGCTGGTTGAACTGGGTGAAATACGCGAAACCGGATATGAGGACAATCTGAACAAGGAGTTAATCCTCAGCATGCATCCTGATGTTGTAATAGCCTACGGGATTGGAAGCGAATCGGCAGGTTACCTGGGGAAGCTCAGGGAGATGGGAATAAAAGTTATGTTCAATGCCGACTATCTTGAGGAAGATCCGTTGGGTAAGGCTGAATGGATTAAGCTATTCGGCGCTCTTTACAGCTGCACTGCAAAGGCTGATTCATTATATGATCATATTGAAAATGAATACAACAGTCTTAAATCGGTTATTGCCGGAAAAGTTACAGGCAAACCACGGATTCTTCTTGGATTGCCTTTCAGGGATACCTGGTATATCTCCCCTGGTAATTCTTATGTTTCAAAACTGATTAATGATGCAGGAGGTGAATACCTGTGGGAGGATTCTGAATCAGATGCATCAATGCCGCTGGGTTTGGAAAATGTTTATGTCAGGGCTATTGGTGCTGATTACTGGCTGAACACCGGCAGTGCGATTTCTGCCCGTGAAATTGAGGCAGTTGATCCCAGGCTCGCCCGGCTTCCCTGTTTTGAGAAGGGAAGGCTGTATAACAACAACATGAGAATCAGCCCGGGAGGAGGGAACGATTACTGGGAAAGCGGCAGCCTTAACCCGCATATCATTCTCAGGGACATTGCATCAATCATTCATCCTGAAATATTTCCCGAAAATGAATTGTACTATTATCATAAACTGAAGTGATCAAAATGGGAGCAGAAACCGTTCCGGCAAAGCTGGTAAGATCATTATCAGCCAGATACAGCTTATTATTTTCGGGGCTGATGATCCTGTTTTTCCTCCTGTTCCTTCTTGATATTTTTCTCGGATCGGTATCCCTGAGTCCCGGGGAGGTAATCGGTGCTTTCCTTCATGATACTGAAGGCACAGCCAGAACGATTCTTCTGAGGTTCAGGCTTCCGAAGGCGCTGACGGCAGTTCTTGCCGGAATCGCTCTCTCTCTAAGCGGCCTTCAGATGCAGACTCTGTTCCGGAATCCCATGGCCGGGCCTTATGTGCTTGGATTGAGTTCGGGGGCCAGTCTTGGAGTAGCCTTTGTCATACTCGGATTCACATCAGGCATATCTCCCGATGCATTAACAGGGATCGGGAACTGGGCTATTGCAGCTGCCGCATGGACAGGTGCGGGCCTTGTTATGCTCCTGGTGATAATAATCTCATCCAGGGTGAAGAACATCATGACCGTACTGATACTGGGCATAATGCTTTCAGCCGGTGTTTCTGCAATCGTAAGCATTATGCAGTATTTCTCCAGCGAAACCATGCTCAAGGCATACGTAATTTGGACAATGGGAAGTCTTGGCAATCTGACGGCATCGCAGCTGAATGTGATGTTCATCTCCGTTGTTGCCGGTATTGCAGCATGTGTCTTTTCAGCCAAGATGCTGAATGCACTTCTTCTGGGAGAGGATTATGCAAGGAGCATCGGCCTCGACATCAGGTTCGCCAGGATAATAGTAATTGCAGGTACCAGCATTCTTGCCGGTACTGTAACTGCCTTCTGCGGACCTATTGGATTTATAGGCATTGCCGTTCCCCATATTGCAAGAATGCTAAGCAGGACATCCGACCACAGGGTACTGGTTCCTGCAACGATAATTACGGGTGCGGTCATAATGCTGGCAAGTGATATTATTTCCCAGGTTCCCGGCTCCGATAGTGTGCTGCCTGTCAACTCGGTTACAGCCCTGATCGGAATTCCGATTGTTATCTGGGTGATACTCCGGAATCAAAGGAATCTGGATGTCTTCTGACTATGGCTGATATGGAAAACAGACTTGTATTCACTGATCTTGGCATTGGTTTTCACGCGCGCCCGATGATTCTTCCTCCTTTGAAAGGCACTGCCGGAAAGGGAGAGCTGATAGCCGTGATCGGTAGAAACGGGATCGGAAAGAGTACCCTTCTCAGGACTTTCTCAGGACTTCAGCCTCATTTATCCGGTCATCTTGTTGTCGATGGTACTGATATCGACTCCTATTCAAGAAAAAGTCTTTCTGCCAGGGTAGGATATATATCAACTGAAATTGTAAGGGTTAGCAACATGAGAGTATACGATCTTGTGTCGCTGGGACGGTTTCCTCACACAAACTGGATGGGAAGGATTGATGTCACTGACCGTGAGTATATATCCGGCGCACTTACGAGAACAGGGATGACCGGATTCAGCGAAAGACCTGTCACCGAGCTTTCCGACGGTGAGAGGCAAAGGGCAATGATAGCAATGGTGCTGGCCCAGGATGCCGGTATAATGATCATGGATGAACCAACGGCCTTCCTTGACATTACCGGCAGGTACAGTATGATCTACCTGTTGCACGGACTGACACGGGAAAGACAGAAAACCATTATCTTCTCCACCCACGATCTTCTTATGGCTGTAAGGCTTGCTGACAAGATATGGCTTTTAAATGAAGATGGACTTATCGAAGGTGCTCCTGAAGATCTGATGCTTGCCGGTTCGTTCAGTACCCTGTTTGATGATTCTGAAGTGGTTTTCGATCCTGCAATGGGTACTGTTTCATTCCGGAAGCAGGATCAGGGAAGCATCAGCATAAGGGGAGATGAGGTAGGAAGATACTGGACTGAACAGGCTGCCATCCGGGCAGGCTTTTCAGTATCGGACCAGCCAGCATCTGTTGACATTGAAGTTTTCCAGTCTCCGGCGCTGCACTGGGTTTGCCACTCGTTAAATGGAGATATCCTCTTTGAGTCTCTTTATGATATGATACTCTGGTTAAGGAAGCAGGAAGCTACTTCATGAAGTACTTCCTGTAATTGTCTATAAACGGGCCCACATCGTCAACCCCGATCTTCTTTGCTATTATGTTCTTGTCCCGGTCGAGTATATAGATAAGCGGTGTTGCCTCTACATTGTAATAATATCCGAAATTTGTCCTGCGCTCGGGATCCCATCCGTTTATCCAGTCGAGCTTATGTTCTGAAATGTATTTTTGCCATTCTGACTTTTCTCCTGCGGTGCAAACCGAAAACACTTCAACTCCCTGATTCTTTACCTTGTCGTACCATGCTTTGAGTTTTGGAGTTGATTCGGCGCAATGGCCGCAATCAGGTTCCCAAAAGTAAACAATAGTAAAATCCTTCTCTATATCATAAAGGGAGACGAACATTCCTCTGTCAGAATCCATGACCAGATCGTGGGCTTTCTTGCCTATAATGTTCGGACGTATCCTTTCAACCTGTTCACGCAGGTCTTTTTTGAAGTCATCTGAAACCCAGCCGGCCTTTCCTGAAAGGTAAATATCATCAGCAAGTTTCACAACTATTGCATCGTGTCCCATTATTTCACTCTCCCTGAAGTGGTTGAAAAGGAAGACCGAAATAAACTGGAATATTTTAGGATTCTTTTCAGTCATGGAAATTATCCTGTCAATTTCCCGGTTGATGCTGTCGGGCGACTGAACAAGGACATTCGAAAAGAATGCTTTAAGCCGGGCCTGCAGAATTGGTGTTCTCAGCAGCCTTTCATCAGTTATATCGGTGTTGTCAAAGAAATGATCCTTGTTGTAAACATAATTCATAGCCCACCTCACTGAATCGGGATTCCTGGTCCCTTCAGGAACTTTAAACTCCGGAACTTCGACCGGAAGCATTGCCCTGACCAGCAGCGAAAGAAGGTTCCCGTCATTTTTCCGGATCACTTCGCGAAGGTATTCCTTCATTGAATCTTCCTGTTTTTTCTGCAATCCCGTTAGAGCCTGAAGGGAATCCGGATTCTGCCTGTTTGACTGTAGTCTTCTGTTTATTCCCGCGGCTTTTTTCTGCATCTCAACCCACTGTCTCTGGTAAACAACAAAGGCATCATTCTCACCCGAACCCGAGAAGCTCAGTGTGCTGAAATAGTCGGGGTGAGAGCAAGAAACACCAAACTGCTGGTCTTCAGGCATCAGGATCTCAAAATAGTGCCTTCCCGGGAGGACTATCATATAAATTCCCTGCGGGAGAGCTTCCGGACCAGAGAATACAGCGCTGCCACGGCTGTCCAGAACCACGGTGTCCTTAATATATTGCTTGTCCCCCAGATGATACGCCAGGAAAATCGTCGAATCTCTCAGTCCTGATATGCTGACTGCGATCTCATATCCCTTGTTTGTCTGCCCCGAGGAACAAAATGCCGTCGATATTAAAAGGAGGCTGAATATCAGGTTTCTCATATATATTTAATGACTTGAATTACGATCTGCAAATTTAGTCAATGCAATTTCTTTGCCAAACTGCAGTTTTAGGAAAATTGGAAATAAATTGTAATTTTGATAATTCTAACCTCCCTTTTCAAAGAACGTATAAAATGGAGATATCTATCCTGATTCCGGTACATGATTGGGACATTGTGGCGCTTGTTCACTGGATGAAGGATGGCATGGAAAAGGTTCCAGAGTATTCGGAAATAATAATTGGTGATGACGGTTCGTCAGATGACTACAGGAAGAAGTATTTGTCGCTTGCAGAGGGAAGGGTGAAACTTGTCTCATCGGAGAAGAACATTGGAAGGGCATCCATAAGGAACCGTCTGATTGATGAAGCATCGGGAGATTATCTATTATTCATCGATGCGGATACAATGATAAAGGGTACTGCTTCTGAATACCTTCGCAGATGGCTTGATAACATGAGCCGGGCAAGGGTTATAAGCGGAGGAATCCTGTACAGCGACACGCCCCCGGGTGATCCTGATAAGATGCTCCGGTGGAAATACGGGAAAAAAAAGGAGCAGAAGAAGGCTTCATACAGGAACAAGCACCCTTATTCAAGCTTTTCCACTTTCAATGTTCTGATAGAAAGATCTGTTTTTTCCAAGTTCAGGTTCTATGAGGAACTTAAGCGCTACGGTCACGAAGACACCCTGTTCGGTTACCAGCTTCACAAAGCAGGCATTCCCATCCTTCATATCGATAATGGCCTTGTGCACGAGGGGCTTGAATCGAACAAGGATTACCTTGCCAAAACCAAGGAGAGCATCGAAAATCTGAGCAAGCTGTACGATAATGTCACAGATAAGGTCACCTTTTCATCGGCAATTCCCACCGTTAGAGTTTACAGACTTCTTAATGTACTGAGAATGAGTCGACTGTTTGCCCTGGTATTCATACGTTACAGGGAAAGAATGGAGATACGCCTTGATGCTGCCAGAATCTGCCTTCCTCTTTTTCATCTCTACAAGGTAAGCATGTTTTGCACCTACAGGGAAATTCACCGCAGGAGAAAGCTGCTTCCAATTTTCAGGATTCCTCCCGATATCATCTAAAAATCGGTCCTTCTGATATCCATGTTCCCGTCATTTCTTCTTTCAGCCTTCAGGACGAAATCAAACCTGTCCTTCATAGTGCACAGGAAGAAATCGGTGGGAGGGGAGAAGTCAATGTTTTCAGGTGCGAAGAATCTCTTCCCTGCCGTATGCCTTAGCTCGGCGATTCTGTCGTCGAAAAACTCATTCCTGCCTTCAGCCAGCGATTTTATATATTCAGCGCACAGGATGTCCTCTTCGGCCGGTACGGTTGCCCTGTAACCCATAGCAACAAGTGAAACCCTATCCGGCTTTCTTTCAGTAATGAACCGGGCTACTGCCGATGCATTTACAAGGCTTCCCGTGATTATCAAGTCTGCATTTACAGCATTGACCAGCCCTGCCGTTCCGGCTGTGGTAGTGTGGATAAGGGTTAAGCCGGAAAGATCGGATTTTATTATTTCTGTCGGACTGTTACCGAAATTAAATCCGGGTATCTTCCTTTCATGTCTCTCTCCTGCAAGAAGCGATCCGGGATAAATTTCCCTGAGCCGGAATGCTTCTTCCGGGGTACCGGTGGCTATTATGCGGGAGGCTCCGGAGTCGATGGCATAACACTCAACCGAAAATGCTCTGAAGACATCGATGATTACCGCTAACCCCTTCGCCTGCCTGGCGCCCTCCTCGAATTCGGAAATATCTATTTGCATGCTGTTTTGTTTGGAACTAAAATAGCGAATAAATTTATATGTACTATTTTGTATCTTTGCACGTTAGAGTTTAAAACAAGAAGATGGCTGATCCGGTTTCATGGGCTCTCGGAAAGATCAAACAGGCAAATGAGTTTATCTGGAATACCTCAATATCTGACTTATCTAAAGGTAAGTCGTTTCTGATCAGACAATTAAGGATTATCGTCCTTGCTGCAAGGGGATTCATGAACGACCGGGTTCAACTAAGGGCATCGGCCCTTACTCTTTACACAATTCTTTCGATCATTCCCTTTGTCGCGATCGCATTCGGAATAGCAAAGGGATTTGCCCTCGACCAGAAGCTTCAGGAACTTCTCATCAAAGAGTTTCAGAACCAGCCTGAAGTTCTTACCTGGATACTCAACCAGGCCAGCAATGCCATTCAGGCTACCAGAGGAGGATATATCGCCGGTGTTGGTCTGATAATTCTTATTTGGTCGGTAATGTCGCTTCTCGATCAGATTGAGAGCTCATTTAATCACATCTGGCAAATACAGGTCTCACGCCCCTGGTTGCGGAAGTTTACCGACTACCTGGCAATTCTTCTGATTGCACCGGTTGTTCTTGTTTTTTCAAGCAGCATGACGGTGTTTGTGACAACCGAGCTGTATTCAAACACCGAATCGCTCAGGTTCATAAAACCTGTTGTTGGGCTTCTGATAAAACTTGCACCCTATGTACTGACCTGGATAGGGCTGACAATCCTGTTCATTATAATGCCCAATACCAAGGTCAAATTCATACCTGCGCTTGTATCAGGGATAATAACGGGCACAATTCTACAGGTTCTGCAGTGGCTTTATATTGACCTTCAGTTTGGTATTTCAAAACTCAGCGCCATCTACGGCAGTTTTGCAGCAATTCCCCTTTTCATAATCTGGGTTCAGGCCAGCTGGATAATACTGCTTCTCGGTGCTGAGCTTGCCTTTGCCAATCAAAACGTTGCCAGGTATGAATTTGAATATGAATCGTTGAATGTTAGTCACCATCAGAAAAAGGCACTTAGCCTTATGATCATGAGAACCATTGTGAATAATTTCACAATGGGCGAAAAGGCTATCAGTTCCGAAGGTCTTTCGCAAAGCCTTAAGATTCCTGTCCGGCTTGTAAGGGATATACTTCAGGATCTGACCGATTGCAGGCTTGTATCGATGATCCATGAGGAGGAACATCAGGAAAGATTGTATCAGCCTGCCATGGATGTAAATTTGCTGACTGTAAGCTATGTTCTTAATAAACTCGACAGGAAGGGGTCTGATCAGCAGGTGTTCCACCAGAGCAGTGAATATAACAGGATGACTGGCATGCTTGATGAATTTGAGAAACTTGTTGCCGGTTCAGAGTCAAACATCCTGATCAAGGATTTGTAATCCGGAATTTCCGCTTGCAAGGTGAGAGTATTAATTCCTAAGCTCCCTTGAAATCCTGTACCTTTTCACAAATTCGATGAAATCGGTGTAAGACCTCCATTCGTGGAAGAAATAGTGAGGGAAGGGAAGTATTATATGCCTGGTTTCCTTTTCCTTTGCCCAGTAGTCATTCAGGTTTTTTGCAGGGAAAACCCTGTCAATTTCGCTTGTAACGGCATAGTCCCACCTGAACCCGGGTTCTTTTTGCTCCATGATCCTGTTGTAAAGCCATCTAAGCTCATCATGAAGCGATTTGACGGTCCGGTGAGGGATCCGGTCGGCATTACGCAGGTAATTCTTTTTATCCCCGAACATCCTGAAGTAGAATTTCTCCATGTTTGTCTCGGTGATATTATTAAGGGTACCTTCAAATATATGCAGCGGTATGCCGTAGTTGTCATCAGCCGGCACCGGTGTTCCGTTTATGGCAATTGTCAGGTCGGGTTTAATTCCGGTTTTCGGAGAAAGATACTCTGCAGCCCATACACCAAGCGACCAGCCAATAAGGGTTATTGACCGGTATGTTTTTGTCTCAGGAAGTACAAGGGCCTCATCCGCGGAATAATTATAAAAAAGGATGAAGTCAAAATCATCGGTGCACAGTGGAATGAACATGTTTTCATCTGTACCCCATCCCCCGTAGAGCACTACAAGACTGTCATTCTTTTCACGTCTCCTGATATACGTTTTCATTTTTCCCCTGGTTGAAAGCAATATGGTCATTCCGGCGAATGACTGGCCTTATCAAATATAACGAATTTTAATATCAGGCAACATAAGATTTCAGGGTAAAAAAAAAGCAGCCTGATCCGGGCTGCAAAAAAATAAGAGGAGAGAGGGTTGTTGTGAAAACCAGGGAGCGGGCGTTATTAGTGAGATAATTCCCGTGTCTACTGTCTGATAAAAGGACGGAACCATGGTAAGCTGGCGCTATTCCTCAGGTTCCAGATGTGAAAGTCAATGTCTGCAATACAATCCTGATGATTTTCACTTTCAACCCTGTTCTCCTCTTTTACCAATAGCATGAGCTTGGAACAAATTTAGAAAGAATAAAGTTATAATCAAAACAAAAATTGAATTTTTATACACGAGTGCGGTTTATTGTGGCCAGGCAGCTTTTTTAATTGATGAACCCTCTAAAGGTATTGACAAAATAATCCGTATATTTGATCATATCCTCCAATATTTTTCAGTTATCAGATGGTTGCTGAGTTCGAAATAACAGATATTGACGAAAACGGTGGATTCAATCCTCAGAATGTATCCGGGACCAGCATATTCTGGCATTTTCATCCGGAATACGAAATTATGCTGAATACAAACAGTACCGGTACCAGGATCGTTGGCGACAGTGTTGAGATGTTCGGTTCCTACGACCTTGTTCTCATAGGCGGAAATGTTCCGCACAGCTGGGAGTATTACCACGATAGCGAAAATGATGGCCAGGAAAAAGGTATTATGATTCACTTCAGGCTTGCATCAATTGGGGAGGCTTTGCTTGCCCAGCATGAGCTTCGTTCGGTAAGGAAGCTTCTTTTTGATTCTGAACGGGGCATCCATTTTTCTGTGGACGATGCACGGCTTGCTGAGCCACATCTTGTTAATATCTTGAAAACAAAAGGAATTGAGAAGATGATAAGCTTCTTCCACGTTCTCCGCATAATGTGTTCTTCGGTGCATAAGAAAATGCTTTGCAGTGAGACCTACAAAAGAGCATCCGATGAAAGGAACAACAAAAGGATGACCGATGTGACTGCCTATGTCAGGAAGAATTTTTCAGGTCCCATTTCACTGGAGAATGCGTCAGATGTTGCTAAAATGAGCCCTTTTGCTTTCAGCAGATATTTCAAAAAGTATGCAGGGGAAGGATTCATAGAATACCTTACCAGGGTCAGGATTGAAAAAGCCAGGCACCTGCTTCGGGAAACCGATTACCATGTAAATGATATAGCAGAACAGTGCGGATTCTCGAGCATCTCCAATTTCAACAAGCATTTTCGCAGAGCAGAGGGGTTGTCTCCGCGAAATTTCAGGACAAGCTTCAATAAACCCCATCATTAGATTGATCTCTCGTTTTCTAAATACCGTTTTACTATGGCAATGACCATGATAGAAAAGATCCTGGCCAATCATTCAGGTCAGGAACAGGTTAAACCGGGCGAAATCGCGGATATAGAGCTGGGTGCAAGGATAGCCCGCGATTTTGGAGGCGCCAATGTGGTTAAGAACATAATCGACAACGGACTTACAGTCGAAGATCCCTCCAAAACCTGGTTCACCTTCGATTGCAATCCGACAGGATCGGATCAGAAATACGCTGTTAACCAGCACCTTTGCCGGCAGTTTGCACGCAAGAACGGGATTAAGGTATTTGATATCGATTCGGGCATAGGAACCCATATCATAATCGACGAGGGAATAGTGTATCCTTCAGCTACTGCTGTTTCAACCGACTCGCATGCCAATATTCTTGGAGCCATTGGCGCTTTCGGTCAGGGTATGGGCGATATGGACATCGCGGCAGGCTGGAGCAAGGGGAAGGTATGGTTTAAAACACCGGAATCGGTAAAAATAACTCTTGGAGGCAGTCCGGGCAAGGATATAAGCGCCAAGGACGTGGCGCTAAACCTTCTTGCCCGTTTCGGGGCCAACTCCCTGCTTGGTTATTCTGTGGAAATCTATGGAGAAACAGCGGAGAAAATGACTCTTGATCAAAGAATTACTATATCTTCTATGGCCACAGAGATGGGAGCAATAATTATTTTGTTCCCTCCATCCGCTGAAATAATCGATTACTGCTCTGCGAGATCAAAGACACAGTTTACTCCCGTCTATGCTGATCCGGATGCCGTATATGCAGAATCATTTACAATCGATGCAGGAGAATTCACCCAAATGGTTGCAAGGCCCGGAGCTCCCCATGATGCAGTTTCCGCAGATAGCGTCTCAGGACTTAAAATTGATTCGGGTTTCATTGGAAGCTGTACTAACGGCAGGATGGAAGATATGATTGTGACTGCCGTAATATTGAAAGACAGAAAAGTTGCACCCGGGGTCGTATTAAAGATAGTGCCTTCAACCGACGCCATCTGGAGGCAATGCCTTGATACCGGACTGATTGATATCTTCAAAAAGGCAGGTGCCCTGGTTTCAAACGCCGGGTGTGCAGGATGCGCAGCCGGACAGGTAGGTCAGAACGGTCCGGGTGAGGTGACCGTAAGCACCGGGAACAGGAATTTCCCCGGGAAACAGGGCAAAGGGAGCGTATACCTGGCTTCCCCTGCTGTTGTGGCTGCGTCCGCTGTTGCCGGATTCATTACAACATCAGGAAAAATTCCAGCTATTGCAGCAGAATTTCCTCCTCCGGAAAAATCTTCCCGACAGGATGCTTCAAAACGGATGGCTCAATTATCAGAAAAGCCTGAAGTGATTGAAGGCAGGGCAAGGTTGGTGAGAAAAGACAATATCGACACCGATATGATCTTTCATAACCGCTACCTGGCTTTAACGGATATTCGTGAGATGGGCCGCTATACCTTTGACAACCTTTCAGGCTTCGAGGATTTTGCAGCAAAGACCAGTCCGGGGGATATTGTTATCACAGGCAGGAATTTCGGGTCGGGAAGTTCGCGGCAGCAAGCCGTGGATTGCTTTATATCCCTCGGAGTCAGTGCAGTAATTGCCGAATCGTTCGGGGCGATCTATGAGAGAAATGCAATAAACGCAGCATTCCCTGTTGTAAGCTGTACCAGCCTTGGAGACTTTGCGGTATCCGATGGCGATCGCCTCAGGATCGACCTGCTGAAGGGAGAATTAACAAATCTGACCACCGGTCAGGCAGTCATGGCAGTGCCTTTCTCCAGGGTGCAATTTGAAATTTACAGAAAAGGAGGACTCTTTCAATTATGATGATATGAAGATAATGACATTTGCAGAGAAGATATTTGGAGCCCCGGCCGGCGCTGTGGTGTTTGCTCGTCCCGACATCATCCTGACTCACGATAATACCGCCAGCATCTTCAAGACTTTTCAGAAGATGGGAGGGATAAGAGTGGCCGATCCGAACCAGATGCTTATCGTTCTTGACCACAATGCCCCTCCGGCCGATGCCAAACTGGCAAACCAGTACCAGGAGATCAGGGATATTGCTGCAAGTCAGGGCATAAAGCGTTTTCATGATGCAGGCAGGGGTATCTGCCATCAGATCATGTCGTATTATGCCCGGCCCGGTATGCTGATCGTCGGAAGCGACAGTCACACATCTACTGCCGGAGCTTACAATGCATTTGCCGCAGGCATCGACAGAACAGAATCGGCAGGTATCTGGAAAAAAGGAGAGACATGGTTCCGTGTACCGGAATCGCTTAAAATAACACTGTGCGGACGTCTTCGACCGGGCATCTATGCCAAGGATCTTGCCCTGTGGATAATAGGTATGCTCGGGGCCGACGGTGCGAACTACATGTCGGTCGAATATCATGGTGATGGTGTGGGCAGTCTGTCTGTTTCCGACAGGATGACACTGGCGAATCTGGCCAGCGAAATGGGAGCAAAGAATGCTGTGTTCCCGGCTGATTCAGTACTTATGGAATATCTTGGACCTGATGCTGACCTTGCCACGGGCGTCTGGGCGGACGAGGGAGCACAATATACAAGGAATATAATTATTGACCTGGATGAAATAGTGCCGGTTGTGTCGGCTCCTCATAATGTTGATAACGTAAAGTCGGTTGCCGAGGTGGCCGGAGTTCCCGTTTCCGAAGGACTGATAGGCACCTGTACAAATGGAAGGATAGAGGACCTCCGGATTGCGGCTGAAATTCTCAGAGGAAAAAAGATCAAGGAAGGTTTTCAGCTCAACGTAATACCAGCATCCGACAAAATATTAATAGATGCTATAAGTGAAGGGATTGCCGCAGTTTTGGTAGAATCGGGAGCCAGCATACTTCCGCCATCATGCGGACCCTGTCTTGGTACGGGACTGGGCATCCCTGCGAGCGGTCACACAGTGATATCAACTGCCAACAGGAACTTTCCCGGAAGAATGGGAAACAAGGAGGCCTCGATATATCTTGCATCGCCGGCAACGGTAGCCTTGTCGGCCATAACGGGAGTCATTACCGATCCCCGAAAAAATCCCGACAACAGAGGCTTTCCGTTTAAGGCTGAGCAGAGCCGGACTACGTCGATAGGGGAGGATGAGAACCGGAAATCGGGCAATATCTGGAATTACGCGGATGTTGACAATCTCAATACCGACCAGATGTTTCCCGGAAAGTACACTTACAGCACCCTCAGTTCGGATCCCGCATCGATAATACCGCATTTGTTTGAAGATTTTGACCCATCGTTCAGGACAAATGCACAAGAAGGTGATATCATCGTTGCAGGCGAAAATTTCGGCTGCGGTAGCTCGCGTGAGCATCCTTCAGTAGGGCTGGCTCATCTCGGAATAAAAGCAGTTATTGTAAAGTCGGTCAACAGGATATTTTACCGTTCATCTATAAACCAGGGCCTTTTGCTCATTGTACACCGGGAGGCTGTGGAAGATTACAGACAAGGTGATAATGTCGATATCAGCCTCGAGGCCGGTGAGATACATGTCGGAGAAAAAATATTCCGTTTTGAACCGTTGCCGGCCAGGGTGAGAGCCATTATCGACATGAAAGGCCTTGTAAATTACATGAAGCAACAGGTGTAGAGACGCAATTCATTGCGTCTGATGATAGAGACCCAATTCATTGCGTCTGATGATAGAGACGCAATTCATTGCGTCTCTACCCTGAAAAACATACGAATTTTTATCGAATAACGATAATCCAGATATCGTTATTCGATAATTATTTTACCCAAAACGATAATAATTTTCAGAACTTTGCATTGGTGTCGGATTATTACCGATGGAGCAGGGGAAAGGACAGTGAGGATTTTACTTGCCGAAATTTAAAAATAGTGTATTTTTGTGCCGGCCTGTTCCGTAGAGGCGCAATTAATTGCGTCTCTACATCCAGATGTGTCATGCGTTCGTTTTTTATTTTGAAATATTATTTTGGTTCCGTAGCTCAGCTGGATAGAGCAATCCCGAAGCTTCGGGATGGGTCGCACGTTCGTTCTTTTTTTTGAAATATTATTTTGGTTCCGTAGCTCAGCTGGATAGAGCAACAGCCTTCTAAGCTGTGGGTCGCGCGTTCGAATCGCGCCGGAATCACCAAATGGCGCCAGGTGGCGCCATTTCTGTTTTGAATCGCGGTGGGAACGCTTACGAGTTCTCACCAGGACATGCTGAGCTATACAATTATTATTTGCACCACCGAAATCAAAGGCCTGTTGTTTGTTGTTCGTCCCTGACATATCCCAGGATATCTCCCGGCTGGCATTCCAGGACATCGCAGATCGCTTCCAGAGTGCTGAATCTAATTGCCTTTGCTTTACCTGTCTTCAGTATTGAAAGATTGGACAATGTCAGTCCGACTTTATCTGAAAGCTCATTGAGCGAAATTTTTCGCCTGGCCATCACAACGTCCAAATTTACCACAATTGCCATAGTTCAAATTGTTAAATCGTTTTCGTTTTGTATGTCTATCCCTTTTTTGAAAATTACCGCAATCACATAGATTACAGCCGCCATAAGGATAAATGCCTGACCGTCGCCCCAGAACTGGTCCAGTTTATCGGTTTCAAAACCACGCTGAAGCAGAGATTCCTCCGACTGCCGGGCAATCACAATTAGAATTCCGATTGAAAGTGTGTAGTAACTTATCAGGGTAATTTTTCTGGAGACAAAGCTGTTGAATGGTTTTGACAAATCAATTTTGTGAACCAGTATGATGACAATATAAAACAGGACAGCTTTCAGAATCGCTATGACTAGCAGAAAACCATACATGATGAAATAAGCCGATTTACTGCGTTCATACATTTCACTCAGATCAAGCTTCTGATAAAGATTCTGTATAACTTCAGGCTTAAAGAGACTGAAGGCAAAATTTGTTATAAGGCCTCCGGCTTCAATGCACAGGCCTACGAAGATGATCCAGGCAATTACCTGCAGGGCTATAAAAACAAAATTGTTTGTTTTTGACATGATGGTTAAATATTAAATTATGCAGCAAATATAATAGTTATTTATTGATAAACAATAAATATTTATTGCTATTCAAATAATTCCTTTCACTTATCGAACATTCATGGGGTAGAGATGGGACAGGATAAAAAGTATGACAGACAAATGCCTGAACAATCCGTATTGTGAGGTGAAACTATTTATTGTCTGCACTTTTCTTTTCCAGCCAGTCGATTATCGTCAGATCAGCTAAAATACCTGATCCAACTCCGATTGCATACATTAATATATCCCAGGGGTCATAAGTCCTTCCAAGAAATTCAATTTCATAAAGCTGGAATATTTCTACCATAGTCCCAAAAGCAAATGGGACGATTGCACCTGTTATCCGGGCTTTGTTGACTGATATATGCTTTCTAAGCGCTATTTGCATCAACAGGTACAAATTCATTGGCAGCAGAATGTCTATTAAATATCCACGAATAAAATCCCTGAAAATTCCCTGATAATCAGGACCAATGATAAAATGCAAAAGTCCGACGAAAATGGAAAATGCAACAATTATATATGTGCTTGTTTTATTGTACATTCTGTCAGGTTAATGCTAGTTTAATTGGGCTTTTTTCAATTACCTTGAAAGTTCTTTCTCCTCAGGAGATTTTCACACATGTCATTGTGATTGATCCGCCGACAGGTTTGTCATTAAATATATCCACAGACTCATTTTTGCCTTTCATTGCAAGAGTATATAACAATGGCAGGTAGTGTTCAGCTGTAGGAACTGACAGCTGGAACGGCCTTCCTTGCCTCGGGTAATCGATAAGTGACTCATGGTCGTCGTTCAGGATAAATTGCTTCATCTTTTCTCTCGCTTCCAGAGCCCAGTCGTAGCCGAAAGAATCATTGAGCCGTCTCCAGTCAACCAGTCCGAGATTGTGAACCATATTCCCGCTTCCAATAATCAACACGCCTTTTTCCCTCAGAGGGCTTAGTTCCCGGGCAAGTACGTAGTGATACCGGGGCGCCTGATAATAATCCAGACTCAATTGTATCACAGGAACATCGGCTTCGGGATACAGGTGTTTGATTACGCTCCAGGTACCATGGTCGAGCCCCCATTTATCGTCCAGGCCGATTTCAGTTGACTTAATCAACGTTTTGATTTCTCTTGCCAGGTCAGGGCTGCCCGGCGCGGGATATTGAACTTCATACAGTTCCCGGGGAAATCCTCCGAAATCGTGTATGGTCCGGGGATATGGCATCGCTGTTACAAAGGTCCCTTTCGTTTCCCAGTGGGCGCTGACGCATAGTATAGCTCCTGGCTTTTTAATTTGCCCTGCAACATTCCTGAATCCCTGAACAAATTCATTTTCCTCAATGGCATTCATAGGGCTGCCATGACCCAGAAACAAAACGGGCATTTTTTCCATGGTTTTGCGGGATTATGAAGAGACGCAATGAATTGCGTCTCTACAATGCATTTCTACTGGTTAACCTCATCATCGGTTTTATCCCATCCGGTTATGTACAATGGTACTACCTTTATCATATCCTGCATGGAATCAGGTGTTTCATCTTCCCAGACAGTGTGAACTGCAGCCTTTTCCTGCTTCATCACAAACCTGTCAATAAATGAATCTGTCTCGGCAAAATTGTACTGCAGGGGTTTCAGCGCGACAATATGATCTGCTCCGGCTTCTTCATAAAGCCAGTGAGGAAGCTTCATGCTGACAAATTGTTTGTGCAAATAATTTGAACCTGCATACAGGTTTTCTGAGATTGATACTCTGTCGAACGGAACCATCTGATCCTTGTTCCCGTGCATCAGGAGAACAGGACAGGGTGCCTTCTTCCAGACAAGAGTGTCGGCCGGAATTATAATGGCCCCTGCATGAGATATTACACCGGCGTAGTTGAATCCTTCCGGAAGACGGCCTGTATAATTCCTGTCAGAACAGATATCATATTCTGTGCACAGGCATGTTATTGCACCGGCGCTTCCGCCTGAAATTACTATTTTCCCCGGATCAATATTCCATTCATCAGCCTTTCCTAAAATGAATGCCGTGGCATCGGCAAGATCTTCACAGGCCATGGAAATTGCTTTCATTATGGTAAGCTGGTCAGCCTGGACACCCTGGGGGATTCCCAGACGATAATTGATTGCCACCGAAACAAATCCCTGCTTTGCAAAATGCTTGCAATACTGTATCTGCAAAGCATTTACCCGGCTTCCCGTTGAAAACCCGCCGCCATGAACATAAATAAAAACAGGGCGTTCACATTCCTGATCAAGACTTGTGTCTGCATATGTGTCTAGCAAAAGTTCTTTTCCGTCTTTGACAGAATAAACCATTGTTTCCCTCTTGATTGTATTTTGTGAGTACAGGGTACCAGCGGCAACCGCCAGAATTGTCAAAAAAAGCAGTATTTTCTTCATTTTAAACATATTTTGATTTCATCTTATAATGATCCCAACTGAAAATATCTTTGACTTGTCTTCTGTTATCCCCTGAACAAAAATCAAATAAAATTGACTTTGCCTGGTTTAGTTCCTTTACTGCGCAACGACAATGCCGCCAGGCAGTATTATTTTTTTCTGCAGACCAGGGGATTTCGACACTGAAACCGGCTGAATTGAAAATCCGGTTAAGTTCAAATGAGTCTTTTGGTTCAGGCAGGATCAATTTGAAGACAAACGTCCGTAAATCAGAACTTTTATAGATTTTTTTTGCCCTGTAGACATCGATTTCGTCGTCCCTGAACATCCTTTTTCCAACCGGACCCTCAATTTCAACAATATCAAGGTAATTGTATCCTGTTTCAGGTTTTGGAATTCCCGTAAGCATGCAAAGGTTCCTTTTTATGCTTCCGGTGGTGAATTCTTTCTCGTCCACCTGAATATATGCAAAAGCAATATCCGGGAATCTCCATAAACGCTTTTCTTTCCATTCCTTGAATCGATCCTTAAGATTTGCCAGTGCATTCATCGGATGTGAGTCTAATTATGCTTTAAAATAAGCAAATATCCGTATGAATTGCAACTGAGGTTTTTACCCGCCGAATCAGGTGATAACCGGTGAAGGTCAAATTTTCACGATAACCATAGTTACTCAGCAAACCACATTATATGAGAGCAGTTTGAACAGATGTAACAGTTAGCATTCCGGTTTGCCCAATCAAGATCCAGCAAGGTCATGACGGTTGTATTCAGGAGTACTCGCTTAGTCCGGAATTGCCGGTTGCCGCAGACCGGACATTTCAATTCATGTCCCCTGACTACGGCTGGCTGAGGTTCCTGGTTTTTGGTCTTGTCCATTGATGTGGTTTTGTTTGTAGTTTATCGTAATAATTGCAGTATCTGCAACACTACCAGACCAACGGGATGAGCCTGTATCTGGTTTTTTACAATATTCCGTATAGCCAGGCAGATCCCTTTTGACAGTTTCTAAAATGGGAGTTTTCTGGATTAAACTTTTTCTGCAACAATAAAGCTGATAGTCATCCCATTCAAAAATAGCTTTTCAGCTTTAATTATTTTAAAATTCTGGCTGCAAATCAATTGAATAACGTCATCATATGTAAACATATTCAGATGCAATGGAAAGATACCAAGTCGTTTCATAAAGCGATATGAAGCAAATTCCACCCTGGTCCGGAAATTCATACTGTCCTTGAAACATGCTGTTTCAGATATAAACAAGCCGCCTGGTTTCAGTAATTCATTTATTCTCCGAATTATCTTATCGCTGTCGGCCAGTAAATGTACTATCGAGTATGCTATTATTTTATCGAATGATGATTTTTCCAGATCATCTTTAAAAATTGTACCATACGAAAAGGACACATTTCTGACATTGGCGTCTTTTAATTTTTTTATTGCCAGGCTGATCATCTCAGAAGATATATCCAGTCCGTGAATATGTTTGACTTCTCCTGCCAGTTCCAGTGTTTTAATGCCTGTGGCACACCCAAAGTCGAGAACATTATCATCCGGATTCAGAAATTCTTTCGTTTTGAGGATTATGTCCCTTGATGCACTATCGAATTGCATCTGGCTGTTGTCAAATTTTGCAGCCTGCTTATCCCAGAATATTTCAGCTTTATTTTTCATCGGTATATATAGTTTATTTTATAGGTCGCTGTAGCTGCGGGAGAAACCACATGGCTGAAAATTATACACATACCTGCAAGCATTATTCCCGGAATGTTATTAAAACCGGCAGAAATTACCGTACAGACGCAATTCATTGCGCCTCTAAACAACAAATTACGTCTCTACTATTTCCAGACGGAACCCAACGGGATTATTTTCATAAGGCAGATTTCGTCGCCCATTTTAATGCTTTTGAGCAGCTCGACATCAACCTCACAGCCGAAGGCTTTTTCAAACAGAACCTTGCTGTATCCGGTTGTGCACTGGCACCATGTATCGGTAACCAGAGTGTCAACATCAGCAAGTATGGGGCAGGGGCAATAGGGGAACTGAAGCATGAGAGCTCCATCAGAATATGACATACCTGCAGTCCTTGCTTTTTCGTGGGATCCGAATTCCTCAAGGGAATGTGATGATTCTACAAGATATCTCAGCAATTCCAGCCTTTCATCCATTCCGTAACCGCACTGGCAGTTCATCCTGATCTTTTTCAGGGTATCCCGGTCAAACTCCTTTTCAAGCCTGAGCATAGTGTTCTTAACCCATAATGCATTATCCTCCGGTTCGGGTCCGTTTATAATCCAGCCTGCTGTTTCTTCATCGCTGGCTTCCCTTACTGCATTGTAAATCACCTGTTCCTGAATTCTTCTGATGTCAAACATGGTACTTCAAAATATCATATAATTATTCACTGCCTCATCAAGTTCATGCAGTCAATATCTACTTAAAAAAAGATGATCCTAAATTAAATAAATTTGGGGAAAATGATGAATTTATGTCCAACTACCCCTTTCAAGGGGTAGCCCATCCCCTCCGCTACGCCTGCAACCCTACTCTCACGAACTCATCTGATGCGCCCTGAGTGCAAATTCGTAATCGCGGGTGGAGTAGCTATCGTAATGAAATTTCGACCAGTAGGAACTCTGAATAAGATGATACCTCCTGTATCTTGATACTGAGATGGGTTTTCCTTCCATAACTCCCATTACTACAGCGGAGGCATTGCTTTCAACCTCGTATTCGTCCCTCCCGAAATGCTTGGCAAAGTACCTTCCCGGTCCGCCCTGAAGCCCGGGTACGAATCGAATGGCTATTGATTCCAGAGTGTTCTCGAAGAAAACCTGCTTCCCTTCTTCAATTCTTTTATTGATCTTATCCGATCTGAATTTTTTCAGAATCCTTCTGAATGGGTCTGTGAACATGGCACGATTAAAAGACGATTTGACTAACTACCCTAATTAACGAGCCGGGTTAGTCTCTTATTGTCTTATAATCGCCTGAAAGGTACAAACCGGACCAGTGTAAGGCGTTTCTCTTCAGTAATTCCGTTATTCTTTTCCAGCAGGATCAGTTCCTGCACCGAAGAAGGTGGACCGACGGGTATGACGAGCCGTCCGTTTTCTGCAAGCTGGTCTATCAGGGGCTGCGGGATCTCCTGTGCTGCAGCTGTTACAATAATAATGTCGAAAGGGGCATGTTCCTCCCAGCCCTGGTAACCGTCACCATATTTGCAGTTTATATTTTTATATCCCATGCTTTCCAGCAACGCGGCTGATTCTCTTGCAAGTTCCGGAACAATTTCAATTGAATAAACGTCTTTCACTATTTCCCCAAGAATTGCAGCCTGATAGCCTGAACCAGTACCTATCTCGAGGGCCTTCTTATGTGATGCGGGTTTCACCACCTCAGTCATGTAAGCTACAATGAATGGCTGCGAGATGGTTTGACCGTATCCGATTGGGAGGGGATTGTCGTCGTAGGCCCTGCTCTCATATTCCGCCGGGACAAAAAGATGCCTTGGAACCTTTCGCATGGCCTTCAGTGTAAGCTGATCGGAAACACCGCGGCTGATGATCTGCTCCCTGACCATCTTCTCCCTCGCGGCCAGGTATTTGTCGCCCGACTGCAATACTGAAGCTGCCATAATTATATATATTGTTACAACAGAAAACTTCATCCCTGCCAGTTTTCTACAATATACACTATTTCAGGGATATTAGCAAGCAGATGAATTGGATCAGAACAGGTTAACTGTAACCAACAAGTGAAAGAAAACCGTTGCCCAGGAACTGCATAGCAGGCCAAATCGGGAACAGGTTCAGGTCGGTAAATACCGTAACAAGAATAAGGCCGAGAAAAATGTATGATCCGTATTTGTAGAATCCCTCGTAAAACCTCGGGTATTTCCTGAACTGGTTGAGCAAAAGGTGCGATCCGTCGAGCGGTGGCAGGGGGATCAGGTTGAAGATGAACAATCCCCAGTTGATATAGATCGCATAGAGCAGCAGTTCCCTGGTGACACTTGTCCAGTTGCTGTAATTCCCTGTGGTATAATGGTAGAACAAGGAAAATACTACCGACAGGATCATCGCTAAAACAGCGTTCGAAAGTGGTCCTGCAACAGCGATCTTTATCACATCCTTACGTGGATTCTTCAGGTTCTGTTCATTGAACTGAACCGGTTTTGCCCATCCGAATCCCGCAACAAGAAGCATAACAAAACCCAGGGGATCAATATGTTTGAATGGATTAAGTGTTACTCTGCCCTGTTGTTCAGAGGTGTTGTCGCCGCATTTTTTTGCCATCCATGCATGACTGAATTCATGTACGGTCAGCCCGAGAATTATCCCGGGAAGAAATTCGAGGATTCGTGCAATTGCGAGATTTCCCATTCAGATCCTGCTCTTTTTGACAGGCAGCCAGAAATCCTTCTCAGTGAGTTTGCACTCTTTGATCATTTTCCTGGCATACTCAGCTCCGGAGAAATTTTCATCAGCATTGTTCGTCCCGACTGTGAAAAGTACTCCTGCCTTCTTTGCCCTTTTTATGAAATCGGCTGAAGGTATCTCGTACCTGTTGTTGATCTCTATTGCAACATTGTTTGCTTTGGCGGCATTTATTACCTTGTCCATTCTTTCCGGTGTCCAGAAGTAATCATACCTGTCGGCCATCTGTGCCGGAAGAAATGTCGGATTAACATATATATTGATGGGTTCGGTATTCAGAATGGTTACAAGCGTATTTACCATATAGTCCATGAACTCCTGTTCATCATCTATCCAGGTTTCTGCCGGCATCCAGATCCTGTTCCTTCTTCCCTTTGCATCCGTAAAGGTCATGCAATCGGTGAAGACATAGTCGAACTTATCCATTGATTCCTTTGAAAATATGTTCATCCATTCCCTTCCTTCAGCCTGCATGGCAAGATAGAACTGCGGATAGTTCCTGAGAACTGTAACCACTGAATCGATCTGACTGTCCAGATGAATAGGGAACCCTAACCCGCAGTTGACTGCAATTCCGTAATCGATATTTTCGGCTTTCGATTTTGCAACAGCATCATCAATAGTAAGATTGCCTTTGAGATGAACGTGAAGATCAGTGATTTTCATTTCCTGTTTGTTGCTGCACGCGGCAAAAAAGACGAAAACCGATAAAAGGGCAGGAAGAAGAAGTTTTTTCATGATATCAGGTTTAATAAGTGAAACTATATCCGGAGCTTTAAGCCGGCATAAAACTAATCAAAACATCAGAATCTGCCACAAATAAGCGGAGGATTCTGGAAATTGGCCGGGGCCATGGCTCCTTTTCAAAAAAAACTCTTAGGTTTACATTAAAATAATTCATTCAGATGAAGTTGAAATACCTGACAATTCTGCTCTCATTTCTTCCCTCCTTATCGATTTCTCAGGAAGTTCCGAAAGCCGAAGTATATCTCCTGACGTGCGGACCGGGAACGGAAATATATTCCGTCTATGGCCACAGCGCCATCAGGATAGTGTTACCTGAGAAGAACAGCGATCTGGTGTACAACTGGGGTGTTTTTGATTTCAACACCCCGAATTTTGCATGGCGTTTTGCACGGGGAAGACTCGATTATTCGCTTGGCGTAAACTCGTATGAGAGTTTTCTGAGAGATTATTATCTGGAAAAGAGATGGGTTACAGAGCAGAGGATAAACATCGATTCTGCGCAAATGTCGAAGCTTTTTGAGCTTATTGCAGAGAATCTGAAGCCTGAGAATATCAACTACAGGTATGATTTTTTCTATGATGACTGTTCCACCAGGATCAGGGATCTGCTGGAGAAGGCGGTGGGAGAGGACCTTATCTATCCTCCCGGACAACCGCAAAGTAATCTTCCGACTTTCAGGGACCTGATAAGCAAGTATGAAAAGGGATATTACTGGAGAAGGGCGGGAATTGACCTGCTAATTGGAACTGAAGGCGACAAGAAGGCTTCATTCCGCGACAGGATGTTCCTGCCGGTTGAGATGAAAGACGGACTGTCGGAAACAAGCATAAGGAGGGAAGGAAAACTGATACCCCTGTTGTCCAATCCCGTCCTGGTACTTGATTTTGAGCCTCCTGTAGTGAAGAAAAGCATGCTTACCGGTCCTTTTCTTGTATTCGGTCTTCTTCTTGTGATCTGTATTGCACTTACCGGCTGGTTAAGACAAAAGAAAGCAAACCTGATTATTGACTCTATCGTGTTTTCAATTTTTTCCTTACTGGCTTTGCTGATGATCTTCTTCAACCTGTTCACCGATCATCAGCAGTTGAAGACAAACCTAAATATTATATGGTTAAGTCCCTTTATTATATTATGTCTGATAAGCCTTTTACTGAATAAAGACTGGATGGTCTGGTTCAGAATAGTGTTTTTTCTCTCGGTCGGCTTTCTGGCATTTCTTGTCATTCTTCCCCAGGATATAAATAATTCATTTGTACCGCTTATCGGAATACTGATAATCAGAACTTCCGTACGCGCTGGCTTTTCCTGGAATCCCCTTACAATACCTTATTTAACACAACTTTAACACTCTTTAACGCCTTGTTATTATTCTGAAGTCTTCTTTTGTGTCGGATTACGGCAGGCCGTTTTTATGGTTCTGCGTCATTCTTATTTAATTAAATTTGCGACTTAAATCAAACGAAATGGAGCAGACAGCCGATATCAGGATCTTAAATGAAAAAATAGAAAAGGAGAGCTCTTTTGTGGACATTATCCGGATGGAGATGAACAAGGTCATCGTTGGACAGAAGCATCTTACGGATTCCCTTCTTATAGGACTCCTTGCAAACGGTCACATTCTTCTCGAAGGTGTTCCCGGACTGGCAAAGACACTTGCCATTAAATCGCTTGCATCAATAATCGATGCACGGTTTGCCAGAATCCAGTTCACACCCGATCTTCTGCCGGCCGACCTTACCGGAACAATGATATACAGCCAGAAGAAAGAGGAATTCCTTGTGAAGAAAGGTCCGATATTCGCCAATTTCATTCTTGCCGACGAGATAAACCGGTCGCCGGCCAAGGTACAGAGCGCCCTTCTCGAAGCCATGCAGGAAAGGCAGGTAACCATAGGGGAATCCACATATAAGCTTGAGGAGCCCTTCCTGGTTCTTGCGACACAGAACCCCATCGAACAGGAAGGTACCTATCCTCTTCCTGAAGCCCAGGTTGACAGGTTCATGCTTAAAGTTCTTATCGACTATCCTACAATGGAGGAAGAAAAACTCATTGTAAGGGAGAACCTTGCGAAGGAATTCCCGAAAGCCGGCACCGTCCTGAAAACAGAAGACATAATAAGGGCCAGGAATGTGGTAAGGGAGGTTTATATGGATGAAAAGATAGAAAACTATATTCTCAGCATCGTTTTTGCCAGTCGTAACCCTGAAAAATTCGGGCTTCCTGCTTTCAGCAATATGATCTCCTACGGGGCATCTCCTCGCGCATCGATCTACCTGGCGCTGGCTTCGAAAGCATATGCTTTCATCCGCAGAAGGGGCTATGTGATCCCTGAGGATGTAAGGTCAGTTTGCGCCGACGTTATGAGGCACAGGATTGGTCTTACCTACGAGGCTGAAGCCGAGAATATAAACCAGGATAAGATAATTGCTGAGATATTGAATGTGGTAGAGGTACCATAGAAGACTCAGGGCGGATGACGCAAGACGCAAGGAGCCGGTTGTCAGTTGGCAGAATTCTGGAGCTCTGAGCCCTGAGCCGCACTCAACCAGCAGCAAGAAACAAGGAACCAAACTTACCAGATGGAAGCAATTGAGCTGTTAAAAAAGGTACGAAGGATCGAGATAAAGACACGTGGTCTTACAAGGCATATTTTTGCCGGTGAGTACCACAGTGCTTTCAAGGGAAGGGGGATTGCATTCAGCGAGGTAAGAGAATATCAGTACGGTGACGACATCCGCAGCATCGACTGGAACGTTACCGCCCGGTTCAACCATCCCTGGGTAAAGGTATATGAAGAGGAAAGGGAACTGACTGTCATGCTTCTGATCGATGTCAGCGGTTCAGGTAATTTCGGAACCAGATCGGCATTTAAGCGTGACTTGATGACTGAAATTGCAGCTGTACTTTCGTTTTCGGCAATTTATAACAACGACAAGATCGGAGTGATCTTTTTCACCGACAAGGTAGAAAAATTCATACCACCACAGAAAGGCAGGAAGCACATCCTGAGAATAATAAGGGAGCTGCTCGATTTCAGTCCCCGGAGTAACAGGACAAATCTGAACGAACCACTCAGGTTCCTTACCAATGCGATAAGAAAAAGATGCACTGCTTTCGTGATTTCCGATTTTCTGACACCCGACTTTGAAGAGGCTCTCAGAATAGCATCCAGTAAACACGACATGGTGGCCTTACGGGTTACTGATCAGCTCGAAAAGGCACTCCCTGATGTGGGGCTTATGAAAGTTCTCGATTCTGAAACCGGAGAAGAAAGATGGATCGATACCTCGTCTAAATACTTAAGAAAGGTCTATTCCGACTGGCACTCGCGTCATACCGACTCAATAAGCAATTCCATGAGGAAATGTGCGGTTGATTTCACAGAGATCAGCACTGGTGAGGACTATGTCAAACCTCTGATAAAACTATTTAAGAGCAGATGAAACAGGGAAAGGCAGCATATCTGGTGTTTTGTTTCTTACTGTTATCCCATAAGGGCATGATAGGGCAGGAAGTTGCTGTTACGGCTGCCTTTGATTCAACGAGGATACTTATCGGCGATCAGATCGGTTTTACCATAAATATTGAACAACCATCCGGCCTCAGTCTTGCCCTTCCCGTCTTCAGGGACACTATAAACGGTAAAATTGAGGTTATTACCGGTCCTGATTTCGATACCATCACTCTTGGTACTGAAAGGATCAGGATCACTGAAAAATACATGGTAACTTCTTTCGATTCGGGATATCACCGTGTCGATCCGGTTTATGCAGAACTGGCTGGCACAGACGGGATAAAGAGATATTATTCCGATTATTCGGTGCTTGAGGTTGCGCGCGCAGCGATAACCCCGCCCGATTCGGCAGAGATATTTGATATTGAAGGGCCTTACAGAGCTCCGCTTACTGCCGGGGAAGTTATGCCATGGGCACTGCTTGGCCTTGTAACCGCTGTGTTGGTGTGGCTCATTCTCAAGCTTGTCAGACGTCTTAAAAAGGATAAGAAGGAGGAAAATAAGCCCGTTATCATTGAACCTGCTCACGTAATCGCCTTCAGGGAACTTGAATTGCTCCGGAACGAACAGTTCTGGCAGAAGGGTGAGATAAAAAGGTATTATATCCGACTGACCGAGATTGTTAGGCAGTATCTTGAAAACAGGTACGGAGTCAACTCCCTCGAGCTGACTACCTCTGAAACACTGGAGGCTCTTGTGAAGACAGGTTTCAAAAAGAATGAATCCTATAATCGCCTCAGGTCGGTGCTTAACCAGGCCGATCTGGTGAAATTTGCAAAATATAAGCCTGATCCCGTTGAAAATGATACTGTTTATAATGAATCATGGGAGTTCGTGGATTCTACAAGGATCATGGTTCAGGAGGACGCTGATACAGGCAGCAATAAAAATCAGGGAGGGAAAAAATCATGAACAGGATTGACTTTGCTGATCCCGGTTTTCTTTATCTTCTTCTGCTGATCCCTGCAGTAGTTGCTTTTTATATACTGAAACAGCAAAAGGCCTTTGCATCAGTCAGACTGCCCGGGCTTGAACCGCTGGATGTACCGGTAAAGACCTTCAGGAACTGGCTCCGCCATGTTCTGTTTGCGTTCAGGATGGCAGTTGCTTCGCTGCTTATCATAATACTTGCCAGGCCTCAATCGACCGACAGGTTCCAGGATGTTTCGACCGAAGGGATAGACATTATCCTGGCTCTCGACATTTCGGGAAGCATGCTTGCACGGGATTTCCGGCCAAACAGGCTGGAGGCCTCCAAAAATGTAGCCACAGAGTTTATTTCCGGACGGCCGTACGACCGGATAGGCCTGGTGGTTTTCAGCGGCGAGACATTCACGCAGTGTCCGCTGACAACCGATCATGCGGTGCTGGTAAACCTGCTCAGAGAAATTGAAAGTGGTATGATAGAGGACGGTACGGCCATCGGGATGGGCCTTGCCAATGCAGTAACAAGAATTAAGGATTCGGAGGCAAAGAGCAAGGTGATAATCCTTCTTACCGATGGAGTAAACAACAGGGGCGAGATAGCGCCTGCAACTGCTGCAGGCATTGCAAAGACCTTTGGCGTAAGGGTTTATACAATCGGAGTCGGCAGCATGGGAATGGCTCCTTATCCGGTTCAGACACCCTATGGGACGCAGTACCAGAATATGCCGGTTGAAATTGATGAGGATATTCTAAGGGAGATTGCAGGAAGCACAGGCGGAAGATACTTCAGGGCAACAGACAACAATAAGCTTGTTGAAGTTTATTCGGAAATTGATAAGCTTGAAAAGTCAAAGATAGATGTTAGACAATTCACTAGGAAGCAGGAAGAGTATCTTCCGCTGGCAATAATTGCTTTCGTTCTGCTGGCAGTTGAATTGCTACTCAGATATACAATTTTGAAGAAACTGACATAAACTGAAACATAATGCAGCTTTTCAGATTCGCCTCTCCGGAATTCCTTTATCTCCTGCTGATACTGCCGGTACTTACCGGCCTGTTTGTTATTAACAGAGTGCGGAGCAGGAATGCCATCAGGAAACTGGGAGATGCTGCCCTGGTATCAAGGCTTATGCCAGAGTTATCGCGGGCAAGACCGGTTATTAAATTCATTTTGCTGCTTACAGGAATAACTGCATTGATAATAGCTCTTGCCCGGCCTCAGTACGGTTCAAAACTTGAAGAAGTAAGGAAGCAGGGTGTGGAGGTGATAATTGCGCTGGATGTAAGCAATTCGATGCTTGCAGCGGATATTCAGCCCGACAGGCTCACAAGGGCCAAGCAGGCAATATCAAGGCTTGTCGACAACCTTAACAACGACAAGATAGGACTGATTGTATTTGCAGGAGATGCCTATACCCAGATACCCATCACCACCGATTACATTTCGGCCAAAATGTTTCTCTCCACGATTGGCCCCGACATGGTGCCCAAGCAGGGTACAGCAATTGGGGCGGCCATAAAACTTGCTTCAAAGTCATTCACCCCGGGAGAAGGGAAAAGCAGGGCGATAATAATTATTACCGACGGGGAAAACCATGAGGATGATCCTGTTTCTGAAGCTGAAGAAGCTGCAAAAGCCGGAATCGTCATACATGCGATCGGAATCGGATCAAGCGAAGGCGTTCCTATACCTGTCGCTTCCGGAGGAAGGAGTGATTACCTCAAAGATCAGGATGGTACAACTGTTATCACCAGGCTCGATGAAGATATCCTAAAAAAAATCGCCGTCACCGGAGGTGGAAATTATATAAGGGCAAGCAGTACAAGCATTGGACTCGACGAGATATTCAGGGATATCCGGAAAATGGATCAGAGCGATCTTGAAAGCACCATGTACACGGAATACGATGACCAGTTCCGGATATTTGCAGCGCTTGCGCTGATATTGATTATTGTTGAGATAATAATAATGGACAGAAAAAACAGAAAGCTGCAGAATGTCAGGTTATTCAGGTTTAAAATCTAATTGCCGGAATTATGCTGAAACATTTGAAAGAACATACTGAATCGTTATTTAAGCCGGAGCGCTTACTTCTGCTGGTGCTGCTGCTGCTCAGCGGATCTCTTTTCGCACAGGGGGAAAGGAAGTTCATCAGGCAGGGCAACAGGGAATTTGAAAAGCAGAAGTATTCCGAATCTGAGATCTCCTACAGGAGGGCTATCGACAAGAACAAGGGTTCAGCCGATGCACTGTTCAATACAGGCGATGCGCTTTACAAACAGGAGAAATATGAAGATGCCGGGAAGCAGTTTATCGAAAGCCACAAGATGAATGAGGACCGGGATAAAAAAGCCGGCAGCCTGTATAACCTGGGGAATTCGCTTCTGAAGTCAGACAAGCTGAAGGAAAGCATTGAGGCTTACAAGAATTCACTGAGACTCAATCCTGGAAATATGCAGGCTAAATACAACCTGGCCTATGCTCAGGACCGTCTGAAGGAACAGCAGCAACAGCAACAACAGCAACAGCAACAGAACCAACAAAATCAGGATCAGAATAAGGACCAGCAGAAAAAGGACCAGAACAATCAGGAGCAACAGGATGATCAGAAGGAAAATGAGGATCAGAACAAACAGGATCAGCAGCAGCAACCTGATGACCAGCAGCAGTCGATATCCAGGGAAGATGCCGAAAGGCTGCTTAACGCCATAGCAAATGACGAAAAAGAGGTTCAGGAAAAGGTTAAAGAAGCAAAAGCAGCGAAACAGAGGGTAAAAACCCTCAAAAACTGGTAATTTGGCAAAATGCAATCAAAATATTTGATATTGGCACTTTTTCTACTTCTGTTTTTTTGCACCACGGAAGGACAGGAAATAACATTGATGGCGGAATATCCGCGGGTTGTGCAGGCCGGAGAACAGTTCATGATCTCCTGGACCGTCAATTCCGGCGACGGGGATTTCAGGGAGCCGCCTTTCACCGGTTTTTACAAGCTTATGGGACCCCAGACCTCATACAGCTCAAGTACACAGATAATAAACGGGAAAGTCAGCAGGGAGGTAAAGTACACATACTCCTACTACATTCAGGCTGTGAAGGAAGGGAAATATGTAATCCCTCCGGCTTCGGTCACAGTAAAAAACAGATCATACTCCTCCGACTCCATCAGGATAGAGGTTGCTGGCAGCAGTTCATCCCGACAGAGTGCCGCAGTTCCAGGAGATGATATTTCTGAAGCTGAACTTGAGGAAACAGGTGATGACGTATTCGTAAATCTTACGGTCAATAAAAGAAATGTCTTTGTTGGAGAACCTGTGAGCGTTACGGTTAAGCTCTATACAAGGATTGAGATCTCAGGTATTAATGAGATCAAGTATCCCGGTTTTGAAGGTTTCCTCAGGACCGATCTTGAAACGCCTCCCCTGACATCGCTTAAGAGGGAGAGCATAAACGGAACCATTTACGGTACAGGTGTTGTGCAGCAATTCCTGCTATATCCCCAGTTCCCCGGCGACGTAACAATCGATCCGGTTCAGTTATCTATCCTTATGCGCCAGAAGTCAGGCCAGTCAGATCCCTTTTTTGGTGATTTCTTTGCAACCTATACCACGGTACCGAAGGCTATTCTGAGCAAACCGGTGAGTATAAAGGTGAATCCCCTTCCTGGCAGCAAGCCTGCCGACTATTCAGGCATAGTAGGAAGGATTGCAATCAATGCCACTCTTGACAGGGATTCGGTAAACATGAACGATGCCATAAACCTGAAGATCACCCTGTCGGGAAGCGGCAACCTCAAGATTGCCAATCCGCCCGCCCTGAAACTTCCTGCCGACCTCGAAGTTTATGATCCGAAGATCACTGATAACCTGAAGAACGGCCTGAACGGAACATCTGGTCAGAAGACATTTGAATATCTGCTGATCCCAAGACATCATGGTGAGTTTGTTATTCCTCCGGTAACATATTCTTACTTCAATTCCGATGCACGAAGGTATGAGACAATTACAACCCCGGAACTCAAATTCCATGCACGCAAGACGAGCGATCCTGCTTCAGGAATAACAGTTTATGGCGGCGTCGCAAAGGAGGATGTAAAATACCTTGGCAAGGATATAAGGTTCATCAGTTCAAAACCCGGTCTTCTCAGGAAGACCGACAGGCTATCTGCTTCCAGAAAATGGTTCTGGCCGGTTTATGCCTTCTCACTGCTGCTTTTCTTCATCGTGCTTTTCATCAGGAGGGAGCATATACGCCGCAACTCGGATCTTTCTGCAGTGAGAAACAGAAAAGCAGGAAAAGTTGCAGGTCAGCGGCTCAGAATTGCAGCCCATTGCCTTAAGGAAAAGAAATCCGACAGATTCTACGAGGAGATCCTCAGGGCGTTGTGGGGTTACCTTAGCGACAAGCTAAGCATTCCGGTATCTGAACTTAACAGAACCAGGGCGGTAGAAGCACTAAAAATGAAGGGCATCCCTGATCAGGATGCAGAGAGCCTTGCTGCTGTTATCGATCTTTGTGAGTTTGCGAGGTATGCACCTTCTTCTTCAAGGGAAGAAGAAGAAAAGATCTATAATGAAACTGCGAGGTTTATCAGGTTATTGGAAAATACAATTGGCTGAAATGAGATCTCTAACACTAAAAATATTACTGGCTTTGTTGCTCGTCCTGACTGTCAGCCCGGCATCAGGACAGGACGAACGACAGTTGAAATTCAGCAAAGGTGTTGAATACTATACAGCCTCAGATTTTGAAGGGGCTCTCCGCGAATGGCTTGAGATTTACGACACCGGATACAGGTCGGCTGAACTGGCATATAATATCGGGAACGCTTATTTTAAGCTTAATAATGTACCCGGTGCCATTCTTTTCTTTGAGAGAGCCCGTCTTCTTAAACCAGGTGACAACAACATCATTTATAACCTGCAGATTGCAAGGACGCTTGTTGTGGATAAATTCGAAGAGATACCGGAACTCTTCTTCGTAAGGTGGTTTGATTTCCTTTCACTGATGCTTCACACAAATACCTGGGCTGTGCTAAGTATTCTGACTTTCATTGCTTTTCTGATTTTGCTGTCGGTTTATATCTACTCAACGCGTTATAAGCTTAAAGTAGTCTCGTTCTGGGCAGCAGTACTGCTCTTGTTCATTTCAGTGTCTTCGCTTGCTTTTACGCTGCGCAACCGCGACCTGGTATATAACAGCCGTGAAGCTGTTATCTTTGCTCCCTCTGTTAATGGCAAGAGTTCTCCTGATGCAAGCGGAACCGACCTCTTTGTGCTTCACGAAGGAACCACCGTAAGCATTGAGGACAAGGTAGGAGAGTGGTTTGAGATCAGGCTGTCGGACGGCAACAAAGGCTGGATTCCTTCAACCAGCCTTACGATTATCTGAAAAACACGCACTATTTCCTATTTTTTCGTGTTATATAGATCAGGAAAAACAATTCAACCTGATCATGAAAAAACTCCTTGTTATAACATTGTTATTACATATAAGTTGCATCTTTTCATGCAAAAAGGCGGAGTTTTCACCGGTTGGACCCACCGATGTAAGGATCAGAAACATAAGCGGTACGGAGCTGACCAATGTACTAGTAAGGATAAAGGAGGAAGAAATCTCATTCGGCACAATAGGTATAAACTCAACTTCCGGATATCACAGGTTTGAAGCTGCATTCCCGAAAGCATTTATTTCGGCAGGAGTAAACAACGAAATCCTTAATACCGGGCCTGTTGATTTCACTTATATGAACTATTTCGGTCAGAATAAAATTACCTATGATGTTTCTGTGGAAAACAAGCTGATCGTAATAAAGAATGTCACCCTCGATTCTCCCCTTTGATTCAAATTCATTATTTTGGTGCCCGGTAAAAACCGGACACTGACATGAAAAAGAAAACCGTCAACAGTTCCCGCATGCCTATATACAGGGATGCAGGATTTGAACTTTATGATGCCGGTACAACAAAGGATGCCTTTGCCAGGGAAACAGGAAATGAAAGGGTTCCCGACCTTTATATTTACTCACGGTACAGGAATCCCACTGTTGTTTCTGCAGAAGAGGAAGTAATGAAACTCGAGGAGTCGGAATGGGCCCTGCTTACACAGTCTGGAATGTCGGCCATCGATACTGCGCTTTCAGTTTACCAGCAGGCAGGAAATAATCGGCCATGGTTGTTTTTCAGCGAGATATACGGGGGCACAATTTCTTATACGGAGTCAGTTCTGAAATACAGACGAGGAATCCAGGTAAGCTATTTCAATCCTGCAGATGAAATATATGATCTTGATGCTTTTAGGGTTATTCTCCGGGAACTCAGGCCAGGACTGGTTTATATAGAGGCGATCTCCAACCCTATGCTTATTGTGACTGACCTTCAAAAGGTGATTGAAATGGCCCATTCGGAAGGCGCTGCAGTGATTGTTGACAATACCTTCGCAACACCGGTTCTGTGCAAACCGCTTGCACTGGGGGCGGATATGGTTGTTCACAGTGCAACCAAGTACTTTTCCGGTCATGGGAACCTTACTGCAGGAGTTCTGTGCGGGAACGATGCCCCGCTGATGAAGCAGTCGATCGAATACAGGAAATATGTGGGACATATGATATCGCCCGATGATGCTTACCGTCTTCAAACCCAGATCCAGACTTTCGGGCTCCGGTTTGCTGCCCAATGCCGTAATGCAGTAGAGATAACGGAATTGCTTATTCGTAATCCTTCAGTTGAAAAAGTATGGTATCCCGGCCTGCCCGGACATCCCAGCCATAAGACGGCCCTCAGGCTTTTTGGAAACAGGGGATTTGGCGCCATGGTAACTTTCGGTTTTCACGGACAAACGGAAAATCAAAAGAAGGAAAGGCGCGACAGGTTCATAAAGGCTGTTTCAGACGGTATAAAAGTAATACCATCGCTGGGCGATCCGCGCACAATAATTATGCCTGTAGAATCGGTGTGGGGTGCAAAATACCCCGATCCCGGGATAATACGAATGTCGCCAGGCTTTGAGGATTGGAAAGGACTGCAGGAGCTAATCTGCAGAGCCCTTGATAATATTCTGTGAAGAGGAGTCTCAGCTCCAGTCAACAGGATCTATCCCGTTTTCTGACAGGTAATCATTGCACTTACTGAAATGCCTGTTCCCGAAGAATCCCCGGGAAGCTGAAAGGGGAGAGGGATGCACCGATTCGAGGACAAGATGCTTCGAACGGTCTATTGATTCTCCTTTTTTCTGGGCATAGGCGCCCCACAGGAAAAAAACCAGATTCTGTTTTTCGCTATTAAGAACCCTGATCACATAATCAGTGAATTCCTCCCATCCTCTTCTCTGGTGCGAGCCTGCCTGGTGAGCCCTTACCGTCAGTGTGGCATTTAAAAGCAGAACTCCCTGGGAGGCCCATCTTGTAAGATCACCGGAAGACTTCACCCTGATCCCAAGGTCTGATTCTATTTCCCGGAAGATATTAACCAGACTGGGAGGGTAATCAACCCCATCCCTTACCGAAAAGCACAGGCCATGGGCCTGGCCCGGACCATGGTAGGGATCCTGTCCGATTATTACGGCCTTTACCATGTTTAATGGGCAGATATCAAATGCATTGAAAATCAGGGAACCTGGTGGATATACGGTCCCTTTCCTGTATTCTGACTTTACAAAATCGGTAAGCTTTACAAAATACTCCTTGTCAAATTCTTGCTGAAGCTTCGATTTCCAACCCGGTTCAATTTTTACATCCATACCTGAAAATTACTCAAAAAAATGAACTATCGCAACGAGGAATAAATTTTGTGAGGGCTGATCTGATCAGTTCTTCCGGCCTTCCCCAAAGGGGCCGGACAGGAAGCAAAGAGTGGATTCGTATAACTTTCTATTGATTCATAATTTGGTAACTTTGCAAAAAAAACCAGATGGCATTGGAAATAGAACGAAAGTTTCTTGTAAGCGGAGAGTTCAGGCATCTTTCAATCAGAAAGAGCGAGATCAGCCAGGGTTACCTTTCCGTTGATCCCGACAGAGTAGTAAGGATCAGGATAATAAACGGCAGGGCAATTCTGTCGGTTAAAGCCCCGAAATCCGGTACAGAGTTTTCACGGCATGAATGGGAATATGATATCCCTGCTGTTGAAGCGGAGGAGATGATGGAAGTATGTCTGCCCGATGTGATCAGAAAGACACGATATATAGTTCCTGAACAAGACAAAATATTTGAGGTTGACGTATTTCACGCAAAGAATGAAGGGCTTGTAATCGCTGAAATAGAACTGGACAGTGAGGATGAGGATTTCACCAAACCATCGTGGCTTGGTGAGGAAGTTACAGGAGATCCACGCTTTTACAGCGCCAACCTGATATGACAGCTGTTATTTCTTGAAAACGAAATAGACCGCAAGTACAAGGAAAATAAATCCTATAAGGTGATTGGTGCGGAAATGTTCATCCCTGAAAACCACAAGGGTGAATCCTGTAAAGACCAGAAGAGAAATTACTTCCTGGATCACCTTCAACTCAACCAGCGAAAACGGACCTCCGTTCCCCCTGAAGCCCATCCTGTTGGCCGGAACCTGAAGTGAATACTCAAAAAGTGCGATAAACCAGCTAAGCAATATTACAGCAAGCAGACTAAGATTTTGAAACCTACTGATTGTCTTTAGTTTAAGGTGACCGTACCAGGCAAATGTCATAAATGCATTTGACAAAACGAGCAACAGGATTGTTGAGATTCCTTTCATATAATTACGTGTTAACGCTTCTGATTCAGGAGCTGTTTGTCAGAGCACCTTGGAATAGATCTGTTTCGGATCGCCGGGACCGTAGAAATCCTTGAGGCTTGCCTGAAGGGTATAGCCGTTTCTCTGATAAAAGGCTTCAGTGGGTGCGTACAAAGGCCTTCCTGAAGTTTCAATCCAGAGTATCTTACCACCATGGCTGCGGACATCATCTTCGATTGCAAGTAGCATCCTGGAACCCAGCTTTTTGTGTCTGGCATTCTGATGTACTGCAATCCAGTACAGATCCCAGGAGTGGGTGGAGAAGGAGTTTTTTCCGTAATTGGCAAAAGCAATGGTCCCGCTTTCATCTGCTGCTCTGAGCCAGAAATAACCGCTTGCTTCCGATCCTTTTCTAAGTGTTTCGTCGGCAATTTCAAGGGCTGTCGCGATCTCAAAATCGTAAAAGAACGAGGTCGACTTCAGAATTTCCTCTATCCGGCCAAGGTCTTCTGGCTCTATACCTTTGGAAATCATTGTCATAATTTTCAATAATTGAGATCTTCAATAATTCTTGTGAGGACCGTTGTAACAGATATGCCAGCTTTACGGGTTGCAGCCATCAGTCCGCTGTCGGGTGACATACAGGGATTTGCATTCACTTCTATCACATATGGGATTTCATCAGCATCAATTCTCATGTCAACCCTCGCGTAGCCTTTTAGTCCGAATACTTCCCAGCATTTCAGCGCAAGGTCATTGATCCTTTTGGTAAGCGCAGGATTAATATTATCATTGGGAAACTCTCTGACAGTGTTTTCATATTCAAAACTATCCTCAATCCATTTTGCCTTGAAATCGACAATCCTTGGCATATCAGGGGAAAAATTATGAAAAACCATTTCGGCTGCCGGCATTACTTCAGGCCCTGAACTGCTGGCAATAACGCTGATGTTGAATTCACGGCCGTCAATAAAATCCTGGATAATCCAGTGGGAGTCATCAAGTCCTTTAAGCCTATCGGTGTGTTCCGGAGTAAAATCAAAAACCGAATCGGCTGTGATCCCGAGGGAACCGTCCTCCCAGATGGGTTTAACTATATAACGGCAACCGCGTTTAAGGAGATCAACCTGCGAGGGCAGGTAGGTCAGGGGTGTGGCAAGGTTATTTTCCCTAAGTATTTTTGCGGTGAGAGCTTTACTGGTAGTAATAAATAATGCCTCCAGTGGATTGCCTGAATAAGGTATGGAATACATATTGAGCAGTGCAGGAACGAAATAGCATAACTCTCCCTTATTGTTGATCGATTCCACGAGGTTGAATACGAAATCAGGTTTTTCTGCTGCAACCTCTGCAACTTCATTCATAAAATTGGCGGTTATTCCCCTGGTATAAACAAAAATACCAAGTTTTTCAAGGTTTTCGCCAATGTATTCCACTTGTTCAAGCACATCCAGCTCGTCGGCGAGAGCTCCTTCAAGAGGCTGATTGAAGAGGATACAGCATTTTTTAATTTTCATCTGCTTAAGCGATATCGTTTGAATGCCGATTCGATAATCCTTTCGATAAGTTCCTGATATTTTATCCCAGCCATATTCGACAGGATTGGCAGATCGGAATGTACCGGGTGGAGTCCTGCAAGAGGATTTACCTCAATGAAGCATATTCGTCCGTTCCTGTCGGCCTTGACGTCAACCCGCCCGGCATCCACGCCTCCCAGGGCTTTCCAGGCTTTCAGGGCAACACTTTTGCATTCCTCGGTAAATTCACCATCCATAGGCTTGTATTTGCAAAAGACCTGATAGTTTTCCTTGAATTCGACCGAATAAGGAAGGTTATCCATGCATTCTATTTCCATGCCTCCGACAGCTACAGCATCATCACCTGATCCTGTTATGCCAACCGTGAATTCCCTTCCCGGGAGATATTCTTCAACGAGTGCGGGCTGGTCGTATCGCGAAAGAAGATATTCCGCCATTTCCCTTAGTTCCTTTTCAGAGTGAACCAGGTTCTTTTCAGTGATCCCCTTGCCTGTACCCTCAGAAACCGGCTTAATGAACAATGGATAGCGGAGGGAGCAACTATCGATGTCCTCTGGTGATGAAATCAGCATACCCGGACTTACAGGAACACCAGCAGCTTCAACAATCAGCCTGGTCAGGTGTTTGTTAAGGGAAATGCCCATTATAACCGGTCCGCTGAAAACATAAGGTATTCTATACTGATCCAGGATGGCAGGGACTACTGATTCCCTGCCGTCGCCATATAAACCTTCAGCGATGTTGAATACCAGGTCCCATCTCTTTCCGGCAGCCAGTGCCTCTATAAGCTGAAAGCAATTGCCGATCGGCTCTGTTTCAAAACCTAAAGTCTTTATTGCAGTTTCAATGGCGTCGATGGTATCCTGCTTATCAAACTCTGCAGTGTCTTCCATGGAATATCCACGGTCGAGATACCACGACCTTAAGTCGTAAGTCAATCCGATCTTCATATATTGATATTCCTATCTTTCGGGATACTCACAGACATCTCCCCTGTAATTGCGGAGAACAATGTGTTCTTCATTATGTTCCACAACATAATCAGGAAGCAAAGGTATCTTTCCGCCGCCGCCGGGGGCGTCAATAACAAATGTAGGTACAGCATAGCCGCTGGTGAATCCCCTGAGACCTTTAATGATCTCCAGCCCTTTCGCCACAGTGGTCCTGAAATGGCTGGAACCAGGTATCAGATCGCACTGGTACAGGTAATAAGGTCTGACCCTTACCTTAAGCAGCTTATGCATCAGCTCCTTCATAACAGGCACATTGTCGTTGATTCCTTTCAGAAGGACGGTCTGGCTACCGAGAGGAAATCCACCATCAGCAAGTTTGTTGCATGCTGCAGCACACTCTTCAGTTATCTCTGACGGGTGTGAAAAATGCAGGCTCAAAAAGACCGGATGGTATTTTCTCAGAACATTAATCAATCCGTCGGTAATCCTCTGGGGAAGAACAACGGGGGTCCTGGTTCCGATACGTATTATCTCCACATGTTCTATCCTGCGGATATTCGAAAGTATATAGTCGAGAGTTTCGTCTGAGAGGGTCAGCGGATCTCCTCCGCTAATGAGTACATCCCTGACTTCCTTATGGCTTGCTATATAGTTGAAAGCTTTTTCATAGTCCTGTTTCCCAAGTTTATCCAGCCTTCCCACTGAATGGGAGCGGGTGCAGTACCTGCAATAATTTGAGCACACCTGGGTGACGGTGAAAAGGACCCTGTCGGGATAACGGTGTACGATACCCTTAACAGGCGAGAAAGCCTTTTCATGAAGGGGATCCGACTGCTCACTCCTGGTGGTAAGTAATTCTTCAACCACAGGCACAACATTCCGGCGAAGCGGATGGGATGGCTTTGTGTTGTAGATCAGAGAGGCAAAATAGGGGGTTACCCGCAAAGGAAGCCGGCCCTTCAGATTATTGATTGCCATAATCTCCTTCTCAGTAAGCTTCATTATCCTTTTAAGATCATCAATACTGTTAAAGGAATTGCGAAGCTGCCATTTCCAGTCATTCCAGGATTCAACAGATGTCAGGGGGAAGTAACGGTGCATAAATTCCGAACTCCGGTTGCTAACTGACAGGTTTGGGATTACGTTTTGCGAAAAAAACGTGGTTTTCGCACCAGGCTCTTCATCAGAAGAACAACCCACGAGGCGACTCTCACAGCGGAGGGTTGCAACCTCATTATTGTTAGCGTTCATTTTTGTCGATGAAAGATTTCATCAAATGCTTTAAAGTGTCTAGAGTTTATTGGTTTTAGTTAAAAATAAATTGCGCCAAAAATATACATTCCATAAATACATTGTACCATCCGGCAAATAATAATATTAACAGTGAAAATCAGTTTTCAACAGGCATTTATTACATGTGAGCTGTTGTATTGCCATAGTATTGTTATTTAGCTTATTACAACAATTCATGCACTTTATTTTTTTCCATTCAGAACGCCTTTCATCACTTATGTTTTCACTCCGTTTATTCATACTTTCCCTTTGCCGGTCTTCTGGTTTTTCTCTTAAACCTTTCTATTTTTTTTAAGATTGCATCTGATCAATTTTCATGCCATCTTTTTTTCTTTTCAGCTAACCTCATTTCCGGTTTGCAGAAAAAATATGCACTATAACGCATTAATACTGCTTTAATTATTTTTTGAACGAAAAAATTGGGGATATCTTACTGTAAACTTTTTGGTGACTTCGCCTGAGCAGAAGTTTACCAGACTTATTCTCAGGGTATGAGAATTTTTGTCACATTGGTTATTCCGTACCTCGATAAAACAAGGATATATACGCCTGAAGCAAAAGTCGAAACATTGAACTCGCAAAAATTACCATCAACGAAATTCTCTTTCATTAGACGTCCATTCATATCGATAAGGCTTAATCTGTAGCCATTGTAATTACCTTCAAGGGGAACCTGCACCAGACCGTCCCTGACGACAGCAATCAGGGGCATATTCCTGTTGATCTTAATCTCAAGCGAACTTCTTACACCCGATCCATCCCTAGCTGAGGCAATGATTGTAACAATTCCATCCTCAATCCCGGTAACAAGTCCTGAATCATCAACAAGGGCTTTTCCCGTGAGGTTTTCAACAGACCAGTCAATTGTTTTGTCCGTTGCATATTCAGGCAATATCTCAGTTTTAAGCTGGAGCGTTCCCTTTTCGGTTGATATGACAGTCGTTCCTTCCACAGGAGTAATCATGATATCTGAAACCGGGATTATCTGATTGGTAATTGTTATTTCAATTATGCCGCTCACCGCCGAACCATCTGTAGAAGAAGCAACAGCGGTGACTTTGCCGTCACTGAAAGCCGTAACAAGCCCCGACTGGCTGATGGTTGCCTCGCCTGTACCTCCGGCAATAGACCAAACAATTGATTTACAGGTTGCATCGGAAGGAAGTATGTCAGCTGCCAGCTGAAGTGTTCCATTATCTGTTTCTATGACTGGTGAACCATCTGCTGCCGATACATGAATACCTGTTACCGGAATAATCTGATTTAGTATTGTAAGTTCCAGGGAACCAGAAACACCTGATCCGTCGTTGGCAGTTGCTCTTGCTGTTACCGTTCCGCCCGACACAGCTGTGACGAGTCCGGTCTGGTTTATCGTTGCCTGACCTGTACCGTTAATAACCGACCATGTAACTGATTTATTTGTTGCATTCGAAGGAAGAACCTGGGCGCTCAATTGAAGTGTCCCTTTGTTTACAGAGATCACTCTTGATCCTCCATCCCCTGTAACTGTTATGGATGAAACCGGGATTGAAGCAGGATTTCCGTCCCATCCGGCCAGTCTGGCCCACAACCACCAGGCAGCATATGCCTTTCTGTTTGCATTAAGAGGCTGGGAGTGAGCAGAATTGCAGTTATACCAGTCAACATTCAGGGTATGGCTCTGCTGCCATGAAACAGCCCAGTTACTTTCGCGCGAACCGTCATTGTTGCTGTCGTAATCGCAATTGTCATTGGCGGCCCTGTTCAGATAATAATTATTGTCGGGATCATACGATTCTATATCGGCAAAATCATACAGGATTTTCCTGTTGTTCCGGCAATAGTTGCGTATCTGTTCATTTCTCCTGTGAAGATTGCCATTCACACCAGTACCATCAAGGTGACCGGTCATGTAAACAAATTTCACACGGGGAAATTCCGTTTCAAGAGAATTCATAAGACTCAGATAGGTATTCACCTGGCTCTCGGATGCCGTGCTTAACTGGCCGCACCAGGCCCACATAACAACATTTATGTTGCTGTTGGCGGAATTTCTGAGATATATCCGGGTTGATGAGGCCCAGGAAGTGAAATCGGGTGATCCCAGATCAGTTCCTCCTGTAATGCCATTGTCGTCAATATCGAGTGCACCGTTCAGTCCGCCGTTGTTCCATGCATAAGCAGGGCCTTTCCAGTAAAAAAGCCCGGTCATGCCGTCAATTATCTGACTGCCGTGCGATGTATGCTCATATGCAATGTGCAGAGCGGATTTGGCCTGGGTAAGATAATTTGAAGGTATATTAGCCAGACGGGTGCAGTTATGGTCAATGATAATCTGACCACTAAGAGACATGACTAACTGAAAAAGAAACACTAAAGTAACTGTTCTTTTCATCCGATAGGTCTAAAATTTTACCAGCAGGTTTTTTGTCAGGCATTACTGAATGCCTGTATCTCCCGCTTTTTATTTTTTCCCCGGGGGGAACAAATATAAAAAAACTGACTCAGAATTCAATTTAATAATAGGGGAATTTGATCAAAATGCCGATGGATCAATATTATCCGACCTCAATTTTTTGATTTTTCCCCTAAGCTTTTTCTCCTCCAGTCTTTCTTTCCTGGAGCCAGCAGTGGGTCGGGTGGGTTTGCGTTCGGGCTTTTCCTGAAGTCCGGCAGAAAGTATGACAAGCAGCCTCTCAACAGCTTTCTTCCTGTTTGCCAACTGAGTCCGTTCCGATTGTGATTTTACAACAAGCTCCCCGGTGGAATTAATCCGGTTTTTCAGGATTGTAAAAATCCGCTCCTTTTCGATATCGGATAAACCTGTTGAAAGTGCTATATTGAAATGCAGCTCGATTCTGGTATTAACCTTGTTCACATTCTGTCCGCCGGGCCCGCTGCTCCGCGAAGCTGTGAAAACGAACTCACTCTCCGGTATTCTTTCCTTCAGTTCTTCAGGTGTCACGATACTTTTATTAAACCCAATGGTCTATTCCTCAACTCCGAAAAGATATTTTCCGGAACCGGTTTCCAGAACAACCCTGCCTTCTTCAATGGTGATATTTTGAATGATCCTGGTTCCTGTGAGCGGTAATCCGTCGAGGGTAACCTGATCGGCAGAACTTGCCGGAAGAATGATTTTCGCTTTGGCATTTGCCGGAATTTCGACAGTGAACCACAACCGGCCTTCTTTTCTTTCCCAGCCTGAGACTACCCGGCCGTAATTGCTTTCAAATGTTGCTTTCGACATATCCATTTTTGAAGTGACATGGGGCTTAATAAGCAGGCTTCTGTATCCGGGAGTCATAGTTTCAATGCCAGCGGAAACCCTGTACATCCAGTCTCCTATTGCTCCATAGGCATAGTGATTGAATGAATTCATTCCTTCATCCTGGAAAGTACTGTCGGGCTTTTGTCCATCCCAGCGTTCCCAAATCGTTGTGGCTCCCATTTTTACAGGGTAGAGCCACGACGGATAGGTCTCCTGAAGAAGAAGGTCATACGCAACATCGGTGTAACCGTTCTGGGTCAGGACATGACACAGAAAAGGTGTACCAAGGAAGCCTGTTGACAGATGGTTGCGTCTTCCCTTTATGTCATCAACCAGAAATTTTGCTGCTGCCGCCCTCTGCTCCTGAGGGAGCAAATTGAACATCAGTGCAAGGACATAGGAGGTCTGGGAGTTGGTTCCAACCCTTCCGGCAGGAGTAACGTATTCCCTTATGAACACAGACCTGATCTTTTCATACAGGTCTGAGTACATTTTTTCATCAACAGTATTCCCTAGTATCTTCGCTGTTTTTGACAACAGATCCGCAGAATATGCAAAGAAAGCTGTTGAAATAAAATCGTGCTCCGTAAAACCATCGGCTTCGCTATGATTATTAACAGGAGGATGATAGAACAGCCAGTCTCCGTATTTGCTTCCGCCTTTCCATATATAAGTATCTCCTGCTTTCTTTCTGATATATTCAACCCATGCCTTCATACTGGGATACTGTTTTTCAAGGAACTCCCTGTCGCCGTAAACCTGGTACATAGTCCATGGAGTTATGATTGCAACATCACCCCAGCCGGCAGAAGGAGCAGCTGTGACCGCATTTTGCCTGTTGAGCACATCAGGAATTACATCAGGAACAGCTCCGTCCTGCTTCTGGTCGAGAGCCAGATCCTTGAGCCATTTACTGAAAAATGCAGCAACATTGAAGTTATAAGCTGCGGTCCGGCTGAAAGCCTGGGCATCTCCTGTCCATCCAAGCCTCTCATCCCGCTGTGGGCAGTCGGTGGGCACATCCACAAAATTGCCTCTCTGTCCCCACTGTATGTTATGCTGCAGCTGATTAAGAAGGGCATTGGAGCTTTCATAACCACCTGTAACAGGCATATCGGAATGGACCACTACACCTGTAATATTATCAGCAGAGAGGGTCCCAGGGAAGCCTTTAATCTCAAGGTAACGAAAACCCATGAAAGTGAATCTCGGTTCATAAACTTCGTCACCTGCTCCGCCTGCCGTGTAATCGATCTGACATTTGGCCGATCTCAGGTTTTCAGTGTAGAACTCACCGAATTTATCAAGAACCTCAGCATGCCGTATTGTTATTACCGTTCCCCGGGGAGCATTAACCTTCAGTCTGATCCAGCCGACCATATTCTGACCCATATCAACAAGAAGGCTTCCCTTCGGTGACCTGAATACTTTCAACGGTTTGATCTCCTGTATTTTTCTTATTGCAGCCCCTTCCGATGCTATTATATTGTTGCTGTAATCTCCTATTCTTACCGGCAGCCATTTTGAATCATCATAATCTGGCATGTTCCAGCCGGTAAGTTTCCGGGTCGCATCATAAATCTCCCCGTTGTAGATATCATTCATTCTTATGGCTCCGTCATTGTTGCTCTTCCACGACGAATCAGTAACTATGAACGACTCGGTTCCGTCTGTATAGACTATCCTGAGTTGCATAAGCAGCCCCAGCCTCTTCCCGTATATCGCCCAATTGTTGCCCCAGGCAAGGGTTCCCCGGTACCAGCCGTCGCCCAGGACAGCACCAATGGCATTTTTACCCCTTGACACCTGACCAGTAACGTCGTAAACCTGATATTGTATCCTTTTCCCGTAAGTTGTCCATCCTGGTGTGAGTACCTGGTCTCCGACTTTCCTGCCGTTGAGATGAAGTTCGTAAAGACCGTGCGATGTCACGTAAACCGTTGCTTTTGCGATATTCTTCCCTATGGTGAATTCCTTTCTGAAATGAGGAGAAGGAGAGTATCTGTTCGTATCGCTCTCCATTTCTATCCATTGGGCTTTCCAGTTATCCTGTGACATCAATCCTGTCTCCCAGAAAGCAGTTTCGCTCCACTTTGAAGCCTTGCCGCGGTTATCCCATACCCTTACCTGCCAGTAATACCTTTGTCCCGGCTTAAGATCAGGCCCTGAATACTTTATCAGGACTGATTCGTCTGACGCCACCTTGCCTGACTGCCAAACCAGTGAGGAGGATGAAAACTTAGGATTGGCAGCCACCCTGATCGAGTAGGCCGACTGCACTACATTGTATCCGTCGGAGCCTATTTTCCATGACAGGCGCGGATCCCTGACATCCGTCCCTACCGCATTTGTCCTGTGCTCGCAGGTAAGATCATAAACATAAAGGTCCTGCGAAAATGTTAGTGCCGGTAATAACAATAGTAACGATAAGAGTCTTAATAATTTCATATCCAGTGCGTTTAGGTTTTTGAATTCGAGTTTTGAAATTTATCTAATTTTATCTGAAATCGAAAGTGTAAATTCATTATTTTTATACTTTTTATAAATTCAGCCGTAAACCAACTTTATATTTCATGAATCCTATTGCCGGAATTCTGTTAATTGCACTGGGAAGTATCGGAGCCGCCAGTTTCTATGTCCCGCTTAAAAAAGTAAAAAAATGGTCCTGGGAATCCTACTGGATCGTTCAGGGAGTTGCCGCATGGCTGATTGCCCCCTGGGTTTTTGCCCTGGTCTTTGTACCCGGCGGAGAACTTTTACCTATCATTAATGAGTCGCCTTCGTCTGCAAAACTTATGTCGATGTTTTTCGGAATTCTTTGGGGATTCGGTGGACTTACCTTCGGACTGAGCATGCGCTACCTTGGAGTTGCCCTCGGCCAGAGCATTGCGCTGGGACTGTGCGCTGCTTTCGGAACAATAATTCCTGCTGTGGTTGCCGGGCAGAATCTGTTCGCTTCAAAGGCGGGCATACTTACCATGATCGGTGTTGCGATAACTGTTGCAGGTATTTCTATAATTGGATATGCCGGTGCCCTCAAGAGCAATGAAATGACTGAAGAGCAGAAGCGTGCTGCAGTAAAGGAGTTTGCGCTGAAAAAAGGAATACTTATCGCCATTTTCTCAGGTATAATGAGCGCCTGCTTCAATTTCGGCTATGAAGCCGGGAAACCCATTGAGGAAGTGGCTCTTGCACACGGAACCAATCCTCTTTTCCAGAAGAATCCGACGCTTATTTTTATCCTTTTCGGCGGTTTTTTAACAAATCTGGTATACTGTGGTTACCTTAATATTAAAAACAAAACGTTCACTGACTATTACACTTCATCCGGAAGTATTCTGCTTAACAACCTTTTCTTTACATTCCTTGCAGGATTCCTGTGGTTCCTTCAGTTCCATTTTTTTGGTATGGGATCAAGCAAACTTCCGGCAGGCATGGCCGTATTCGGATGGAGCATCCTGATGGCATTGAACATTGCGATCAGCAATATCTGGGGGATCATATTAAAGGAATGGAAAGGAGTGAAAACCAGGACGGTAGTGGTGCTTATAATAGGGATTATTGTACTGATATTATCTACTTTTGTTGTTAAATTAAGCTAATTGAAAGTGATGAAAAGATTTGCATTCAAGATGAAGCTGTATCCCGGCTTTAAAGAGGAATACAAAAAGCGTCATGGCGACATATGGCCCGGGCTTGTAAAATTACTTAAGAACCAGGGCGTTGGCAACTACTCTATCTTTTACGATGAGGAAACAAACATTCTGTTTGCCTACCAGGAACAATCAGGAGAAAGCTCCTCCCAGGATCTTGGCACAGAGGAAATAGTAAAGAAATGGTGGAAATACATGGCCGATATAATGGAGACAAATCCCGACAACTCTCCTGTAAGCATTCCTCTCGAACAGGTGTTCTTCATGGAATAATTCCGAAAAAAATCAGTTTATATATAAACCATTGCAGAAAATGAATAAGGAACTAATAAAAAAATCATACCAGATTGCCAAAGAGCAATATGCTGAACTTGGAGTTGATACCGACATGATCATTCAGCAGATGGATGATATTGTTATAAGTCTTCATTGCTGGCAGACAGATGATGTCGGAGGATTCGAAAAGGAAGGCGCTGAACTCGGAGGAGGTGGTATCCAGGCAACGGGAAACTATCCGGGAAAGGCAAAAACCATTACGCAAATGCGTGATGACCTGGATAAGGTAATGTCGCTTCTGCCCGGTAATCAGAGACTGAGCCTTCATGCAATCTATGGCGAATTCGGAGGAAAACCGGTTGATCGCGACCAGATTGAGGTAAAGCACTTCCAGGGATGGATCGACTGGGCAAAAAAGAGAAAAATAGGTCTGGATTTTAACTGTACCTGCTTTTCACATCCGTTTGCTGATGACGGATTCACCCTGTCAAGCAAGAATCCGAAAATAAGGAAGTTCTGGGTTGAACATACAAAGAGGTGCCGTACCATTGCGGCCGAAATGGGTAAACAGCTCGGGACTCCCTCAGTGCATAACCTGTGGATACCTGATGGTTCAAAGGATACTCCGGTAGACCGAGCCGGTATAAGAAAGATCCTGAAAAAATCGCTGGATGAGATCTTTTCGGTCAAATACCCTAAGAAATACCTCAAGGATTCGGTTGAAAGCAAGCTTTTCGGGATTGGATCAGAATCGATGGTTGTCGGATCACATGACTTCTATATGGGGTATGCAGTTAAAAACAATACCCTTATCACTCTCGACAACGGCCATTTTCATCCGACAGAACAGGTCGGAGACAAGATATCCTCTATTCTTCTTTACATAGATGAGATTCTTCTTCATCTTACCAGGGGAGTCAGATGGGACAGTGACCATGTAGTTACTTTTAACGACGACCTGCTTCTTATTGCACAGGAAATCGTCAGGGGTAAGTTTCTCGGAAGGGTTAACATCGGTCTCGATTTCTTTGATGCAAGCCTTAACAGGATAGGAGCATACGTTATCGGAACCCGTTCGGCACAGATGGCGTTCATGTATGCAATGCTTGAACCTTACAAGACTCTGCTGCAGTTCGAGGAGAAAGGCCGGACCTTTGAAAGGCTTTCATACCTTGAACTGATGAAATCTTTACCTTTCGGGGCTGTGTGGGATTATTACTGCCTGAAGCAGAATGTCCCGGTGGGCAGGGATTATATTGAAGAGATTGTAAAATACGAGACCGGGGTACTCAACAAACGATAAATAATCGGAGGGAACCGGCTTTGAGAAAAATCAGGAAACAGCTGAAATGAAGGAGAAAGTAATTGCGATTTTTGACGTAGGGAAAACCAACAAGAAACTTCTTCTGTTTGATTACAACCTCAAGCTCGTTCTGGAGCAGGAGACAAGGGTTGCGGAGAAAGTAGACGATGACGGCTTTGAATGCGACGATATAGAGCATGTTGAGAGATGGATAGATGATTCGATCCGCAAGCTTGCCCGTTCCGATAAATACGACCTTACAGCCCTTAATTTTGCAACCTACGGAGCAACAATCGTCTATCTTGATGAAAATGGCAGGAGGATAGGTCCTGCGTATAACTACCTGAAACCTATTGATGAGAAGATCCCCGAACGGCTTTACAGGAGGTACGGCGGACAGGATGAATTCTGCAGGAGAACTGCTTCTCCCGCTCTTGGCATGCTGAACTCGGGAATTCAGATTCTTTGGCTGAAAACCGCCAAACCCGAGGTGTTTGACAATGTCCGTTATATTCTGCATCTTCCCCAGTACCTTTCCTACCTGGTTACCGGAAAGATATGTTCGGAACACACTTCGATAGGCTGCCATACAGGTTTATGGGATTTCGACAACATGAAATACCACGCCTGGGTAACCGATTATGGTTTGAATCTTCCCGAGCCAATTCCGGTCACTACATATACTGAGGTCGAAATTGAGGGTAAAAAGATCAATGTCGGAATAGGCATTCATGACAGTTCATCGTCGCTGGCTCCTTACTTTTCGGGCGACAGGGGAAAATTCCTTCTCGTTTCGACCGGGACATGGTGCATCAGCATGAATCCTTTCAACAGCGAGAAGCTGACTGTTGAGCAACTCGACAACGACTGTCTGTGCTATATGAGCATCGCAAGGCAGCCGGTCAAATCATCAAGGCTTTTTCTGGGCAATATGCATGATAAAGGTGTCAGAATGCTGAACGAGCATTTCAGGACTACTGATGATTTCTACAGAAATGTCAGATATGATCCGGATATGATCAGGACCTTGAAAAACAGGTATCATGGCGACAGGAGAGCATTTTTCAGGAGCGGTCCGGGTCCCATGGAATTCAGGGAGAAAATCGACCTGTTCGATTTCAAGTCCTTCGACGAAGGTTATCATCAGCTGATCAGCGAGCTTGCTGATCTTGCTCAGGAAGCCATCAGACTGATACTTCCAGAAAGGGATGATATAGTTAATTTCTATATCACCGGAGGATTTGCGAAGAACAAAATATTCCTGAAACTCCTTGCCAGAGCATTTTCTTCGAGGAAAGTTTTCACATCCGTGATAAGCAATTCGACTGCATTGGGTGCTGCTCTCGTGATATACAGGTCGCTGAGTGACAATGTACCTGAACCAAACCTGGGATTAACCGAATATCTAGCTTAGCTTGTATAATATGATAAGGAAATTCTTAGTGATGCTTGTGGTTGTCTGCACAGGCTATTTGACTCATGCGCAAGACAAAGATTTTGGCATCTGGTACTCTGTTTCAGCACAAAAGGAAATAGCAAAAGATCTGGATATTGAAGCGGATATAAACCTGAGAACCTGGCATGATGCCGGAGAGATAGATGAAGGATTCATTGACGCCGGGCTGGGCTATAAGATCAGTAAAAATTTCTCTGCTGCTCTTACTTACAGGTTCACTGAAATGATTGAGAAGGATGACAACCTGCATCCCCGTCATAAATGGTTTGCAGATTTCAGAGCAAAAACAGCAGTTGGTGATCTTGACCTTTCAGGCCGGCTAAGATTCCAGCAACGCTTCAAAACTTACTTCAGGGATGAAAATGACAAGGAATCAAAGGAGCATCTCCGTTTCAGGATCAAGGCCGCCTATGATATTCCAAAATTCCCGCTGAATCCGTATATAACTTCTGAACTATTCTTTCCCATTTTTGACCATGTAAGCAGGACAGTAGACAAGCAGAGATTTGCAGGAGGATTTGAATACAAAATCTCAAAGAAGCATTCAGTGGAACTTGAATACATATTCCAGAGAGATTTCTACCCGGATTGGGTTGACATGAATATCATAACGGTCAGTTACGGCATAAAGCTTTAAATCAGGAAAGTAGTTGGAAGTTTTTCCCTAATTATCATAAACATCCATTCAAAACAATTAATTATCATTACTTTATGAAGGTGAAATTATTTTCCATTATTTTACTCCTGTCACCTGTTCTTATGAATTCAGGAGTATTTTCTCAGGTACGTCCCGAACGTCAATGGCCGTCTTACAGAGGGTATCTTTCCTCGGGGGTTCTTGATAATGCAAATCTTCCTGACAAGTTCGACTTTGCTGAATCTGAAAACATAAGATGGAAAATCAGTATTCCCGGCATGGGGATATCCAGCCCAGTCATCTGGGGCGACAGACTATTCCTGACCACAGCGGTCAGTGAATCAGACAAAGCCGGATTTAAACCCGGTCTTTACGGCGATGTTACTCCGGTGAGTGATTCATCTGTTCATGAATGGAAAGTCTTCTGTATAAACAAGAATACCGGGAAGGTTATATGGGAAAAGACCTCATATAAGGGGATACCAAAAATTAAGAGACACCCGAAATCGACACATGCCAATTCCTCTGCCGCCACCGACGGACAACATGTTGTGGCTTTCTTCGGGTCGGAGGGACTTTACTGCTACGACATCGACGGAAAACTGTTATGGCAGAAGAACTTCGGCATTCTCCGCTCGTCTTTCTTCATAATGAAGAATGCTGAATGGGAATTCGCAAGTTCACCCATAATTCATAATGGAGTACTCATTGTCCAGTGCGATGTCCTTGAAAACTCATTTCTTGCTGCCTTTGATGTAAGAACAGGAAAGGAATTATGGAAAGTCTCAAGGGATGAGTATCCTGGCTGGTGCACTCCGAATATCTACACCCATGCCGGGAAAACATATGTTGCTGTAAATGGCTACAAGCACAGGGGCGGATACGAATTTGAAACCGGGCAGGAAGTATGGAAAATGTCAGGAGGAGGCGACATACAGATACCTACTCCTATAACAGGCAACGACCTTATCTATTTCAACAGTGCGCATGGCAAAAGTTCGCCAATAATGGCGGTCAGGGCAAGCGCTACCGGCGACATAACCCTCAGGGAAAATGAGACATCAAATCAGGGAGTTCTCTGGAGCCAGCCCCGTGGCGGTTCCTATATGCATACCATGCTTCTCTACAGGAGTCTGCTTTACAATATCAACTGGAACGGGACTATTAATTGCCTCGATCCTCTTACGGGAAAGGAGATATACAATGCAAAGGTCGGGAATGCAAAGAGCTTTGTGGCATCACCAGTTGCATCAGACGGCAGGATCTATATAGTAGATGAGGAAGGAACAGTTTATATCATCAGCGATGGCAGATCATTCAATCTTCTTGCTGAGATCCCGATGAAAGATATCTGCATGACTGCCCCTGCGATATCCGACGGAATGATCTACTTCAGGACTCAGCACCACCTTATAGCGGTTGGCAGAAAATAGGGTATTATTCTTTCCTTATCTTGCTTATCAGGGAATCGGTTCTTATTGATCGCACGGAGACCAGGAGAGCTGATATTCCGGTGGCAAGGATCAGCAATATCATAGCAGCTATTGTTCCCCAGGGAAAACCGGCATCACTGACCAGTGATGGCCTTGTTGCAACCAAGGCCGAAACAATCCCTGTTACAATGCCAGCTAAAAGAACAATCAGATGTTCGTCAAAAATCATCTTCCTGATCAATTTTAGAGAGAATCCTTCAGCCAGCATCAACCCGAAATCCCTCCGGCGGCTGTTGAAATTCCTTACAAGAATAAGACCAATACCGGCAACACCGAGTATCATTCCAATTCCTCCGAGAATGGTAAACACCGACAGGTATGTATTTGTGACTACAAAGAAAGAAGCAAGCCTGTCTGCAGCAGGCTCGAAGTGAACACCGTATTCTGCCAGGCGATCGCCAAGGATGCTTATATAGTTATCCAGCATATCCGGATTACCATCGGCCATAAAGATCTGGCTTCCGGCAATCGAGGGGAAATACCTGTTGAAATTATCAATACCAATCAGGACGAATCCCTGAAATACTGAAGACTTCAATCCTGCTGCCAGAACAACGTTCAGAATCCGGCCGCTTTCGGTCCTGATCTTTAAGGTGTCCCCAGCCTTGACCATCAGGCCATACTGCATTACGGTCTGATCGGCAATCCCGTAGATTGTTTCATCGACTGCAGGCAGATTAAGACTTTCCCAGGGATTGGTACCCTTAAAGCTCTTCATGGTAACAGCGAAGGAGAATGAACCTCTGTTTAAGAATTCATCCGGCTCGATTCCGAGCAGAGGCGGAGAGGCAATATGATTCAGGTTCAGGCAGCTGGCATCATCTCCAGTCGTTTTACGTCCCTGAATAATTGAAAGTCCGGCAAGTTCAGGATCATCAAGACCGAACTCCCTTCGACCTGCTTCGCTGGTCAGGGCGCCCTTCACCGGAACCGATGCTTCGCCCCAGAGAAGATAGCCTCCCGTTCCTCCCGACGGTTTCAGCATGTTGTCGCTTATACTCATCTTATTCGCCCCGGTTATTATCACTGCGAAAAGTCCCGCAGCAAGAAACAATACAGGGGCAATTGCCTGTGAAGGATGGAAAGAATAATATGCATCCGAGATATGTGAACTGCTGCGCAAAGTTTTTCCACCTGTTTTTCCTGGCCTTAAATAATACTGCCTGATAAGCAGAATAAAGGTGGCAAATATCATTAAACCTGCAATATATGAAAGCAGGGTTGCGTGAGCAGCAAGAATGAACGACATTGCTAAAGCCACTGCTGAAATTGCTGCTGTTATAAAGAGAGCTGTTGAGTTCAAAGTGTATGAAGGTTTTGCCGTCAGGCCTGTCTCAGCCTCACCAAGTTTTTTCAGGAAACGTGACGATCTTATTTTCAGGATAAGGAGAACCGCTGCCATAGTAACTGCAAAACCGGTCAGAAAGGATACTATGTCAAATTTTGCCGCAAGAGTATTTGTCTGGACTGCGCCCTGCCAGACTGAATTAAGGGCTTTTATTATTACCATGTTGAAGAATCCTCCTGCCAGGGAACCTGTTATTGCACCTGCCAGGGCAGTAAGACCGGTCTCAAGAAACAACTGTTTTTCGATCCGCCGGTTTGTAAACCCAAGGGAAAAAAGAGTCATTACCTCATCCTTTTTGGATTCGTAATGTGTTGATACAACCAGAATGAGAAGTATGATCGCCGAAAAAATAATGAAGAATCCAAGTCCCAGGAAGAGAGTGCTGAAATCGACGCTTTTACTTGCAGCAGCAACTGATTCCTGTCTGAGGTCTGATACTGAAAAGCCCGCCTGGTCAGGGTCAAGTGTGCCGGTGAGTTTTTCCCTTATTTCATTTTCAGAGAGGTCGCTGCTGAATCGGATTGATGTTGCCGGACCAAAATTGCCTGCCCATAGTTCGCGACCTTTTTCATAGCTTATAAAGGCCTTCGGTGTGCCTCCGAAGCGGTTCCAGTATGCCTCGTCTTTGTCCCTTATCAGTCGCATATCTATCTCCACACCCGCGTCCCAGTCGGTGCACGATTCACTGCCTGCAATTCCCGGAAACTCAGGCATAAGCAGTGAGTCAGACCATATATAACTCATTGGGACAACGTTCCCGACGATGAAATCCTGTTTCTCCTCGGTAAGGCGATTCATAGGATCAGGAGAATACCATGAAATCTGCAGAGTATCTCCTGAATTCACCGACAGATCTTCAGCAAGCCATTCATTTATTACTATGGAGTTTCCTTCAGGCACTCCTTCATAAAGAGACGGATCGAGCGCTGATATAAAGGAATATGGTGCAGAGGCGGCTCCATGGGTGATACTGTTGGCCAGATAAGTGATGGCAGGAAATGAAGAACTGACATTTCTTTTAACCTGATCCACCTGAAACTGGTCAATGAATATCCTGTCAGTCACTATTTCATAGCCTCCCGTTGCCGGAACAGGTCTCAGAGTCAGACCAGCGTCTTCGGGCTTTATGATCTTTCTGAATGAATTCAGTACCAACTCTGGGCTCAATCCGCCGGAAGCTTTGAAAATAAGCCTGTTGATATCAGGAATTTCCCCTTTTGCATTGATAAGTTCCGATCGGTTGATGAAAATGTTCATGGGCATCAGCTGACTGATGCCAAGTGAAAAATTGCCTCCTTCTTCCGGTGAAAGTATTTTTCCAACCTTCAGAACAAGGGATGGATTCGATACTTTCCCGGGAGAGAAAGGAGCATCGGCTGGTATGTCGGTGATTGAATTGAATCTGATAATAATTTCATCACCTTCCTTGACTTCAATATAGTCAGAAAGGCGCTGGTTAATTGCAACTTCACCCTGTGAAACCGTAATGTTTCCAATATCGTGAAAACTGAAATAATCATTATCTATGGCGAAGATCTTTACCTGCGGGGCCAGTTGCTGTGTAGAAAAATTCTGGCAGTATCCGTCAAGTTCAAGCAATCCCACGGATATGACGCCGGTTTCACTCGTCATTCTTCCGGAAAGGGAGGGGTCGAAATATCGTATCCCTGAACTCAGCAGTATCCCTGTGTTGCCCAGTTTTTCAAAAGAAGTCTGTTTAAGACTATTCCGAACCGATTTCCCGGTCATAAGTGAACCGGTTACTACGCCGGTCAGCAGAATAATTATAATGAGCTGATAAAGATACCCCCTGAAGTTATGGGTAACGGACCGGACAATTATCTGGAGCAGACTAAGCTTCATCATTGATTTATCTGTTTTTGCCTTCAGTCAGTTTTCCCTCGAACAGACTATATTGTATCTTCATTCTGTCGGCCAGATCCTGGGAGTGAGTAGCCAGGATCAAAGTTATGCCATACTCCCGGTTCATTCCGGTCAGCAGGTCTCCTAGATTTTCGGCGTTTCGCCTGTCGAGCGATCCGGTGGGTTCGTCTGCCAGCAAAATGGCCGGCTGGTTGACAAGTGCTCTTACGAGAGTAGCCCGCTGGGCCTCTCCTCCGGAAATCTGGTAGGGATATTTAGATGCAATTCCGGTAATACCCGTCTTCTCCATCATCCTTCCGGCCTCATCTGCCTTCTGCCTGTAATCGGAATCTGATATACCGGAAGCCAGAAGCGGAAGAAGTATGTTTTCATGAATTGTCAGATAGGGGAGGAGAAGATGATCCTGAAAAACAAAGCCTATATTACGATTCCTGTACAGGGCTGACTCATCCTGGCTATAGCCAAGTACTTTTTCACCCCTGAATAATACTTCTCCGCTGTCGGGCCGGTCGAGAAGTCCGATTATGTTCAGCAAGGTAGTTTTCCCGGAGCCTGAGGGACCTGAGATGGATACGGTATCACCCTCTTTTACTGAAAGATGAAGGTCATTCAGAACAATACCCCGTTGCAGGAACGATTTTGATATATTTTTGAGTGTTAGCATCATTGCATAGCTTTATTGTAAACTTCAGAAAGTCCGGCCGACATTTTTTCGAGCGAAAACTCCTTCCTCACCATTTCGCTTCCCTTTTGTCCGAGGCTGGTAATCAGTGTCCTGTCTTTCAGCAGCTTGGTCAGGTTGTCAGCCAGTGCGCCAACAGTATCGGGAGAATAGATAATACCTCCTCCGGTCTTTTCAACAATTTCAGGAAAAGCGCCTGTTGCAGGCTGAACCACAGGTATGCCTGAAGCATTGGCCTCAAGAAGATACAGTCCGTAGCCGTCATATTTCCTGACAGGTACACTTATCACATCTACGTCACTGAAAAATTCAAGCTTCTTGTCGCCTTCAAAGTCAGGGTATATCCGTATCGATTTTTCAAGTTTGTGCTCCCTGATTTTTTTTATCTGCTCAGATATGAAATCCTTGTCAATGCCGGTGTAGCCTCCGCATATTTTAAGCGACAATCCCGGGATCTGATCCTGATTTTTCATTTCAATAAAGGCATCCACAAGTTTGTCAATTCCATTATATCTGTTTATTCGGCTGAAAAAACCGATTGAGGCGGGTTCTCTTTCATTCCTTGATATTTCTTTTGTTTCGGGATCAAAACCAAGAGGAACAACCTCGATATTATCACCTTTATGACCTGTTTTGCTCATGAACAGTTCACGGTAATACCTGCTTGGGGTCACAAACACATCAACATAACCGGCTTCCTTTGCTATCATCTGCCATGCCCTCGAACGAAACGGTTCATCCATATCATCAATCCAGTCGTCCTCATTAAGCAGGGAGCAGACCACTTTCACATCAATTCTTTTTTTCAGCTGTCTTGCAATTCCAAGAATGAGTGCATTGGAAAGATGGATAATGTCTGGTTTTCCGTCTTTCATCAAATACCTGACAAGCCTGTCGACCTCCGTTCTTCGAAAAGCATTATCCCCTTCTATCATGTTTATTGTAAGTTCCTCATATCCTTCGGTGCTGGTTGTGCCTGCCTGTCTGGCGGCAAACCTGAGAAAAAGCCTGGAATCAAGAAATTTGTCGAAAAAGGCCGGCATATTTCTCAGAAAAGACACTTTTTCACGAAGGAACATTGAAATTGCCCCGAAAAATACGTTCTTGTCGAAGCCGCTTTCGCTGCTGGTTGTTTTGTCCGGTGGAAGGTAAAGAGGTACGGCGCTGGCACTGATTCCCGGAACCTTTCTTATGGCGCGGACATACAGCATGTCGCGGTAACAATTTCCACAATAAAAGGATCCTCCTGATCCTGTTATCAAATAGACTATTTTCATTTGAATAAAGTGTATCTTAAAATTCGGTTCAAAATGATCCGGCGTTCCGGAACCTGTTCACATATAACTGGACAGGATGAATTATGTTCGATCAGGTTCTGCTATTTAGTACCAAATGCAAGTAAACGGCCATCCTCTGTCAGGATATAGAATCTGTCCATTGTTAAAGCAGGCGTGCTGCTTATTGGGGATCCTGCGTTAAAACTCCAGATCTTTTTACCGTCATTTATACCAAGCAGATACACATTGCCGTCGATACTTCCGAACAAAACCCTAGAAGGGGTGAGCACTGCTGAACCGGTTATTCTTCCGTTTGTCCGGAATTTCCAGTTAAGCTTACCTGTGATGATATCATAGCTGTAAAGGTACTTGTCCTCGTTGCCTATGATAACCGAATTCCTTCCGATCGCAGGTATCGCCACGACTGATCCCGAGGTTTCGCCTGCGGGAACCTCCCAGGCAAGCTTTCCGGTGAGCAGATCAACGCAAAAGAAATTACCGTCATAATCGCCAAAACAAGCCTTGCCACCTGAAAGGGCAGGGGACGATGCTATATAAGTTCCGATTTCAATGGTATCTTTTTCCCTTCCCGAATATGCGTCAACCACCCTGATAAACCCGTCGCAGCCACCGAAAACGATATTGTTGTTCGAAACTGCCGGAGTTCCGTTGACATAGTTCATGGTTTCGAGTTTCCACTGAAGTAATCCGTTGGAGGGGTTCACCGAATGCAGGTAATAATCATAACTGCCGATTATAATGCCAGATTTCCTTGCTGTCGACCAGGCATTTGCCGATCCTGCTATCTGTCCATCGGTTTTGTATTTCCATGCAAGTTTACCGCTTGTCCGGTTAACAGCATGAAGTGTTCCGTCGTTCAATCCAATGATCACCTTGTCTCCGTACACCATAGGAGGCGCTTCAGCTGCCGATCCTCCTTCATATCTCCATCTTATCTTGCCGTCGGTCCCGACAGCAATGACAGTTCCCTTATCATTTCCAAAAAAGATCATTCCCCCGCTTACAACCGGTGACGATTTCGTTCTTCCTGTGGCCGGAAGGCTCCAAATAAGAGAAGGTTTAGAGGAAACCTCGATAAAAGTGTTTCCTGCAAGATCGGGTTTGCCTCTGAATAACGGCCACTCCTGGCCTGAGGACTGGGCGAGACAGGCCAGAGGAGCTGATAGCAGTAAAAGCGATATGCGGACAAGTCTTTTCATGTCACATTGTTTTCGTTTAAAAATGCCAGTGCGCCTGTCGGGCATACTTCCACACATTTCTTTGCAAATGAACCCGGTATGTCATCAAATTCAACGATGAGAGGCTCCGATATTATAGAAATAAAACCCCTGCTTATGAAGCATAATGCCGGTTCTTCTGTCGAATCTTCCACAGCCCGTACACAGAGTCCGCATTTAATACATTTAGCATTTTCAAAAATCAGGCCGGTTTTATGATTTATCTTTTTTGCCACCGGGGCATTTATGAATTTACCTTTGGGATCTTTTAATGAATACATCTCTGCCAGGTCCCTTAACCTGCAGCCTTCTGAAGCACGGCAATCGCAATGCATGCAGCTTACTGCTTCTTCAGCGGCTGTGATATAGTCGGTGATTTCCCTGTGACGGATGATCTTTTCGGGACATTCCTTCACCCATTCAAGTTGTTCCGTTTTATCAAGAGCACCTGTTCTGGATGAAAATCTCTTCCTGACATCGGTTTTTGAATGAAGGGGTGATACAACATATAAGGGGGTCTCAGGCAGATTTCTGCTGATAAAGATCCTTGTGTTACGTATTGAAACCGGATTGTCAATTCTTTTTCTTCTGCAGGCATTCTCGCAAAAAGCCTTGCAAGTTATGCAATTCAATTCGCCACCGTCCATTTCAGACCTTATTAGTTCTGCAGCTTCCTCATATTCTCCGGCAATAAGTAGTCTGTTCATCAGAGGGATGTTGTATCCCATCGGACAAACCACGCGGCACTGGGCCTCACATTCCGCCCTGTGTTCTGACAACAGGAGTGTAACAGCTTTCTGCCTGAGGCTTACAACCTCTTCACTTGATGCATCGATATCCATCCCCTGCTGAACAAGGGCTGAACACGAAGGAATGAAGTTGTTCCGGTTTCTGTCCCTGACCATGCATACCATGCAGGAAGAGTAAGGTTCAATTCCGTCACTGTGGCACAGAGTAGGAATTTCAATTCCAGCAATCCGTGCCGCTTCAAGAACCGTCTGACCCTCGTTAACCTCAATCTCTGTATTGTCAATTCTGATTTTCATCTCTTTCAAAAACTAGTTCAATGGCGTTTTCCGGACAGACCACCCTGCAATTATCGCATTTGGTACAGAGTGACTGGTCGATCACATGTTTTTCATAAGGTCTGAACGGAATTGCGTCAACCGGACAATCCTGGGCACATTTGGTGCAACCCGTGCATTTGTCGGTAATTTCATATTTAACAAGATCTCTGCACCTCTTTGAAGGACAAATTCCCCTTGTGTGTGCTTCATACTCTTCCCTGAAGTATCTCAGTCCTGTTATTACGGGATTTGGGGCAGTCTTTCCAAGGCCGCACAGGCTACCTTTCTGGACATCAAAACAAAGTTTTTCAAGCTCGTCCAGTTCTCCAATTGTGGCTTTACCCTGGGTCAGTCTTGTAAGAATTTCAAGCATATGCTTTGTTCCGATACGGCAGTAGGTGCATTTCCCGCACGATTGCTTGTGGGTAAACTCAAGAAAATATTTTGCCATATCGACCATGCAGTCGGTATCGTCGAGAACTACCATTCCTCCCGATCCCATCATGGCTCCGAGCCTTGTAAGCTCCTCATAGTCGACAGGGGTATCGGCAAGTCGTTCGGGTATACATCCTCCGGAAGGTCCTCCGATCTGAACTGCCTTGAAAGTCCTCCCTTCCGAAACCCCGTGTCCTATCTTCTCAACTATATCGCGGATGGTCGTCCCCATTGGAACCTCAATGAGTCCTCCTCTTGCAACTTTTCCGGCGAGTGCAAAGACTTTTGTTCCCTTGCTTTTTTCAGTTCCGATATCGCTGAATTTACGCGAACCGTTGCTTATTATCCAGGGAACAAGCGAAAGTGTCTCGACATTATTAACCAGTGTGGGGCGACTGTTAAAACCCTTTACAGCAGGATATGGAGGTCTCAGATGAGGCGTTCCCCTCTTGCCTTCGAGTGATGCTATCAGCGCGGTTTCCTCACCGCAAACGAAAGCTCCTGCACCTTCAAAGACTTCAATGTCGAATGAGAAAGCGGATCCCATAAGGTTTTTTCCCACAATGCCTTTTTCCTTACAGATTTTCAGAGCATTTTTTACCCGTGAAACGGCAAGGGGATACTCCGCTCTTATATAGAAGATTCCCCTGTCGGCTCCGGTCGCAAATCCTGCAATGAGCATTCCTTCGATTATCCTGAAGGGAAATGACTCGAGTATCATCCTGTCCATGAATGCCCCCGGATCTCCTTCATCGCCGTTGCATACAACATATTTGGGTTTCTCGGTCATTGCAGAAGAGATCTCCCATTTCTTTCCCGTAAGAAATCCTGCTCCGCCTCGTCCCCTCAGACCGCTGTCGGTGATAACTTTTATAACTTCGGAGGGATTATTGGCCATGAGGACCGATTTAAGTGCCCTGTAACCGTCGAGAAGCGTATATTCGTCATAGGAATCAGGTCTCATAACGCCGCCATTCAAGGTAGCTATATGAAACTGGGTGCTCAGAAAGTTGTTCAGCGTTTGTTCCCTGGTATCGGCAGGCAGATTCACCGGACTATAAACCATGTCGTCGGAGAGGAAGGTATCGGCAATATTGTTTATCTTGAATCTCAGTTTCTTATCTAAGGATTTTGGCCGGACATGTTTCAGTAATATTTCTTCCACCTGGTCTTTCCTGACATTGGTATACCTCGAACTTCCTTTTGAATCTGATACTATTTCAAGAAGTGGAGTCTGATTACAGACACCCACGCAACCGACAGGCTTTACCTTTATATTAAGATCATAATATTCCCTTACATCCAGCAGCTTACCCAGAATATCCCGGCTGCCACCGGCCACACAGCACGATCCCAGTCCGATCCGCACTTCGGCATCAAATACTTCACTTACAGATTCCTTTTTCTGTTCGCTCTTCTTTGAAACAGAATGAAGAAAGTCTGTCACAATCTCAATCACCTGAGTCGGCTTCACATGGCCATAGGTCTTGTCGTCAATCTGAACCACCGGCGCCAGGGTACAGCATCCCAGGCAGGCGACCTCCTCAATCGAAAAAAGATTATCCGGGGAACTGTTCTTATCATCGGATATTTTCAGATCCCGCTTGAAGGCTTCTGTAATAAGTTCCGATCCCTTTACATGGCATGCTGTGCCGGAGCAGATTTTTATAGTATGTTTCCCTGAAGGAATATGCCTGAACTGGGAATAGAATGTCGATACCCCGGATATCTGTCCGGGAGTAATATCTGTAACGCTGCAAATACGCTTCAGAGCTTCAGAAGGAAGATAATTAAGCCTTTTCTGGACCTCCTGCAGCACTATTATAACCTTGTCCTTTCCTGTACCGGTTTCCCTTACAACGGCATCGACAACCGAAGCGATTTCTTCTGCTGAAATTACACCCTGATTGCAATTACACGTGCCTGTATGTTTATTTTCCTCTTTCAATTTTGTGAAATGCAAAAAATACTGTTTCTACCTCGTATGTAAATATTCTTTTCCGAAAAAGCCGGGGTGCAGTCGGAAGGCTCACCTATGGGTGATTCAGCGATCAGCTGGAATTCCGGACCGGCATTGACTATATGCATCAAACCGCTTCTGTCGAGACAGTAAACCTTGTCGCCGGCGATAACGGGGGAAGCATAGAACTGGTCCATAAAATAATGGGTCCACAGGGTATCTCCCTTAATTGCATCATAGCATGCAACATCGCCTACCCCTGTTGCTATGAACAGGTATTGTTCGTTTGCAACCGGACTGGAAACATCGGAGGTGAACATATTATCTTCCCAGACAATTGAAGGACCAGGACCGGGTTTCACCGCAGCCAGGCGTGCATAATCCGTTACTGCATAAACAAAATTGCTGTTAATAGCAAGAGAGGGGGCCACATCACCGCTGAGAACCTCGAGAGCCCATAATTCCTTTCCTGTGGCAGGATCGAATGAAGCCACTTCGGGATTACCGTTAATAAGCACCTGAGGTGTTCCATTAAAGGTTGCCAGTGACGGCGATGCCCATGTAGATCTTCCCCGCCGGAGTGTTTCCCATTTGAGGTCGCCCGTATTTGTGTCAAAACCCATCATGGAAACCTTCTCATCAGAATCAAACTGGACAATCAGAAGTCCGTTGTGCATTATGACGGAACACGAATAACCATAAACATTTGCCGGTGTCCCTATATTCTTGCCCCACTTTAGTTTTCCGTCCATATCGAGACTCACAAGGTTTCCGTTTGCAAAAATTGCACATACAGAATTTCCGTCGGTGGCGGCTGTCGGAGCTGCTATGCCTGTATCGTGATCGGTATCGGGGGGAGAGTCGGGCTGACCGGGAAGTCCTGATGCAGGAGCAGTCCACAGAAGATCGCCTGTGTTCTTGTCCAGGCAGTAGACCTCACAATCATTGCCTTCCGCACCGGTAACAAAGAGTCTGTCGCCCCATATCACGGGTGAACTCTTACCGTTCTTCGGAATACTTGCTTTCCATTTAATGTTCGTGCCGCTTTCGGCGTTCCACTCAACCGGATAATCCGTGCCGCCAGCAATACCTCTTCCGTCCTGACCCCTGAAAAAAGGGAAATTGACAGGATCGGGAGTATAAGCAATGGCAGGAACAGCAGCTGGTGATTCGTCCTTGTCCTTTTTCTTCTCTTTTTCTGCTTTTGCAGTTCTCCTGCCAGAAAGGTCCGGCAGATCTTTCCTTAAAATAAATGAGGATATTATTGCAGCTACCGTCAGAACGGCAACTGTTCCCGCCAGGTATTTTGCATACCGGGCTTTTTCCGAGACCTGATCTGTTTTTTCTCCGGGTATTGAAGGAAGATCCTTCTCACTTGCTGCTATAAGCCTCTGGCATACTACAAATATCACAGCTCCGGCTATCAGCAGCCAGGAGCCAGTCTCAACCTGCCGGCGCGATGAGAAATAGGCTTTTCTTGCCATCAGGTCAAGCGCCCTTACCTGCTCAGCTTTAACCGCATTTTCGTGATCCCTGTCAAATTCCTCCTTAACCGATACTATTGCGGGATTGTCAATAGGATCGAAGGCTTTCAGCTGGATTATGCTCAGCAGCATGGTAAGCGCAACAATCAATGTAAAAATTCCTGCACCGGTGCTGATCCCACTTAGAATCTTCAGATCCTTTTCGTCAAGCTTTATCATTCTTAATCTTATTTAAATGTATCGGGCAATACTGAAAACATTTTCCGCAACTGTAGCATTTTCCCTTATGAGGCACATATTCCATTCTCCTTGTTCGTGTTGACAACGAAACCAGGCTAAGTCCGAAAGATATCCCGAGAAAAAGTCCCATCCAGACTGAACCCTTTCTGAAGCGGTCATGTATACGTATCTCTTTTTCAAACAGTTCCACTTCAGTGGTTCCTGCTTCCTTGAAGCCAAGGGCGGCCTGGGAAACTGCAGGGATCCCTTGTTCGACCTCAGCCCTGATTTCCCTTGCAAGCCTTACATCACTGTTCAATCCGGTGAAGACAGGGGAGAGGGTGCCGAAAATTATTGCGCCCGCAGCAGCAAAAACCGGGACAAGTAGTATATAGGTAAGGAACCTCTTCCTTTCCTTTTCGGGCTCAATTACGGGACGGGCAACATCCGACGGAAGAATGGCATCGTAGGGGCATGCATCCTCACAAAGTCTGCAATTCGTACATTCTGCCGGTGTAATGGTAAGGTGCCTGTTTGAGAACCTTGAAAAAATATTGAGAAGAACGCCATACGGACAAAGATATCTGCAGTAGGGCCGGTTAATAAATATCCCGGCTACGAGCAGCAAAGCTCCGAAAATTACCATGGTATAAGGAGCATCGAGCCTGAATATGCCAACAAACGGATCATAGCGGCATATCAGGAACTGGCTTTCAGTTGCGGCTGAAAGAACTGATATTCCCAGATAAACAAAAGGCACTGATATCATGACTGACTCAACCACCTTTGGAAGTTTTACGGTCCGGAATCCAACCAACTCCTGAATTGCACCCAGGGGGCAGACTCCGGCACAGAACACTCTTCCGAAAGCAAGGGCGAAAAGTAATGGTATCATGAAGAACAGCAGTGCAGTAAGGGGAATGGCATATCCGTCATTAAAGAGGGCAAGTGCAACGTTCTGGACTGAACCCACCGAACAGATGCAACCTTCCCTGAAAAATCCGAAATAGGCAAGGGAAAAGACAGAGAGCCATAAAAGTCCCTGCCGCGAACGTTTTTTGAGAGCCAGCCATGCAGCCAGCGAAAGAGCCCCAACAAGCACGGCAAGATCGATGTATTCCCAGACAGGAGCCCTGTCGGCGGGCATCTGATGCTCGGGATAAACGTAACCTGATTCGAATTCCGGCCTTGGGAATCTTTCCTGCGCAAAAAGAACCGCATGCCATGCCAGCATGACGAACAACAGGATATAGGGCAGCTTCTTTTTCACCTTTATTAAATCTTTTCTTTTGGAATATACTGGACCTTGTCAGAGATCCTTGAAATGGCATCAGAGGGACAGTTCCTTGCTATGGCACATTCATTGCAGTTTACACACAGATCCTGATCGATCTGCAGGTACAGCGAACCGTTGCCGAAGTCCTTGCATCCTTTTACACATTTTCCGCATCCGTCGCACAAAGCTTCATCGATGGTATACTCAAAATAAGGTTCCTCGACAAACTTGCGGGTTATAGCGCCGGTCGGACAGAGTTGGTTCTCCGCTCCCGTGCTTATAGTCCTCACGCCCTGCCTCAGGTATCCTCCGCAAAGGTCGCAGTAGCCGCACATCTGATAATTATGCATGCATTTGACCGCTGACGGCGTCAGAACACAATGAGTCTTGCACTGCCCGCAGGTATTGCATTTGTACGGATCGATCTGCCATACCGTTCCAGCTGATGTAACCTTTGTCGAAAGAACGACAGGCAAACCCAACACCGGAACTGCAACAAGGACCTTGCCTGCTTTCCTGACAAAATCCCTGCGTGATTGATATATATTACCGTTTTTATTCATCATTCTGAGTATTTACTGCAGTCTTTTTCACTTGTGCAGAGCCCTTTTCCCGGACAGTTTGAGCAGTCCTTACCAACGACAGTCCTCGATCCGAGTGCAAGGGCAAGAAAAGCCAGAAAGGCAAGCAAAAGGCCTCTTGCCAGTTTCTTTAAGAAATCCGGTCTTGTCATCTCAATCATTTCCTTCTGAAAATATAAAGTTTATTGTCAAAGCTGTTTGCAGCATATATTGTTACACCGTCAGCCGAGGCCACATCAAGCGGGACCGACTGATTGAAATCATTGTTCACCGAAACGAATTCAGTGAACTCACCGTCCCGATCAAGAATTTTGATCCTGTTAATACCCTTTTCGGCAGTAAGGAATCCCTGTGGCACAACCGCAAAGTGAACCGGGTTGCAACAGCCGCAGAACGCTCCCGGAGCTGTCCCGGGTTCTCCGAACCCAGAAATCTTCCGTCCGTCGATGCTCCATGTCTCTATTCTTCTGTATCCGGTGTTGGCCGCAAAAACAAGGTTACCGGATACCGCAACATCGAAATAGGGACTGGGTATTATGAATCGTTCCTCACCCTGTCCCATCATTGAAATAACTTGTCCTCCCTTATTCAGAACAAAAATTCTTTTGTTCCCCGCATCAGCAAAAACAACATGTCCCGGTGAGGCAGAGACCGAAGTAATCATGCAATCCGCCTCATAAGGACCCCATTCGTCCACCAGTGTCCCAGAAGGCGAGATAAGATAGATGATCTCATGGCTGGCAGCAAACACGGTGTCGCCCGATACTGCAAGGGCATTAATTTTTTCTTCTGTTTCAACTGACCAGAGCCCATTCAGATCCTTGCTTAAAGCTGACACGTATGATCCGCCGCCAAGAAATATTTTTCCGTCCTGCGCAACGGCAACGGAAGTCAATGAACCAGCAGGGGCACTCCAGGTCCTTTCGATGTCCCAATCCGCCTCGTAATTCTGGCCGGCCCTGACTTCAGTATCGCTCACAGTAACCGTCCCTCTGGAGGCATCAAAGATCATGTAGCCCATAAATGCCAGGATTATAATAAGAGAAAATATTGCAGCAGGTTTCTTTCCCATGTTATACCCCTTTTCCTATATTAAGGCAGACCATGTTCCTGGCATCCCTCAGAATAAGGTAATTGCCGGCAATGGCCATCGGTCCCCATGCTTCAATACCGTCGAGGATATCGTAATGAGACAACATAGTGGCCGTTGACCCTTCGAGCCTGAAAATGTACAGGTTTGCATCATCATCAAGAAGTATCAGCCTGTCATCCTTTACAATAAAAGGTCCGAGACCCCTTCCGAACCTCATATCCTTACCGCTGCTCCAGACAAGGTTCCTGAGGTCGGACTTATGATAGGAAACCAGCTGTTTTTTCAGAGGCCCTGCGTTCTCGGGCATCACGGTCCATACGTAATCTCCGGTCAGTATCGGAGTCTGCTGATCGCTGGCAATTCCTTCCATCGCCTTGTGAGTCTCAACAGTACTGACTGTAAAGCCGGAGCCGTCAAAACCTATTTTTAACTTTCCTCCTCCGGCCCCGTAGCTGCCAAACACTGCAATTTCTCCATCACCCAGGTAAAGGGGAGAGGCAGCTGTTGTGGCGGGGCTCCATTCCTTTGTTTTCCACAAAACCCGCCCGACATCATTTCCGTCAGCGGCAACGCCCACAACTCCCCCCACAGCATTGTATACATACATTTTCCTTCCATGTATTTCCATTGGGATAATTGAACCATGCGACATCATAAGCGAGTCGGGATTGGGCGTTTGCCAGAGTATTTCTCCGTCGGAGCATCTGACCCCTATCATGAGCGCCTTGCCTCCGGGGGCAAGAATTGCAACGTCGTTGTCTATAAGCGGGCATTGCCCCGAATAGAAGTCAGGTGTTATCTTTCCCTTTGAACTTCCAGGTACACCGAACTCCTTTTCCATGTCAATGGTCCAGAAAAGATCACCGGTTACCGGATCAACGCACATTACATGCGACCTGGGGCCCACAGTGACCAAATACTTGTCGGTCACCGCCGGAATGGTTCTGGAGTAACCGTGGTTTCGCTTCATTTCAACATTGTACCATCTTCTCCAGAGTTCGGTACCCGACTTAAGCGAGAAACATCGGAGCATGTCGGCTTTTCTTCTTTCATTATAATCGAGAAGGTAAACCCTTCCGTTCCTGACAGCCGGACCTGCATAGCCTTCACCTAAGGTGACCTTCCAAATCACGGGCGGACCGGTCGAATCCCACGATTCGGCCATTGCGAATGTGTCCTGTACTATATTGTCGAAGTTAACACCCCTGAATCTCGGCCATTCACCGGGAACCATTCCGTCAAACGTACCCAGTGAGTCAAAGAACTCACCTACGATGATTTCCTCGGATCGCGGTTCAATTTTCGGTCTGTTATCCATACCCGGGACCCTCAGTGTCATTTCAGCCGGATAGTGGTCATCGGCCAGCCACCAGACAAGAACCGCAGCAAATATCACTGCCGATACTCCTGTAAGGAGTCTGTTATTTTTCCTTAATGTCATATGCAAAAAGAGCCTCACCGTGCCTTATATAAAGCACACCGTTATGGATAACGGGATGTGCCCAGTATGGACCGGATCCGCCATTTATTTTAAAACTGCTAACAAGATCAAACTTAGTCGGGTCGGGCCGGAGCAATCCCACATTCCCTGTACGTTCCTCATAAATATAGAGCATTCCATCGGCATAAATAACAGATCCTTTATTAAGCCAGTGCTTGTTCCACATTTTCTTGCCGGTGTTCCAGTCAATACAGCACCAGTCGCCGTTGCCATTGTTTATCCAGTTCGCTCCGTACAGATACCCGTCAACCAGTACCACACCTCCATGATGGACATCAAGAACGTCATCTTTCCATACAGTCCTGGCACTTTTCCCGTCATCGCCGATATCGATCATCAGGCCTCCGTGGTTATAGCCCCCGGTCATATATATCCTGTTACCGGAATACAGGGGAGTAACACATAAAATCTGACCCGTATCGTCCGGATCCTTTTTTCCAAGAGCCTCCCTGTGGTTCATTTTCCAGAGGATGGTTCCGTCCGAAACATCGACACCGTAAATGAAACGGGGTGTTATATTGACAAGAATCCTGATACCTGACTTCTCAATCAGGATTGGTGACAGGTAAGAAGCGGGGTCTTTCAGGCTTTCGGACCTCCATACCAGGTCACCTGAATTCTTGTCCAGAGCTATGGTTGTAGTCTGCTGGCCTCCGGTGGTGAAATACAGTTTTTCCTCATCGATAATTGGTGATTCAGCAATTCCCCAGGGGCCGTAAGTACCACCATTCTCCTCACTTGCTTTTCGGGACCATATTATCTCACCTGTAATTCCGTTTATGCATGCGATATCTCCGAATCCGCTTGTGACATATACTCTTTCCCCGTCCACCGTTGGTGTACATCTGCTTTCAGGATACGATTTTTCCCAGAACCTCCCGTAAGGGGTTTTCCACTTTATATTTCCTGAAGAATCCAGTGCCACCAAAACATCCTTGGACTCCTCGAGCCCGGTAATGTAAATAGTATTGTTCCCGAAAGTCACCGAGGAGTTTCCCTTGGGAAGCTCAGTATTCGACCAGATAAGACCTGGTCCACCTTCCGGCCAGGACTGCAACAGCCCTTGTTCGTCCGAGATACCGGTCCGGTTCACTTCTCTCCACCCCTTAACCTTGCCATCTTCAATCTGTACCGATGTACTTGCTGATCTGTTGGCGGAAATAAGTTCATTTTCCGATCTGGTCGCACCGGGATCGGAAAAGAAAAGGTAAAACACCCCATAGCCAATTGCTCCAATTATTATCAGTGAAAGTACGATGATGAGAATTCTTTTCATATTCTGTTTCCTTTGTTTGATCTGAAGGGTTTGCAATTATTTCCAAAAATAGGTTAAACCGCCGTAAATTGTTATTGAAGTTATTTGGATTTAAGTGAAAAAACCGCAAGATATTCACCGTGACGTATGAAAAGTCTGCCCTTATTTATTACAGGGTGAGCCCAGTATGGGCCAGTTCCCTTTGTGATACGGAACTGGCTAACCACATCAAGCTTTTCTTTTCCGGGTTTTACAAGACCTACATTTCCCGAACGCTCTTCAAATAGGTACAGCATCCCGTCGGCGGAAATTACAGATCCCTTATTGTTCCAGTCATTGATCCATAGTGTCTTCCCTGTATTCCAGTCAACGCATATCCATCTTCCCATTGAATTATTGTCATGTGTTGAGCTGAAAATGAGATCTCCCAGAAGCACAGCACCACCGACATGAGGGGTGAGATCGGTATTTTTCCATACAACTGTTGGAGCCGATCCGTCGGGATTTATCTTAAGCTTGACTGCAACCTGGGAGTATCCGTTTGCAACTAGAAGGTGTCCATCACGGAAGATGGGAGTGTTTGTATGGTTCCGCCTTCCTCCCTGTTCAGCATTAAGACCTTCATAGTTAACCTTCCAGAGCAGTTTGCCGTCGGCCAGATTTATTCCAAGTATGCTAGCCGTTGTTACCGTGACTAGTATTTTCTTTCCTCCAGATTCGAGCACAAGGGGATTTACGTATTGGGTTCCTTCATTTACGGGAGGAGTGGTCCATACCACATTGCCGTTTGAAGCGTTGAATGCAACTGCGGCAGCCATATTTCCTCCCGGTGTTCCGATCACCTTGTTGTCGATGACAACCGGCGATTCGGATATCCCGAACCTTGGCGCAGAACCATTGTATTTCCGGAAATAATTTACTGACCAGATAATTTTGCCATCAGTACCGATGCATACCATGTCGCCTGCACCGCTTACAAGGTACAGTCTGCCATTGGACCAGGTTGCCGTACTCCTTGAATCGGGATAGTTGCTGTCGGATGCTTTACCATACTGAGTGGACCATTTAACTTTTCCATCCTGAGTATAGGCTGTAAGATAATCATGATCTCCCTTGCGACCTGTAATATAAACCGCGTCATCAGTTACTGTGACACTGGAGAAACCAGTACCGGCGTCCATGGATTCCCACAGCAGGGATGGTCCTGCAGCAGGCCAGCTTTTCAGCAGTGATGCCTCGGAATATATTCCGGTCCGGCCTGAGCCGCGCCATTCATTTACAGACTGTGAATCAACTGGTAAAACAAAAATAAAGGTCAAAAGACCATGTATCAGTAGAAATTTAGTTTTTGCTGACATAATCGTGTATTTATGTGATGTGGCTGCAATTTATGAAAACTCCCGATAACAATAGCAAAATCATGCCAATCAACACCTTCCGAATGTATTAATTTAATGTTTTTTAACAACTTTTTGTTGTGATTAGTAAGGCTGCAACCGGCAGACAGGATTCAGGGATTCCTTACAATCCAGGCCTTGAATACTGCTGCCCTGTTTTTGCTTACATAA
>CAYSBL010000005.1:0-38189 GCA_964429295.1 uncultured Rikenellaceae bacterium
AGCAGCGCCCCAGTGGAAGTGGACAAGGGGTAATTCGTCCAACTGGAGCCTTTCCAAAAAGCCAGGATCCATGACCATTACATCTGCAAAGGGAGACCTTCAGGCAGCTAACAACAATGCTGAGAACCTCCTTCTTCAAAGCGCCAACACCGACTGGACGATTGATACCAGGGTTGTTTACTCGCGCAAGCCTGCGGGTTTCAGCCAGAACGGAGGCATACTTGCTTACCAGGATGATGACAACTACGTTAAACTGGTTTATGGCGCCGGCGGCGGAGGAAGAATGGGATTCGGATCCATGGGAGGGCCAGGATCTGTAATGCTTGCGACGGAAGAAGACGGGTATTACAAGATTATCGCCACCCTCAGCATGTCCGGTTTCATAGGTGATGATAACACTCTCTTCCTGAAGCTTGATAAGAAGGGAAGCCTTTACACTGCTTCGGTATCGGCCGATGGAAAGACCTTCAGACAGGTAGGAAGCGCCAGCCTTATGCTGAAGGACATCTCGGCAGGCATGATGGTTTGCGAAGGTGCGATGGATCCCCGGTTTGCACGATTCGGCAATATGCCGGGCATGCAGCAACCTGCCCAGCCTGATTCACCATTCGAGGTTTCATTTGATTATTTCCGGATAAGGAACAGGGGGCTGAAATGATGGTTACCAGGATAAATAGTTTTGAACTTAAAAAATGTAAAGGATACGGGTAAGTGATGGGTTTAGGTTAGTTAAAGGGGGCTGTACCCGAGGTAGTTTTATATTATCTTTATCAGCCCCCTTTTTTATTTATCATCTTTCAGACAATGATTCCGCTGATCACCCGATTGTTTCTATTTCTTCTGCCCCTTGTCTTCCAGACCTCCTATGAGGGCTACAGGGATGCAGTTCCATACCGCAATATGTTCCTTGCAGTAGGAACGGGCGGAATGATCGATCTCATTGATGATTCAGGCAAAAGGATAAGGATCCGCAGCACTCAGGGCAGTGACCTGAACTGTGCTGCTGTATGGCAGCAGGGTGCTTTGGTTGCCGGCGACGGGGGTACTGTTTTGTGGTCAGAAGACGGGAAGATATTTGAACCGGCAGTAACCGGTACAGAAAAGGATATAAACGGGATGGCTGCCCGTCAGGATATGATAATTGCCGGAGCTGACGAAGGTACCATTCTCCTGTCGGTTAACGGCAGGTCGTGGAATGTTATTGAGACAGGGGCGAATGGCAACATTGTTTCTGTCACGGCCAGAGAGTCCTTTTTTATGGCTGTCACCGATGAAGGTGAGATCCTGAGATCGGACGACGGGCTGAACTGGCAGGTTACCAATTACAACGAGAAGTACCGGGGATACAATAAGCCCTGCGTGTTCAGCGAAATACTGGCGGCAGGAAATACAATTGTTATATGCGGCAGACATCATGACGGAACCCCGGCTGTCATTACCTCCACTCTCGGGAATGTGTGGGCCGAACGTATACTTAATTACCGGGATGATCACGGTGTAATCCGTTTCCTGTCGAACTGTCCCAACGGCATTGCCTGGGATAAACAGCGCAACCAGCATATACTTGCTTGCGACAACGGCGAAATATTCAGTCTCCCTTCATGTACAAAATGCAATGCCTCGGCAATCATATCAGGCAGCGATATCAAGGCAGTCGCCTGTTTCGATAATAGTCTTTTTTGCGGCGGAAAAGGATTTACATTCCAGATTGTAAGCCTCTGACATTTTTATCATTGGCCTTTGGGCCCGTCATAATCGTAAAGGAACCAGTTGAATGATGCTATCCCGCCGTCGGCTTTTTCGTTATATGAATACAGACCGAGACGGGTACCTTTCCAGAATCCGGCCGACACATGGAAGGTTTCACCAAGCCGGGTGAATTTTTTGTTATCGGGGCTGTAGAAGAACTGGTTTATGTTTCCCCTTACGTCGAGCTTAACCTTAAGGTATATTTTCTTCCCTTTATAGGGATTTTCAGCAATTGTTTTACCGTTATTTTCAACATAGACAAAAAGACCGGACTCCTTCTTCATTATTCCTATCAGGTTGTTGTTCCTTCCTCCCATACTGCAAAGTCCGGCTTTCTGACCGTCGGCAAGGCCGGTGATATCCATTTCGGTCACCGCTTCACCTGTTGTTCCCATAACCTTTTGAGTTATTGTATTACGGGCTTTCAGGAAATATTCCGATTTTGAGGCTGTCATCGAAAGATGACCGGGTTTTACCGTCATTGACCAAAGGTCTTTAACCGGATTGTGGTTCCATTGCCACTGCAGGCCAGGCGTAACTGAGTTGAAATCGTCATCCGACTGAGGTGCGGAAATTTTAAAGTTGCCCTTTATAGCAGGCTTTTTCCATACATAGACCGGTTCCCCGATTCCGTTACGGTCGATATCGACTCCTATCACAGGCCAGTTTTCCTGCCAGGTCATTGGCTGCAGATGAACCACCCTGCCCATTGCTCCGTCGGACTGAAAATGATAGAACCACCATTCTCCGTCAGGTGTGTCAACTATTGAACCCTGATGAGGTCCGTTGATTGGTGTGCTTCCCTTTTCGAGGACCACTTTTTTCTCAAACGGACCATAGATGGATTTAGATCTCAGGATGGTCTGCCATCCTCTTTCAACACCACCCTCCGGAATGCTGAAATAATAGAAACCGTTCCATTTGTGGATCTTTGTTCCTTCAGCAACGGGGCCAGTATAAACAGTCAGCCCATCATCGAGCAGAGACTTTCCGTCGGGACTGAGTTTATGAATGATAATTGGTCCGGCACCCACCCTGCTATGTCCGAGATATCCTGTTCCGTCTTCATCCCAGAAAGGACAGGGATCTTCCCATCCGGAAATTTCCTTTACATGTGTCAGAGGTTCCCAGGGCCCTTCGGCTTTGGGAGCCGAACTCATGAAAAGCCCCTCGTCGGGGGTACAGAAATAAACCCAGAATTTGTTGTTGTGCCAGCGCAAGGCCGGAGCCCATGATCCCCTGCCATATTTTTCATATGTATCATATCCGGGTAATCCTATATTGTTGTAGATCTGAGCAATAATTCTCCAGTTTATCATATCGTCTGATTCCAGGACTGGCATTCCCATGAAGTGGAATTCCGAACAAACCATATAATATTTGTTTTCAACCCTTATTACGTCCGGATCTGAGTAGTCTGCATTTAGGATCGGATTGATGTATGTCCCGTTCCCCTGGTCGCCCCAGGTACCGGTGGTCTGACCTGAAAGAGGCAGCATGATCAGAACCCCTGACAAAAGAAGCAGAAAATGTTTTTTCATGATCATTAATGGATTATTATGGTTGGCATGGTCAATTATTCCCCTTTGTACTCGAACCAGTCATAATCAGCCGGGGCAGAGCAGGCTTTTCCGTTTCCTGTTGCATACATTCCGGCATAAATGCCTGTGAATCCTCCCACTGTTTCGGAGCTTAAGTATCTGGCCATCGCTGTTATCAGCTCTCTGGGTTTTTCATTACCCTGCCGGCAGAGACATCTGAAGTTCGACCTTTCGCCCTCTATTGTCAGCACTGCCGGACCCGGTTTAAGGATAACAGGCTCCGATTCATGTACCACGTTTCCAAACCTGAGACTGGCAACAGCGACCCTTTTGCCGCCTGAGCGCTTTATCAGGATGTCGAAATGGGCCCCGTTGTTCAGGAGAATCAGTCCGGCCTCCTCATTTGCATTTGCCGGGTTGAATTCCACCTGGGCGGAGGCAGTGAAGGAAAGGTGCTGAACCCTTCTTCCAATAAACGTGGGCGATTTCCGGTCCTCTATTGTCTGTTCTGATCCTTTCAGCCTCAGAAAACCCTTTCGTGCCGAAAGGGAATAATTATCCTGAACGGGATACCTCAGGTAATTCCATTCCAGGTCGGTAGTGGTTGAGTTGAAGTCGGAGCGTGCCGGTCTGGCAGTAAGGGGTTTCAACGGAAGGGTGGGACAGGTCATATCTGTTGTGATTGTGCCGTTTCCGTTAACCACCGGCCAGCCGTGTTCAGGCCAGCAAACCGGAGCGAGGCAGGTTTCTCTTCCGATAATATGATGGGTTCCTCCCACACTTCTGTAACCGTGGAATACAATCCACCAGGAGCCGTCATGAGCCTCGATCATGTCGGCATGACCCAGTCCCTGAATCGGACTTACCTGTCCGGCAGCATTGCAATTGGTGAGGATAGGATTTGATGGATTCGGATTATATGGTCCCCATATATTTTTGCTTCTGGCAATAGTCTCGGAATGAGCTTCCTCTGTACCACCCTCCGCAGCCATCAGGTAATAAAAGCCATCCTTTTTATAGATATGCGGTCCTTCGGGATATCGTCCGCCTGTACCGCTCCAGACTTTCCTTCCTTCCGACAGCGATTTGCCTGTTGCGATATCGATTTCAAAAAGCACAAAAGTTGAGGAAATGACATAAGCCTTTCCGTCATCATCGAAATAGAGATCGGGATCGATACCCTGGGCCTCGATAAATATCGGATCAGACCAGGGGCCGGCAGGATTTTCGGCTGTTATGTAAAAATTGCCGCCTCCCCCGATGTTGGTAGTTATCATGTAGAAAGTTCCCTTATTATATCTCAATGTAGCGGCAAAAATGTTGAGGCCCTTTGGCAGTTGTGTAGCCCTGTGGATGCAGTAGCCTATCATTTCCCAGTTGACCAGATCCCTGCTGTGAAACACAGGTACTCCGGGAAAATACTCAAATGTACTGGTAATCAAATAGTAGTCTTCTCCAACTCTGCAAACGCTCGGGTCGGACCAGAAGCCTGGTATCACGGGGTTCCTGAAAGTTACAGGTTTGTTTCTGTCGATAACGGCAGAGAAATCGTTTCCCCCCATACCGGTGAAGGCAGGCGGATTGGGTCTGGCAGGGGGTGTTACCTGCTGTGAAAAGATGAGGGAACCTGTCATCAAAAGGATTAGGTTGAGTATCAAAGTCTTTTTCATCGGATGGAGGGATTATTTGATTTTAAAAGTATTGAATGAATGAGCCTGCAGTGTTACGGACAGTCTTTTTTTGTCAATCCTGACATTAATCTCTCTGTCTGTTTCATCCTTGTTGCAGGCAATTATTATAAGGCTTTTATCAGGATTGAGAAAAGCCAGAATTCCTGAGTTATCACCTTCTGTTTTTACCTTTCTGGCCCCGGGCATTACAAAAGAACTGAAATGCCTGAGAAGGTAGTATTCGGGATGATACACAACCTCTTTTGTTGAACTGTTTATGGTTATCATTGAGTTCTGCTTCCATCCCCACATGCTTTTCCCGGTTTCGTCAAGGACGCTGTTCCAGAATGTATATGTGCTTATTCCATTTTCGAAATAATGTTTCATAAGAGAAAATGTATATTCCGCAGCTGCCATGTCGTTTGTGCCGCGTCCGCATTCGGTTTCCGACTGCATCAGTTTCAGTTCAGGGTATCTGGCATGGACTCCGGGTATTGCCTGTTTCCCGGCCCACTGGAAACTGACTCCTGTTATATATTGAGCCACATCAGGATTTTGCATTATGGTGTCAATTTTTTCCACCCATGGTCTTTCATATGTCCCGTACCATATTTCAGCATCAGGGAAAGCTGATTTCATTGCAGGTCCCAGATAACCTCCGATGAAGATTCCAAGGTCGTTAGCGGTCCATATACATGATGGAAAATTCTGGCAGGAGTTCATTTCATTCTGAACGTGAACTCCGGTTATATTTATTCCTTCTTTCCTGTAACCATCGATATACTTTGTAAAATATAAAGCATAAGCCTTCAGATACCGGGGTTGCATCCGGAACTGGGTCAGACCTTCCCTGCCTGATTGTTCTTTTGTAAGTCCGTTGTCTGATCCCGGCCGGCATGCATAATGATTGTTTGTCTTCATCCAGTAAGGCGGTACCCAGGGAGATCCCCAGACCTTAAGATCGGGTTTGTATCTCATTGCAGCTTTAATGTACGGGATTAGAATTTCTCTGTCGCGACCGAGAGAAAAGTACTTCATTTCAAAGTCATTGACTGAATCGTTAAGCGAGTAATAGTTTCTTGCATAATCGTTTGCGCCGATTGGCATACGGCAGATATTTAGCTTAAGCCCTTCGTCAGGGTCAAAGAGGTTTTTCAGGATTGCTTCACGGCCCTGCTGATCAAGCATTGACAAAGATGTCCAGCCGAGTTCGTTGAAACATATCCCGAAGCCGTCGATCATCTGCTCTTTTATATCAGGAAGAATTGTGACTTCAGTTTTTGACTTTGAAAGACTTGCCAGCCGGGCATCGGCTGAAGCCCACGGCCTCTCAGCCGTGCTTGATATCCATTCAACCTGGGCTGTGAGTCTGGCCGAAATGACCAGCAGCAACATCATTATGGATATAATCAGGGATTTAGATGTTTTATTCATCTTTTATCAGTTTCGGTGATTTAAAAAACCTAAAGAACATACGTGCTGCCTGGTCAGAGACAATGGCAGCTGGAGACCAGCATCACAAAAGAGGCTTCTCTTGCTTTTCATAGCGGTGCCTGTCAAACTTGTATAATTTTGCCGGTTTGTGGTTTACATTTTTTTCTTTCTCAGTAAGCGCAATAAGGTAATTAAGTTTCCTGATCTTTTTTCTGAAATTCCGGCTGTCGAGAGTTATATTGAGGATTGATTCGAAAATACCCTGAAGCTGACGCAGAGTGAATTTCTTGGGAAGCAGTTCAAAGCAAAGAGGTTTTAACCTGAATTCATTCCTGAGGTTCCGGAGGGCTTCTTTTACAATATAGTTATGGTCGAATATCAGTTCGGGGAGATTATTCACCGGGTGCCAGATAGTCCTGTCGGTAATGGCACTGTCGGATATTTTTATAAGCGAATAATAGGCTACCGTTACCACCCTGTCGACTTTCATTCCGGTGGTACGGCGGAGCCATTCAAGATCTTCATGTGGTTTTAGCCGTCCCGGATCACCGAAGACTGAATATTGTTTGAGGAAAATATTATTAAGGCCGGTGAGTTCGGTGAGTGTTCTGATTGCTGAGGTATCCAGGTCTTCCTGTTCTGAGATAAGGCTTCCGGGCAATTTGAGTTTGTGTCCGCCAAGTTGAGCGCCTTTTTCTTTTTCCCTTTCTATCAGTAATACCTTCAGTGTCCCTTCGTTGAAGCCGAATATTACACAGTCGACCGAAATATGGGGATTAAGGTTCATAGGAGGATTATGTCATTCCAATTTACGCAAAAACTATAACAAATACAAGCTTAGCGTAATATTTACGCTAAGATTTTTTAATCAGAAAAAAGGGCAGCTCATAATATTCACGGGCTGCCCTTAAGGTCGATGCAAAGCAAGGAATTATGCCGGCATATCAGGCAGCCTGAAACCATTCAGGTATTCATGCCTGATAAGGGATGTAACGAATTCTTTTGCATTTACCATGCTGGGATCTGCAGGACGCTGGCCGCCTGGTCCACCGGGTCCGCCTGCAGGAGCGCCTCCTCGACCGGCTGCCGGTGCGGCCCCTCCGGCGGTTCTTGCCTGGGCACTGGCCTGGGCCATCATTCTTCCCATGTCCATAGTCTGTGAGAATATTGAAACCCTGTCGGTATCGGTGATATTTGTAAACATCATATTTTCACCGTCCCAATCCAGTATCCTGTTCATTTTCTGAAGTCTGACTGCCAGAACGCCCATAAGCACCATTTCGTTGAAAGGTCCTGCCTCGCCGAAATGGGAAGCAATTTTGGTGCGGAGGTCGGGATCTTTGCATGCAGCCACCCAGTCGAGGTAGTGGTTGTTGTCGGGGACTACTCTCAGAACCTCTGGCGACTTGGGAGTGCGTCCGGAGAGAAGGTAAGCATTGGCACCGTGGCTTCCCAGGATAAGGGTATCTCTGGTTCCGTAAAGGGCACAACCTTCGCCCTGCCATGTTTTGCCTTCCGGAAGGACGTCAGGCGCCATTGCACGGAATCCGCCGTCGTACCAGGTTACTTCCACTTCAGGCATAGCCATGTAAGGAAGGTTCGGGCGGGCAGGGAAGGTCATTTTAACTATCTGGGCATGAGGGCAGCCGTCCTTCTTCAAGGTTGTTGACTGACCCTGAGCCTTTATCGGGTATCCGAGCTGAAGCACCTTGAATACCGGGTGCATATTATGACATGCCATGTCGCCGAAGGCTCCGGTTCCGAAATCCCACCATCCCCTGAAGTTCCAAGGTGTATAGGCACTGTTGTAAGGGCGGAAGGGCATATGACCGATCCAGAGGTTCCAGTCGAGGGTTTTCGGAACCTTCATAACTTCGGTTGGAGTATCAAGTCCCTGGGGCCAGATTGGACGGCTCGACCAGACATCCACTTTCCTGACTTCGCCAATTTCCCCGGCCCATGCCCATGCACATGCCTGACGGACACCGGCGCCCGATGATCCCTGGTTACCCATCTGGGTTGCCACTCCATACTTTTTGGCAAGTTTTGTAAGGAGGCGCGACTCATAGATGGTGTGAGTCAATGGTTTTTCGACATAGACATGCTTACCGAGAGTCATTGCGGTTGCAGCAGGATTGGCATGGTTGTGGTCGGCTGTGGCTATAACAACGGCGTCGATCGATTTTCCCATTTCGTCGAACATCACTCTCCAGTCCTTGTACTTCGCTGCACTGGGATATTTCGCAAATGTTCCTGCTACAGGTCCGTAGCCCCAGTCAACATCACAAACTGCAACGAGTTTTTCGGTGCCTGCCCTGGATGCCATTCCCATCGGACCCTGTGCTGCCTGGGCTACTTCGGCTGCGCAGATGCTTCCGATATCGCCCGATCCCTGACTGCCGGCGCCAACCAGCGCCACATTGAGAGTATCGCTGGGAGCCTGGTAACCAAGCTTCTTTCCCATAGCTACTGACGGGATAATCGTAAAGGCGGCTGATGCCGCAGTTGTCGTCCTTAAAAAACTCCTGCGGGAAATTGTTTTTCCCCCGGAGTTACCTTTACCGGATTCTTTTTTTAACATTTCTGAAAAAATTAAAAATTGAATAAAAAGTTCAGTTAATTGCCCGCATCGATCGCTGTCAAAGTCGGCGACAGCCGAATAAGCTTTGAAATGTAGCATAAAAAAAGAATACATTTGAAGGAAAAAGTGAATAATTCACACTGTTGAAAAATTCTTCAATTCACTGAAATAAAACGGGAGTTTGAACTGTCCTAATAGCTTAGAGTAATCACAAAAAATGTTATACCAATTCTTAAACTCATGAAAAAGACGTCATTAATAATTTATGTACTTGTTCTGGCGCTGGCGGCTCCTTTTACCTGTCTTGAAGGTGCTCCTAAGGCTAAAAAGAAACAGATCGGAATTGCTACCTATTCTGTCAAGGGACTTGAATCGGACATTGAAGGCTCCCTAAAGTCTCTTGGTGAATATGGTTACAATGTAATGGAGATTTCAAACTACAATGCCGGAAGAGGCCAGGTAGCGGGATATTCGCCTGCCGATTATGCCGCGCTTGCTGAAAAATACGGCCTTGATATAATTTCAAGCCATGCCAGGGCGAAGTTTGATGTGAAGGATATTCCCGGCACCCTCGAAGCCTGGGGCAAGCTTTTCGACGACCATAAGGTTATGGGATGCAAATATGTTGTTTTTCCCATGAACACCTGGTCATCCAACGTTGAAGCCCTTAAGGCTGAATGTAATCTCATGAACCTTATCGGAGCTGAGGCTGGCAAGAGAGGACTTAAATTCGGATATCACAACCACAGCATGGAATTTGCAACAGTACCGGGTACAGACCTCACTTTTGAGGATTTCCTCATTCAGAACACCGATCCCGACAAGGTATTCTTCCAGATGGATGTATACTGGATCAAGATAGGTGGTATGGATCCTGTTACTTACCTGAAAAAGTATCCTGACCGCTTCAGTGTTCTTCATATTAAAGATGATTACGTAATTGGTGAGAGCGGCAAGATAGATTTTCTGCCCATTTTCAAGCAGTTTTACAAAAACGGGCACAAGGACTGGTTTGTTGAGATGGAAGGCAAAATGACCGACGAACAGAGGAAGCAGTCGATTGCTATGATGGATATGATGAAGCAAAGGATGAGCGGCCAGCAGGGACAGCAAGGTCAGCAGCAGGGCCAGCCTCAGGGTCAGGCCGGACAGAGGCAGGGGCCGCCGCAGGGCCAGCAGGCAGGTGCTCCTGCGCAGAGCGGACAGAGGCAGGGTGGTGCTCCGGCAGGTGCCGGCTTCGGACAGAGAGATCCGCAGGCGCAGGCTGCCATGCTCAAGGAATCGCTCGAGGGCATCAGACTCAGCGCAGAATATCTGATTAACGCCAAGTTTGTAAAATAAGGTATTTTAAAATCAATCTTTTAAGGCCACCTGCTATTTTGATGTGCAGGTGGCCTTTTAGTTTCACTTAAATTCTTTATTTCACGGACCCTGGCTGAAAAGGCAGCGTACAGATTTCGTCAATTCTTACTATCTTAGTAGGAAGAATTAACTGTTAACCCTGCTATAACCTCAGTTAAAAACACAGTCAGCATGAAGAGAATATTATGTATTTCAGCACTCCTGGTGGCTGTGGTCAATATTACATCACAGAATCCCATTGTACCGCCCGGAGTTTATATAGCTGATCCTTCGGCTCATGTCTGGTCCGACGGGAAGATTTACGTCTATGGCTCCCGGGATGAAAGTCCGGATTACTATTGTTCAAAGAGCTACAGGGTTTTATCTTCTGATGATCTGAAGGTCTGGAAAGTATCAGAGGAGAGCTTTGCTTCGGCCGGACCCGGTGATCAGGTCCCTTACAGTGATTCCTACCTTTATGCCCCGGATGCTCAATACTATAAAGGCAAATATTATCTTTACTATTGTCTGGCTTCATCCGTTAACACAGAGGGAGTTGCAATCTCAGATTCACCGCTGGGTCCTTTTATGAACGGAAAACCAATCGATGTGGGGCGCTTCAACCAGATCGATCCCGGAGTCTTCATTGATGATGACGGAAAGGCTTATTATGTCTGGGGACAGTTCAATGCCAAAATGGCAAGGATGAATCCTGATATGATGAGCATTGACACAACAACCATCAGGGAAAATGTTATAACAGAGGAAGAGCACTATTTCCATGAAGGATGCTATATGATAAAGAGGAACGGACTTTATTACCTGGTTTATGCAGACGTAAGCAGGGGAGGAGCTCCTACCTGTCTGGGATATTCTGTAAGCAATAGCCCGATGGGGCCGTATACCTATAAGGGTGTTATTATTGACAACAGGTTTTGCGATCCGAATGTATGGAACAATCACGGATCGATTGTACAATTCCGTGACAATTGGTATGTTTTTTACCACAGGGCTACCAATGGGAGCGTTGCAATGAGGAAAGCCTGCCTTGAACCAATAAGCTTCAGGGATGACGGAACTATTCCGGAGGTAGTCATGACTTCCCAGGGTGCAGGAGATCCTCTTGATGCATTCAGTGAAACGGATGCGGCAAGAGCATGTCTTCTTTTTGGAAATGTGCGTATTCAGACCTTAAGTGACGGGAATGAGGTACTGGGAAGGATATGGACCAGGGATAAGGCAGCTTTCAGGTATCTGGATTTCGGAAATGGAGCCGATTCTCTGTCAATAAGACTGAAACCAGGAACAAAGTCCTTCCGCATTAACGTAAGTGCAGGCTCTGCATGGACAGGCTCACTGGGAAGCGTCGATATCCCGGGCGGGACTTCAGATGAATGGATTACCGTAACCATGGCTGTAAAGCCAGTTAAGGGGATTCATACTCTGTGGTTTTCTTTCACTGATCCATCAGCAAGGGGCAGCTACATGATCCCTTCCGAGTATGGAAATTCCCAGCAGGAAACCCTTTGCACCATCGACACATTCAGGTTTACCGGAACAAGTGCTGAACAGTCGCCTTGATGCTTTCCGGCCCGCAACTGTGGAAATTTCAGCCAGCTTAATAAATAACACACATTAATTAGCCCGTCATGAATATTTTAATCAAAATTGGAATAGGATTGCTTATCTTTTTCGCTATCCTTCTACTTGCTTTTTTTATCTTAAGGATAAATCCAAAGCCTGAAATCATAAAACTGGAGCGCAGGGTGGTCACTGATGATGAGATAGACAAAATGGCCCGTGAAGCTGTTGGCAAAATGACCATTGAAGAAAAGGTAACCATGATGACACCTGTCCTTAAAAGCATGTTGAAGTTTGTTCTTGAGATGGCCGGCAGCGGGATGAAGTACAACCATTATGCCTACCAGGCCGGAGGCAATGAAAGGTTGAATATTCCGACAATGCGTTTTTTTGACGGTCCCCGCGGACTGGTGAGTGGTCAGGCAACGTGTTTTCCGGTTTCCATTGCCCGTGCTGCTTCCTTTGACAGGGATCTGGAATACAGGATTGGTGATGCAATAGGAAGGGAGATCAGGGCTGCCGGAGGAAATTATTTTGGAGGAGTTTGCATCAATCTCCTCCGGCATCCTGCCGGCGGAAGGGCTCAGGAGGGTTACGGGGAGGATTCATACCTTACCGGTCAGATGGGAGTTTCACTGATGAAGGGAGTCCAATCGAACAATGTTATGGCCTGTGTCAAGCATTATGCCGTTAACAACCAGGAGAATACACGTTTTGACGTGAATGTGGAAGCTGATGAAAGGGTATTGAGGGAAGTTTATCTTTCACACTTCATGGAATGCGTCGACAATGGTGCTGCAAGTGTGATGGGTTCCTATAACAAATTCAGGGGCGACCAGGTTTGTGCCAGCAAGCATCTTCTGACCAGGGTGTTGAAAGAGGATTGGGGATTCAGGGGATTTGTCATCAGTGATTTTATTTTTGCTGTAAGGAATACGGAATTATCAGCCAATGCCGGACTTGACATTGAGATGCCGACAACCCGGTTTTATGGAAGTAAGCTGCTCAAAGCTGTACAAGATGGCAGTGTGCCTGAAAATAAGATCGATGAAAGCGCTTTCAGGGTGGCAAGGACCGTCCTGAAATATGAAATGGCTCCCGATCCTCAGCCGGATTATCCCGAATCTGTCATTGGCTGCAAGGATCATGTTGCACTTGCTATGGAAGCTGCTGAAAGATCAATGGTTTTAATGCAGAATAAGAATGAGGTTCTTCCATTTGACAGAAATGAAATAAGGCGTGTTGTGGTTGCGGGAAAACTTGCAGTCTCACAGAACATCGGGGATCATGGTTCAAGCCGGGTAAGGCCGGCATATATCGTTACCCCGCTTGATGGTTTGAATAAACTATATGGTTCAGAAGTTGAATTCATTTACGACAGCGGTGAAAACACCGATTCGCTGAAGAAAAAAATCCGGGAGGCAGATGCTGTGGTTTATGTTGTGGGCTATAACCATGATGATGAAGGGGAGTTTGCAACCAAAAGCAAATATACCACGGGCGGTGACAGGAAAAGCCTCAGGCTGCACGAGAACGAAAGCATGATGATCCGTGAAACGGCAAGTCTGAATAAGAATTCAGTGGTTGTACTGATCGGTGGAAGTGCAATAATTGTCGAAGAATGGAAAAACATTGCAGGAGGAATAATTCACGCGTTTTATCCGGGAATGGAAGGCGGGACAGCTATAGCCAAAGTGCTGTTTGGCGATGTCAATCCTGGAGGAAAGCTGCCGTTCACGGTGGCTCGGGATGAAAGCCATTATCCCGGATTTGACATTAATGCCACAGAGGTGATCTATGACAGGTATCATGGATATATAAAACTGGACCATGATGGTAACGATGCCTCATTCCCGTTCGGTTTCGGTCTTTCTTACACTGAATTCACTCACGACAGCCTCAGTGTAGAATGCGGTTCGGATCGGGTAACTGCTTCATTAAATGTGACAAACACAGGCGACCGTAAGGGCGATCAGGTCATTCAGCTGTATATCGGATTTGATGGCAGCACAGTTGAAAGGGAACACAAGCTTCTTAAGGGATTTGAGCGGATTTCGCTTAATCCGGGGGAGACAGGGACGGTTTCAATCTCTTGTCCTTTTGAGAGACTCAGGTATTATGATCCGGATACCGGTACATGGGTGCTGGAAAAAATGGATTACCAGCTTTACATGGGCCCGAGCAGTGATGAGGATGACCTTATTAAAGACACATTCAGGATCGATTAGTCTTCAAACGGTCAGATAATCCTGTAATTCCTGCTGCTGTTTTACAACTTCAGGTCGAGCGACAGGAAAAATGAAGATACAAAAGGTTTTCCCGGCCCTGAAGGCTGCCATCCCTGGAAGTTAGGCGAAATATTCACACCGGGAGCAATGTTATACTGCAGTCCGATGAGGTAAAGCTGTCCCTCTCTTGACGGATACCATGGAACAGCGCCGTCATCGGGAATAATTACCGAAACATTGTCAAACCTGCCCAGGAGCTTTGTTTTCTCCCCAACAGTAACCGAACCATTCACCGTTATAGCGTGATAATCATGGTTTTTCTGCATCAGATGGTTTTTCCTGTAGTTATAGGCTGCAGAAACAGCTGCGCCATTGCTCTCATATGAAGCGATCATCTCGACAGTATTCTGGCTGGTTCCTTCTTTCGTCATATTGTCGAAGTAGAGGCGAAACCAGGCTCCGTCGACAGGTGTTACAGAAAACCCCAGTGCGGCTTTGAATGTCGAATCTGATTCAAGCACCTTGTAGCCTTCTCCATTCATAACTGTGAGATCAGCCGATAACCATGAGTTGAATTTGTATGCAACACTTAATCCCAGGTCGGCTGCCCCTCCGAATTCATACAATTCGTGAGCGGGACGATAAATGTATCGGTAACCCCATTTGCCGTCACCTGCCTCATATTCCGGAAGTGGTATCATGCCGCCCGTTACTGTCAGCCTGTCATTCCGGTATCTGAGGTATCCGAATTTCAGCATCCCGCTGAAATTGGGTTTTCCCGGGGCCGGGCTGGCTGCATCATAAACAACCCTGCCCGAAAAGTTTTTGGTGAAATTGTAGCTGTATCCGAAATAAGCACGGGTCAGGTCAAATTTGGTATGATTCTCACCATCGGTGAAGGTCGTGTTAAGGCTTGTGAATATCCGAGCTTCGGGTAAGCCCCCGGGTTTGAAGGATTCTTCCTGCCCCGACAGGGTAAGAGGCACAGATAACAGAACAGTAAAAGCATAAGTAAAGGCAAGCTTTCGCATGAACAGCAACAGGTGCTGAGATAAATTTCTTGTTGTCATAGTGTTACTCTTAGGTTTGGTTTTCATCCGGATCTTTGCTTCGGTAACGGCAATAAAAGTCAGGCCATGTCCGGCAGGACGAAAATATGAAAAGAATCAAAAGCGAAAACAGGAAAGAGGCTCGTTTTGTGAAAAATACGAGTAAATACCACCAAGGGAAAGAAGCTTGTCGTATGAAAAATACGAGTAAATACCACCATAAAAGTTGATTACAGTTTCAATATTTGCGTAAACAAATGGCAATAAACCATCTGCCATCCAAACCTGACACTAAAATATTGATTATGAGCGAAGAAGGTAAGAGCAACAGGAAGACCAGACGACTGTCGATTGGCCAGGACTGGGCATCAGTGGCTATCGGATTCGGAATCATTGTATTTGTTATACTGGCAGGATATACGATCGGCACACCATCATTCGGGGGAAGTGCAGGATGGAATGGCATCGGGGCGATAACTGAAATGTTCGGATCATCCTCCCTGCTTATTGCCATCCTGTCAACCCTCCTGATATTCGGGATCTTTTCAGCCATTGGAATTTTTCTGAGCGGCGATTCGCTGAAAAAGTTTGTCACGGGATTTGTTGCGGTCTGCCTGCTGGCATTTCTTGCCCAGTTTCTTTCATCCTTTGCAGGATTTAAGAACCTCGGTCTCGAGACCGTTCTGTTTTCACTTATACTCGGTCTGATAATAGGAAATTTATTCAGGATTCCCTCATGGCTCAGGCCAGGTGTTCAGACTGAGCTCTATGTAAAAATCGGACTTGTCCTGCTCGGTGCAACAATTTTGTTCAAGGATATTATGACAGCCGGTACCTTTGGTCTCCTTCAGGCAGTGATTGTGGTTGTGTCTGTATGGTATTTCACTTTCTGGGTGTCGCGGAAAATGAAGGTCGACGACGAATACTCAACTATGCTGGCCAGCGCGGTTTCTATTTGCGGGGTATCTGCGGCAATCGCTACTGCCGGAGCAATCAACGGGGATAAGAAAAAGCTTTCATTCATCATTTCTGTGGTGTTGATAATTGCAATCCCGATGATGATACTGTTGCCGATAATAGCAAAATGGATAGGTCTTTCAGATATGGTTACCGGAGCATGGCTTGGCGGTACCATCGACACCACGGGAGCAGTCGTGGCAGCCGGAACAATTGCCGGAGAGACCGGACTCAAATATGCAACCATTGTAAAATTTTCTCAGAACGTCCTTCTGGGTCTGGCTGCTTTTGCCATTTCGGTTTTCTGGACCTACCGGGACAAGTCAAATAAAAACGGAAAGAAAGTATCAGCTTCGATCATATGGGAACGTTTCCCAAAATTCGTTCTCGGATTTATCATGGCATCAATAATATTCTCTTTCCTTATAAGCCCCGAAACAGCTAAAACATCCGGAAAAGTAATCAAATCCTTCAGTACATTCTGGTTTAACCTGGCGTTCATAAGCATCGGTCTCGAAACACGTTTTGCTGACCTGAAGGCGATGGACAGCAAAAAGCCTTTCTACAGCTTTCTGATCGGACAGGGATTTAACATTTTCTTTACTCTTATGGTTTCCTATATTCTTTTCCAGCTTATCGGGCCGCGATAGGTGAATACCATTTTTAAATAAAGATAAAAGGATGGACCCATGCCGGACCTGCTTAGCCGGGATGGATCCATCCTTCAGATTAAAAGCAATAAGGAGGTGTTCTATTCCTCTTTTTTGGGAGCCCTGACAGCCTTAACGTCGAACATTCCCATCATAGATCCGGCCAGGTTGTTCTCGTCCTTCTTTTCGACTGTTATTTCAATATCGTAACCCTCTGCATTAAAGTACATTGTGAGTGCATTTTCCTTTTCCTCGATGTTTGAAATGTTAAGGGCATTTCCGCCGCTCTCCTGTCCGGCCGTAATAGTGCCTCCCAGTTTCCCTTCCTTCCTTTCAAGCGCGGCCAGCATATTGATATCACCGTTGGGTGTACCAAAAATAGTCATGTTCCATTTGTCCGCGAAGAAATCGGTTTTTTCCTGGGCATTCAGGCTCGATGACATAAGGATAAGAATGAAACTTGCAAGTAATGTTCTGATAATGTTCATAATGTGAGTTTTTGTTTTTGTGTGAGTTGATTAATAACTGCAAGTGCAATTATAAACTTTTTTTAGAAATGTTTTATCCGGCTGCTAAGAACTTATCATTGCAATCTGGAAACTATATGGAAACAGCCCTGCTGTTTTTCATATGTTGCCCAGCAAAGCTTCTCTTCCCTCAGTTCAAAGATAACCTCTGCCAGAGCTTCTTTCATATACCACTTATCGCATTCGGTTACATTATATTTACGGATTTCAAAACGTGCATATGAGATGTCGAAAGCATTGCCGTTCAGGTGCGGACTGTTTTCCGATGCGTTTCCGTTGGTTTTGCCGAGCCCTCTGATGTTCTCCGAAGTTCTTGTCATCGAAGTAATTATGAACTTTGAACCCTTTAATCCGTCCCTCCCGATCTTTTTGCCGAATCGCCTGCCGATCTCGTTAAGCAGTCTCCTGCTGTCGCGAGTAAGGTAAGGATAGCTGTGTTCCATGCTTTCCACCCTGTAGTTGCTTCCTTGCCTGACTCTTACCAGCTGCCCGGTCATCACTCTTTTAGCCAGGTCCTTCTCATCTGCACAGGCAGAGATCCCTGTAAGCCTTGCATGTGCAGAATAATCGGGGATCCTGTCATTCAGCTTCCTGCTGTAGACTGGCTGGTGACTCCTGCACCGGGTGCTGAAATAGGAAGCCATGAAAGCTCTGTTCGACCGGGGTATGAAAATGAAGCATAGTGAAAACACGACGAAAAAGAATCCCCACACCTTTAGCCTGTATTCTTTTTTTAACCGGATCCTCCTCATAAATTATTCCTTTCTGTGAGACCTTAAAAATAGCTTCAATAAAAACTTCCGTCAGGAAGAGATATTCACAGATTGTCGATTGTATTAACAATTCAGGCGGAAAAAGCAGAAACTTACTCCCCAAATCATTAAATTCATGGCCTCATCGGGAATATAGCTTATTTTAAAATATGTATTGTCCAAGATAAACCCTTATGATATGATAACCAGAAGGCATGACTCAAATGTTAATTACTCCGGACTGGCCTGGATTTTATTACTGCCTATCATTATTTCCTCATGCAGTGATGTAAAAATGCAGGCAGACGTGCCTGATCTAAATTATGAAGTATCAATGGAAGCACCGGCAGATGGTTCCATGCATGTAGTTCTTGAATGCAGGTTTCCCGGATCCGACACTGTCTTATTCAAAATGCCTGAGTGGATGCCTGGTTACTACCAGATTATGGATTATTCGGATGAAGTCAGCAATTTTGAGGCAGCCGGAAGCAACGGACAAACTGTTGCTGCATATGTGGAGGACGATCATACCTGGAAGGTGGTCCCTGGCAAAAATCGTACATTCACAATCAGCTATGATATTCGTTCCGGACGCAGATTCGTTGCATGCAATTATGTTGATACTGCTCATGCCTACATAATACCGGCTGCAACCTTCATGTATCCGGCAGGATACATTCATGCACCTGTCAGGGTAAGGGTAAAGCCATATAATCAATGGAATGATATTGCAACCGGTCTGAAACCTGTGGAAGGGAAAAAAGATGAATTCATTGCATCCGGTTTTGATATTCTTTACGACTGCCCCATACTGACCGGTGACCTGGACGAACTTACTCCATTTACAGTTAATGGCATCCCTCACAGGTTTGTTACATGGAATGCCGGTGAGTTTGACGGAGAATTGCTAATGTCAGATCTGAAGAGGATAGTTGAAGCCTCAGCCAGCCTGATGGGTGAAATACCTTACAGTGAATATACATTTATCGGGATTGGTCCGGGACAGGGAGGGATCGAGCATTTAAACAATACTACGATCAGTTTTACAGGCAGGGGGCTCGACAGGCATGAAGGCATGAAGAGGATCCTTATGTTCATCGCCCACGAGTATTTTCATAATTACAATGTAAAGCGGATCAGGCCATATGAGCTTGGGCCCTTCGACTATGACAGGGGGAGCCGGACTAATTTGCTCTGGTTCAGTGAAGGAGCCACTGTTTATTATGAGTATCTCCTGGTCAGGAGGGCTGGATTGATTGGCGATGAGGATCTGCTGGCGGCGCTTGAAAGCAATATAAATGCGTGCGAGAACGATCCCGGGCTGAAGTATCAGTCGCTGACCCAGGCGAGCTATAACACCTGGAGCGATGGTCCGTTCGGCAATGCGGCCGGAGGTCCCGACAGGGCGATTTCCTATTACGACAAGGGACCAGTAGTATCAATGATACTTGATTTTGCTATCAGGAATGCAAGCAGAAATGCAAAATCCATGGACGATGTTATGAGGTTCCTTTATAACAGGTATTACAAGGAATTCCGCAGGGGATTTACCGATGCGGAATTTCAGGATGCATGCGAAACCGTGGCAGGTGTGTCTCTGGCAGCGGAATTCGAATATGTAAACACAACCATGGAGATTGACTACGCAAAATATCTGTCATATGCAGGGCTCCTCATATCGGAATCTACAGACCGGCAAACGGGAAGGAAACAGTTCCGTATAAGCAAGGCTGAGGAAATGAATCCTGAACAATCGGCCATATACCGTTCCTGGACCGGGAACTGAGATTTAAACCCGGCGTTTCATACTATGCGCTTAAAGCGTCCAGCCCTTACGATATTCGTAATGGAAGAAGTTGTTGGCTTCCGGCAGGTTGGTGATCTTCATGTTCTTCCCGTCGTACTCCAGGGTTGTATTGAATCTCTGTGTGAGGATAGCAATGTTGGTCAGAAGCATAATCTCAGTCACTTTGGCTGCCCATGAGAAATCGTTGCAGGCTTTTTTGCCGTTCATAATTGCTCCTATCCAGTCCTCAAAGATATCGCCGGTTCTTTCAAGCCATGGCTCCGGTCCCTTGAAATCAGGGTCGGCAGGTACCAGTGACGGCATTGCAGCATTTCCTCCCATCATTATTCCTTTGTCGCCATAGAATACAGTTCCCACTCGTCGTCCCGGTTCGAGTTTTTCGGGGCGTTCCGGCAGAAGTCCGCCGTCGCACCATTTGACTTTTACCGGAGGCATGTATCCGATGCCGGGGCTGAATCTTTCGGGGAATTCGTAAGTTACAGTCTGGGCGAGGGGAAGATACTCGCTGTTGTAAGGTGTTGAGGTTGCCTGGATCTTTGTGGGATATTCGAGGTTAAGGGCCCACAGCGGAGCGTCGTAGATATGTGCTCCCATATCGCCCATAGCTCCAGTTCCGTAATCCCATAATCCCCGCCAGACGAAATGGCATATTTCAGGGTTGTATGGTTTGTCGGGAGCCGGTCCGAGCCATACATCCCAGTTCAGGTTTTTGGGCACTTTAACACCGGCGGGTCTTGGTATATCGCCCTGAGGCCAGTATCCTATCGGGCGGTCGGTAAACATCTGAACTTCCCTTACATTTCCGATTACACCTGAGCGAACCCATTCGACAACCCTTCTTGTTCCTTCACTTGCATGACCCTGGTTTCCCATCTGGGAAACGATGTCATACTCTTTTGCCAGTTCAGCCAGTTTCCGGCATTCATAAATGGTTTTGGCCATAGGTTTTTCAACATAAACATGCTTTTTCTGCCTCATGAATGCAGCAGCTATGGGAGCATGGTTATGATCGGTGGTGGCAATAAGAACCGCATCTATAGATGGTTCCTTGTCGAGCATTTCGCGCCAGTCGGAATATACCTTAGCCCTTGGGTACCTTGCAAAAACATAACCCGCATATTGTGAATCAACATCGCACAGGGCATAAATATTTGCCAGCTTTCTGGGTTTTCTCTGGGGTTGTCCTCCCGGGAATTGCTGTGGTACCCTTCCGGCCTGTGGCGGAGCCCCCTGCTGCCGCTGCTGCATCTGGGCCATACGTGCAGCGCGCTCGGCTTCCTGCCTGGCAATTTCAGCCTTGCTCAGCGGCTGCCCGGTCCTGGTTCTCTGCGGCCTGTCAACCTGGACTTCCGGGTCGCAGATGTTGCTGATATCTCCTGCCCCCTGGGCGCCGACACCAATACCGGCAACATTAATAAGGTCGCTGGGAGCTTTCTGGCCGCTCCCCGCAATTACATGTCTCGGGACTATAGTGAATGCCGCCGTTGCAGTTCCGACGGTCCCGAGGAATTTACGCCGTGTAAGGTAAGTACTTTTTGAGGATTTCATCATGAAGGGTTTTTGGTTAATAATCACCTAAGTTATTAAAATCCTTTATGAATTATCTGCATAAAGCGGATAACAATGAGCGAAAGTGTTTTGTAACATATGCTTTCAGGAATCGCTCTGAAGACTCCTTTTCCTTCCCTCTTCCTTTGCATGTTTGATGCTTACATTAAGCTCAAAACCAATTAGGATGGCAATTGAATTCAGGTAGAGCCAGAGCATAACGACGAGCAGGGTTCCCAGAGAGCCGTAAAATTTGTTGTAAAGCCCGAAATTATTCACATAGGCTGAAAATCCCAGTGATGATATGATGAAAAGGATTGTAGCTGTTGTGGATCCGGCAGAGAAAAACCTGAAATCAGTCTTTTTTGCAGGAGCAAAATAATACAGGAATGAAATTGCCAGAAAAAGAAGCAGAACCACAAGAATCCATTTTGCGAAGATAATGAGCGATATAACTATATTCTTCTCAATCACGTGAAGCTCAACCAGGCTGTCAAGCCCCTGTTTGCCGAATATCACTATGAAACCTGCAAGTGAGAACATGAACACTACAATGAGCAGAAGCACGAGGGATATCTTGCGCTGGTTCACCCACGATCTTGCCTGGAAACTGTGTGCAGAAACCACAAAGGCATTAATGACCGCATGTATCCCGTTGGTGGAGAAAACTATTGTGGCAAACAGCATCACAATAAGGAGTCCCTCGCTTTTCCGCGTAACAATATCAACTATCGATGATTCAAGGAACCTGTACACATTTGCAGGAAGGATATTCTCGAAAAGCCTGATCATTTCCTGTTGAAAGTTGGGAATGGGAACAAATGGAATCAGGCTGAAGAGGAAAATAGAAGCCGGAGTCATTGCAAGAAGCAGGTTAAAGGCTATGGAGGAAGCCCTTGTGACCATCACTCCCTTCCGAAAGCCTTTTGCAATGAAGGAAAGGACATCACTTATTGGCACTCCGTCAAACCCGGGCAGTACAAGATTTTCGAGCCGGGCTAAGCTCTTTGGCGTTAATATTCCGGTCAGATTCAGATTCACAAACCAAATGTAGTGGTTAACAGCTGAAAAATCAATAGTATCAGCAGAATTGAGCTTAAGCGGTACTTTGATCGTTAAAACCACCTGGCATAGATCATGATAAGGTTCTGGTTCAGGATGGTTACCGGCGGTAAAGGCAAATCAATGAGTAATTTTGAGAGGCCCTTTTTATTGGTCAAAAAGTTATTCTGTGTTTGAAACAAAAGGTGTAAATTTGATTAAATACAAGTCGTATTATTAACCAAATCCCTGAAAAAATGAAGAAATGTGTTATTCCTCTGGTGATTGTATGTGCATTTCTTAATGCCGGTCTGCAGGATGCTCTTTCCCAGGGTCCTGCTGGAAGTCAGGATCCTTCCATGAACTTTATCAAGGTCAACCTCATGGCTCCGCTGATAAAAAACTATTCACTTCAGTATGAGAGAGTCCTTTCGAGAAATTTTTCTGTCGGCCTGTCTTTCCGGTTAATGCCTGAAACTTGCTTGCCCTACAAAGACCAGATAATAAAAAATGCTGAAATTACCGACCCTGATGAAAAAGAGGTGATAGAGAATCTTTTGATCAGCAATTATGCTATAACTCCGGAAGTCAGGTACTACATGGGGAAAAAGAAATACGGCACAGGATTTTACCTTTCGCTCTTTTACAGGTACGGGAGTTACAGCATGGCAAATAATGCCCTTGATTATGAGCCTGAAGAAGGAGATCCTGTCAGTCTGGACATGACAGGCGATGTGACAGCTCATACAGGCGGACTTATGATTGGCAGCCAATGGGCCCTTGGAAAGTATATGTGCCTCGATTTCTGGATACTGGGACCGCATTTCGGAATCAGTTCAGGAAATGTGACGGCGTTGCCGTCAGAGGAGATTCCCTTGGAGGATCAGCAGGATATAAGGGATGAAATTGACGATGCCCTGAGCGACGCAGATATTCCAATGTTTGATTATACAGTCACTACCTCAAGCGACAGGATCAAGGTCGATTTTAACGGACCCTGGGCAGGAATAAGGTTCGGACTTTCACTTGGCGTAAAATTTTGATCCCTGATAAGCTATTTTTCAATGTATTCCTTTCCGAAGGAATAAGTCAGGCTTATGTTCCAGAGCAATTCATTTCCGATCTCAATTCTGGTTTTAATCGGTTGATTTATCAGGGCAGAGAAAGCCACGGGAAAATTCCGGACTGACAGCATTAGTGTTGAATTGAAGTATATGCCATCAACCCGGTCCATTACAAGATAGTAGACCTGGGGACTGATCCGAAGGCTTGTGTTTTCTGATATTCTCAGGTGTGAAAGACTCCCTCTCAAAGCTATAAGATTGGTATTTCTGGTAATGTCTTTTTCAATTCCCCTGGAATACAGCCAGTAAAGCCCGATGCTTGAGTTTTTTGAAATAGACCAGGTCGGAGCAAGTTCTCCGGCCAGGTACCGACGTACTACCATGTCTTCTTCCTTATGTCCGTCAGCATCTATAATCTTTCTTCTGAAAGCCAGGGCCGGATGTGCACCCAGGTTCACCTGAAACCTGTCGGTTTTAAGAAGTTTATATCTCCACCAGAACAGGAACGACCAGGGTTTTCCCTCAAGGGCAAATCTTAGCTGGGGCTCGAAACTCAGCTTCTGTTTCGCAACCGTGAAGTCAAAAATGGCTGCCGGTTTTCCGAGGGTAAGATTTGGGACAGTTGATATCCCCTTGTTTGTAACCGTTACTGCTCCTGCAAAGCGGGTAGCGACTTTTACTGTATCCTGTGCTTTTGAAGCAGGAAGAGAAAATAACAGAATAATGAGTGAACCTGAAATAAATGTGAAATATCTGTGTATTCTGAACTTCATAATCTTTTTTACAGGCAGTAAATGTAAGGCTTTCAAGGTAAAAAAAATGAAGGTAAAAATCATAAAATCATTTTCGGCTACTTTCTGATATGCTCAGGGTTTTGCTAAGTTCGCATCTTCTGAAATCCGGTTGCGAAATTTTTCGCATGAATTGTTCCGAATAATTTCGGAACCATGCCTGTCTGCTTGAACTGATACCGGATGCCCTGCCTGATTAACTATGCCAGCAGAAAATTCCCACATCTTGACTGCCGACTGCCGACTGCCGACTGCCGACTGCCAGCTGCCAACTGCCAACTCCATTAATACGATACCTGAAATCGTATTATCTATTCATTGATCATCCGTAGTCTGATATCCTTTATTGCTCCCGTAGTCTGATAAGTGGTGATTCCGAAAGGAACGGAGGATTCGACTTCCGGCCTCAGGGACAGGCGGGATTTGCCAATTGTAAAGTCTACCAGCTTTTCCTCTGACACCCATGCTTCCACTTTGTTTTCGGTGACTCTCAGGCGGACATCGTACCACCAGCCCGTACCAAAACCATAGACGATTCCCGTAGGGTTGTTCGCTGCATCATAGCCATCGATGCAGCTAAGACCCGAAAGGGCTCCTCTCCATCCACCAAGTACCAGGGTAAGAAAAGAATCTCTGACCGGGAAGGTCAGCCCGCAAAAAAAGTCATTTCCGCTGACACGTTTTGCACTGAGCTTGACTTCATAGCCTGTTTTTGGAAAATCTCCGGTCCATCTTACACCCGAAATCAGTTCACCTTTCCCGATGATGATGCAACTGTCGGCTACTGACACTTCTCCATGTCCTTCGTAATCAATCACCTGCCAGTTATCAAGCGATACGCCGTCAAAAAGTATCCTGTCATCCGCGGTTTTACCGCTTATGGATGCCAACAGGTATGCAAGGGCAATAAGGATTGTTTTCATAGGAATGATTAAAGCATAATAAAGAGTGATTTCTAAAATCTCATTAAAGATATCAGGAAAAATTATCCGTCCGACAGCTCATTCTTCTTTAAGGAATTCGGGAGGTCCGGTTCAGGGACTTGCCTTTAAAGGTATTGTAAAAGAACCTTTCGGGAAACATATATACTGATGCTCAGATTTTCGAATCAAAACATCACTGAAAGTAACGCGGTGCGAAAAAAACCATTAAAAAACAGTAATACAACATTATAACAATCTTTGATTTTGGATTATTTTTCGAACGGAAATTAAAAATTGATCATAATGGAAGTTGAGTTTTCAAATTAATAATTATCTTGCTGCCTTTCCGGTTTTAAGTAAGGTTAAACTAATCCATCAGGTATGTTGCTTCATCAACAGTTTGTTCGCAAGGCCAGGAAGAATGGCAGCAAGACTGCCATAATTGACAAATCAACCGGCAGCACGGTGCCGTATTCAAGAGCGCTTATCGGCGCTCTGATACTGAGCTCCAAATTCAGTAAATACGACAAAGGTTTTATCGGAATCATGATACCCACGTCAGCCGGGTGTGCATTGGCCACGGTTGGTGCCCTGATGAGCGGCAGGATACCGGTAATGATTAATTATTCCACAGGAGCGGAAAGCAATGCAAGATACGCTCAGAAGAAATGCAAATTCAGGACGATCATTACATCAAAAGCCCTGCTTGAAAAGATAAACTGTCCGGTAATAGAAGGTATGGTCCTTATTGAGGATTTAATGGCCGGCGTTACCACAGGCGAGAAACTAAAGGCGGCCCTGTTGTCAAAGCTTCCGGTCAGTCTGATACTCAATAGTATCCATAAGGGTGATGCAAACGACACTGCAGTGATCCTTTTCACAAGCGGAAGCGAAAAGGATCCCAAGGCTGTTCAATTGTCGCACAGGAATATAGCCGCAAATATTGAGAGTTTCGGGAATTATGTAGACATAAATTCTGAGGATGTTCTGCTATCCAACCTGGTATTTTTCCATGTTTTTGGATTGACGGTAAACCTCTGGGTTCCATTCTATTATGGCATGACGATGATCACATATGCCAATCCGCTTGACTTCCAGACTATCAGCAGGATAGCACGGGAACAGAAGCCTACCATCATGGTGGGCACTCCCAGTTTCTTCTGGGGTTATCTGCAGAAATCGGAGCCGGGAGATTTCAAAACACTGAGGCTGATGGTTGCAGGAGCTGACAAGTGTCCCGACGCTCTCAGGGAAGGATACATGAAGAAACATGGGGTTACACTTCTTGAAGGCTACGGGGCAACGGAAACTTCACCGGTTATTTCAGTGAACTCGGCAAAATACAACAGGCCCGGAAGTACAGGAAAGGTCATCCCCGGAGTGGAGGTAAGGATAGAAAATATTGAAACGGGAGCAGATTGCAGAACAGGTGAAGTCGGATTGATTATGGTTAAGGGCGACACTGTGATGAAAGGTTACTACGACGACCCGGAACAGACGGCGGAGGTTCTCAGGGACGGGTGGTACAATACCGGAGATATGGGATTCTATGACGAGGAAGGATATCTGTGGCACGCCGGCCGCTTCAAGAGGTTTACCAAGGTTGGAGGTGAAATGGTTTCGCTTGTAAAAGTCGAGAATGTACTTGAGAAGCATCTTCCCCAGGGAGTCTCATGCTGCGTCGTAGAGGTAATGAATGAAAAGAAAGGATCGACTATTGTAGCGGCTGTATCAGAGGAGATACATAAAACAGAAACGCTCAGGAAGATGATGAATGAACTCCCGGGTATAGCTTTGCCAAGGGAATTTGTTGTTATCAGCGAACTTCCCATGATGGGAACCGGCAAGATTGATTTCCGGACCGTTACAAAAATGGTTCAGGAAATTATGGTATCTTCAGGCAGTTAAGGCCGGGATAAGCATCCAAGGATGAGCGATGCGCGGTTAACCCTTAATTTTTGAGTTATCAAAGAGTATGATGAATAGTATCAGGGCTTTGAAGCATCTTTTAATAATTGTGAGCTTAGTGATGCTTAACGCCTCCTGCCGGCATTCTCCTTCTGCTGAATGGATCCCTGATCCGGATGCTGTACTGAATGTCTATTTCTTCCACATAAACGACAGGTGTCCTGCATGCACTGCTGTCGAAGAAAACACAGAATGGGTTCTGGATAATTATTTCAGCGAAAGGCTGAAGGACGGATCAGTCAAATATGAATCTTTCAACATTGATATGAAGGAAAACAAGGCAGTCACATCGAAGTACATGATAAGCTATACCAGTTTGCTGCTGGTGCATCGCAACGGAAGCATAACAGACCTGACGGTCGATGCTATGAATAATGCCGGCTCAGCTCCGCTTAAATTCCGTGAAATGCTGAAAAGGGAAATCGAAAAGAACCTTGAGTGATGATGCAGCATCTGCAGCAATTGCTTGAAAGCACTGAAGCGCCATTTTTTTATGTATTGATACTGGGAATCCTGACAGCTGTAAGTCCTTGCCAGTTTGCCAGAAACATTACTGCTGTCGGGTACATCAGCCGGAATATTGAGGATACAAAAAAGGTATTCATAAATGGATTGTTCTACACCCTTGGGAATGCTGCAGGGTATTTCCTTATTGCCTTTATTCTTTTTCTCGGAGCCAGTAAATTCCAGGTCTCGAGGATACTTGTATCCAACGGCAACATAGTTATGGGACTTTTACTGGTCATAGTCGGCCTGTTCATGCTCGATGTGATTAGGATCAACTGGAGTATTGGAGGAAGACTTCAGGAAAAGATAGGAGAGAGGCATAAAGGAGGAAGAAAGACCGATTCTGCCATGCTTGGCTTCGTTTTTGCCCTGTCATTCTGTCCTTACAATGCCGCCCTGTTTTTCGGCATGCTTATTCCGCTAAGTATTAAAAGTGCCGGAGGACTGTATCTTCCGGTTGTTTATTCCGTGTCAGCCGGACTGCCGGTTATAATTATAGCCTGGCTGATTGCCTACAGCGTATCCGGGATAGGTACTTTCTATAACAAGGTGAAGGTGTTCCAGGTATGGTTCAACCGGATAGTGGCAGGAATCTTCATAGTCGTGGGAGCGTATTTCATATACCGGTTCGTGGCCCGGTTTGTTTTATGAGTGTTCTATTTCATTCCGAATATCAGAGGGAATGCGAAAACCACAAAGATTATCCAGAAAAGGTAGACAGGAAGGTATTTTGACACAGTTATCTCCACTATTCTGAATTCCCTGTTCCGGAAATTGATTCTGAACAGGTCGGCCATTATCATAATAAGGTTTACAAGTACCAGAATATTTGAAGCAAGAACAGCCAGTCTGTTGGGTGTGAGTCCGTATTCTCCCAGACGGTAGAAAATGGCCGACAGTGCTACAAGATCAATTGCAATTGAGATAATAGAAAGCATGAAAAGGATAATGCCGTTGAACCTGACCGTTTTTGCTGTCCTTGTCCCTGAGACGGAGTAGATTATTATTGCCATCACTCCGAGAAGCATAGCATTGAAGATCAGGAGGAAATCGCGGTCGTTGTAAGGGTCCTTGCCGGTAACGGCCATTGTTACCAGGAAGATTATCAGTGTTACGAGAACGAGAGGACTGAAGATGGCTGCAATAAGAGGGGCTGTCTTGTTAAGAAGGGCAGGGTACCTGTCGGTGATAAAAGCTGCGACCACCGGAGCAGAGGCGGCTCCTGCTATGATTATATTCTGCGCATAGAATTCTTCAATGGAAAGCCCTATGGAATCAAATAGCCCGAGCGTAACTGCCGTAAGGATACCGCCTGCAATGGCAATCAGGGCATAGATGATCAGCATGTCGCCGTTAAACCTTATGAAATCCATCCTTCTGACCGGATTTTTGAGATCATGATCCGTGAATGCCATTCCCCAGGCAAACCACATAAACAGGGGAAGGTGGATCCAGGCCAGTATAACTGAGTCGCCGGGCTGAACTGAGGGCAGAAGGTTGATGTACACAGCCGGTAACAAAAATGCCGCACCCGTCATGAGCAGCCTGCCTGTCTCCCTGGTCCTGTTAACCCATAAGGCATATATTGTCAGGCCAAGAAATACAATGATGGAAGCATTCTTCTGGTAGAACACCTCGTCGGAGAAGATGGAGGGGAATATTCCGGGGAGCTTGATCAGGAAAGCGGTTAAAAGACAGATACCGATTACACTGAGAAGTTCATTGAACTCTATCCCTTTTAGTAAGTCAGGTTTGGTGTCATAGTCAAGCCTGGCTTTCCAGAACCTCACTGCAGTTGAATCTTCAATTTCAGACAACAAACCGTCGAATACAATTTTAAAGGTTTTGGGATCACTCCTGTAAAGTTTCTCAAGGATCTCAGGATTTCCAAGGTTGGAAGTTATTTCTTCTTTCCACCCGATTGCTGTTTCTTTCTTCATGGCTATATTGGATCGTTTAAATTGAATTTCGGATTAAATGGTTTAACTCCTGTGCAGTGATCACTGGTTTCGGATCAGTTCCTCCAGTGCATTAAGATGCTGTCTGAACTGCAGGGCACCTTCGTCAGTTAATGCATACCTGGTGTTTGGTTTCCTGCCTATGAAACTTTTCTTCATTCTGATCAGACCTTTTTCTTCCAGGGCCTTCAGATGACTGGCAAGATTGCCGTCAGTGACATTAAGGGATTCCTTAAGGCTGTTGAAGTCAAATGAATCATTTACCATCAGGATTGACATGATGCCAAGCCTGATCCTGCTTTCAAACACTTTGTTCAGCCCGGAAATGATTTCTTTCATCTGGTAAAGATTTGGTACTGAGTGCCGGGTGGGGATTGATACTGTTCGGTTACTCTGCTGTCACCCGGACGGTTGCGTATTTTTTTGCCATGTTTATGCTTCATATTTTCTGTACATGAATAACCCGTAACCAATATGGAGAATTCCGAATCCCGCTATCCAGAATAAAAGTCCCTGATGGGGTATTAATACCGCCGTAAGGCCTGTTATTATCTCAAGTATTCCCATATAGAATATCTCGCCGTAGGTGAATTTCCCTGCATTTATCAGGGCAAGTCCGTAAAAGATCAGGAACACGGGAATTATAAGCTGAAGCTGATTTTGCATAAGGAGGATCAGTGCAAACAATCCTCCGGCTGTCATTGGTATGAACAGGCTGGTTACCAGTCTTCTGGAAACCGGAGTCCAGATATTTTCACCGGACCTGAGTGCTTTCCTGAATGATAAACTGAAGGCAATGGCCAGCGAAAGCAGCAATACCCCCAGGGCAAGCAATGCCAGCTGCCATCTTATCCGGATGGATTCTTTTTGGGGCAGGCTGCTTAAATACTCATCAATGCTTAAATTTCCTGAGTCGGGCATGATCAGCCAGGCAATCAGGGCTCCGGCAATTGCGATGAGGCCCAGGAATACTCCTGAAAAGCCGCTTAAAGAAAGGAACCGGGTTGATTCCTCCATAATTTTCCGGATTGTTTTCAGATCGTTTGCTGAAGAAGTGTTTATTTCCATGGGAAAGTACTTTGAAATGCAAAGTAAAGCAAGAATTTTGAATTATCCAAAAAATGTGCTTAACAATTAAACGCCAATAAGTAGTGATGCATTAAATTTTTAAAACGCATTATATTGGATTGATAATAAAATAATATAGTTGTTCTTTGATTTTTTATTTTGAATTTCTATACTAACCCCGAAGGGGTTTAATTCCAATAACCGTGGGTACAACCCACGGTAAAACAGGATAACTCTCCGGCAACCCCGGAGGGGTTGAATATTGAACTAATTCTATAATTCTAATATTCAGCCCTTTCAGGGCTGAGACATTCAAGTTGTCATAGACCATGGGTTTGCACCCATGGTTATTCAAATTGTACCACTTCGTGGTACTAATTATATGAAAACTTAACGCATCAGTTGAAAATGCCAATATTAATCTTCAGACTCAAACCGCAGGTCCCCGCTCAGAACTTGTACCTTACAGAAAGTGTGAATATCTGTGTCTCATAGAAATTCCGGTATTGAGCAGAAAAACCCTGTCCGTCGATATCCTGACTGATCCCCATTGTATTGAAAATATCTGTTGCTGAAAAGTTCAGTTCAATTCTGGCAGCCGGCATGGATTTTTTAATTCCGATGTCAACTCCTCCTCTTGACAATTCTCTGCCCTGTCCGATATTTTTTGTGCTGAAAAACTGACCTGTTGTTTCAATGATCATGTCACCGGGAAGTGCCAGCTGGCTGACAAGCTTGGCAAAGAGGGGAGTGTCTGTTCGTTTGGCAATCGAGTAGGATTGCGGTTCAGGGAATTTTATGATTCCCGAATGGGCAAAGATGGTATTCAGGTAAAAATTTGCGCTTGCAGAGATCTTCCATCGGGTTGTAATCTTCTGGTCGAGAGTGACTTCAATTCCTGAATTTGTGGCTTTCCCAAGGTTGTCATAGGCTTTAATGGTGATTTCACTGTGGATCGGGTCCTGGACGTAAATTCTTGTATAATAATCATCAATTATCTTGTGGTACAGCGACGTATAGAACGATCCGCTCTTCCACATCAATTTATGGGCAAGTTCAAGGTTTTGGGTGAACTGGGGTCGGAGAGAGGGATTCCCGATTTTCAGAAGTTCAGGGTCATCGTATTTAGGAAATATCCTGAGAATATCTTCTCCGGGGCGGTCGATACGACGGTTGTAGAAAACCGATACCCTGTTTGATCTGTTAAATTTCAATGTCAGCCTTACGTTTGGGAACAGGCTGAAATAGTCGTAATGGTCCTCCTTGAAATACGGATTCGGTGCAAATTTGTAGGAAACATCAGTATATTCACCCCGAAGACCTACTTCAATGTCTGTTTTCGTGAATTCAGCAATCATGTTGAAATAACCTCCGGCAATATCTTCGTTCCATTTTGACCAGTTGCCAAAATCATAGATAAGTGCAGTATTTTCAGGATCCTTAGTGACCGTATAGGTTATTGGCATGTGCCGTATTCTCCCTGATAAGCCGGCTTCGATGCGTCCGAAGGGCAGGGGTCTGGTATAGTCTGAAGTAAGCATGTAAACGTATTCGGGTGCCAGAACGCTTGTCCTGTCAGTATTGATAACCGGATAAGGAGAGGGTCCGTCCTGACTCAGATCATAAGTCTCATCCTCCCATCCTTTAGTGAAGAGAAACTGGGAATTCCATTCATGGCCTGTCTGCTGAAACCTGTATTTATGTTGAAGTGTAACATTTGAGAATCCGGTACCCTCACTTTCATGAAATCCCCACTTCCTTAACGGATATTGATAGTCCTCGTTAAGAAAATACCATACCCGCGTGGTATCTATATGCCATTCATAATCATAAAGTCCGAAGAGAGTAAAAGTTTGCTCAGGTGAAGGATTCCAGTCGAGGCCCAGCTTCATGTTGTAATGGTTCTGGGACCTGTTTTCGGCAACCTGGCTTTCTACCATATCTCCGTTCTCATAGAACCTTGTTGTAAATTCATTATTCGGCAATCTTCGCTGATGGAGGAGATAGGATTGAAAGTAAATATTAAGCTTTTCGGTTTTATAATTCAGGTTCACTGACGGAGTCACCTTCATGTTCCCTGAAAAGCTGGGCATTCCGGTAGGGAGGTCAGCTTTTCTTCTTGTGATCATTCCTAAACCAGGGGCCAGACCTATATCACCGTTGATACCCTTATCAAATGATTTCCTGAATATGATGTTGACTATTCCGGCCATTCCGGAGGCATCGTATTTTGCTGAAGGATTTGTTATTACCTCTATACTTTCAATCTGTGAGGCCGGAATGTTTTCAAGTCCTTTCTGGCTGCCGAATCCTGTAAGACTCGATTGCCTGCCGTCAACAAGTACTGCAACCTTGTCGCTTCCTCTCAGTATGATCCGGCTTTCCTGATCGATCACAACGCCCGGCAGGGTTTTAATTATGTCGAGAGCCGAGCCAGCAGAACCCGAGATAAAATTTTCAGCGGAGTACACCTTCTTGTCAAGAGATGATGAGACGGTCTGCTTTTGCCCGACGACGTTAACCTGGGCAAGTTCCAGGCTTGAAGGATCCATCATGAAAGTGCCAAGATCAAGTGTTTTGTTCAGGGTACCGGCAAGTACTCTGTGCTTCAATGATTCATATCCTATATTCGAAATCAAAAAATCATATTCACCGGCAGAAAGTCCTGAAACAGTGAATCTGCCAAGATTATTGGTTATTGTGCCGGTTACAAGATCGGAAGTGCCAGCCCTGAATACCGAGATTGTTGAACTAATCAGAGGCTGTCTGTCTTCACCGGATAAAATTCTTCCCGAAACAGATGTCTGGGGGAACAGAGCCGTCGACATTGTCAGAAGGACGATCAGAGCAGAAAGATATTTCATATCTCAGGTTTTTGGTTCATAACAAAGCCTTAAACCCATTACCTCACTTATGCAATCACTTTATAAAGACAATTCCGGAGAGTTTTTTATTCCGTGAACACCGTCTGCCAAAATCAGTTGCAGATTTAAACTGCTTAGTTTTTTCTTTATATCCATTCGTTGCAAACAGATTTGTATTTTAGTCAGAAGGAAGAAATTGACTGTATTGCTGTAAAAATCCTTAAATTGTGAAAAAATCTCCTTGTGCAAAATCCATGGAATACACATAACGACCTAATGAATAAAAAAAACATATTCAATGCATATCAAATACTTATAACCATGAAAAAAGTCTTTGCATCATTAATCATCATTTTGATTCTATCAGGATTTCATTCCAGTATTTCAGGACAGATAACCGACAAACTCCCGCGCAGCACTCCTGAGTCGGTGGGTGTTTCATCTGCGGGAATTGTTGATTTTCTCAACGCGGTTGATACCGGTCGTCAGGAAATTCACAGTTTCATGTTCATCAGGCATGGAAAGGTAATAGCTGAAGGATGGTGGGACCCTTACGGTCCGGATTACAAGCATCTGTTGTATTCGGCCAGCAAAACTTTCACTGCAACGGGAATAGGGCTGGCTGTCACGGAGAACAGGCTGAAACTGACTGATAAGGTTGTTTCCTTCTTCCCTTATTCTCTTCCCGACAGCATTGGAAACAATATGAAGGAACTGACGGTTCGCGACCTTCTTACCATGTCGGTAGGGCAGGAAACACCGGGTATGGGAGGCGGCAGCGATGATGACTGGATTACGGCTTTTATCAGGAACGAACCGGAGCATAAGCCGGGATCGGTTTTCAAGTACAATAACATGGCTACTTTCATGCTCTCGGCGATTGTACAGCAGGTGACTGGTCAGACTCTTTTTGACTACCTGAAGCCAAGAATATTCGATCCCCTGGGGATAAAGGGAATGGACTGGGACAGGAACGGACAGGGAATAAATCTGGGCATGATAGGCCTGAGGCTTCATACCGAAGATCTGGCAAAATTCGGACAACTCCTGATGCAGAACGGAAAATGGAACAACAAACAGCTGTTGTCTGAAGCCTGGATTAAAGAAGCAACATCCTTCAAGATTGAAAACCATGATCCTTCCGGTAAAACTCCGAAGGAATTGAATGACTGGTCGCAGGGGTATTGCTACCAGATGTGGCGTGGAAGGAATAACAGCGTCCGTCTGGATGGGATGGCAGGTCAGTTTGTGTTACTTTTCCCCGACAAGGATGCAATTGTTGTCTTTACCGCAAATGCAAGAAATACCCAGGAAGAACTGAACCTGGTTCACAACTACCTTATCCCGGCAATAAAGTCGGAAAAAGCTCTTCCTTCAGATCCCGGTTCATATAAAACAATGATAGAAAAGCAGTCCGGACTGAAAATAAAACCTCCGGTTTCAGAAGTACAGGATTCCAGGTTTGCAGGCATAATTTCAGGTAAGGAATTCGTTCTGCAGGACAATGACTACCAGATCCAGTCGGTTTATTTCGCGTTTAAGGACAGGGAATGCAGTTTAGGCATCAAAAGGAACAACCAGGTTTCAGTGATCAAAGCCGGGTCGGGCAACTGGAAGTTTACCAATACAAAAACAGCTTCCCTGCTGGCGCCTCCGCGAAGTGCCCCTTCGAAGTCGATTGATGCAGCTTATCAGGTACTCCGGCCGGTAATAAAGGCAGGATCGGCATATGCCTGGACCGACCCCAATACTCTGGAAATTACGACCAGATTTGTCGAGGAAAGCCTTGGAGAACAGACTATAGTGTGCAGGTTTAACGAAATGAACGGTGTGACTTCAGTCACAATAGGTCCGAAATCCATGCCGGGGATGGCCGGTGCTGCAGGCAGGATGGGACCGGCAGCGGTTCAGTTAAGGGGAACACTTGTAAGTCTGGATTGACAGGAGGAACAAATCTAAAGGAAAAAGAACTGATCAGGGATATAGCCTTGAGGTGATCCAGGCATCGCCGGGATCTTTCCTTGAGTAAAGGATCCTGTCGTGCAGGCGGTGAACTCTTCCCTGCCAGAATTCGATACTGAGCGGCGACAGAAAGTAGCCGCCCCAGTATGACGGCCGGGCGATTTCCCTGCCTTCGTGAAGCTTTTCTGTTTCCCTGACTCTCTCCTCCAGCTTCTTTCTGCTCTGCAGGATACTGCTTTGCCCGGAAGCCAGAGCTGCTATCTGGCTTTCACGGGGTCTGCCCGAGAAATACTGATCAGATTCCTCATCGGGCAGTATGAAGACCTTTCCTTCAATCCTTACCTGACGGAACATCTCGTTCCAGAAGAATGTCATTGATGCTTTGTTATTGGAGTTGATTTCGTTTCCTTTCCTGCTGTCGTAGTTTGTATAGAAAACAAAGCCCCTTTCATCATACCCGCGAAGCAGAACTATCCTTCCGGACGGTCTCGAACCGGGCCCAACTGTTGCAAGAAATACTGTATTGCAGGTATCTGGATTTCTTTGTTCGGCTTCCGTTATCCATTTTTCAAAGAGATCCAGTGGATTTGCTGAAAGAGTAAGCTCATCAAGTCCATCTGACACGTATTCCGTTCTTGTCTCTGCAATCCTTTTTTGAATGTTGTTCTTCATGTCTCCGGCTAAAGTGGTTATAATCCACTCTTAAACAAATAACCTTAATGAAAGGTTTTTGTTTCCCGGCTGCGCTTTGCTGAAACGAATTGTAATGACTGGTTGTTATGTTAATAAAATTAATTTAAACATGCATATGAATTAATAATATATAGGTAAAAATCATAAACAATATATAAAAGTAATATAAAGACTAAAATTAATTACTAATATTAAATAACAAAACAAATATTTTATTAGTTTTGCATCTGCCGGAACGATGGATCGGGGTCGGTCAGGAATGAATGAATATTTAATAAAATTAAATGATATGTGCGGAATTGTTGGTGTTTTTGATCTTAAGACGGATTACAGGGACCTTAAGCCCATTGTTCTCAGGATGTCGAAGAAGGTTCGTCACAGGGGGCCTGACTGGTCAGGGATTTTTTGTAGCGACAGGGCTATTCTGGCTCATGAAAGGTTGTCGATAGTTGATCCCGAATCAGGAGGTCAGCCGCTCACGAGCGTTGACGGGAACCTTATACTTTCTGTGAACGGTGAAATTTACAATCATCAGGAAATAAGGAGGAAATATGAAGGATCGTGGCAGTTCAGGACCAACTCCGACTGTGAAATAATACTTCCCTTATACCATGACAAGGGCCCTTCGTTTCTGGAGGAGATGAATGGCATTTTTGCTTTTGCATTGTATGACAAGGAGAATGACTGCTACCTGATAGCCCGCGATCATATAGGGATCATTCCGCTTTACATCGGGTGGGATCAGCATGGTAATTTTTATGTTGCCTCGGAACTGAAAGCCCTTGAGGGAGTCTGCAACAAGATAGAGGAGTTCCTTCCCGGTCATTACCTGTACAGCCGCGACGGGGTCATGAAGCCCTGGTACAGGCGCGACTGGATGGACTATGATGCAGTCAGGGACAATCCCACTTCCATTGAAGAGTTAAGGGTGTCGCTCGAGAATGCCGTTCATCGCCAGCTGATGTCGGATGTGCCGTATGGAGTTTTGCTATCGGGTGGACTTGATTCTTCCATAATCTCGGCTGTTGCACGGAGATATGCTCCCAGGAGGATTGAAGCAGGAGACAAGGTAGATGCGTATTGGCCAAGGCTTCATTCTTTTGCAATCGGGCTTGAAGGATCTCCCGATCTGGCTGCATCGGTAAAAGTAGCTCAGTACATAGGAACTGTTCACCATGAAATCCATTTTACCCTTGAAGAGGGGCTTAACGCTCTTCGGGATGTCATTTACCATATCGAGACTTACGATGTAACCTCGGTCAGGGCATCAACGCCAATGTATCTGATAGCACGGGTAATAAAATCGATGGGAGTGAAGATGGTGCTTACCGGTGAAGGGTCGGATGAGATTTTCGGGGGATATCTGTATTTTCACAAGGCTCCTGATCCGAAATCATTCCATGATGAGACCGTCAGAAAACTAAGCAAACTGCATCTTTACGACTGTCTGAGGGCTAACAAGTCGCTTGCGGCCTGGGGTGTTGAAGGCAGGGTGCCGTTTCTGGACAAGGAATTCCTCGATGTTGCCATGAGGATCAATCCGGCCGACAAGATGGCTTCCAACGGGAAGATGGAAAAATGGGTCCTCAGGAAAGCGTTTGAGGATTATCTTCCTCCGGAGGTAGCATGGAGGCAGAAGGAGCAATTTTCCGACGGAGTAGGTTATAACTGGATTGACACCCTTCGCAATATGGCCTCGCAGGAGATCACCGATGAACAGCTTAAAAATTCAAAGTACCGTTTCCCCGTTAATCCGCCGCTGTCTAAGGAAGAGTACCTCTACAGATCGATATTTGCCGAGCACTTTCCTTCTGATTCCGCTGCAGCGTGCGTCCCTTCAGTGCCATCGGTGGCATGCAGTACGGCAGAAGCGCTGGCCTGGGACAGGAAATTCCAGGAGTTTATCGATCCCTCGGGCAGGGCGGTGAAAAACGT
>CAYSBL010000005.1:38289-96638 GCA_964429295.1 uncultured Rikenellaceae bacterium
GGGACAGGAAATTCCAGGAGTTTATCGATCCCTCGGGCAGGGCGGTGAAAAACGTCCATCTGGATTCATACAAATGACCTTATTCAGTAATCGGTATTCAGTAATCGGTATTCAGTAATCGGTATTCAGTAATCGGTATTCAGTGATTGGTTGGTGATCAATATTTATTCCAGTAATAGTCAATACAAAAGACCGAATACCGAATACCGAACACCGAATACTGTTTTCATTTACCGGATACCGAATACCCGTCCCTGTGCCCTGCGCCCTGCGCCCTGTGCCTTTCTAAATCGCCGATCCTCCCCGTTCTCCCGTTCTTATCCTTATGCATTCCTCAAGCGGGGTTATGAATATTTTACCGTCGCCCACATGTCCCTCCGCTCCGTTGGTCTTTGCAGATTTGAGGATGGTATTTACAGTGATATCCACGAATTCCTCATTGACAGCTATGTCTATTTTGATCTTGGGAATCAGATCGGGAACGATTCTCTGACCTCTGTACATCTCTTCAATTCTTTGCTGCCCATGTCCGGATACCCGGCTTACGGTAATCCTTGTGATCTCGGCGGCAATAAGTGCTTCACGAACCCTGTCGAGCTGCACTTCCCTTATTATTGCAGTAATCAGTTTCATTTTATTTTATTGTTAATAATTTAACAGTCAGTAGTTTAAATGTTGACAGGCAGGTTATAAAGTTGGCAGTTGGCAGTTGGCAGTTGGCAGTAAAGTGAGTTTCAGACGCCGCGTACCGCGTACCGCACCCCGCAACTAGCTCGGATTCAGCATCCCATACCCCCTTTCTCCATGGTAAGCTCTGTCGAGGCCGGCCATTTCATCCTGGCATTCTGACCTTAGTCTGACAGCCTTATCGAGAAGCCAGATTATAAGAAGGGTCATTCCTCCGGCGAAAACAATCGCGATCAGTACTGCCAGAGCCTGTACGCTAAGCTGGTTCCAGATTGTCCATGTTCCATCTGAAGCGGCAGTTGCGGCTTCGGCCATCCACGATTTTCTGATGAAGAAAGTGAGGAAGAGTGCTCCGGTTATTCCGCCGACTCCGTGGATGCCGAAAGCATCGAGGCTGTCGTCGTAGCCCAGTTTGTTTTTAAGCTGGATGGCCATGTAGCATGCTGCCGATGCAATGATCCCGAGTATCATTGCCCCGTATGGCTGAACCACTCCTGCTGCAGGGGTTACTGCAACAAGTCCTGCAAGTATGCCGCTGGCAAAACCAAGGGCTGTTGCTTTCCCTTCGTGATGAAAGCTTTCGATTAATATCCAGGCCAGGGCTCCTGATGCAGCTGCAATCTGGGTAGCGGTCAGTGCCTGGGCAGTGCTAAGTCCGGATGAAATGCTGCTTCCTGCGTTGAATCCGAACCAGCCGACCCACAGAAGGCCTGCTCCGAGCATGGTGATCACCATATTGTTGGGTCTGATCACCTGGTAGGGATATCCGCGCCGTGATCCGAGATATATGGCTGCCACAAGTCCGCTTACACCGGCTGATATATGAACGACCGTTCCGCCGGCAAAGTCGATGGCTCCTTTGGCTCCTAGGTTGAAAAGAAATCCGTCGGACGACCATACCCAGTGGCAAAGGGGATTATATACAAATATGCTCCACAGTGCAATAAACCAGCAATACGCTTTGAAGGTTATTCTTTCCGCAAAGGCGCCGGCAATCAGTGCAGGGGTTATTATGGCAAATTTTCCCTGGAACATTGAAAAAACATACTCGGGTATCCCCGCATCCATTACATTGGTGTCGATACCTTTAAGAAATAGGTAATCGCGGTTCCATCCGAACAAACCTCCCATCACGCTTCCTCCGAAGCACATGCTGTATCCGACTATCACCCACAGGACGCTTATTATTCCCATTGCAACAAAGCTGTGCATTATTGTTCCCAGAACGTTTTTCGTCCTGACGAGTCCTCCGTAAAACATTGCCAGACCGGGGATCATCAGCAGCACAAGTGCCGTGGATGTAAGCATCCAGGCTGTTGCGCCCGAGTCGATGGGAGTTTCGGTGGAGGCTAACAATACAGGACTTGAAAGCAGCAGCATGGCTGCCATCACAAGATACTTCTTCTTTAAAATCTTCATAATTCAGGTCATTAATTGAAACAAACATCACTTTTGGAGCCGCTAACATATAAAAAAAGGGGGTATATGCAAAATAAAATGCAAAAAAATTAAAATACCCCATCCAAAAATAGGGGTATAGATAAAAATTAGCTTGAATTATGAGATTATGAATGAAAAAAAGGGGGGGTGGATTAAATGGCACAGTAACCGGATATGATGCTTTTTGGCGTCGCCGGCAGGGAAGAATAAAGATCCCGGGCCTTGCAATGGCAAAGCCCGGGACGACGAATATAAAAGATCAGATTATGTTAATCACCTGAAAAAGGATGCAATTAATGCATGACGTTCAAGTCTGCCGAAATTACTTGCCGTACGACAAGCCATCCCCAAACCTGAAGGCCGGATTTTCAGAGTCGAAAGGTACATCTTCAAGCTGCTTTTTGACAGCATCCATCGATGAAGGTATTTCGAAAGTGAGTTTGCCTATGGGGTTAAACTTACCGAATACAATGTCAAGAAGGGCATTGTCGAGCGCATCGAATATCATGATTGCTCCTTTCGCCACATCCCTTAGGTCTGAAGGAAGTACACAGCTTGAACCTGCAGGATTGAAAGCAACAACCACCGGTTTGCCTGTACTGGCAAGCTTTTTAATATTGTCCCATTTTGCAGCAGGGAATTCTATATTGACTTCTCTCGGTGCAAAGGGATTCATTGCGGCTGCAGCCTGTCCTGTATTCATCTGTGGTCTGCGGGCATTCCCCTGTCCGGGTCTGGGCCCGGCTCCCGGCATTCCTCCTCCAAAACCCTGAAAGCTCCTTTCCTCTTCGGTGGTTGTTCTGATCAGGATCAGGTCAGCATCTTTTGGATTATCAACAACTGCCGCATATTTTGCAGCAATTTCCCTTTCAATCCCTTCCACATAAATCTTTGTGGTTTCTTTCGCAGGCAGGACTCCCTCATTTACCAGAAGGACAATGGATTTGAGCTGTGCCTCATATCCAAGTTTCTGGTTCTTTTCACTTTGAACTATTGTTGCGGCAGCTTCTTCATCCACATAAGGATTTTCAAACAGTCCCAGTATAAAATGCCACTGGAGGATTCTGCCAGCCGCCTGGTTAACCCTTTCTTCCGATACTTTTCCTTCCTTAACCAGTTCCAGCACCAGCTGATTGTTTGTTTCGCTTCCCATCTGGTCGACTCCCGCATTAATTATCATTTCCATATTGTCCTTCAGGGTAGTTTTGCCCTGCAGGCTCGGCTTCAGAGGTCCCCGGCTCACAACTCCCCAATCGGTGCAGATGGCTCCTTTGAATCCCAGCTGGCCATAGAGAATTTCAGTTGAGACATGATATGAATAATTTACATTCAGGGAATCATAATAAGTCCCGCTGTAGTAACCCATTGCTGCCAGGGCTCCCGATTCGATGCCTTTTTTCCAAGGTGTCAGGTGATAATCAAAATTGTTTCCGGGATACGTAAGCCATTGGCCTGTGCCGTTTTCATGCGGGCCTGCTCCGGGCCAGTGCTTTAGGTGGACAAGTATCTTTTCAGGACCAACATTTTTTCCCTGGGCTCCGTCCATAAAGGCGGCAAGCATTTCTGCCGTAAGGTCTGCGTCTTCCGAGAAGGCCCCCATATTACGGCTCCACCGGGGTTCTGTCATAACATCGATCTGGGGTCCCAGTATCATGTGGAGTCCCACTGCGCGGTATTCTTCCGCTACCACCTCACCGAATTTTTTCATTATTGCCGTATCTCGTGCGGAGGTTATCCCAACCTGACCTTCCTTGCTCGGCCACTGAGAAAAATACTGCTTTCCGCTGACATGAGCACCGAGGGTTGCACCATGCCTTGGATCTGTGGAGAACATTATCGGGATGCCAAGCCTTGTTGCTTCAGCAATTTCCTGCATTTTGTTTGACCATGTTGCGAATTCCCTGACCGGAGCAACGCCATTGTTGAGAATGCTCCTGAAGTGCTTTTCCTCGATGAACGACTTTGCAGTTGCAGTTCTTCTCATCTGGCCCATGGCCATTCCTCCTCCTGCAGGTCCCTGACCCCCAGGGCCTATTGGCCCGGCATAGGTTTCATTGGCGGCATTGGCCATGGCGGCTTTTTCTTCCTCAGTAAAATCGTATTTTACAACACCATCAGCCGGAACAGCAATATTTGGATGGAACATAAGACCTACCTTTTCCTCAAGTGTCATCTGGCTAAGAAGGTCAGCTATCCTTGCTGAATCGGAAAGACGCCAGTCTTCATATGGGTCCAGTTCTCCGTTTTTATTGAGATCCCTGAACTGGAGGCCTTTTTTCTCTATTATGCTAACAGATCTTGATCCCAGAACGGGCTGAGGTTTGCTTTTGGTTTTGTCAGAACAAGCTGTAAAAATAAATAGAATCAATGTTGCTGTAAGCAACGGCAGAATGGAGCGAATTGTCTTCATAGGTTGAAAAATCAGGTTTATAAGTAAATTGACAACAGACTGGTACGAAATATTCCCCGAGATTGAAAAAGTTCCGAAGGAGTTTTTAATTATAAGGCTGAAGCAATGGCAAAACTGGCCATACCGTGAGCCGGTCAGGGAAGATCCTGAAAATTTGAAATCAGGACGGCCGCAGCAGTCTTACAGCCGGTACGCAGCCATCTCTTCCGAATTTCGGACAATAAGAATATTTCCTGTTATTGCCGGATGGTTCCACGTTTTTCCCTTTAGTACCTGAATTTTTGAAAGCTCGGTAAACTTTCCGGGATCTGCATTTACAAGAGCCAGTTCCCCTTTTTCCGAAAGTACGAGTATCAGGTCCTGATCGGCCAGGAGAAGCTGGAAACCGCGATACCTGGCTCCCCTCCATTTTCTGCTTCCATCGGAAAGATCGATGCAGGCCATTGAAGGTCCGTCAAAACCGTATGCATACCCTTTGTGGATCACAAAATCATTAAAGAGTGTCCTGATTTCGGGGGATGTCCATACTTCATCAATTCTCCAGCCTGAGGTATCGTTTGCTATTTTGATTTTCCTGACATTTTTATATTCTTCATTTATCAATAGTTCATTGTTACCGGTCCGGACCGGCTGAAGAACCCGGTCCCTTAAAGGCCAGGTGTAGGTCCACAGGATTTTGCCTGTTGCAGGATCAATGCTTTCGACACCGGGTTCATTTATGATGAGCACCTGGGGTACATTACAGATTGTAAGAAAATGTGGTGAAGCATATCCGGAACCGCCCTTTCCGCCGGTCCATAACGGTTGGCCGGTCTCTGAGTCGAAAGCAGCTAAAGTCCCTGCGAGTGACACAATGACGGTGTTTCCCGTGACAACGGGGGATCCGCAGATGCCCCATTCAGGAATTTCGATGCCTGAATCTTCTGCAGTATTCCGTGACCAGATCAGGGTTCCATCAATTGCATCAATGGCATTCAGGATACCTGTTGCACCAATTGTATACACACGGCCAAAAGCCAGTTCAGGAGTAGCACGCGGTCCCGCCCCTGCATGTGAATCGTAGAAACGAGCTTTATACTTGTGTCTCCAGACCGGTTTACCGTTTGACAGATCATAACAGGAGACAGTTTCATAATCTCCCAGCTGTTCCTGTGTGTAAATCAGGTTTCCCAGAATTGCGAAAGATGAGCAGCCGGGACCGACAGGTCTTCTCCAGAGTTCGGCGGGGGGATTTGCCTTCCAGTCAGAGTTTATCTTAATTCCGTGAACAATTCCATCCCGGTTTTTTCCCCTGAATCCCGGCCATTCGGGTTCTGATGCAGCCAGGTCCGGGCGCGGAGTACCGGTGAGAGATTCCCCGGCGGTTTGCCTGAGGGTATTTTCTTCGCTGGTCTTTGCCCACCGCCAGTTGAGTTTATGATTTGCATCCCCGGTCATTCCGTCAGTCCTTAGGAATATCCAGAATCCGGCCGAAATAATTATTGTAAGAGCCATTGAAATCCTCCGGATTAGCGACGGCATATTCCTGGTAAGATATGCCCATGCTGCAAAAGCAATACTCAGCACCGGAAGGGAGAACATAATATACATCATCCCCATATTGGCTGTGACGATCGAATTATCAAGAAGGAACCAGGTAATGGTGAGTGATATGACTATCAGGAGAAAGGCTCCCCATTTTTCAGCTTTTGGCGCACGGCTGAAAAAAAACCACCAGATTAAAATTCCCAGTGAGAGCAATATTCCTCCGAAAACTCCAATTACAGTTGCCCTGGGAACCAGAGCCGGAAGCAAATATCTGACCGGCACCAAAACAACCGATAAAACTATTCCGGGCCATAACCTTAACGGTTCACCCATGCCGGCAGGATTGTTTTTGTTTTTGATTGCTGCAGATTTGTTAAGCATTAGTTTGGTTTATTGGTATTTAACAATAGTGAAAGATATCCGGAGTTGCATATGCCAGGCTTTTTTCAGTAACCAATTCTATATAAAGTTAAGAAACTCTCCGGACTCGACGTCCTGAAAAACGTTATGTTTTTATTCTGTTTTAGCTTCCCGGCAATGGTATCACATAAAGATTTTATTGATAAATTGATCAAAAATTTGATCAGTCATCATGAAACACTACCTGGTCCTTTTCCTTATCCTTTTATCCTTTTGTTCAGGCCTTAAGGCACAGAACAATCTTGCCGGATCCTATCCTGATTTCAATACTGCGGACACGATTTTCAGCAAACCCTACATCGACCTGGACGAATGGCGCGATAATCCGGTCCGCCACAGGTACATCCATGGAGGATTTGAGGGGACCGGCACCCGTTTCTCCTTTTATTTTCCTCCTCAGGATAAGTATGATGGAAGGTTCTTTCAATACATCACCCCTTTCCCCGATAATGAGAACCTGTCGCAGGGGGCAAAGGGGGAAGAGGACAAAATAGGCTTCTCTATAGCCAGCGGAGCATATTTCATTGAAACAAACGGGGGAGGGCCCACCGATTTCACAAAGCCCCGGGCGTATTCCGATCCTACCATAGGAGCATTCCGGGCAAATGCAGCTTCCGCTCAGTTTTCGCGTATTGTGGCAATTAAGCTATTCGGAGGCGGCCGCCCGTTCGGCTATGCCTTTGGCGGTAGCGGAGGAGCTTACCGTACTGTAGGCGGTATCGAAAATACTGAAGGTGTATGGGATGGAGTCGTTCCATATGTTCTCGGTTCCCCGATGGCGATTCCGAATGTCTTCGCTGTCAGGATGCATGCCATGAGGATTTTGCACGATAAATTTCCTCAGATAATTGATGCCCTGGAGCCCGGAGGCAGCGGCAATATGTATGCAGGTTTGAATCAGGAAGAAAGGGAGGCGCTGCAGGAGGTAACCCGTATGGGTTTTCCGCCACAGTCGTGGTTTGGTTACAGGACCATGGGCATTCATGGATTCCTGGTGCTTTATCAGTCGGTGGTGGCGGTCGACAGGAAATATTTCGACGAGGATTTCTGGAATGTAAAAGGTTATCTGGGAGCAAATCCTCCGGAATCACTTTTGAAAGCAAGACTGAAGAAACAAACCAGGATAAAATCAGGAATATCCATTGATCAGGCGGTAAGAACGGGACTGGCTCAGCCATTGTCGGAAAGGGAGAGAGGCACGGCCGATGCTGCGTGGAAGAGCCTTGGCGGACAGGAGGGAGGCATGCCGGTTGCTTTTCAGCTTGATGAAAAGTTGCCGGATGTGAATTTCATGGGAGGCGACCTTGTTATTCAAACCGGAAATGCAGCCGGTAAGGTGCTGATGCTTACAAAAGTTGAAGGGGATATGGTAGTTCTGGGTCCCGCCGATCCGGCTGTCCTGGTACAGATCAAACCAGGTGATGAAGTTCTTGTGGATAACTCAAATTTTCTGGCAGTGCAGACTTATCACAGGCATCAGGTACCGGGAAAGGAATTCTATGTCTGGGATCAATTCCGCGACAGTGAAGGCAATCCCTTGTATCCGCAGCGTCCGATGCTCCTCGGTCCGATGTTCACGATGGGAGCGGCAGGTGTGCTCCCGACAGGCAAATTCAAGGGAAAGATGATACTCCTGGAGTCGCTCTGGGACCGTGAGGCCTTTCCATGGCAGGCCGACTGGTACCGTTCCCGGGTGAAGGAGAATCTCGGGAGCGAAACTGACAGTCACTTCAGGCTCTGGTATACAGACCGGGCATTGCACGGGGATAATTCCGGACAGGAAGATCCCTCGCGGACTGTCAGTTATCTTGGTGTGCTTCAGCAGGCTCTTCGCGACCTGAGCGCATGGGTGGAAAAAGGAACAGAACCTCCGGCATCCACCAGCTACATAATCAGGGATGGCCAGGTTATTGTACCTGCCAGGGCATCTGAGCGTAAAGGCATCCAGCCAGTAATCACTTGCACTGTCAATGGTAGTGAAAGCATTAAGATAAAAGCCGGTACCCGGGTGATGTTCAGGGCTTTGGTGGAAATACCCCAGAATGCCGGGAGAATAGTGTCGGTAAAATGCGATTTTGAAGGCTCCGGGAAATTCACAGATGCAGTGAAACTTAAGAAATCAGCCCTAAACAAACCTGTGACAATTGTTAAATTCCGGCATATCTTTATGAAACCGGGAACTTATTTCCCTTCCATTCTTGTTGAATCTCAAAGGGAAGGTGATTCCAGTACACCTTTTGCTCTGATTAGAAATCTTGGACGTGTGAGGATAGTAGTCGCTGACTGACAGGGATTGAATTTAAAAATGGCCGGATAATGAAAAAATTGAGACTTGTTTTGTTTTCAATGTGTTTTCTGTTGATTTTGCATGTTGACTCTTTATCTCAGAAAGCACCCCCGCGTGTCAGGCAGAATTTTGATTTTGACTGGAAGTTCCAGTTGAATGATTCCATTGATGCTTCAACATGGTATTATAATGATTCGGGCTGGGAAAACATTCAGCTTCCTCATGACTGGAGCATATCATTGCCTCTGGTTGAACCGGCGTCCGGCCGGCGGAACCTCGGGAGCATGGGTTTCATGCAGGGCGGGACAGGCTGGTACAGAAAGAACTTCTATATCTCTTCGGATTACAGGAATAAACTGGTATCTGTTCAGTTTGATGGTGTTTACCATCAGTGCGATGTATATATCAATGGCAGGCATCTCGGTTTCCATCCCTATGGCTATACCGGTTTTGAATATGATCTTACCGGGTACCTGAACATTGATGGTGATAATACCCTCGCTGTGAAAGTTGATCACAGCAATTATCCATCTTCACGCTGGTATTCAGGTTCGGGAATTTATCGTCATGTCTGGCTGACAGTAACAGATAAAATTCATGTCCCTTCTTGGGGAACTTGCATAACTACTCCCGAAGTCACAGACGAAGCTGCAGTAGTAAGGATTGTTACAACTGTAGAGAATGGCTCAGGAAAGATTGAGACTGTTCAGGTGAGGAACCGGATTCTCGATTCAGATGGTAATGAGGTCATTTCATCTACTGCTTCGAAAACCGTCGCGGAAGGAAGCAGGGAAGATTTCGAACAAACACTCAACCTTGAGAAACCGGTTTTGTGGTCTGTTGAGGATCCGCATCTCTACAGAATGGAGACGACCATCAGGAGCGGCGGAAGCTTAAAGGACATATATGTGACACCATTTGGAGTCCGTTGGTTCCGATTTGATGCCGACAAAGGATTCTTTCTTAACGGGAAGAACATCAAGTTAAAGGGAGTGAATCTTCATCAGGATGCAGGTTCACTTGGTACTGCTGTCCCTGATATGTCGTACTTAAGGCGGCTGAGAATACTTAAGGAATATGGATGCAATGCGATCAGGTGTTCTCACAATCCTCCCAGCCCGGAATTTCTGGATATCTGCGACAGCCTGGGATTTGTTGTTATCGATGAAGCATTTGATAAATGGAAGTCGGGGTATTATGCCCAGTATTTTGACCTTTGGTGGCAGCGGGACCTTGGTGCGATGCTGCTTCGCGACAGAAATCATCCCTCAGTTATGGTTTGGAGCATCGGTAATGAAACAAACGAACAGAATACCGGGAATGGAGCCAGGGTGGCCAGGATGCTTCAGGATTATGTTCACAGGGTTGATCCTACCCGGCCTGTAACTGCTGCTATTGCCCCGGCCAATATCATTGCCAGACCCTATAATGAGAACGGATTCACCGAAGTACTGGATATGGTGGGCTACAATTACCAGGAACCCTGGCTGGAAAGGGATAAAAAGAGATTTCCCGGCCGCATTATGTACATTGCTGAAGCTTTTCCATATTATACCGGCCGCCATAACAGTATAAGGGATTATCGACCCGATAATCCCTGGTATGCAGTTCAGGAAAATGATTATGTCTTTGGCCAGTTCATCTGGGCTGGCGTTGATTACCTGGGAGAAAGCTCAGGCTGGCCAAGTACGGGATGGCCCACCGGCCTGTTTGATGTTTGCATGTTTGAAAAGCCGAGGGCTGCGTTTCACAGATCGGTGTGGAATCCTGAACCAATGGTTAGGATTGCAGTGGCTGATCAGTCGCTCGATATCGATCCCGGGAAGGATCACTGGAGCTGGCCTCATCTGGCGGAACATTGGAATTTCCCGCAATACAAGGGTCATATTATTGAAGTTCAGACTATATCAAACTGCGACAGTGTTGAATTGTGGGTCAACAAAGCAACCATGGGCAGAAGGGCGGTCGCTGACTATCCCAATAATACCATTGTCTGGCATGTACCTTACCGGGAAGGAAAGATTGAAGCCAGAGGGTATGTTGATGGAAGGGAGGCGGCCAGTTATGAGTTGAACACCTCGGGAAGGGCTTCCGGTTTGGTTTTGGTTCCCGACAGGAAGGAGATAAGCGCTGACGGTCAGGATCTGGTTCACATTGCCATTCACCTGGTTGATGATAAAGGAGTAATTGTACCTGACGATGACCGTCAGTTGGTGGTGGAAGTTTCGGGAACCGGACGGCTTCTTGGTATTGACAACGGTGATTTGAGGAAAGAGGGTTCATATGCAGGAAATTCAATCCGGACATACTTTGGCAAAGCCATGGCAGTTGTGCAATCAACAAGAAACCAGGGAGAAATAAAGGTTGAAGTTAAAACCGACGGATTACCTGTTTCTTCCATGACAATTGCTTCCAGATAGAGATCAGGACAATTCGATCACAGTGGCACACCCGCTTTAAGTTATTATCCCATTGGAAGAATCCTCTGAACCTGTCTTTAATTCTAAACAGGCCCCTGCAGCAGAATGCAGCCGGCAGTGCTGCAGTGGAATGCTTGTGAATATGGAATAGGGCATTTCATCCCTGATTTGCCTCCTTTGGTCAAAAAAAAGTTGATAATCTGGATTTCTATTAAGATATTGCTACTGAGGAGGAGAGATAAGAGGAGTAGTTCATGTCAGGACTAATCAATGGAATGTTTTTTCAATCTCAAGATCAGATATGCATAAAGCAATAACCTTCTTTTGCTTTGTTTGTTTAATTCCATTTAACCTTAAGGCTAATGACAATACGGATCTTCTGACCCTGTTGCAGGAGATTAAAAACGGGCGCACTCTTATTCAGAAAACATCTGTTGCTTTCATGCTTGTTTCAAAGCAGCTTGTTTCAGAAAGTGCTGAGCCCGGGCAGAAGGTAAGTGTGACAGGCAATCAGGAATCAGATCGGGATATATCTTATGAGACGAGGCTGCTGGCTGAGAATTTTTACAGGAAGATTTCTGCGACTCTGGCCGAGACTGATCAGAGAATCAGTGATTTTGAAAAAAAGTACAACGCCCTGTCTCCGGCAGAACAAAAGAATGCTTTGAAATTTTACGAAGAAATGAGCCGGGAGCGTGAATTTATAAACCATACCAGGGCTTATTCGAGTCATGTATATCAGAAACTGCCCCCTCTCCAGGCGATTCAGTCAGGAAAAACCGTCAAAACAGAAAAAATAACCTTTAATGGCACGGCAGCGGTGAGATTAGGGTCTTCAGTCTATGAATCCGCAAGCCGGATATCGGAAACCACCAGGAACATCAGTCTGGCAGGTAATGTCATCTTCAACTCGCTTTCAAGGCTTTCGGTTCAACTGAACCATAACAAGGATGTGATCAGAACTCCCTATACCTCAACTGATGTTGGCGCAACCTACTATCATGAGACTTCAGGAGGTACAACTATTAACACATCTGTCAGCTTTAAGGATTATGATGATGTCCTGACTGACCGGAACAGTTTCAGAAATGTGGGTGCTGGGATAAGTGTTAAACATCCCGTGAATGAAAGCATACAGATTCAGGGTGATGTTCAGGCTCAGTCGAAAAAATATTACGACGCTGAAGATGGAAATGATCTTCAGGGAGTTCAGTTCAACACCTTCCTTGATTACTCCGGTAAGAAGGCCCTGGTTAATGCAGGAATTAGAGGGAGGTTTCAGTCAGGCGGGAAAGCCTTCCTGGATTACAGCAGGATTATTCCAAATATCAGAGTCATTTTTAAAACAGCTCAGAATAGCTGGTCGTTGTATGGAGAGGGAGAACAAATGGCCTACGGGACAGCAGGGAAGGCCAATGATTTTAACCGCATAAGGTTCGACCTGGAAACCAGCAATCGGGGGAAGCGGACGCAGATAACGGCAATAAATAAATCCTATCCCAACAACGAACGCTTTAACAATCTTAAAATAAAAGTTCTGGCTCAGAAAATCCAACATTCTGAAGGACGTAACGGACGAACTACCGGTTATCTTGAATATACTTTTCACACAAGTGATTCCAGCGTTTCGGGCAATTATGCAGATTTGCGGTTCGACAGGAATTTTACAAAAAAAACAACTTATTTTGATGTTGGTGCTTTCGGAAGGTACTGGGATGATTCGGGTCCGGCCCACCTCCTTAGTGTTTACAGCAGGTTTGGGTTCAGGTATTCAGGATTTCAGATTGGCCCCATAATCGGTGCGGATATGATTATCGATCGGGATGATCCGGATCTTGAACAGGCCGGTAACAGTTTCAGGGCAGGCCTTGACGGAAGAGGTAATTTCTCAATACGCAAGGCCAGCATATACAGCTCTGTTCGTTACCAGCAAACAATTACCTACACTGGACTGAATATTGAAGGTGAATCCGGATCACGCCTGCCGGCCACTGTGGAGATCTCGGGCGGGGCAAAGATCCCGGTTGCACGGATGTTTGAGATCCAGCTTGACCTCAGGTACTATTCACTGGATTTCGATTATCCTCAGACAGATGATCCAATGCCTGTCCAGACTCAATCAGGCCTGCGATATCTTGCCGGGCTTAGTTATCGGTTTTAAATTTCACCCAAAAGCCTCCGAGATGAAAAAATTCAATATCTCCAGTCTCCCGTTTTATCTGATTTTCTTCGTTTATTTTACTATCCATGCATCCTTGTCAGCACAGAACTTAAATGAAGTATATGAACGATTCAGGCCGGAAATTGAAAAGATCCGGAATCAGGAAGATGCGAAGAATCTCATTTTCACCCATGCAAGAAATGAGTTCGAGTTAACAGAAGATTTAATGACTTTCCTGGTTGCCCTTAACGGAGGAGCATATACCGAACAGATCGACTTTTTAATGACCGTCCCCATTCAGAAATGGAATCCGAATATTGGCCCGGGCGGCTGGGGAGCTTATCAGATAGAGAATGCACGGATGCTGGTAAAAAAGAATGTCACAACGGCTTTTCACAATGTGTCAAACTATGCAAGTAAAATCAGCGAAGGATTTAAATACTATAATTTGTGTTCCAGCATCCTTGAAGCATTGGAAGGTGACGGTGGAGCAAAACTTAAATCTATTCAATTATCGTTTGAGATAGTAAGGGATTGGATGTTGGCTGATTTCCCGAATTTTAATGCCGCAATTTTAAGCGCGGGCATAATCAGTTACTCACTGGATAAGTTTATCAATACCACTCTTGATGAGTATAATGAATACTGGTGGAATAAGTACAGCTCATATCTTCTTGATAAGTATCCGGGGTTTATCCAGGAGTGGGCCAATCCGTCGATGCAGGGAGATATGGGAAAATTCCTTGAGAGCAGATTGACTGAGTTCTGGGATTCTGCTGAACAGTTTGAACAAGGAGCTCCTGTCATGTACAGAAATTCAGAGTACGCCAAAAATATGTTCGGACCTTCATTTGCAGCACGTTACTACAAGGATTATTTGCATCAGAGTTTTCTGACCTGGGCAAAAAGAAATGCAGAAATTGAGGAGGCGAATGCATGGACAGCAGCAGAAAAAAATGCCATAGCGCTCAAGGAATTGCTCGGAGAGATAAAAATTATGAAAGCAGCAATTGAGGCAGCCGGACAACAGATGAATGAAAAAACTCCCATCAGCCTGATAGTCATTCCTGGTAAAGTAAATCTTAAGGCCGGTGAAAGTGTTAGCTTCAGGGCAATGGCCGTTTTTGAAGACCAGAGTAATGCTGATGTCACTGAGATGGATAATGTCTCATGGAGTTCAGGAACCAATAGTTTTACCGTAACTGATGATACGGAAGCCGGGGAGCAGATCATTACAGTGACTTATATGAACCTGTCGGCAAAAGCTGTTGTCACAGTAGCAGAAAGAGAGGATGAAAAGGAACCTCCATGCGGAGAAAATCAGAAATGGAGCCCGGAAAAGAAGAAATGCGTTTGCATTGAAGGTTACGAAATGATCGAGGAACTTGGAAAATGCGTGAGCATTGACGATATGATAAGTGAAATGGCCGGAGAGGAGCCTGATACGTCCTGTAATGAAAAATTAATGGCTGTGAGCCTGTCCCGTTTAAAGGAGATTGTAGCAGAAAGCCAGATGATGTCCGCCCGGTTCAATAATTTATTGAGTAATTTCATGAAGTCGGTAAACGAAAAGCAGGGAATACCCTGTAGTGATCAGTTAATTGCAGCAGCTTATGCTGGCGCGAAGCAGATTGAACAGGAAATGCAGGATTTAGAGGATGAAGCCACAAAGATCAGCAGCGAGCTGATAATTGAAGCTGCTTTATGCCAGCTGAATAATCCCGAATATGATGTTTCTTCCATTATTGGTCTGGCCGGACAAATGGGCTCACCTTTAGGAAGAATAAGCCAGGGAATTGCAGGTATGGAATCAGAATTAATGGTCAATGGATGTGACCAGAAGGAGGTGGCTGATCTTGGAAATTCAATTGCTGAAACCACGACAGATCCTGAAGTTCTTGCTGCGATTCAGTCGGGCGGCATGATTCAGCCTCCCGGAAATACGGACGGCGGCACCATGGGTGCGGTAGCAGTCTTGTACGATGGAACGGATGCTCCATTGTCGTATGTCACAGTGGCTGTAAATATTAATCTCAGCACATTCAATTTTGTTCTCGCAAAGGATGCACAGGAGGTTCAGAATTTTGAAAATATTGCGTTGAAAGAGGGTGACAGGATACAGATAACAGTTCACGGTACTTCCCTTAACCCTTCATTCACACTTCTTCCGTCGGATTTTGCCTGGATCGATCCCGAAACACAACAGCAGACCACCCCCGGAAACGGAATATGTCTGTTTACTATGGTAATTGCAATTCATTTCAATGCCGATGAAGAAGTAAACAGGTATGAAATGATTGTGGGAATAGGTACAATTGGTTTTGGCATTCCGGGCTTCCCGGAAGGTTCCGGAAGAGAGTTAAGGTTTTGATTTACCTTTTCTGTATTCTTTTGGAGATTCACCCGCCCGGTGTTTGAAGTATTTCCCGAAAAACGACTGAGATGGGAAATTGAGTTCATCACTAATCTGCTGGACTGTAAGGTTTGTTGATTTGAGAAGCGCCCTGGCTTCGAGCATGACATGATCTTCAATCCATTCTGCAGCTGTCTTTCCGCTTTTTTGTTTCACCGCTTTTGACAGATACTTCGGCGTGACAAAAAGCCTGCCGGCATAAAATTCAAGTCCGCGATGCGACTTATAGTTCTCTCTTACAAGAATAAGGAACCTTTCTACAAGCTTGTCTCTTTTCCCTCCCTTCTGATCTTCCAAAATCCGGTGGAACTGGTAACCAAATCCATGAAAGAATGCAATGGTGAGATATTTTACTGCTTCCGACCTGTTTGGATTCTCAGTTATTCTGATCGTTTTCTGCATCAGCCTGAAATAATCCTTCATGGAATCAAGTTCGGTATGAGTGAGTCCTATCGACGGATTTTCCCTTATCGATCTGAATAATGGAAACTGGAGACTGTTGTCGAATGGAAAACCGTCCCAGAATTCTCTGGACATTATGATTGCCAGACCCCTGAAATCGTTGCTGAAATTTTCAAACTGAAGAATCTGACCCGAAAGCACAATGAAAAGACAGGGAGCCTGAGTATTGAACTTTCTAAGGTCAATAGTTCCGCCTGTTGTTCCCTGTTCGGAAATTATCGCAACCACTTCATCCAGCCTGACGGGATAATCCCCTTTATACAAGTCAGCCGGATTTTCGACCAGGGTTATCTGGTTTTCTATAATGTCAGTAATTCCACCGGCTCTTAGGAATACAGAAGATGGGTTTTTCATTTTATAGATCGATTATTCCAGGAATTTTCTTAATTACTGCTTAAATATACAGGAAAATGGTAAGAATAGTCCAAAATACTATCCTTTTTGACCTTGCCTTCATAAGGGGCTGCATTTATTTTTGCATTGACGTAATTAAAGGAAGCAAGGGTTATTTTTAGTTAATTAGTTGTATTAACCCCCTTCCCTCCCGAAATTTCGGGATTCCCCCACGGGGGAAGGAGCCCGTTGAGGCCGGAGATTTTTCCCATAGGAGGCAAATCGGGCAAACAGCAGGAACGAAGCCTTTCCCCCCTGGGGCCTGTCTGCCGAAGCGGCAGCGCAGGCAGGGAAACGGGAAAGGGGGTATGGTGGGAATAAGAAAAGTATTGGGGAAACGGGAAAGGGGATAATTTTTTTTAAAGAAATAAGGGTTAATATTCATTACAAGGTTTTTTTATTCATTATTTATTCCAAACATTAAAACAATTTAAACCAGAAAGACAATGAAGAAAGTTTTAGTATTTTTAACAGGGATCATGCTTATGTTTTCATTTGCAGCAAACGCTCAGACGCTTACAGGATTCGAGTACTTCAAGGGTAAATGGAATGTCAAGGCTGATTCTCCAATGGGAGATGTCAGGATGATAGTAGGTTTTGACACAGTCGATGGTAAACCTGCTGCTACAATCAATGATACGGAAGGTAAAATGCTGTATGAGGTGGTTAGCACAACCATAACAGAGAAAAAGGCTCTGGTAAAGTTTATCGGCAGTCAGGGTGAAGTGGTCATGACTCTTAATGTCAAGGAAGCGGACAGTGTTACTGGAGATATAATGGACGGCATGGTTTGGGTTACAGGTGAACGGGTAAAATAGTATTGCCCCTTAAAAGGAAAATGTTTTGATATCCGGCTGTCATCCGGTCTTGAATACTTTAATACAATACAAAATGGGAAAGCAACTATCAAAGTTTATTTTATCAGGACTTATTCTTTCAGCAGGTTTCATTGCATCCGGATCTGCAAAGAAAACGGAGCTGAAGCCAGAGCTGAGAGATCGTTTGTTCAATACCGGCTGGAGATTTGTCCGCGACTCAATTCAGGGTGCTGAGGTTCCCGGTTTTGATGATTCGGACTGGATGACAGTAAACCTTCCCCATGATTACAGCATGATGGATCTCCCCGGTGGCGACGGACCAGATCAGATCGGGCCGTTTTCCAGGAAATCTCCCGGAAATGGTAATTCCACCGGCCATGTGATCGGCGGTACGGGTTGGTACAGGAAAAGTTTTATGCTCGATAAAAAGGATGCCGGAAAAACAGTGATCCTGAAGTTCGATGGTGTATACATGGAATCGGAAGTCTGGGTAAACGGAAAAAAAGCCGGGATCCATAAGAACGGTTATACTCCTTTCTGGTTCGATATCACATCGTTGCTTAAAGTCGCAGGTGAACCCAATATTATTGCAGTAAAGGTTGACAATCCCGGAAGAAATTCACGCTGGTACAGCGGTTCGGGAATTTACAGGGATGTCCACCTTTTGGTGATCCCACCGGTTCACGTCACCCCCTGGGGAGTGCAGTTAACGACACCGGAAATCACTTCCGGCAAGGCTGTCACGGAAATTAAGGTAACTGCCCGGAATAAGGGAGAAAGATCTGCCCCGGCAATTGTTGGAGTTGTTGTCAGGGACAAGTATAGAAAGGTTTCTGCTTCAGCCAGAAATAAGATTGAGATACCTGCCGGATCTGAAACTGTTACAACCATGAAACTGGATATTCCGGATCCTCTCCTCTGGTCACCTGAATCACCCGATTTATATAACGCCGAAGTTACTGTTGATGCCGGGAAAAAGTCGGTGGATGCATATTCCGTTAAATTTGGAATAAGGTCGCTTGAGTTTTCAGCTGAAAAAGGTTTTCTGCTTAACGGCAAGGCAATGGAGTTAAAGGGCGGCTGTCTTCATCACGATAACGGTCTGCTTGGAGCTGTAGCATTCGGAAGAGCGGAGGAGCGCAGGGTGGAACTTATGAAGGCAAACGGTTTCAACGCTATAAGATGCGCCCACAATCCTCCCTCGGAAGCCTTTCTCGATGCTTGCGACCGCATCGGCATTATGGTTATAGATGAGTTCACCGACATGTGGGATTGGCATAAGAATCCCCAGGACTATTCAAGGTATTTCAATGATTGGTGGAAAAAGGACCTGAGCGACATGATCCTCCGCGACAGGAATCACCCGGGAATAATAATGTGGAGTATTGGAAACGAGATACATGCCAGGGAAGATTCCACGCGTGTCAGGATCAGCAGGCAGCTTGCCGCGTATGTCAGGGAACTTGACAATACACGTCCGGTTACACAGGCCGTAACAGGTGTTTTTTATCCCAATGGTTGGGAATCAACTGATGCGGTGTTTGCGGACATGGATGTTTGCGGGTATAACTACAGTCCTGAAAAATTTGCACCGGATCACCTCAGGTATCCCGGACGGATAATGTACACTTCAGAGTCATTCCCGAAGGATATTTATGAATACTGGAAGGCGGTGGAAGATCATCCGTATGTTATCGGAGATTTCATGTGGACATCCATGGATTACATCGGGGAGGTAATGATAGGAAATTCAAGACTTGTCCCTGAAAGCCAGAAATCATCATCGATGGGCAATTTCTCGGGATTTAAGATACCGAAGGGGATGAATATCTTTGACAGGCAGGCTCAGATGCCTTCGCAATGGCCGGACTTCATTGCATGGTGCGGGGATCTCGACATCACCGGGGAAAAGAAGCCGCAGATGCTTTACAAGGATGTCATCTGGGACAACAGTAAGGTGGAGATCAATGTACACACGTCTATACCGGAAGGATTTGCTGAAAACATCAGTAGCTGGGGCTGGCCCGATGAGCAGCCTTCGTGGACGTGGAATGGATATGAAGGAAAGCCTCTTCAGGTAAGGGTGTTCACAAAGGCTTCACATGTAAAGCTTGAGCTCAACGGCAGGTTGGTTGGAGAAAAAGACCTGACAGCTTCGGATAAATACATCGCGGTTTTTGAAGTCCCTTATCAGCCGGGAGAACTGAAAGCCACAGTTTATGAAAACGGAAAAGAAACGGCTGCAAAGGTGTTGAGAAGCGCCGGAGAGCCTGCAGGTCTAAGGCTTATTGCCGACAGGACATCAGTTAAGACTGACACCCGTGATCTTGCTTTTGTTAAGATTGAAGTTGTTGATGCTTCCGGACAGGTAGTTCCGGCAGATTCAACAATGCTCAGCCTGTTGATTGAAGGACCTGGTATTCTTGCAGCTTCCGGAAATGCAGATCCGAAAGATATGGCAAGTGTTAACAATACCCGGATAAAAACATGGAAGGGCAGGGCTCAGGCGGTGATAAGGCCTGTTGGAGAGGGTACGGTCAGGCTGAAGGCTGAATCGCCCGGACTGGCAGCGGGGAACCTGGATATCATTATTTCGGGTAATTAACTTTGCTACATAAAGTCAATCATGAAAACTTTACCGGCGGGGATTCTTTTATGCGTTCTTTTTGTCACATCATCAGTGGCCGCGGAGCCGCTTATTGACAGGCATGCCCTGGTGACAAGGCATAATATCGAATGGAATGATCTGAGGGGACAGATACCCCTGGGAAACGGAGAGTTCTGCTTCAATGCCGACGGTACCGGGCTTCAGACTTTTGGAGGAAATACAATGTCACACTGGGCATGGCATTCATTTCCTCTGCCCGCAGGAGTTACTCCGGACCAGATCCCTTCGACAGGGACTTTCCAGAAAGGACCGGTCAAAGGACCTGATGTTTTTCCTGAAGGGACCTCGGTGATCAGGTCATGGATGTTCGACAATCCGCATATTTTCAATCTTGGAAGGATAAGGCTGACAAAAGCAGGGGGAACCGAACTTAAGCCGGACGAAGTAAAGATACTTGAGAGAAGGATGGATATCTGGTCAGGGATACATACATCCCTGTTTACAATTAATAACCAGACTGTCAGGGTTACAACCTGTGTTCATCCGGATATTGACATGGTCGCTTTCACGATTGAATCGGATCTTCTGAGCAAGGGAGAACTGGAAATTTCAGTGGATTTTCCTTATCCTGATCTTCAGCGGAACAGGCCCTGGAGCGGCAATTTCGACAGGAAAGACGCTCACAGTACTTTTATCCTCAGGTCGCCGGCTGATGCCAGACAGGCTGATATCAGGCGTCAGATCGATTCCGTAAACTACTATGCGTCCATAAGGTGCAGCCATGGGGGAGAACTGGTCATGCCGGCTGCAGACCGCCCGCATGCCTTCATTATCCGGTCGGAAGGTTCCTCTTCACTTGAGCTCTCCTGTGTTTTTTCAGGACAGCCTGTTACCGGCAGGGTTGATAATCCAAGGGTAACCCTTAAAAAGAGTATTCGTCACTGGCAGGCTTTCTGGAAGGACGGAGGAGCAATTGATCTTTCGGGCAGCTCCGATCCCCGATGGAAGGAACTTGAGAGGCGTATAGTACTCTCCCAGTATCTTCTTGCCGTGCAGTCGGCAGGAAGTTATCCATCTTCGGAGGCCGGTCTTATGGAGGTCGATCCGTGGAGGGGCCAGTTCCACATGGAGATGACCTGGTGGCATCTTGCACATTATGGCCTGTGGGACAGATGGTCAATGGCAGAGGAAGCACTTGATTGCTACAGGAAATTCATTCCCCCGGCAGCTGCGCTGTCGCAGCAGCTGGGTTACAAGGGATTGAAATGGGCTAAAAGCGTTGGACCTGAAGGACGCAGCGCCCCATGGTCGGGGAATCAGGTTCTGCTCTGGAAGCAACCTCATCCTATTTTCTTTGCTGAACTTGAATACAGGCTAAATCCAAAACAGGAAACGCTTGATAAATGGTCTGAAATCATTGAAGGTACCGCCGTTCACATGGCCGATTATGTAGTGTTTAACGCGGAGACCGGCATTTATCATCTCGATCCGGTTATGCCGCCCAGTGAACAGGGGATAACAAAGGATGCCGTCTTTGATATTGCCTACTGGAGGTGGGGACTGGGTCAGGCTCAGGCATGGAGGAAACGGATGGGCAGGGAGCCCGAGCCATTATGGGATAAAGTCAGGGATAACCTGGCTCCGCTTCCTGCTGACAGCGGAGTTTATGTCCACTCCGCGGAATGGAATGATACATATACAAAACGTGCCTGGGAACATCCCGACCCGGTCGGGGTATTCGGAATGCTTCCGGCCGTTGAGGGAGTGGACCGTGAAACGGCGCACCGGACACTGATGAAAGTCTGGCAGACTTGGGACTGGAAGCGTTGCTGGGGATGGGATTTCCCATGGTTTGCCATGGCGGCTGCCAGGCTTGGTGAGCCGGATCTTGCAATAGAAGCTCTGCTTCTTGATGCCGGGACCAAAAACCATTATGATGAACGGGGTGTATGCACCGGCGGGCCCTGTCCTTATCTTCCGGGCAACGGGGGACTTCTTTATGCTGTTGCCATGATGGCAGCAGGCTGGGACGGAGCGACTGACAAGCATGCTCCCGGATTTCCTGATGACGGCACATGGACTGTGCGGTGGGAGGGACTAAAACCGGCGTTGTGATAGTTCAATTATGAAAACTGACGGCCACCCCTCCAGGGTGGTTGGGAAATGATTGCTTGTTACCCCGGATGAGACCGGGGCTACTGGAAGACCAGCCCTCCAGGCTGGGTTGTAAAGCCCTTTTACGACGGTGTGGGTGTTAACTTGCGGCAGTCCTTTTACGACACCTGGGGTGTCGACTTCCAGTAGCCCGGGTGACGCCCCGGGTATTGAGCACCACACACCAATGACAACCCCGGAGCGGGTTGACGTCAAAGTATCAAATTAATTTGTTGCTTTTCAGCCAGTCTTCCACTTCACGGTCAGCCCCTGATACCAGGCTGCCCCGGATGGCCAGGCCTTTCAATACGATTGAATCCGGACACAAACGCCTGATGTCGTTAATACTTCGTCCCAGGCCGCTGCCCTCATGGGTGCAGAATGGGGCAATCGTTTTTCCACTGAGATCGCAGGATTCAAGAAAGGTACAAAGAGCCATTGGCATGGTTCCCCACCAGTTGGGATACCCAAGATAAATTATTTCATAATCAGTTACATCCTTAACTGTTCCCTTTATCTCAGGATGTGCATTGTTCCTCTGTTCCTCCCGGGATACTTCGGTAGCCTCTGTATAATCATCAGGATACTTTTTTACCGTTTGGATCTCAAACAGATCAGCTCCCGTAATATCTTTTATTTTACCGGCAATAACAGATGTATTGCCAACTGAAAGATTCATGATCTTCCCGTTTACATAATTTTCTCCGGTACGGGAAAAATAGGCTATCAGACCTCTGCTCATATTTCTTATTCTTAAAGAGTCACGTTCAAATGGAAATATCTCCGCTGCAATGCTTTTTGATCAACTAAAAGTACAACAAAATTTTAATGCTCAGTAATATAGGAACCCAAATCAAGTATCTAACCAGTAACCAGCGACCAGTAACCAGTAACCAGTCACTGCTTGTTCAAATATTCAGCCAGTAAGTGACTTTCAGGTTGATTGAGCGGAACTTCGGACCGAATTCATTGGTGAAATAGTTGTCGTTGTACACCAGGTAAAGGTCTGAAAGGGGAGCGAAACGCCATTGAAGCCGTGAATTGACCCCGAGATTATCCCGCTGGTTGCTGTATTGGATCAGGGTTGACCAGAAAAGCGATTTGGTAAATGTGATATCCACCTTGGGGGTGAATAGAATATAGTCAGCAGAGGAATATGGTTCCGGCAGACTGATGACATCATATTGTGCAGCAAGGCTCAGCAGTGCCCATGGCTGAAAACGGTATGTCAGCACAGTTCCTGCGCTGAAGCTGTGACCATTGAAGAATTGTCCTCCTGAAGTCAGAAATGTGAATGAAAAAACCTTTGCAGGGTTTGAGGCATAATTTAAGCTTGCATTGTTATAGGAATATTCCTGGTTTCCTGGGATAGGAACTGCTCCGGGAGTTCTTGTCGGATCGAAGTCAAATGTAAGGAAAGTGAAGTTATTCCTTATGTCGGCTCTTAATGTTGCCTGGTTTGTAAAACTTATATTATAATACATGCTGTAAGTGTGATCCACTTTCTTCCAATCGGCGTTTGGGCGCCAGTAATAAAGAGCCATCACTCCTGGTGAATGCAGGCTTACCTTACCGTTTTTAGGATAAAAGTTATAACTGAAGCCATTGCCATTTTTAAAAACCCCGGTCCGCTGTACAAAGCCCAGGTCAGCGCGAAAATCCTCATCAACATATTGAAGATCGGCGATATATCTGAATTTTCTTGGCTGGTAGGTTACTGTTGTCTGCCACGACAGGTTACCATTGTTGTCATCGGGCTGGAAGGATTTATGGAGATAAAACTTTCCTGTCCAACTATTGTCAGCTGATGCCAGGTTGTAATCAATACCAAAAATCCTGTTGTATTCTCTGGAAGGATCGAGAAAATCATAATCGCCGAAAGTCTGCCGGTTAACAGCAAAAATACCCAGGCTCGAACGGGAGAACATCTTATGCTGAACCGAAAACATCATGTTATTGTAGGATGCAATCTGATTATCAGTATCTCCGGCAGTTTGCATGTTCAGGATACCGAGCCTCCAGTTGTCGCTCAGTTTGCCGCTTAAACGCATACCGCCTATTATCCTGTTTTCAATAAGGTTACCATTTGCGTCGCGTGCAAGACCTATCCGGCGTGAAAAGAAGGGATTGGCGGAACCAAAAGCATCGCCGTAATTACCAAAAAGATCATTGTTATCGATAAAAAACTGCCGTTTTTCGGGAAGGAATACTTCAAAACGTGTAAGGTTGGTGAAGATATCGTCTACTTCGACATTCGAAAAATCCGGGTTGACTGTAATATCCAGGTTCATTGAATTACCGATAGATACCTTGGCATCCCCTCCTGTCCTGAGCATTTGACCCGATTTGTCCAGAACATAATCCTTGTCAGCAAGTGCATTCACATAGGGAATTATGGCTACAGGTGTACGCGATCTTCCAAGTGGTTTTTCGAAGACCATTTCTCCCATAAAAGCCAGGCTCGACAGCATCTGGTTCTGAGGTACCCTCGACCAGGCGCTTTGTTCATTTGTCTGCATATCCCACCTGTAACACTGCATTCGCCAGGAGGTAGCTCCTTCCCTGAATTTCAGTGATGAGAAGGGAATTGATGCCTCAAGAATATAATGATCTTCAAACATTTTGCTTTCGAGATGCCATTTCTGGTCCCACGACGTGTTAAAGCCGTTTCTGTCGGAACCACCGCCGGAAATAAATGCCTCCCTCTGGACGCCATAGGGTGTCATACCGAAAAGAAAAGCAGTTGTTCCGTCACTGAAAGTGTCAAACATCAGGGTAACGTTATCGTTGTTGGTCCCGCTGAAATCGCGTCTTAGGGATGCTACGACATAATTGTCCGACTTAACGGCAGCCCGGATTCCGACATAGACGTTATGATCATCGTACAAAAGCCTGAATTCAGTCGGATTTACTGAAAGCGCCGAATCGGTCGGGAAAAACTGCCAGAAATCGATGCCGCTGTCTGCTGTCTGCCACTCCGGTTCACTCAGTTCACCATCAACATTTATGGCGCTATTGATGTATCTGACTTCAATTTTTCTGCCGGTCTCCTGGGAATTCAGCGGAAACAGTGATAAAGCAGCAAAAGAAAAAATTACTGACAAAAAATACTTTAACATAGAAGCTAAAAAGAATTAAACTATAATACTGCACCAAATTTAATCATGCAAATATGAATATTATTAAGCGAGCCAGTTACCTCCTTTTCTGTAAAGAGAAAAACTGACGATTAAAGACGAATCGGATAATGGAGAGGCGAGGGATCTCATAATACCACCACTGCACTTAAAAATCCTCAGAGAGTAAATAACAGAAAAATGTGTACTAAGATGAGGGCTACTGCCGGGGGTTATTCATATAGCGCCACATTCGTGTCATGATTAGCCCGGCTTATTGATCATCAAGATTCGCGAAAAGGCTTTTTCTAATAACCGGCCATGCTGTCCTTAAAGTACCTCACAATAATCCTTTCCAATAAAACCTCAATAAAACAATAAACATATCTTGATTTTTGGGTAATTAACCGATACATCTGGTCCAGGTTTTAGTTTCATCGTCTTTTTAAAATCCCTGCCAGCACATTAGCCAGGTAAAAGAACTGGCCGCAGACAAAAGTTAAAAACAGAATCCGCATTGTATTCCCAATAAATTCCTGTTTGTCAACTGATCCGGGATGGTCCGGACTGATGCCGATAAGGAACATGATCACAATGAGAAGAGCTGAGCTTATGGTGACAATAACATGTATCCAGGAAAGGGTTTTTGAATAAAGAAATCTCGCGGCAACCAGATAATTCAGCCAGATGAATACCAGAAACAAAGGAATTATCCATCCCATCCGGGCTGCAGGTACACTGAACAATGTACTGTCTGAAAGCTCTGTCCTGGCAACCATGGCAAATGCGCGCACAATAAATAAAACTAATGCAACAAAAAGGAGTAGAGAATATGGTCTTTCCCTGATCTTATTCATAGCTGTCATTTTGTGTTAAGGTAGTCTCTAAAATAAGATAAGAATTATACTATTTCCGATGTCTTCTTACAAATGCATTAACAATATCGAACATTTCTTTTGTCCAGAATTCCGGGGAGCCGTGGTCTGCGCCTTTCAGATTATAAAACTCAAAAGTTTTGCCGGTTTCCTCCAGTTTGATCGCTAAAATGTCACTTTGATTAAACGGTACCAGACCATCCACGCTTCCATGGGCAATAAGGATCGGGGGGATAATTCTTTCCCTTGTGATATAAGTCATAGGACTTGCCTTTTCAGCTTTATCAATATTCTGAAGTACATCAACTCCCCCCAGTAATTTACCTTCCGGACTTGTTGGTTTTACATGATCCATGATCGACGGGAACTGACTCATTTTCGAAACATCGGTCGGGCCATAAAAATCAATAATAGAATTGACCGTGTCGGAGTATTCAATATAATCATCTGTACTGAATTCCGGAAGTCCTGATGTTATTCCGCAAAGCACAGCAGTATGTCCTCCCGACGAATCGCCCCAGACATTAATGTTTTCCGGATCGATATTATATCTGACGGCATTTTTCCGGACAAACCGTATTGCTGTCCTTGCATCCAGGATCTGTGCAGGGAACGCAGCGACATCAGAAGGCCTGTATTCCACAGACACTATTATATATCCGCGCCGTGCAAAATTTATAAGTTGAGGCAGATTTGAATACACATTTTGTTTCATCCAGGCCGAACCCTGTATGTAAACAATGCAGGGTAATGGCTTTTCCGAACGCTGATAAATTATCTGGAGATGAAGATCAATGCCATCGCGATTTATATATTTAATATCATTGAGATAGTTCAGTTGAACCTGATTCTTATCAAGGTTAAGTTCAATAGCTTTTCCTGAAGCTGGAGATGATTCCGGAACTGCAGGAGCATTCCTCTGAGGTGATTGCCCGTAAAGTGATGTTAGAGACATCATTATCAGGGATGCTATTAATGTTCTTATTTTCAGCATAGTATTCTGAGATTAATTGTTTGGAAATACAGGAGTACTAAGATAAATCAAATTTCTGGTTACCGGATGCCTGTTTATGCCAGGCCCCTGCTGGTATATCAGATCCCGGCAAAGGGAATCTTATGCCCCAGCCAAATAAAGTAGTGAAAAAGCAAAGGCAAACTGAGATGGTCACTATTGTTGAGACTGATTATTCCTGTTAATTCATATATTTGGAAGAAGACCATTGCATGGGTCTTTTTTAACACTTTCTTTTAAATACTAACCTATCCTACGTAATGAAAAAATCTGTTTTAATTCAGTTTGCTGCCGTTATGATGGCTGTTCTGGCTTTCTCATGGGCAATATTGCCGTCTGGCTCAGCAAAACCTGACGATCAGCCGGTTCGGAAGACTACCTGGTCAGAATCGGGAATTACCCTTTCTCCTGATCAGGTAAAAGCCAAAAGTGTTGAAACAGCACGGAAGGTTGCTGCCGAAGGTGTTGTTCTTCTGAAAAATGAAAATAACACCCTGCCTCTCAAAGCTAAGAACGGTTCGTACAAGGTGAATGTATTTGGAGCATCCTCGCTCGACCCTGAATTTGCAGGCGGCGGAGGGGCAGACATAACCGTTCCCTGCCTGGGTTTTTATGAAGGACTCTCAAAAGCAGGCATAGAGTACAATAAAGAGCTGCATCAGGCATACAGCGAATGGTATGAGAAATTTAAAACCGAGTCTCCCTATGCCGGAGGGATAGTCGGGGATGAAGGATCCGCCATATGGGACCTCTCTGATGCCGGGGCGTTGAATGCCGAGTGGAACATTGCAGCAGACACTTACAATTCAGACGGTTCCGTAAGGGTTCCGAAAATGGATGGAGCGATCCTTGAGCGTGCAAGGAACTTTTCTGACGCTGCCATAGTGTTCCTTACCAGGAAAGGAAGCGAGGGCAACGATCTGAAAGTGAGTGAGCTGACCCTTGTTGAACCCGAGGCCGCCCTTATCTCCTGGGTGACCGCAAATTTTAGTGATGTGATAGTTGTTTTCAACACATGTAACCTTATGTCGATGGGCTGGCTCGACGGGAAGGGGGATGACCAGGATATATCTTTCACAGCCTACCGCTATGGTATCGACAGCGGAAAGAGGCGCCGTTCATTCATGGGTGAATCAATAATTTATGACTATGTAACTGTTAAATATGACACTCCGCATAAATATCATATAGGAAACATCAATTCGGCTATGATAATCTGGTCGCCTGGAGCCGAAGGCATGCTGTCGGTTGCAGAGATACTCAAGGGAAGCATCAATCCGTCCGGCAGGCTTATTGATGCAGTCGCACACGATCTTAGCACCAATCCGGCCTATGAAAATTTCGGAAATCATACGTATGAAGATGATTCAAAAGTTACGTATTTAGCCTATGAGGAAGGGATTTATGTAGGCTACCAGTATTATGAGACATTCGCTCCAGATAAGGTACTTTATTCCCTGGGTCACGGGCTGAGCTATTCGGATTTTGACTGGGATGTGACCGGTTACAGGCTCGGAACGAACAAATACGGTGAAAACACGGTTGAGGTCAGCGTCAGGGTTACCAACAAAGGGCCGCTGCCGGGAAAGGATGTTGTCGAGCTGTATTATACACAGCCCTTTTACAACGACGGGAAATATGGAATTGAGAAATCGCTCGTAAACCTGGGCGCCTTTCAGAAGACATCTCTCCTCGATGTCGGGCAAAGCGAGGAGGTGAAGCTCGTACTAAATGTCCGCGATATGGCATCGTGGGCAACCTTTGCCGGGTGCTATGTCCTCGAGGGGGGAAAATACACCATTGAAATTGCTACGGATGCCTCCGATGCAAGGAAGCTTTATTTCAAACCTGATGACAGGGTGATAACCCTGAATGTTGCATCGGGAATGAAAGCCGATCTGAAGCTCAAAAACGGGAAGTTTAGTAATCCGCATGCGGATCCTGCATGCATAAAATATGATCCTGTGGTGTACGGTGGGAAAAAGATGTATGCCGTCCGTTACACATCAGATGAGGTTACAGGAACGAAATACAGGAACTGGTTTGGTGACTGCAGCGGAAGGGCAGAGGTTAACGCTGTTTACATGGCGCGTCAGGATGCTGGAGGCGTTCCGACAGTAAAACCCGGGACCTATCCCCAGTCGCCTGAAAAGGATGCATATGTAACCTCAGTCATTAAGAATAATCCTAAGTTCTCTTCATATTCTGAACTCACCTATTGGGCTAACGATCTTAATGATCTGAAGGAAGTTGTTGGAGAGCAGAACTATAAAAAGCTTGCATTACCGGTACTGCAGGGCGTTGTTTACAGGGACAATGCCGGGAAGCCGGACATGTACACAATACAGGAAATGTTTGGTGACATAGGAGCCGGAAAGAACGAGGATGATTGCTGGAACCGTTTTCTTGATCAGCTTTCTTTCTATGAGATGCTGCACATAAACGATGGTTGCGGTTTCCAGTTCCCTCCGCTTGAGCAGTACGGAGTTTACTGGAGCTGGGGCAATGACGGCGCAGCCCAGGTCGGACCTCTGAGGATCAGCATGGGGAGAAAGAATCCGGCACGTGTTCCGGATTATAAGGTCACAGGATTTCCGAGCGGGACCTGTCTTTGTGCCACATGGAGCCCGGAAGTTGCTTATGAAATGGGCTTTGCCCAGGGCTATGAGGCTTATTTGCTGGGACATTCAGCCCTTTATGCACCCGGATTGAACCTCCATCGCACTCAGTCGGGAGGGAGGAATTTTGAATACATGTCGGAGGACACTTATCTGGGCGGTACGATAATCGCACAATTATGCCGCGGCATGCAGGATCCGGGCGGTTTGTGCGCAGGAGTTAAGCATTTTATGCTCAACGACCAGGAAGTAAACAGGAGGGGCGTCCACACTTATCTCAGCGAGCAGGCCTTAAGGGAAACCTACGGCGAATCGTGGGAGATCTGTTTCAAGGAGGGAGGGGCCATGGGGATCATGGGAGCCTTCAACTGTATAGGCTATAACTGGGTTGGAAACAGCTTCGCGCTTAACACAGCCCTGCTGCGTGATGAATGGGGATATAAGGGCTACATCGTTTCCGATCTGGGAGCCATACGAAATCCGCAGGGAGGTTTCTACAGCTGGGTAAGCTGCATAATTTCCGGCGAGGATTCGCTTGAAGAGACCATTAACTGGAACAGGGAATATGTAAAGGATGCAATCGGCTATTATGAGAAAGGAGGGGACTATGCCAATATAATCTTAAATGCAGCCAGGGCAAATACAAGGCATATCTTCAGCGCCTGGAGTGTCTCGAACGGGTATATAGAAGATGTAGAAGCAGCTATTGCAAAAAAGAATGCAGGAGGATATGATTTTGATCCCGCTACTCCCGATGAGCACGGTTATACCGACATTGGCTGGTATGGGCTTGTCAGAATAGGGGAAGGCCTGACATCTGAAGGAAAGACAGTATTCCCGGTCAGTATCAGCGGCAACAACGGCCTTTCGGCCGCAACATTCACGGTAAGGAGTGAAGCTCCCCTTGCAGGTATAAAGAGTACAGACGGAAAGGAACTCAGGTTTACCAGGTCCGTTGACCAGGAAAGCGGTCTTAATGTTTACACCATTGACTTTAAGGATGCCAGAGCCGTGATAGCCGACAGGGAACTTTTCCGGCTGATTGTCAATGGAGACAAAGGGGCAAAAGCTGATGATTATAAGTTAAGTCTCGGATATTCTGATGCTTCCGGCAGGACAGGTCATCCGACGAAACTTCATATCGGAGAGCGGCCTGTACCGGCTCCTGCTGACTCGCGAAGACCGTTTTAATTGAAAATAACAATAAAAAATTATCGTAAAACAATAACCAGGTTATTGTTTTACGATAATTTTTTGCCCCAAAACGATATGCTATTCAGAATGTAGCCTTATTTTGCGACTTTGACGCATTTCAGCTGGCTTTGATCCCTTATCAGAAGTTTCCCGTCTACCATAGCGATCGGGCCCCAGTTCTGACCTGTTTCGAGCAGCTGAGCCGAAGCCAGGGGTTTGAATCCGGTTGTATCAGGTTGAATAAGGTACAGATTCTGATTACCATCGGTAGCCAGTATCAGCCCTTCAGCCAGTATCATGCTGCCTTTATCGAAATTTGGATCACGCATTGTTTTCCAGAGTACCCTTCCGTCCATGCTCATGCAGCACAGCCCGTCGCGCCGGCTGTTTGTGGAGAACTGGCCATAGAAATAGCCGTTATGCAGGATAGGGGGTTTGGTATGTTCGCCAAAATCGTTGTGATAAAATAGTTCCTTAATGCTATACTCAGTGTTTGTTTTCTCAACCTGTATCATAACCGTACCGTAGTCATAGCCACCGACAACAACAATTTTACCTTGGCCGGCATCAAGAGGCGGAGCTATCTGGATCACATTCTGCCATTTATCATACTGCCAGAGAATCTCTCCTGTTTGTGGTTTCAGTCCGATTATCTTTCCCGGCGTTATTTCAGTTTCCTTGTGCATATATGTGTTGGTCGATGAAAATGCCATTACCAGATGATCCTCGCCTGCAATTTTAACAATGGAGGGGCTGGCATAAGTTTCATTTCCGATAGCTTCTGTCTGCCATACAATTTCACCTGTCAGTTTGTTATATGCAACCAGTCCGGAATAGGGATCCTGTGAATAAGACACTATAAGCAGATCACCGTAAACAAGAGGACATTGGGATATCGCCCATACAGGCATTTTGGTCCCCCCGAAATCTTTTCTGATGTTTTTGTTCCATACCGGTTTCTGAGTATTGATATCGAAGCAGTAGAGGTCTCCGTCGGGGCCGACGGAATAGACTCTGTCTCCATTGATGGTAGGAACGCTTCTTGAGCCAGGAAATGAGGAAGATCCCGGTGCTGCATAACTGAAGTTCCAGATTTCACTTCCGTTGTTAAAATCAAAACAGCGCATTATGTCGTGACCTGTCTCTTCGTTCCTGTCAAGCAGATACACCCTGTCGTCCCTGATAACAGGTCCGCCATACCCCGGACCAATTCCTGCAGTCCAGAGTACTTCAGGCCCATTTTCAGGCCAGGAACGCAACAGGTCTTTCTGTTCGGAGATGCTGTTCCGGTCAGGGCCCAGAAATTGAGGCCATCCCTGCGAAGACTGCTGTGGTTTTTTGCAGCTTATTGCCAGGAAAAGAAGCAATAAAACCGTAGTGAAGAGGTGGGATCTTTTGTTCATTTTTTTTGATGTTTTTGGTATTAACTTATAATCAGCCGTAAAAATAATCCTGTCGCCGGAAAAACAAAGCATCCATTGATAGAAAAAGAAAATTTTCTGGTTTATGACGAAATAAAAGAGTATCAATGCCAGGAATAGTATTTTTCAGCTATTAATACTTTCGTTTACATTTTTATCCGGAGAATTAAAGGCATGTATTTTGATGAACAAATTTTGCACTTACCGGTTTATTTCACATATTGGTCCGGATCATAACTTAAAAATGAAATAATACAGATGGAAAATAAGACAAAATCCCGAATTAAATTTATTATTACAGCTGCCCTGGTGGCAGCTTCATTTTTGGAATCATCTGCCCAGGACTGGCCGCAGTGGCGCGGCCCGAACCGTGACGGTGTTTCGAAGGAGACCGGTCTTAATCTTGACTGGACAGCTAAAAAGCCTGAGCTGCTGTGGACCTTCAGGGATGCAGGTGCCGGATATTCGGCTCCTGTGATCGTTGGAACAACCCTCTACAGTCAGGGTGCTGCCAATGGTAAGGATTTCGCTTTTGCGCTTGATACAAGGACCGGCAAACTGAAATGGAAGCAGGATCTCGGACCAATGTTTGACATGGACCGTGGCAGCGGACCAAGAGGATCGGTTACCGTAGACGGGGACAAGCTTTATCTTATCCGCGGGGGAGGACAGATCCACTGTCTTTCAGCAGCTGACGGAAAAATGTTATGGCAGAAGGATTTCAGGAAAGACCTTGGAGGCAACATTATGTCGGGTACCGACTGGGGATTCAGCGAGTCGCCCCTGGTCGACGGCAACCTTGTGATCTGCACTCCCGGCGGGAGCCAGGGTACGATTGCCGCACTCGATAAAAATACAGGAAGGGTTGTATGGCGTTCCAAAGGCCTTACCGACCTCGGAGGATATTCATCCCCCATAGTTGCAGATATTGACGGAGTAAGACAATACATACAGCTTACACGACAGGGTGTTGCCGGTGTGGCAGCAAAGGACGGAAAGGTTCTGTGGACCGCCAATGTTGCAGGTAATAATACTGCAGCCATTCCCACTCCCATTTACCGTAACAATATTGTTTACGTTACATCAGGATACAACGCAGGCTGCGCAGCTCTTCGCATTACAAAAAAGGGCGAAGCATTCAATGTGGAAAATCTCTATGTTAACAAGAATATGATCAACCACCATGGAGGTGTCGTCCTTGTCGGTGACCATATCTACGGATATTCCGACGGTCCGGGATGGACCTGTCAGAACCTGATGACGGGAGAAGCAGTATGGCGCCACAGGGTAACCGAACCCGGCAAGGGAGCGGTGCTGAGCGCAGGCGGCCGTCTTCTCTGCCTCGACGAGAGAACAGGTTCAGTGACCGTTGCGCTGGCTTCACCTGATGGCTGGAAGGAATTCGGCAGACTTGAGTTCCCTGAAAGGACAAAAGTTCCTTCTCAGGACAAAAGAGTCTGGACCCATCCCGTTATAGCTGATGGTAAACTCTATCTGAGAGACCATGATCTGGTGTTCTGTTTTAATCTGAAGTAACGGGATAAGGATCACAGGGGTATTCGGTATTCAGTATTCAGTATTCGGTCAGTCCGATTACCGAATACCGATTACCGGATACTTTTTTAAAACAATACCATCGCGGAAACTGCCGCACGCCGCGAGCCGCACGCCGCGTCCCCCTTCTATTTCAAGGTGAATTTTGCTGCCTTAATGTCTCTGCTATTCGGCCCGATCATTATCTCAAAGTCGCCTGGTTCGCATACATAGTCCAGGTCGTGATTATAGTATTTCAGGTCGTCTGCCGTAAGCTCAAAGGTGACATCGATGCTTTCACCGGCTTTCAGGAAAATTTTGCGGAAGGCTTTCAGTTCCTTCACCGGACGGGTTGAGGCACTGACGACATCACGGATATAAAGCTGGACTATTTCCTTGCCATCCATTGGTCCTGAATTGGTAACCTTTATCCTGGCTGTCACTTTGCCCCCGGTTGTCATTTCCGGAGCTGATAATGCAATATCGCCATATTCGAAACTGGTATAGCTAAGACCGTATCCGAAAGGATACAGGGGGGAGTTGATCACATCTATATAATTGCTTCTGAAGCGGGCGTAAGTTTCGTTTTCACCATAAGGGCGGCCCGTGTTCTTGTGGTTATAGAATAACGGGATCTGGCCTGTGTTCCGTGGGAAGGTTGTTGTCAGCTTTCCGCTCGGATTAACGTCCCCGAAAAGTATTCCGGCTATTGAAGTGCCGGCTTCGGAACCGGGGAACCAGGCATTCAGAATTGCAGGGACATTTTCATCCTCCCAGCTGAGAATAAGCGGACGGCCGGTAAAGATAACAAGCACAACCGGTTTGCCCGTCGCAACCAGCCTTCTGAGCAGTCTGGCCTGTGGCTCAGGAATATCAGGAACTGAGCGTGACGCGCCTTCTCCGTTCATATTCGCATTTTCACCGAGTGCGGCAATAACAATATCGGAGCTTTCTGCGAGATCAATCGCCTCCATAAGCATTTCATCCGCACTGCGGTCATGCACCTTTTTTACCGGCATTCCGGGGATTACAAATCCCATCGTCCCGTTAAGCTTAGTCTCGAGGAGTGAGTCAGCTACAAGATCGCTTCCCTTCGCATATGCGACTGTTCCGTTTGTTCCGATAGCTGCCTTTACTCCCTGGTAAAGAGATACTGATTCGCCTGCTTTTCCGGTGAGCGACCAGCATCCGGGCATATCAGTGGCTGCATCTCCGAGAGGACCTATAACCGCAATCCTTCCGCTTTTTTTGAGAGGAAGGAGCCTGTTTTCGTTCTTCAGAAGCACCTGGCTTTCATCGGATATCTCTTTTGAAACCGCCCGGCTGCGGGGACTGAACAGTTCCCGGGCTGATCTTTCCTCATTACAGAATTTATAGGGATCGCTGAACAATCCAAGTTTGTATTTTGCCTCGAGTATTCTCCTGCAGGCCTGGTCGATTTGAGCAGTGGTTATCTTACCTCCGGACAACGAAAGTTTGAGTGTCGTGGCAAAACCTTCGCTTACCATATCCATGTCGATGCCTGCATCAAGGGCTCTTGCACTTACTGTCTGCAGATCGCCGATACCATGGTTTACCATTTCGCTTACACCTGTGTAGTCTGAGACAATGAATCCCCCGAAGCCCCACTGTTTCCGGAGAACATCATCGAGCAGGTACTTGTTTGCTGTTGCCGGGATGCCCTCGAATTCGTTGAAGGAAGCCATGAAGCTGCCTGCTCCCTGTTCACATGCCGCCTTATAGGGAAGCATGTACTCATTCATCATGCGCTGGCGGCTCATGTCGACAGTGTTGTAATCGCGGCCGGCTTCAGAGGCCCCGTACAACGCATAGTGCTTGACGCATGCCATAAGGGTGTTTTCAACCGAAAAATCATTGTTTTTCCCCTGATAGCCTCTTACAAGGGCTTTGGCAATTTCGCCTCCCAGGTAAGGATCTTCACCCGGACCTTCGGCAATTCTTCCCCATCGGGGATCGCGGCAGATATCGACCATCGGGCTGAAGACCCAGCTTATTCCGTCGATGCTGGCCTCTGCAGCTGACACCCTGGCTTCTAGTTCAATAAGCTCCATGTTCCAGGATGTGGAAAGTGCAAGGGGGATAGGAAATGTTGTTTCATAACCGTGTATCACATCCAGGCCAAACAGCAGGGGAATATGCAAACGGCTTTTTTCAACAGCTATTTTCTGCATCTCCCTGATCTGTTTTGCACCTTTCAGTCCGAAGAGCCCTCCCAGTTCGCCTCCCGCTATTCTCTGCTCCAGAGGGCTCAGCTGGCCGTCTTTTCGTTCTCCTGAAACGAAAATATTTGATACAGGCAGATTAAGCTGCCCTATCTTTTCCTCAAGCGTCATCTGCGACATCAGTTTGCTGATGAATGAGTCCATCTGCTGGCCGGTCTGTCCATTTACCTGAAGGAATGCCACAAGCAGAAAAGCCATAGAAAAATATTGCCTCTTCATTTTCATTTAGTTTTAGTAAAGTAAATTTAATGAATTTCAGGGACATAAACTATATCCATGAGGAAGGTAATCCCGGACCTGCAGGCTTACGGAACCTGCTACGGAATCGTACTTTCGTATGATGAAGCCATGTCGGTCGCACCGCTTTTATACCGGGGATAGGCAGGGTAGGAGCAGAGGAGATACCCTTTTACAGCGGTATCGGTGCCGATACTTCCATCCATGCTTACAACCAGCGTTTTGTCAGGCGCTTTGCCTTCCTCTACCCAGGAAATCAGCAGGTCTATCCTGTCGGCCTGGTCCGGGGACGGAATATTCTTCACTTCCACCTCCAACTCCTCTCCGTTCCTGCTGTAGCTTCTGCCTGCCAGGTTATGTCCCCCCTGAGGAACAACATACAGACGGGCGAACTGATCCAGTTTACTTTGCTTCATCTTTTCAACAAGCGACCGGTAATAATCAAGCTGGGCGCCTGAGGAAGCTACAAAGTCCTGAGTGCCTGCTGTTATTATTATCTTGCCGCCTTGTTTATAAAACTCACTCAAGTCGGGGTCGGTGGCATCGAGCCATCCGGATATCTCCTTGCGGCGCTTCAGCATCTGTTTGTCCTCATTATAGGTCAAAGGATTGGCGTTTAAATCTTTCATCAGGAAAGCTGTTACCCCCAGTATGCCAAGGGAGTTATGCACCCTTGCATCTTCGCCGGCGCCCTCCTGGCCCTTATAGCGGGTACCGTCGATTGTTCTGAAGCCATCCGGTTCGATATTGGGGAGCCACATCCCGAAAGATCTGACCCTGTTTGCGAGCGGCTTTTTGAATTTATAAGGGCTGTAAACAAATTCAAGGGTTTTAATCTGTCCCTCTGTAAGTAAGGCATTAACCGACTTATCATCAGGATCGGGATCGGTGCCGTTAGGAGCCCTCAGTGCTGACCAGGGATCGAAGGGCGGCTTTCCGTCAGTGACATCAAATATTTCCCGTGATGCTATATAATTATTAATAATGCCGTCAGACAGACCATCCAGGGTGTCGCACTGCCTCAGGAATTCGGCTCTGATGGCGTTCACCTTGGCCGGCGTTACCCAGTTTTCCAATGGTATTTCCCTGATCCTTATGAGTTCAGGCGCAAGCATCAGTGATGAAAAGTTAACAATCGGAACATCGGATATGATACCATCGTAATCAGTCGGATATCTTTGTGCCACCATTAGACCTTCGCGCCCTCCCTGTGAGCCCCCGACATAATAATTGAAGCGCGGACGTTCGCCGTATATTCTCTCCATTATCACCATTGCAGCATCGTGGGTTTTTTTCATCTGCATATAGCCCAGGTTGCGGATCGCCTCTTCATTCAGCGACCAGTCGTCACCTGAGGTTCCCGCCGGACCGGAAGCCAGGTGTACAGCGCCGCCCATTCCCGCCTGATGTCCTGAATCACTTCCATAGACGGCAAATCCCCTGCCGAGCATCGGAGCCCTTCCTTCCCTTACAGTGATGGTACCGTTTATCCCGCCTCCTCCTGCCTGCATTGAACGGCGTGACCAGCTTGCGGGTAGAAGAATGCGAAAATTGATCGGCCATCCCTGAGGGTCGGCAGAAAAGATCGATCCTTCCACAACGCCATATGCGGGCATGCCGTTGGCTGCTTCAATCCACCGGGGAGAATAAATTTTCACAGATCCCACGGGTTCACCAATGGCAGAATTTGGTATTGACTCACCTGCTTTATCAAGGTCAGCTTTTGTTATAACAATGTTTCCTGATTCAGAATTCTGCCCTGCAGCCGGTAAGACTGTAAACAGCAGAATGGATGCCAGGAGGTAATTCAGGTTTTTCATATTTGTTTCAATTTGTTGATGAAAAAACATATGATCCGGAATTAACCCTGAAAACGGCATAGTTGTCTTCCATTCCGGTGAAAGTGATGTTTTTATCTTTCTTCTTTATTGCACTACCGTTTTCCCTGACTTCGCTGGCTGATTGTGCAGGTACATATACTGTTGCAGTACTGCCGACGGGAACCTTCACATTCATCACAAAACTGTTTTCTTTCTTTTCCCACCTTATCCCGGCTGTTCCACAGGGGGTGAGATTTGAATAGGACACGTATTTCAGGTCGCCGGCAGGCTGAGGACGGAAAATGATATTGCGGTAGCCGGGATTAGCGGGATCGGTATCCATTCCTGCCAGTTTCCGGTAGAACCAGACAAGCCCTCCGCCGAACATGGGGTGGTTTCGTGAATTGGAGCCATCCCACTGTTCCCAGGTGGTTGTTGCACCCTGTTCAATCCACCAGCCGTAGGAGGGCTGTGTTCTTTTGTTCATTGCCTCATAGGCCAGTTCCTGCAGACCATTGTCAGCCAGAACCTCAAAGAAGAACTGAGTACCGAAGATACCAGTGTCGAGGTGTCCCTTATCATCAGCAATATCCTTTTTCAGGGCATCAATGACCTTCTGCTGCTGGTCAGCAGGAACTCCCATCACCAGGGCAAAAATGTTGCCTCCTCCTTTACCATAGGTTCCCTTTTCCTGATCATAGTACTTCTTCAGGAATGCCTGTTTTGTTCTCTCCGCCAGGGCTGAGTACTCATCTGCCTCACCGGTAATACCCAATACTTTTGCAGTCTTTGAGGTAAAATCAGCACAGCGCCATAGGTAGAATGTGTGGACCATCGGATCAGGAGGAAGTTCCCCCGGTGAACACCAGTCACCCAGGTTGAACCATCTCAGGGGCTTCCCGTTATTGCCTTCTCTCTGTGAATACATTATCCCATCCTTATCTGTCCATGTCAGCATGTACTTCACATACCCCTTCATGGCATCAAAAGTGTATCTGAGCAAACTTGTATCCCCGTAATGCCGATAATATTCCCATGGCATTATGCTGACTGCCGCTCCCCAGGCGACTCCGCCTCCGCAGCCAGGCTGCCATGGGGCTCCGTTTGGTACATACCCTGTCTCTTCAATCTGGGCGCCGGCAATATCCTGAATCCATTTGGTATAAAAAGCTCTTGAGTCAAAATTATGCATAACGGTAACGCATGACACCTGTCCGTCGCCAGTGTAAGGTGATCTTTCCCGGTGAGGGCAGTCGCTTGCTATTCCGCCATGCATATTATCAGTCTGGCTTCTCCACCATGCCTTGTTAATGGCATTGAAAAGCGGATTTGATGTCTCAAATTCTGCTGTCGTTTCCACATCTGTATAAACAGCTTCAGCAGTGATCTGGTCGGCGCTCAGGTCTCCGGGCCAGTTGTTCACGACAACCTGTCTGAAAACAAACCAGGTGAACCGGGCGGCGTATGTCTCGTCTCCTCCGCCTTTAAGAGTGTAGGTATTATCTCCCGACGCAGATTCGCAGATGTAGTCAAAATCAATTACCCGGCCGGCATCGCCTCTGACACCTGAGATCCGCACCCAGCCTGAAATTTCCTGACCGAAATCAACATAATATTTGCCATCCGAATTTTTGATGACAGCAACCGGTTTCAGCCGTTCCATTACTTTGTCAGTCGGTGACATGTGAGCCTTCATTATGCCTTCAGGCTTTTTCCTTAAAGCTGCATTCTGCCATGCTGAATCATCAAAACCAGGAGCATCCCAGCCGGGTTGTTCCAGTCGTGCATCGTAGTGTTCACCCTGATAGATCAGATCCATAACAATCGGGCTCTTTGAAGCTTTCCAGCTTTCATCAGTTACAATAATGTCCTCGGAGCCATCAGCATATGTTATGTAGATCTGACCAATAAACCGGGGAGTTCCATAAGATTCGGTCCAGTTCATGGGTACATTATAAAATCCGTTTCCTACGATGGCTCCCAGGACGTTTTCTCCCTTTTTCAGAAAATCAGTTATATCATAAGCCAGGTACATTACCCTGTATTCCCTGAAATCGTCCGGGAGAGGTATCCCTGCTTTTTCAAGCCCCGGTCTCTTTCCATAATTTGTCTGGTTTGGAACCAGGACATCATCGCTTACTTTTTTCCCGTTTACATAAAATTCAAAATATCCCAGTCCGGTAACAAAGGCCCTGGCTTCCTTAATCTCCTTGTTTACATTGATCTGTTTTCTCAGCAGGGGAGCGGGTGGTGGCATCTCCTTAAGCATCATCTGCCTGTTTTCACCCCGGACAGGATCGGGTATTGGTTCTTCTCCCTGCCATGGAGCGCCTATCCATTCCGCTTTCCATTCTTCAGGTTTAAGCAGTCCCATGCACCAGAAAGCCGGTTCGCTCCATTCCGATACAATTCCGTTTTTGTCCCATGTCCTTACCTGCCACCAGCACTGCTGTCTTGAAGTTAATGACTTGCCGCCATAGCTTACATTTACTGATTGATTGGAATTTACTTTGCCGCTGGTCCACAGATCAGGCTGTCCGTTCAGCAATTTTTCCCTGGTTCCCGCCACTCTTATTTCCCAGGCAGTCTGAACCTGGCCTCTTTCGCCATCGCCTGCAACATTGACCCATGAAAGCCGGGGTTTTACAATGTCAACAACCTGGGGATTGTCAAGATTCTCGCATCTTAACCTGGTTGGCAGTATACCTGCTTCAGACCTGGCGGGAAGCCATAACAGCATACATATCAGGGAGAAAATTAGTCTGTTCATAGATTCAGTTTTTTAGTCTTAGCGTTGGTACTTTGTCAATCAATGATCATTTGTAAAATTAAGAGCATGCAAAAAATCGCATGCTCTTAAAATTACTAAAAATATCATACTCCCAGCCAGGTTTGAAATCTGTTAGTTATTTCGGCCTGATCTAAATATTCAATTACCCTGCCTACGGTGTCTGGTATTTTCCAACCAGTATCACCGGTCCCGGCAGTCCTGAAGGCAGCAGCGGTGATTCGGCCCTGTAAAATCGCATGGTAGTATAGGTGATCTTCTCTCCGGCATCAGGCTGCTGGTCGCCGATGAGCCTGTTTACCCACAGATTGGTCACTTTTATTTCAAGGGTGTTCTGTCCCTCTTTCAGAGCTCCTGTGACATTCACACGGAACGGAGTCTTCCAGACAATACCCAGAGACTGACCGTTGACGATCACCTCGGCAAGGTTCTTAACACTGCCCAGGTCGAGCCACAGTTCTGACCCTTCACTGAACCATTCCGCCGGAGCATTAAGGGTTTTCACATAAGTTCCGGTTCCTGAGAAATATTTAATTCCCTTCTCAGCATTCTCATTCCAGGGGGTTAGTGATTCAAAGGTTGCTTCTGCAGGAGCTCCCCTCTTCTCCTGGAATTTTACTATCCAGGGGCCTTCAATGGATGCAAGTTGTTTTTCGACGGGAGACGGGACTGTATAGGAAGCCTTACGGGCCTTGTTGCGGAAAACCACGAAAACAGCATCCTCTGATTCGAGATGCAACGGAACCTTTGTGCTGCCATCCCCGATTTCGTAGGATGCCTTATTTATTCTGCCCGTCTCCGGATGCCAGATCTCCGCTTCTTTACCGGTAACCCTGAACTCAGCTTCGATATCCTGTACCCTTGCGTTACGGCTGTTGACCCAGAAGAAGTCAGTATTGCCGGCTTTACGGTGAACAAACATCAGTTTTGTATCATTTTCTGGCTTTGAGTATGTAAAATCGGGATTGATCTTCATTTTTTCGAGGGCATCACCGACCTTCATTCCGGCAAGTACTTTACCTTTTCCGATGATGTTTTCCCCTTTTTCATTAGCCCAGAGTCTATCGACAATGGTAAGGAACTCCGTGGCATCGTCACTGAGGCTGGGTGTTGCGATCGGTTTGTCTCCCGCAATTACAGCCCCGGCATTAACCAGTTCATCAATCTTTTTCAGGACGGCGAGGGTCATATAGCGTGCATTGTCATCCAGAACAAGGAGTCTGTAAGTTGTACCGGCAGGAGTTGTTATGTTGCCGTTTTCAACACCAAGCACATTAACGAGGGCATCAGCATTGACAAAGTCGTAGTTGTATCCTTCCGGAACTTCAGGAAGTTTCTCATTATACAGGGCCGTTACATTGTTATCCTCGCCGTAATACCATGCCACGTCAGCAACGAATTCCCCCTGCTGAAGCATCCATGAACTTCTTGCCAGATAGTCTATCCATGCCCCGGCCTGTTCAGCCCAGGTCTCATGACGTGTGAACCACTGTCCGAACGGACCAAGACCAAGTCCGGGTATTTTATCATTCACCGGCTGATGAGGTGAGCAGTGAATGACGAATCGGTTAAGACCGTTAGCCATCTCCATGTCGGCTGTGGGTTTTAATTTTTCGGGAGAGTAGCCCCATGCGTTTCCGATAGCTGTCAGTGACTCCGCTGCCACATATTTGTGTCCGTAGATATGAGATACAGATGCTGATTCGCGGACATCAGCCTTATATCGTGTGGCCACTTCTGTTCCCGGATCCAGTCCGCCCGGTGTCCATGTTGCGCTCATCGGAATTGCGGCGTTCTTTTTCACCTCCATCCCGTCACCGATAAAAGCACGACCGCTTTCATGCGACTCCGAGTATCGTGCCATCCCTCTTTCCTTTAGAATTTCGGTGAGGTTGTCATAGTGGTTTGCGGTGGTGAGATCACCGATTGTTTTCCTGAAATCCCAGAGGAAGCGTTCGCTTGATTCTGAATTTTCTATAATATGACCGGTCAGCACGGGGATCCACGGGATCAGGTCGTAGCCCCTTCTGTTTTTAAATTCCGTGATCATGTTATCGGTCCAGTTCTGTGTTCCGGCCTCCCAGCTGTCGGTAATTACATATTGCAGTCCTTTCTCACCCATAAGTCCGCCTGTGGCATCCTTGTACTGGTCGAGATAATTGGTGAAGTATGACCTGACATGATCGGCGCTCAGTTTATCAACCTCCAGGCCTGTTGCTTCGGGGGAGGCCGGTGAATTCTGGTGACCGGTAAGTGAATAGCCCAGTCTTATGACAGCCCATTTCCCCTCAGGAGGAGTCCACTCAAGGGAACCGTCGGCCTTCATCATTGAGGTAAGATCGATCACCTCATCCTTTTTAACAGCATCCTTTGGATCAATTTCTGGTGTAACGGCTGTATAAAGGTCAGTGGCAGCGGCAAAGGCGGCTTTTTCCTCGAAACGGTGAATTCGCTTAACCGTGTGAAGAACCAGCTCGGCCACCTGTGTTCCCTGCGGACCTCTCAGCATAGCTGCATTGATCCCGAACATCTCGCCAAGATCTCCCAGGTCTTGTCCGGCAAAGGGTGATGCCTCAGGTGCTTTCCATGTGAAGCGGAAGTATTTGGCGGTAACAGGAGTAAAGGTCAGGGTTTTCTGGGTTACTCCGCCGGTTACAATATCGGTAACCTTGTTGAAAGACTTGCCGTCGTCCCCGGCTTCCAGTGTTCGGCCGGTGGCATCGGCGCCGAAGCCGAACCTGCCGGGATTGCCGCCTCCGACTATAGTCAGGGCCTGAACAGTAACCGGTTCACTGAATGAGAACTGAATCCATGAGTTTTCTCCTGGTCTGGTATAGGGTAACAATGTTGAGGTTGCCAGGTCGCCGTCAGTAAGGGAAGCCGGATTGAATCTGCCGCCGCTGGATGTTACCACAGGCTTAAGTTCGTTCATTGACAGATCAGTTTCAGGCAATCTGTAAGCCACCACAGCTGCGTCAGCGTAGTATTCAGGGATTGGCGCCGGGCTGCCTCCGGATAGTGACGACATTTCAGCCAGCGGAAGATTCTGGAAAGAACCCGTAGTTGAGGGAGGTTTCGGAAGTGTCCCGCTGAAGGGTTTGCCTCCTTCGACTCTTGTTTCGGTCCATACAAACTTCTTCATAGCCTGTTCGGGTTTAACCCATGGTCCTCCGCTCTCGCTCCATCCCGGTGAACCGGCAATAGCCATCTCGAGCCCAAGCGAATCTGCAAGCTTTGTTGCATGAAGGAAAGCATCCTTCCATTCGGGCGTCATGTACACCAGCCGCTTGTCGACGATTTGCGGTGTGGCAAGGGCAGCGTCGAAGTTCTGGAAGCCGGCAATGCCGACACGCTTCATCCATTTAAGGTCAGCACTGATTCCCTCCTTGCTGATATTTCCGTTCATCCAGTGCCACCATACACGTGGACGGGCTTCATCGGGCGGGTTCAGGAATCCTGCTTCAAGATCAGATGCTTCCCTTGTTTGATGCTTGCATCCTGAGACAAAAAAAGTTACAAGTACCAGAACAAGTACCGGGAAGATCTTTACACACGTGACAAAATGTTTTTGCATTTTCAAGAATGTTTATAAATAACTGTTACTGTACAGATGTAAACGAATAAGTCCCTGAGGCAATCTCGAAAACAGCCATGCCGTTTTCAAAACTGACAAATGTGACTCCCTTTGCCTTCTTTGTCTTTTTACCGCTTTCCCTGATCTCCTTTACGGAAGAAGCAGGCAGGTACAGCCGGGCGGTAGTATTGGCAGGGACCACAGCTTTACATGTCAGTAAGCCTCCGGTAGTATTCCACCCGCTTTCTATACGGCCGTACATTGAATCGTAGTACCCTTCGGCGCTTGTCATCTGTCCGGTGGGATCGGGTTTGGGCTGAAGAATAAATCTCCTGAACCCGGGTTCATCACGTTGTATTCCTGCAGAATAAGCCATCATCCACTGGCCAACTGCCCCAAAAGAGTAGTGATTGAATGAGTTCATGCTGTTATTGCCTCCGAAACCGTTTTCGACGGTGTAACCGTTAAGCCTTTCCCAGATGGATGTAGCTCCCTGTTCGATCGGGTAAAGCCACGAAGGATACTTGTCATTCTGGATAAGCCTGTAGGCCAGATCTGTCAGGCCGTTGTCGGACAGGGCTTTGCTAATCCAGGCAGTTCCAATGAATCCTGTCATAAGGGAGAATTCCGGACGCAAAACATCACCATCATCCTTATTCTGCCGTTTAACAGTTTCACCCAGGTTCCTTATCATATACGGTTTGTTCTCCTCATTGAAGAGGTTCATCGCCAGGCCGACTGCATAGGCTGTCTGAACGTCTGCAGGCTTGTATTCCGGTGCAGCTGCGGGCTGGGGACCAAAGCCCCTTCCGCCTCCGATGAGCCCGAGGGCTTTCTTGTCGCTGTTCACGAAGGTCTTGTTGAAGAATTCCTTCCTCTGCTGGTACCTTACATTAAATCTCTCTGCATCATCCTTCTTTCCGAGCAGTTCTGCCACTTTCGACATGATATCCAGATCGTATGCATGGTAGGCTGTAACAAGGTAGGCTGAACCCAGCTGGTTATTCTGGGGGCCCAGCCAGTCGCCAAGCTGACCATCCGAGATTAGCCCGGTTTCGGGGTTGATAGTTGTCTCGAGATAATCAATATACTTTACCATCGCAGCATAATGTTCTTTGAGGAGACCAATATCGCCATACTGCAGGTATGCTTCCCAGGGAACCACTATGCCTGCGCTTCCCCACAGAATCCCTCCGAAGCCGCCTCCCACCGGCGCCACGTCGGTGAACCTTCCATTCTCACCCTGGACATCCCTCATTGCCAGCATATGACGGCGGAGGAACTGCCCTGCGTTGGAAACATATGTCGCCGTCCGGGAGAAAACATTTATGTCACCCGACCATCCCATGCGCTCGTTGCGCTGGGGGCAGTCGGTAGGTATTGACAGGAAGTTGTCGATATTCGACCATACAAGATTGGACCAGAGTTGGTTAACTTTAGGGTTTGAACTTTTGTACCCGGCAGTAAGTTCCCTTACGGAACTGATAGCGACACCCTGCACTGCTTCGAGCGGCAGGGGAGCATCGATACCTGTTATCTCCACATACTGGAATCCGTGCGAGGTAAACTTTGGCTGGTAAACTTGGGCGCCGGGCTTCATTTTGTACAGGTCCTGACTCAGCGCTGCCCTGTAATTTTCTGTCATTATCATGCCTGTGTTGTTCCCCGATTCTTCAAGGTCGGGATACAGCATCTCTGCATATCTCAGTGTTACCACACGCCCAGGGATCCCGTTTGAAATTGTAATCCTCGGGACACCCACAATATTCTGTCCCAGGTTATACAGGTACACTCCCTTGCGAACCTCTTTGACCGATTTTGCCGTTATGACCTCAAAAATTCCAGCATTGTTCCCGATCTGCCCGGTGAGCTTCAAAGCGTTAAAGTTGAATTCGGAAACGGTACCGTCTCTGCCGGTCGAACGTCCTGAAAATGAGGTTCCTTCAAGCGGAACGGCAACGGTCTTTTTCCAGTTGCGGTCGTCGTATGCTGCTGTTGTCCAGCCTTTCGTTTCATCTTCCCTGGTTGCATCGTAAACCTCGCCCATATCAAGACTGCTGTAAATCACCGGTCCCTGGCTGAAATACTTCCAGTCTTCATCATTGGTGGTAATCACCGATGTTGACCCATCGGCATAGGTTATGACCAGTTTTGCCAGGAGAGACTGCCGGTCGCCGAAATGGTTCCAGATATTTCCGAAGCTTAGCAGGCCGCTCCACCATCCTTCTCCAAGCATGGCGCCGATGGCATTTTCTCCATTGTTTATCATACCTGTAACATCGTAGGTCTGGTAGAGATGAGTGATATTGTACTGGGTCAGGCCGGGATTATAGTAATCATCGCCAATCCTTTTCCCGTTAATAAAAATCTCATATATACCCCTGGCAGTTAAATACAGCCGGGCATCCCTGATGTTTTTCCCCTCAGTCTTGAATTCGGTCCTCAGCATGGGACTTGAGTTTCTGCTGGGGTCAGCGGTAATGAATGTCCCTGTGCTTCCGCCGTCGATGAAATATTTTCCATCACTTACCTTCAGTCCCGAAGCCGGATCGGAAGCATGTCCGGAGAATATTCCCCCATAACTTTCAGCGGCCAGGTTTTCCGAGAAAAGAGTCGCATTCGGCATCCTGTTGTTGCTGACTGCAACATTTGAAAAGGACGCTTTTTGTCCGGATCCTGCAGAGAAACCTATGTCGCAAAGCATGCCGAAGGGGATGTAGTTCCCTCCGTTGCCAACCGGGTTGAGGTTTACCGACGGTCCGCTCTGCCGGCCCATGAGACCGGGTCTTCCCTGTGGAGTAGCTGCCTGTGTTTCCTTTGACGGAGGAACATAATTGAAGGAGCTGCTCCCGTTCAGAGTAAGTGATAATTGTCCGAAGATGCTTGTGAAATGTATGTTATGCTCACTGTTCTTGTTCTCCTGATTTATAAACTCAGTCTTGACGTCAAAGGATATAAGGGGTTTTTCCGGGATGTCGGTGTTGTTGTAACCTGCACGAAAGACATTGATTTTTGCCATCCCGTTCTCTGAACCGTCCACCTGTGAGATATCGAGTTCAATACGGATATAGCTCTCGTCTTTTTTACTCTCCACCTGCCAGATATTCTTGTTCCTGTCCATCAGCCTCGAATCGTTTGCCCCGTAAATAAATGACGCGCTTGTGCTTCCCGGTTCGATGGCTATCGTATATTTCGCATCGAAGATAATAAGGTAGGGCGAGTAGAAAACCAGGTCCTCCGGACCGCCGCCAATCCATTGTGCCCCGCTCCAGGCGCTGAGATCCGGATTCATCAGGCCGGTTTCAAACCATGATTCTCCCGTACTGGTTTTACCCGACTGATCCCAGACCGTCACTTTCCAGAGGTACCTGGTTGTTGCCCTGAGCGGTGTTCCGGCATATTCAATTCCAACTGAGATCCCTCCTTCATTTTTCCCGCTGTCCCAGTTCACCCTGCCCTCCTGATCAGTGACAATGACCTGCCAGGCAGACTGATAAACGCCCCGCTGGCCGTCTTCGGCTGTCATCTGCCAGCTGAAACGGGGCTTTTCCACATCTATCCCGATTGGGTTTGTAGTATATTCTACCCTCAGACCCGTGGGCTTACTTACAGACAGGAGCGATTCAGGCATACTGATGATGACCATTAATAACAGCGTTATTTTGATAACAATGGACGAATTTCTTCTTTTCATAGAGTTACGGATGTTTTGTTTCCTGACTTTCAGGATTTCCTTTTCACAGATCCTTAGAGACTTTTCTTTATTATCTGTTAATGTTTAAATGTTTATTGATTATCAGGTTCTTATAACGATGAAGATTTTACCGCGACAACCAGTCAGATCCTAATGATTTACAACTTGTAACGTACTAAAGGATATTCAAACTTACAAAACGATTTGCTTTCGTTCAATTAAAATTCTGAAATAATTCCTGTTAAAAAAGGAGAGGCCGGCATATGCCGGGTACATCAGGTAAGTTTGAAAAGGCGTAATCTTTTGTTTAATAATAGGTTTCAAGCAGATCTTTTTTTGATCACGCCAAAACCGCCAACAGGGATTCATTAATCAGTTAACAACAGAGACGAAGTGATTAAGAAATACGATTACCTCCGTGCGACCTTAAATTGGCGCAGGGCGCCGGGAGTAGCCTTGTGTCTTATGCCTTGCTGAACGGTTGATCAGTTTACCGTAAATAGCGTCAGCGATTCAACGTCCTTAATGAAGATTCTTTTGCCCGAAACAATGGGGTGTGCATAGATCCCCGTTTCTGCCAGTTTCATCTGGGCAACCTTGTTGAACTTCTGTCCGTCGGGTCTGAAAACCACAAAATGTGAATTGCTTGTCAGGGCGATAAGGACCTGACCGGCATCAACAATCGATCCGAAATTCTGAAGCGCCGTTTCATCTGTCCAGGCTGTTTGTCCGGTGGAGGCGTTAATGCAGAACAGTCTGCTCTGGCTCGAAATTCCATACAGGAATCCATCCTTTACAACAGGGGTGTTGTAGACTGTAGTGAATTCGGGATTGGTCCAGAGCTTACTGACCGTGAAACTGTTCCCTGTCTTTTTTATTTCAGCAGCATTTACACCGTTGTTCAATCCGGTATAATATATTTTGTTCCCGTCTGCAACCGGTGAAGCAGCATTGTTAACCCTTCCTGTTCCAACCGGAGTCTCCAGTTCCCAGAGTTGTTTGCCGTCGGTCAGGTTTAAGCTGACCAGCTTTGTCTGACACTGGAAAACAACCTGTTTCGTTCCATCGACTGTCATTATTACTGGCGAACCATAAGGCGGTGCCTCTCCTTCCACTTTCCATTTTACAGATCCGGTGGCCAGGTCGAAAGCTATAAATGTTCCTGTTTTGGGACCCCCAAGGTGTGCATAGCACAAACCCGAACTGATAACCGGCGACATACCTGTGTAAAATTGCGGAACCTGACCTTTAAATTCTTCATTCCTCCACAACAGTTTTCCTGTAGCAGCATCAAAACAGGCAATGTCACCTCCTACACCAACTGCAACCGCTTTGCCTTCGGCAACGGCAACCGAGCTTCTGGGTCCGGGATGGGAGGATGCCGGTCCGGTTACGGCAGGCGCCGGATAACCGGCTGACTGCCACAGCTGTTTGCCTGTTGCAGCATCGATGCACTGAAGGACTTCATTTTCACCGACTTTTGAATAGACATATATTCTGTCTTTAACAAGGGCAGGAGTTCCGTCTCCAAGACCTACTGTTACTTTCCAGGTGGGTGTAAGCTGCTCCGGCCAGGCAAGCGGATAAGCGAATGCGGTGACCTTACCGTCACGGTTTGTTCCCCTCCATTGCGGCCAGTCCTGGGAGTGGCTGACAAAGGTAATCATCAACAAGATAAAGCATGTGGTTAAAAACCGGCTGGTCGATGTTTTCATAATGCTGAATGTTTTGGTTGCGGGTTGAAAATAGTGTTATAAAGTAACACTATTCTTAAAAGCAAGTCAATATGATTTTAGTTAAAATATGTAATCCGGGAAGCGATATTCAGCATCTTCCACCTTCTAAAGGAACATGATGCAGAGCAAAACAAAGGTAACTGCTCCGATAATTGCTACCCAGAGACCTTTCGACCTTTTTTTGGTCATATAGAATATCATGATGAAGCCTGTAAGGGAGATTACAATCAGGATTGCAGCCGTAATATCGATTACAGCGTTCCATTTTTCCCCGGTGTAGCTGCCCTTGTGAAGGTCATTCATAGCGGCAATAATACCCGCTGATGTGGCTACCAGCTCGTAAGATCCGTCTGACCGGTCAATCATTCCGTAGGCGGTGAAGCCAGGACCATCGAATGCCACGGAGCATTCGGCTTCAGAGATCCTGAATTCAGTAAGTCTGCCCCTGACATTGTGCTGATCCATCAGATATCCCACAATAAGTGATTTTTGCACCGATGCTGTATCGGTACCGGTAATCCAGGCCGGATCAACATTGCCCTTCATCGTATCCACCTTCTGCCGGTAAGCCGTCCAGGATGGATGGTTCAGGGTTATGCCTGTCAGTGCAAAGAAAAACAGGGCGGCAAAGCTGAACATCGACAGGTAAAGATGGATCCACCGTGTCCAGGCACAGAATGATTTCTTTTCCATTATTTTGATGAAGTAATTTCAGGATTCAGCCTGACGTACTCTATGACAGCCGAAGCTATCTCAATACCGCCTTCCAGATCGATCCGTTTGGGATCCTCGTTCAGTTCGATCTCCCTGCTTATCAACTGGTAAGTTCCCCTTTCACGGACTGCTTCAATATAAACCTTATATTTCCCTGGTTCCACGGTGTTGCCTCCATCGTCAGCAAGGTTCCATTTGATGGTGTATTTCCCGGCTGAACGGGTAGCACCCGTAACTGCATCTACGAAATCCGGCTTCCGGGTTTTTTCAAAATGTTTTGCATACCAGCGTTTTAAATCAGGAAGCCAGCGGTTATTGTTATACCATACTGCCAGGGTCCGGATGGATTCTGATTTTTCGTTTTCCACCCATACTGCTACGAATGGTCTCGCTGACCTGCCTTCAAAACGCGCCAGCTCGAACTCAATGTTAATTTCAAAATTCCTGACCGGATCGGCAAAACCTGTCTGTAACCTGCTGAAATCACTTTGAGTATCGCGGGTGTTCAGGATATCGGAAGATGTTCCCAGTACCAGTATTCCTGACAGGATTATTATGTCAAGTATTTTCATGTTTATTTTTTTATGGGTCAAAATTATTCTTTTACCATGCTCACTTTCTGAAAAACAAGTGAAGCTTCAAAAATGTTATCTGAACCTGTCGTACTGACATCTGAACTGTCTGAAATATTCCCGGGGGCAGGGGCGGAGTATATAGAAACTGAGGTATTAAACTATGCGATTCAAAGCCTTAAAACACAGCTTCAGGTATTGTTTATGCTGGTTGACGCATTTTAACCGGTCGGGGATTCATCAATTCTTATCTTTGAACCGGTAATTTTTATTCTTGAATCTTAATAAATTGAATTTCTGTCATTCCGGCCTATCAGATGCAAACAAAATCATTCAGGCAGTATTTTCTCATAGTGGCGGTTCTATCGATTGCCATTGCCCTTACAATCCGGTTTCCTTTGATAATGGAGCTTCTTTTTGAGGACGGAGACAGAGGCGGCCCTGCAGGTCATCATCACCGTGAGTTCACTCCCGATTTTGCTCATTTTTTTGTCGATACGGCTATTTCTTTCATTGTGGCTCTTGTGATGTTCATAATGAATTATTTCATTTTAAAGCCGACTGACAGGCATAGCAATATTACTGCGCTCAGGATAATACTGGCAGTTGGTATTACCATTCTCCTGGTCTCCATTCTTAATCACAGTTTGTATTCAGTCTCCAGTATTTTCGATACACGTCCTCCCGGCCGCGGAAGAAGGAATGAGTTTGAATTCATGAATTTTTATGTTTCGGCTCTTGTAGTCGGGTGCGTGCTCATCATAAGGCTTGTCTTTCAGAAGCAGGGGATCAAGCTGGAGTATGAAGAGCTGAAACGCGAGGCCCTTCAGCGGCAGTATGAATCATTGAAGAATCAGCTCAGCCCGCATTTCCTTTTTAACTCCCTTACTGCTCTTAAGGTTCTGATACAGGATGCTCCCGACAAAGCACAGAACTATGTCAACTCGCTTTCAAAAGCACTCCGGTACACGCTTCAGAGCAATGAAAAGCAACTTGTTACACTTCAGGAGGAAATGGGATTCATGGAATCATACGTTTACCTTATCAGGATGAGGTATGATGCCAACCTGATCGTTAACCATGAAATTGACGATAGCCTCCTGTTATACTTTCTTCCGCCGCTTACCATACAGACACTTGTTGAAAATGCCATCAAGCATAACGAGATCAGCAAGCGCAGGCCTCTTAAAATTTATATTGTGACAACCGGGAATGAAAGTCTGCTGGTAAGGAACAACATTCAGAAGAAATTCACTGAAGAAAGCGGTACCGGGCTGGGACTGACGAATCTCTCGAAACAATTCGAAATTCTGGTCGGGAAAGAAATAATGGTAACCAGGACAGATGAATCATTCACTGTCGAAATACCTCTTATTAAACAATAAAGATGAAGGCTCTGATTATTGAAGATGAGATCCTTGCTTCACGGCATCTGAAGCAGATCCTGGCTGAAGCCGGAGATATTTATGTGATTGACACGCTTGAGTCGATAGCCGAAACCATCGAATGGTTTGCCAGCAACACCCAGCCTGATATAGTGTTCATGGATATACATCTTGCCGACGGTATTGCATTTGAGATTTTCAACCATGTGAGTATAAACTGTCCGGTAATTTTCACAACTGCCTATGATGAGTATGCACTCAGGGCATTTAAGGTAAACAGTGTTGACTATCTTCTGAAACCGGTTGAAGTATCGGATATACTGGCAGCTCTGAAAAAACTTGAAGCGCTTTCTGGTAAAAATACCATGCAGACTGCTCTGACCGGACTGATGGATTTTTTCAAAAGAACACAAAAGTACAAAACTCACTTTCTGATTCCTGCGAAAGGCGACAAGCTTATGCCGGTCAGGGTCAGCGACCTTGCTTGTTTTTTCATTGATACCGGGATAGTGAAAGCGGTAACCTTCGATAACCGTTGCTTCCGGATCGACAACACCCTTGATGAAATATCCGAAATGCTTGATCCGGCCGACTTTTTCAGGGCCAACAGGCAGTTCATAATATCAAGGGAATCAGTAAAGGATGTTGATCTGTGGTTCAGCGGCAGGCTTTCTCTTAATCTGAAGGTTGAAACTACCGAAAAAATTGTGCTGAGCAAAGCCAGGGTCCCGGAATTCAAGAACTGGTTTTCGGGCAAGGAGCATTAAAGAATGAAGAGGAGAAGAGGAGAAGAGGAGAAGAGGAGACTAACCAGCAACCAGCAACCAGCAACCAGCAACAAATAGAACCATACCATGAAAATAAATCTTACTCTGTTTACATTTCTGTTCATGATAATGTGTAATAATCTGAAGGCCCAGGAAGCTGTAACCGTGCTGCGCCTGACCGATCATGTGCAGTTTGACGGTGTTCCTGATGAACCGCTTTGGGACAAGCTCAGTAATTTTGAACTCACGATGCACCGGCCGAACTTTGGATTGAAGCCCTCTGAAGAAAGTGATATAAGATTAGGATATGATGACGAATTCCTCTGGATAGGAGCAAAGCTTTACATGAGTGATGCCTCAAAGATATTCTCTCCATCCCGGAAAAGGGATGAAGAGCTTGAAGAATATGACGGTCTGGGCATTTTACTCGATACCTATGATGATAATGAAAATGCACTTGCTTTCTATACCAATCCTTCAGGCCTCAGAACTGATTATACCATTTCGGGTGATGCACAGATGTCGGGCGGTCCGGGTTTTGGTTCAGCCATGAACCTGAGCTGGAACACATTCTGGGATGTAAAGACAACTGTGGACGAAAAAGGATGGTATGTTGAAATGAGGATACCCTTTTCGAGCCTTAAGTTCAAGCCTCAGGGAGATGTCGTTACTATGGGGCTTCTTATTGTAAGGACTGTAAGCGCGAACACCGAAATTGACACCCATCCGGCCATTGATCCGAAATACGGATTCATGTCGACCAACAAGCCTTCCCTGGCGGCAGGAATCACTTTTACGGGCTTGCGGCCAACAAAACCTGTTTACGTTTCTCCTTATGTAATTGGAGGATTGTCACAGGACTGGATCATTAATGAGGGGGGTACGGAATACGTTAAAAACGATCCTTATCCTGATTATACCGGTAATGCGGGGCTGGATGTGAAATACAACATCAACAGCAATCTGACCCTCGACCTTACTGCAAATACCGATTTTGCGCAGGTGGAGGCCGATGACCAGCAGGTTAATCTTACCCGGTATTCACTCTTTTTCCCCGAAAAAAGAATGTTTTTCCAGGAACGGTCGAGCATTTTCGATTTCTCACTTGGCGGTTTTTCAGATAACCTTTTCTACAGCAGGAATATAGGTATCGCCGGGCGTGACCAGATAAGGATCCTTGGCGGCGCCAGGTTGACAGGGAGAGTTGGTAACTGGGATGTTGGTCTGATGGACATGCAGACTGCAGAGCATGAATCAACCCCTGGAGAAAACTTCGGAGTGCTGAGAATGAGGAGGCAGGTTATTAACGAGAACAGTTACGTGGGTGGGATCTTTACGTCGAGACTCGGAATGGATGGTGAGAATAATCTTGCTTATGGGCTGGACGGGATCTTCAGGCTATTCGGGGATGATTACCTTAACGTGAAATGGTCGCAGACATATGACAGTCAGCTTGACAACACTCTGGGATCAATCGATCCGTCATTTTTCCTGGTCAACTGGCAAAGACGTTCGGAGAAAGGATTTTCATATGATCTAGAGTATATTTACTCCGGGCAGGAATTCACTCCCGGAATCGGGTTTGTAAGGATGGAAGCCGTTCAGGGTATTAATACAAATCTGAGGTACGGCTGGTTCCCCGGCGAAAACTCAAAGTTTTTCGATTATGGGATAGGTGTGAGATTTGAGCGCTTTAACAGGCTTGAAGACGGAGAGCTCGAGTCGATGGGTGTCTCTCCGGAAGTTGAATTCAGCACAAAGAAAGGTTTCAGGGGAGGAGTTTCAGGCGAATACCAGGAAGAAGGGGTGTTGTTCCCTTTCAACATTTCTGATGATATAGGAATCGCTCCCGGATTATATTCATTCTTTGGTATCCGTACGAGGTTCAATACTCCTGAAAACAGGAAGATTTCTCTGGGAATTGATTTTGATGCAGGGCAGTTCTATGACGGGAGCCGTAAAGGAACCGAGATTGAGGCAAACTTTAATCTCTCAGCAAGCTTCAGAATGGAAGCGGCTTATGAATTCAACGCTTTACGTTTCCCCGAAAGAACAGGAGACAACTCACTCGACATTCATTCGGTGAATGTGAAGGCATTATATATGGTGAGTACCAGATTGTCGGCCTCTGCACTTGTCCAGTATGTGAATACGGAAGATGAGCTGATAACCAATTTCAGGTTAAGGTACAACCCGCGTGAGGGCAATGATTTCTATATTGTTTACAACGATTTCAGGGGGATCAACCGGCTGAATTCAATGCCTGAAATACCTTCCTTTTTTGGCAGGACGGTGATGGTGAAGTATACGCATACATTTACTCTTTAATAATTCCGGTCGTTCAGTTCAGTCACTTTGGAGGTTCCGAAAATATTCGCAATAATTAATCCGAATATTTTCGCAATCTCACCTCGCGCTTCATCCCTTTTTCAAATAAACCCACCCCTACCCCTCCCGGGAGGGGATCCGTCTGGCACAGCCTTTCCCTTCAAAACTTCACGCCTCACGCCTCACGCCTCATGCCTCACGCCTCAACCCTCATCCTTAATCCCTCTTTCAAATAAACCCACCCCTACCCCTCCCGGGAGGGGATCCGTCTGGCACAGCCTTTCCCTTCAAAACTTCACGCCTCACGCCTCACGCCTCACGCCTCGCACCTACAGGAACAAAAGCTGTGCAAGTTCAAAAAGACTCCGCCGCCAGGTCTGGAACTCGTGTCTTGTATTTTCCGAAACATAGGATACAGCATTGATACCGGCGTCCTTTAATGAAGCAGCAGAATTCACAACACCTTCCGGCCGCTCGAAGCTGCCGCAGCTAAGGAATATCAGTTTCACCTTCGACTTGTCCTTTATTTCCTCCGGGCTGTACACTCCGCCGCTCAAAAGCCCGTAATGGGAGAATACATCGGGACGGGCAAGTGTAATGGTTTTTGTTTCCATTCCACCCATTGACAGACCTGCCATAGCACGGTGAGGCTGATCAGCGATCGTACGGAAGTTTTTGTCGACATAAGGGATCAGCTCGTCGAGAAGAACGGTCTGGAAAGGTTTGATATCGAAATTTTTAAGTCCGCCAATCCTGACGTCATTGGTCATTCCGTAGGTCATAACAATAAGGAAAGGTTTGATTTTTCCCGAGGCAATCAGATTGTCCATGATAAGATTTGCATGGCCCTGGTTGCTCCAGGCAGTTTCATCCTCACCCCAGCCATGTTGCAGGTAAAGTACCGGGTAGCGCTTTGACTGATCCTTGTCGTAGTCTGGAGGAGTATAGACAAATGCCCTGCGTGAGGTAGTGGTGCTTGGCGATGGGAAAAGTATCTGCTGCACCCTTCCGTGGGGAACATCCTTCAGGGCATAAAAATCCTGATCGTGGGCGGGGATCTCAATCCCGCTCTCCCAGCGTGTTGAGCCATAGAAGTTCAGGGTGCCGGGGTCATTAAAGGTGCCGCCGTCGACGGTCAGGCGGTAATAATGGAAGCCTTCCTCCAACGGTCCGGCAGTAATCCCGGTCCATGATCCGTCCTCATTCTTTGTGAGAGGAGTTCCTCCCCGTGTGCCGCCAAGTCCGAGGCTCACCACCACGCTTTTTGCATCCGGCGCCATGATCCTGAATCGTGCATAACCCTGAGAGTTGACCTGAGGATACTCCTGTCCGGGCTGATTGAGTGTTGAAGGTTTGAAATCGTCTTTAATGGTTGTCTCTGTTTGTGCAAAACAATGAGAAAAGGATAGCACACTTATTAACAAAAGTGCTGTCAGATACTTTTTCATAATGGTATGATTTAATGATAGTTAATTATTTTATTGGTATAACGAGCTGTGTAAAAGAATGGGCAGGGAAACTGTAATTAACAGTATTTTCCCTGAACTTGATTTCTTTTGCTGTGACTGTAACTGCGGGTTCCGTTTTGGTACCTCTTGCCATAAGATCCTTGCCATTCAGTTCACTGATTTTTGCCATGCCCTGGAATGACCCGGTCTGCATTATGATATCAGCTGAGATTGGATTGGTTTCATGCCGGTTGACAACATTAACCACAAGCACTTTATCTGTGTCATTAAGTATTGCCGTTACATCAAGGTACGGAACATCGGTAAACACGCTGTTGCTGTATTTCTCACAGCTGGTATGCACATCGAGTGCCGTACCTGTGCATGTGTTTGAATACAGGTTGAATGTATGAAAAGTGGCGTTTTTGTAGTGACCTTCACGTGAATTGCCGATAAGGCTGGAAAGCATCGTGATATTGGCCATTTTTACGATATCGGCATGCCGTATGAATGAATTCAGATGCTGGGCCAGGACCAGCGATCCTGTAAGATTGTCCCCTCCGCCTGAATATTCATCGAATGAAATCCAGATTGGTCTCTGTGTACCGGTTTTCATCGTTGCTTTCTCAATGAGGGCCTGTACCATTTCGATTTTCTGGTCGATATCAATGCCAAGCGACATCATTCCTGAAAAGCTCCTGTCTTTGCCCAGGGCTTCGGTAGCATATCGGTGAACCGAGATATAATCGATCTTTCCGGCCATGTGCTGCAGTAAATAATCGTTCCAGTCGATCCAGCCGTTGTCGGGCTTGTAGTTTGATGCTCCCGAAGCAATGAATTTGATGCTTTTGTCGACGATGGTCATCATCTTCTGAGCTTCGAGGGCCCATTTTACATAGTCTTCAACAGTCTTCTGAGCCATCTGCCAGGGGCCGTCAACCTCGTTTCCCAGGGCCCAGTACTTTATTCCAAATGGCTTTTCATTGCCGTTCTCTCTTCTCAGGTCGGAGTAGAAAGTGCCTTTTTCGTAATTGCAGTATTCTACCCAGTTGGTTGCTTCCTGAAGTGTTCCCG
>CAYSBL010000005.1:96738-127235 GCA_964429295.1 uncultured Rikenellaceae bacterium
CCTTTTTCGTAATTGCAGTATTCTACCCAGTTGGTTGCTTCCTGAAGTGTTCCCGTTCCGCCGTTTACGCAAACAAAGTTTTCAGCTCCGATCAGTTCCGATAGTTTTACGTATTCATCGGTTCCCATCTGGTTGCTTTCAATCTGATTCCAGGCGAGATCGAGCCGTGCCGGCCGTTTATCCTTCGGGCCGATGCCGTCTTCCCAGTAGTATGAAGCCACATAATTGCCTCCGGGCCACCTTAGCGTCCTGATGTTCAGCTCCCTGATTAGACCGGTGAAGTCTTTTCTGAAACCATTCTCATCGGCAAAAGGGGAGGAGGGATCGTAGATGGTACCATATACTACAGTGCGGATTGGCTCGACGAAAGCACTGTAAATGTTAGGATCGATAACACTGATCTTACGGTCGAAATCAATCTTGATCAGTGCCGGTTCCTGTGATATGAGCTTCCCCGGCAACAGACCGGATAAAATAAAAAGAACGATAAGAATTCTGTGTAATTTCATTTCTGCCTGGTTTTTGAAGGTTAGGTTATCTGGTTAATATTCATTCAGGTTTGGCCGTCTCCGGAAAGCATCAAAGAAGCGGTATCTAAACAAAAGTAGCTTGAACCACAGCAAAAAATGCGAAAAAATCAACCAATTGCTTTAAAAAATCCGTCAGTTGAAATACGATCTCTTACCGGGTCAGGTAAATTGAATGAAATTCAAAAGGAATTGCAAAATAATTAAAGGGCTTCACACCTCCTGTTTAGTACGAGTTTTATGGGCTGAAAGAGATAACTTGTAAATATCTAAACTATAACCCGGTCCCGCCCGGGGACGATAACGGCAATAAGACCAATCCAGCCTTGAGGGCTGGCCCTCCAGTAGCCCCGGTTTCGCACCTGGTATGAGCAAATATTTTTCTTCCAGCCCTGAGGGCTGGTCTTCCAGTAGCCCCGGTCCCGTCCGGGGCAGAAACGGTTGTGTTAGTACGACCCCGGAGGGATCGCCTTCAGTTATAACTTTCCCGAATTCGGATATAAAACGGGAAGTCAGTAAATATTTTCAAACAAGAAGGTACTCCTCTTTAAAGGGTATCATATTTTCATTGAGAAGTCCTTTCAATTCCTCCCTGAATGAAACCTTCCTGTGATGTTCCTCCTGATTTTGAATGTATTTTATAAGGACAGGCTTCACTGATATGTTATATGTAAAAGCGCCGTAGCCGACCTGCCATCCCGGGAAAAGCATAAAGAGGTTTTTATCCCTGACCATCATCTCATGGCTGGCCTTTTTAATGTCCCGCACAAGATCAGCAAGAGTAACGGTTGTTGAAAGATGTGTAAGAATATGAACATGATTTCCATATCCACCGACCTGGTAAGGGTGGCATTCCCTTTTTCTCAAAATACCAACAATATAACCGTAAAGGGAACCCTGGTTTTCGGGATTAAGGAATTCGGTGCAGTCTTTACTACCAAAGACTATCTGGTAAAGAATTTGTGTGTAGGTTGACATATTTATTCCAATTATAGTTAGCAGCACAACAAATATATGCAAACTAATCAGAATAATCAATTGGAATTCAACCCTTCCAGGGTTGTACATGTTGTGTGGTGGCCTTTTCCCGGGGTGAGACCCGGGCTACTGGAAGTCGACACCCCAGGTGTCGTTAAAAATATCCTGCATGTTTGGTACGACACAAATCATTGAGAACAGTAAGGCAACTGGAAGATTACACTTCAGGTGTCGTTAAAAATATCCTGCATGTTTGGTACGACACAAATCATTGAGAACAGTAAGGCAACTGGAAGATTACACCCCAGGTGTCGTTAAAAATATCCTGCATGTTTGGGACGACACAAATCATTGAGAACAGTAAGGCAACTGGAAGATTACACCCCAGGTGTCGTAAAAGGCAACCTGCATAATTTGGGCGGTGGGAAATTCTAGTAATAATTAATTCATCATAACAGTGTGAGTCTTTCACACAAAACAGGTATAAATTTGTCAGTTGAAATACGATCTCTTACCGGGTCAGGTAAATTGAATGAAATTCAAAAGGAATTGCAAAATAATTAAAGGGCTTCACACCATAATTGGTTAACTTTCCATCTTCCTGTATTACCCGGATTTCAAATGAGAATATTTATTTTATCGTTTGTCTTATCATTTTTAACCCTCGCTGCCGCCGGAAGGCCATATTACTTCAGGCACTACAGGAACGAGAACGGATTGTCCAATAATACGGTCGTGGCCTGTATCCAGGATCATCGGGGCTTTGTCTGGTTCGGTACGAAAGAAGGCCTGAACCGGTTTGACGGTTTTCAGTTTAAGGTTTTCCTTCATAATCCCTCGTCGTCAAACTGCCTCATATCCAACTTCATTACCGGCCTCTGTGAAGACAGGGACGGATGGATATGGATTGGCACGGATGAAGGATTATGTTATTATATGCCGGATAATGATCGTTTTGAAGTTCCCGGGAAAGAAAATCCGGACATTGACGGAATGATCACGGATATCATGTGTGATGCCGGCAATTGTATATGGATCGCGACATTTAACGGCACTTACAGGTATGATAAATCTGCCGGGAAGCTGAACCATTATCCAGCCGACAGATACTTTTCCCCCCGGAGTATCAATCTTTCCTTAACAGGCGAAGTCTGGCTGACGGCTTCCGACGGGAAAATATACAGATATGACTCCCGGGAAGACACCTTCGCCGGATATAATCTCCTGGGAGAAGAGGACAGGTCAGCCTCAGTACACCTTATGGATATTATTGACATTGGGAACGGATTGATTATCACGACCGACAGAGGCGGTATCAGGAAGTATGATCCGGCCACCGGAAAGATAACCAGGCTTTTTGAAAATAACGAAAATCTGAAAAACCTTCTGGTCAGGACTGCCTGGCTGCATTCCGGCGAGGAAATCTGGCTGGGAACCGAATCGGGCATTCATATTTACAATCTCGAATCGGGATTTGTCAGGAACTTCCGGATGACAGGCACAGACCCCTTTTCACTGTCCAATAATGCCGTCAGAACGATAACTGGTGACAGGGAAGGAGGGATCTGGATAGGTACCTTTTACGGAGGTGTAAACTATCTCCCGAGGGAAGATAAAGTATTTGAGAAATACTATCCGACAGGTATTCCCGGCTCCCTTAACGGGAATGTGGTACGCGAAATTAAACCGGATGACCTGGGAAATATCTGGGTTGGAACTGAAGATGCAGGATTATTCAGGTTTGATGAAGAAACCCTGCAGTTTGAAGAATTCTCAGGAGATCGCGGACCTGTCGACAGCAGGAATGTGCAGGGAGTGACAGTCGATCACGACAAACTCTGGATAGGTACCTACGATAATGGAATATACGTAATGGACATCCGGTCAGGCATGATCATCAGTCATTTTGTGAATGATGGAAGGAATGGACTGAGAACCAATTCTTTCATTACGTTTTTAAAGACTTCTGACGGGACAATATATGCCGGGAGTGTTTCAGGCCTGTACAGGTTCCGGGAGGAAAGTAACTCCTTTGAGTACCTTGAGAATGTGGCAGAAGGCGGGTTTATCCATTGTCTCCATGCTGACAGGAGCGGGAAAATATGGATAGGGACATATGGAAAAGGTTTGTACGTGTACGACATTTCCAATGGTACATCAAGAAAAGTGCTTTCAGATGAAGGAGACTACGAAAAACTTGAATTCGAATACATTACTTCAATATTTGAGGATAGCAGCGGCAGAGTCTGGTTTACAACCGAAGGGAGCGGTTTCAGCTGTATTGACAGGGAGACCGGAATGGTGAAAAGGTATATCCCCGGTAAAGACATTGAATTTGCTATATACTGCGCAATGCTGCAGGACGAAAGGGGGAATCTGTGGATAACATCTACCAGGGGACTTTTAAGATTCACCCCTGATTCAAATAAAATAATTACCTACACCAGGGACGACGGACTTGTGGATAACAATTTCAGCTATAATTCCGCGCACAGGGACAAGAGCGGCAGAATGTATTTCGGAACTCTCAGGGGACTTGTGTCTTTTATTCCGGATGAGATTAAGGAAAGCAAACATAATATGCCGGTTGTGTTCACCGGATTCCAGGTAAACGGTAAGGAGTTTTTTGCAAATGAGGCCGGGAATCAGGATTTTAAATCAATTCTGGTCACAGACAGAATTTCACTGAGACATAACCAGTCATCCTTCAGTATTGATTTCGTTTCACCATCTTTTTCCGGCCCCGCCCGGATAAAATACAGATACATGATGGATGGTGCAGATCCTGACTGGGTTGTGATTCCCGGCAATAGAAAAGTATATTACACCGGTCTTTCCCCGGGAAAATACCTTTTCAGGGTAAGAGCTTCAGCGGATGGATCAGACTGGAGCTCTGATGAAGCCCTGATGGAAATAAGAATAAAGCCTCCTGTATGGTTTTCCATGCCGGCCCTTTTCCTGTATTTTATTGCTGCATCCTTCATATCATACATGTTGATAAGCTTTTACAGGAAGAAGAATGCACTTGAACAGCAAAGGAGGATTGATCTGATCGAGACCGGTAAGGAAAAGGAGATACTGAATGCAAAGATTGACTTTTTCACCAATATTACTCATGAGGTTCGTACTCCTTTAACACTTATCAAGGGCCCCCTTGACAGGATTCTTAAATCGGGACTTAAAAATATGAAGGATAATGAAGAGAACCTTCAGATAATCAAAAAGAATACCGACAGGCTTCTGAGTCTGACCAACCAGCTGCTCGACTTCAGGAAAACAGAGAAGGAAATGTTCAGGCTGAATTTCGTACAAACGGACATATGTGAACTGGCGGAATCTATATTCAATTTGTTTCTACGGTACGGCACTGAAAAAATGATTTCCGTAAAATTGCATTCGCCGGTCAATCATTACCAGATCGCCATAGACAGGGAGGCGGTTACTAAGATACTTTCCAATCTTTTGTCAAATGCGCTGAAATTTTCAAAATCAAGGGTTGACATGTTTCTTGAATCCGGAACAGAAAAGGACAAAGCTTTCAGAATAAGGGTAAACAGCGATGGCGATACGATCCCTGAGAGCCTGAGCGAGAAGATTTTTGAACCGTTCTATCAGATTGATTTTGACACGCCAGGTCAGAAAGGTACCGGATTGGGCCTGTCCCTGGCAAAGGCTCTTGCGGAACTTCATCATGCACGACTCTATCTCGATGAAAAGGAAAGAAACTGCAATTCTTTTGTCCTGGAATTGAACAAAGATCAGGAAGAAACCCTGGAGAGTAACATAGAGTACGCAGAACCGGAACAGACTGACGACTATGAGTTTGAAGTTTTCGGATCGTTTGAAAACTCGCGGCCAAATCTGCTTCTTGTTGAGGATGAACCCGAAATGGGCAGATTCATTGCAAAGGAAATAGCTGATGATTACAATGTTATCCTGACATGTAATGGCGAGGAGGCTGTTAAGGCACTTCAGAAGTTCAATATTACTCTGGTTGTAAGTGATGTTGTGATGCCGGTGGTTGATGGATATGAACTATGCAGGCAGATAAAATCAAATGTGGAATACAGTCATATTCCTGTTATTCTGCTTACTGCTACCATACATCTCAATGCACGGATCAGGGGTCTTGATTCAGGTGCGGACGCTTATATTGAGAAGCCTTTTTCGACGGATCTCCTGAAGGCACAGATAGAAAATCTGATAAAGAACAGGAGTCTCGACCGTCAGAATTTCATCAATTCTCCCCTTGCGCATCTCAGGTCGGTTTCAACTAACAGCACCGATGAAGAGTTTCTTACGAAGCTGAATTCCCTTTTGATGAACAATATGGCAGAGAATGAACTGGGGGTAGAGAAGATTGCCGGTATGCTTGGACTTAGTAATTCAACGCTCTACAGGAAAATAAAAGCACTTACTGATCTTAACACTGTCGAATACATAAGGCTGACAAGACTGAAGAAATCCGCTGAATTGCTTTCGGAAGGAAATTACCGGATCAGTGAGGTATCATACCTTGTGGGATTTTCATCTCCGTCATATTTTGCCACCAGTTTTCAGAAGCAATTTGGCATCTCCCCATCGCAGTTTATAAAGAATCTGAAGGAGATGACATAGATGCTGAACAATTTCAGGAAGATAATCCGGTAAAAACAGGGTTAGGCTTTGCCTGGTGAAGCGCCCTGATAAGTGTTTGGATATATGGAGGGGATAATAAATTTAAGATTCATGAATTAACTTTCAAATAATAACAAAATGAAAAGAATAAGTACTGCCTGTTTCATTTTTGCTGTGATACTTAAGGTAACGACAGTCAGCGCACAGTTCAAAACCGCCCGCAATCCCATAATCTTTGCCGATGTGCCGGATATATCAATAGTCCGGGTTGGAGGCTCATACTACATGAGCAGTACTACCATGCACATGAATCCGGGTGTCCCCATTATGAAATCGGATGACCTTGTCAACTGGAAAGTGGTAAGCTATGCATACGAAACACTGGGCGACAATGATGCATTGAACCTCACCAGCGGGAAGAATGCTTATGGGAGGGGTTCCTGGGCAAGCTGCATAAGATATCACAATGGGACATTTTATGTATCGACATTTTCCTCGACAACCGGCAAGACATACATCTGGTCGGCAAAGGATCCGGAGAAAGGTCCGTGGAAAGAGATCTCATTCAGTCCGAGTCTGCACGATCATACACTGTACTTTGATGACGACGGACGTATTTACATGATCTGGGGCAACAAGAAGCTCACTCTTGTTGAACTCAATTCTGATCTCTCGGGGATCAAGTCCGGGGGGATAAACCAGGTAATAATCGAGAATTCAAGCCTGCCCTCTGGAAGTAACAGCAGTCTTGGAGAAGGATCCCAGTTATTCAAATACAATGGGAAACTTTACCTGTTCAACATAACCTGGCCCAGGGGCGGGATGCGTACCGTGGTTGTTCACAGGGCCGACAGGATAACCGGTCCGTGGGAGGGGAGGATGGTTTTCCAGGATAAGGGCGTGGCCCAGGGAGGGATGGTTGATACTCCCGACGGCAGATGGTTCGCCTATCTTTTCAGGGATTACGGATCAGTGGGGCGCATACCCTATATCGTTCCAATGAGATGGGAGGACGGATGGCCGGTTATAGGAGAGGATGGTAAAGCTCCCGATAATCTAGACCTTCCTGAAAGCAGGGGATTGATGCCGGGCATTGTTTCCTCTGATGAGTTTAAGAGAAAGAAAGGAGAGCCGGCCCTGCCGCTTGTCTGGCAATGGAACCACAATCCGGTCAATGAGTTATGGTCTGTAACCGCGCGCAGGGGCTGGTTTCGGCTGACAACGGGAAGAATTGACACACTGTTCGTACAGGCGCGAAATACCCTGACTCAACGGACCTTTGGTCCTGAATGTTCAGGTTCAGTATGTGTGGATATATCAAATATGAAGGAAGGCGACTTTGCCGGGCTTGCCCTGTTGCAGAGAAAATTCGGACAGGTTGGAGTGAAGTTTGAAAACGGATCAAAAAAGATTGTGATGGTCAGTGCACAGTCGGGGGAACCGGTCGAAGTTCAATCCGTACCCCTGAGCCAGAAAGAAGTTTATTTCAAGGCCGTATGCAACTTCAGGGATCTTGCCGATGTGGCAGATTTCTTTTACAGTCTGAATGGCAGAAGCTGGATCCCGATAGGATCTCAGCTAAAGATGGAATACTCGATGCCTCACTTCATGGGCTATCGCTTCGGGCTTTTCAACTATGCAACGAAGGCACCGGGAGGCTATGTTGATTTTGACTGGTTCAGAATCGGCGAAAAATGAGTCGCTGTAATGTTACTTCAGCTTCTGATATTTTTTAAAATTGAGCCAGTCATTTTGCAATTTTGACACACATCAGCTTCTTCTGATCCCTGATCAGCAGCCTGCCATTTGAAAGCGCAATCGGAGCCCAGTTCTGAGTTGTTCCTCCGATCCTTGAGGCCATCGGATCATTTCCTGATGCTTCTCCTTCTGCAAACACCTCGGCAGATGTAAGTGGTTTAAAGCCTTCAGGTGATGGTTCAATGACGTACAGTGATCTCCTTCCGTCAGTGGCAAGGATCACTCCGTCGACCAGGATCATGCTTCCCTTATCGAAGAGTGGATTTCTTGTGGTTTTCCACATGACTTTTCCATCCATATTCATACAGACAAGTCCATCGCGCCGGCTGTTAGTAGTGAACTGTGCGTAGAAATATCCATTATGCATTATCGGCGGTTTGGTATGATCGCCGAACTCATTATGCTTGAAAAGCTCTTTGACGCCGTAGCTGCCATCTGCATTTTTCGAGACTTTCAGCATCACTGTTCCATGTTCGTAACCGCCGACAACAAGCACCCTGTTCTCTCCTGCATCAAGTGCGCTTGGGACTGAGATATGGCATAACCAGTCGTTGTATTCCCAGAGGATCTTTCCTGACAATGGCTCCATCCCTACGACCCTGCCAGGTGTCTGGGGCAGACCGCGATTCCCGACAGGATTGGTTGAAGAAACAACAATGGCAATATGATCTTTCCCGTCAATTTTTACAACTGAGGGACTTGCGTAAGATTCATTTCCGAGATATGGAGTTTTCCATACCACATTTCCGGTAAGCTTATTATATGCAACCACACCTGCCTGCGGAGCCTGGGCTGACACAATAACAAGGTCACCATAAATAAGAGGACATTGCGTAATTGCCCAGATTGGAAGCCTGGTTCCCCCGAAATCAGTCCAGATATTCTTGTTCCAGACAGGTTTATGAGTATTGATATCAATGCAATATAGATCCCCGTTATGGCCGCAGGAATATACATATTTGCCGTCGACGGCAGGCACACTCCGGGAACCCGGGAACATAACGGATCCGGACGCATCATAACTGAATTTCCACAGTTCCTTACCATCTGACAGGTTAAAGCATCTCATAATGTCACCTGTCTTGTCATCCCTGTCAAGAAGATAAACTTTGCCGTCCTTGATTACCGGTCCGCCGTAGCCCGGACCAACGTTTACAGTCCAGAGAACCTGAGGTCCGCCGGCAGGCCATGACCGAAGGATTCCTTTCTCAGTGGAAGTGCTGTTCCTGTTCGGTCCAAGGAACTGAGGCCAGTCCTGTGCGTGCATATCAATCATGCTGGAAGCCAGGATTACAGATGTCAGGAGAAGTGTAATTTTTTTCATTTTAAGTATAAACATTATTTGAAATAAAGATAAATGCTTTGTTACAAGAACTGTTCAGCAATACTTTGAAAAGGAAAAAACAGCTCAATAAAACGAAAACTGCAGAACATACGCCCTAATCCCATAATTCCCGGAACGACTTCAAAAAATCCAGGGTTGCTGTCAGGTGGTCTGTTTTTTCTCATTTATTTTTTTTAAGATCTAACGCACTTCAATGTATTTATTGCCGAAAGTATAACTCAGGCCGACATTCCAGAGCAAATCATATTCGGCCGGAATGTTGGACTTAATTGGTTTATTAATCAATCCCGAAACAGAAAGCGGGAAATTATTCTTACTGATTGAAAATCGGGCGTTTAAATAGACACCATCATTCTCATCCATTTTCAGGTAGTAGATCTCCGGGGTAATCCCGGCATTAATATTCTTTGCAACAGGGATGTTTGAGATACCTGGTCTGAAGGAAACCATATATGTGTTCCTGGTTATGAATTTCTCTATCCCCCAATTATAAAAAAGGTACAATCCGACCCCCAGGTGCTTGTTAAATTGATAATTTGGAGATATCGCACCAACCAGATACCTTGTCGTCCTGATGATTTCCTGAGGAGTTCCTGAAGATGTATAGGAAGTAATGGTCTTGTAAGAGAAGGAGTAATTTGTGTGTAAAGTAAACTTAAACTTTTCACTCACCGAACCGTAATATCTCCACCAGAAAACCATAGCCCAGGGTTTCCCGTCAAGAGCAAACCGGAATTGAGGTTCGAAAGTCAGTTTTCTCCCAACTTTCATATCAAAAACAGCTGCAGGTTTACCCAGTGTCAGATTCGGAATTGTCGAGATGCCTTTGCTCTGGATTGTAACCGCACCGCCAAAATTACTGATCCTGGTAATTGTGCTGTCTTTCTTTTGTGCTGATGCAGAATAAGAAAGACAGATAATAAGAAGAGGCAACAGAAGTTTTGTCCGGTTTATCTGGTTTCTGCTATTTACCATGATTTATTCTATCCTTATTATTAAATACCGTTTGGCTGCAGCTTATCCCCCATGTTCACGGCCTTTTCAATCACGTCGAGTCTTGCCTTCCTCGGATCTGGTTTTGCAACCGGGTTACCATCGGGTTGCACATCAAGTATCTTGTTTATTTCCGGATTGTAAAGCGGCCAAAGCGGCAGGCCGTCACCATTTGGGTTGCCGGTTTTGGCAAAATTAACCCAGTAACCATTCATAATCCTGGCTACCTCTTTGTCCTGGGGATCTGCAGTTCCTCCTTCCGGTACTCTTAGATTGTCGAACACAAAGGAAATATCAGTTCCGTGTCCCGGACCAAAACGCATCCTTTCTTTCATCGCTGAGGGAACATAGGAGAAAAGAAAGATGTAAGCCGGATCGCCTTTCGCAGCCACAGATTGAGCTGCAAAACGGGCAGGCTCACCCCAGACCTTATCTGTATTAAATCTGGTTTGAACCTCTGCAAAGTCCAGTTTACCATCAGGATCATAGGCAGCCTTTGCCTCTTCTTTCAGTTCTCCGAACATGGCAAACAGTTCTTCCTTCGAACTGCTGGCATTTACAAAGGCGCCGCCTATTTCCGCACTGTTATTTCCGATAATGAGCGGGACTCTCGCCTGTCTGCCTGCATTATATGCGTCCGTACAATTTTCAACGACAAATTTACCGTCCAGAATTGGTCCTGAGTAAATACGGGGTCCTCCCTGGCCATCATTTTCCTGACCGCCGTCCACAATCTCTTCAACTTTCAGGGCACGGAGTTTTGCCAGAGCGTCAGCATCTGTACCCTCGATACCGTGTTTACGTGCAAAATTTATTCCGATTGTTTCCGCTGAAACAGGGTAGTATTGAGATGCATTTTCCTTGCTGATCGGTCTGCCTGTCAGAACGCCATCCCTTCCACCGCTGGAATGGCCGATTGCTTTTTGGAACAGTCCATTAGCTGATGGTATGGTCATTAGGGAATGTATTGAAACTCCTCCTGCTGAGAAACCAAAAATTGTAACATTCTTCGGATCACCCCCGAATGCTGCAATGTTTTGCTGCACCCATTTTAGAGCTGCAATCTGATCCATGAATGCATAGCTGCCTTTTGGTTCCTCAGGATGTTCGGCAGATAATGCCGGAAAAGCAAAATGACCCAGGCGGCCCAGGCGGTAATTAATACTTACAAGGATGACCCCTTTAGTGGCGAAGCCGGTTCCGGAAGTATTGCCTGATCCTCCGACAAAAGCCCCACCGTGAATCCACACCATAACCGGCAGCTTTGCTCCCGTCCTGGCGCCTGCAGGCCTCCAGACATTCAAATAAAGGCAATCTTCAGATGATCCCTGTGAAATTGCTCCCGGACCACCACCAAATCCTGCCTGGGCACAGCTTGGTCCGAATTCTTTAGCATCACGCACTCCTTCCCATGAAGTAACTGGCTGGGGAGGTCTCCAGCGAAATTCGCCCACAGGAGGTGCAGCAAACGGAATACCTCTGAAGATGTCCACATCACCTTCTTTCACTCCGCGCACCATACCTGACGCAGTTCGGATAACAGGCTCGTCCGGGGAAGAACTGGTCACCGGTTTCTGAGCGCTGCAGGAGCATAACACTAAGATCGCTAAGCTGACTATTGCTGTTCTCATTATGATAATTTTTTAAATATTAATAAATTACAAATACCGGAGATAAGATTTCCAGATTAATCCAACCCCTTTTCCTTTAACCATTCCGACATCAGATCGGCTATTTCAATATTGTTCAGATCGGAAAACGGGAAGTGCGTATTGCCTTTTAATCCAATTTCAGGAAGATGAACAACAGTTACATCACCTCCATGCCGGTTTACGGCATCCCGCCACAGCCTTGCCATTTCAAGCCGGGCCCGCCATCCATCCTGGCCCGGGTTGTCCATTGGCAAGTCAGGAATAAAATCGCCATAGTAAATAATTATAGGGATTTTTGTAAGGCTTATAAAATCGGATAAAGGTACTCCGGATGCTGTGAGAGTACCTCCGGCCATTGGGATAGGTGCTGGCACTTCTCCTTCAGGGAACACAAAACCGCTGCCGGGTTCGTATGAAACTATGGCTTTTATGTTTTTATTTTTAATGGCCGTAAGCCAGCCCATTCCTCCTGAGTGGGAGTGCGAAACCAGGATTGCCGGGCCAATCTTATCGAACAGAGCTGACACTGCTTCGACATTTGCATTAATATCGATCGGTCCGATGTTGGGTGTCATCTGCCTGAAATACTGGTTCAGGGTTTCCGGGTCGCGGGCGAACTGAACTCCTTCAAAATAATCGGGCCAGATGCCGACGCGAAATGTACCAAACCATCCCTGTTCATCAGGCACAGGAGAAATTGTTCCTTCGACTGTACTACGGCCGGCATTACCTCTTCTGGGCTGGTCAATGAGATAAACCCCGAATCCCCGCCGCAGGAAAATGGTTTGATAGCCTTCCCTGCCGTCGGGTGTGGTTTCCCAGGTTTTTGAAAACTGTCCGATTCCATGCCACATTGCCAATGGATATTTCCGTGCCTTGACAGGGATCTGGTAAAATACATATGCATGGTCACCATGAAAGGTTTGTCCTTCCGGGGTTTGATTATACTGATCGAAAGTGCCCGGATTGGAAATGACTGTTCCGCCGACGGCAAAACTGCCCTGTTCCTGAATAATTAATGGTCCTTTGTCTGTGCTTTCATCCCTGGAGGAACATGAAGGAAAAAGAGCAGATACTGTTATAAATAAAAGGAACTGGCAAAATCCCGGAGTTTTAATTTCTGCTTTGCTCATAGATATAGATTTGTTTTATTTAACCAGCAACAACCAGTTGGCAGTTGGCAGATTGCAGTTGGCAGTTAAAACAAGCAACCAGCAACCAGCAACCTGTAACCTGTAACCTGTAACCTGCAACCTGAAGTAATTAACCTTCATCCCATATATAAATTTACGATACAAAGTTGAGACTAATTACTATGGTCGACTTATACATATTACTGTTTTTTGTATCCAGATTACTGATAGTGCATTTCAGTGTTTATCATATAGATAAATATGCTTTACATTTGAGAAAATATTGAACACAAAACCATGGACGAAATAATCAGACTGGATAATATTTCTCAGTTCAATGCCTTGAGGGGGATTGAAACCTTTCATCCTCTTGCAAGCGTAATTGACTTTTCAAAAATGAAACTCATACCGGAAGCCAGGGCACATTACGGATTTTATTGTGTCTTCCTGAAAGAATCGGTATGCGGTGATTTAAAGTACGGGTGTAATTATTACGATTACCAGGAGGGCACGATGGTGTTTATTGCCCCTGGTCAGATAGCAGGGATTGGAAACAAGCCCGGCTCTGCCAAACCAAAAGGCTGGGGACTCATTTTTCATCCCGATCTGATCAGGGGGACTTCGCTGGGACAGAATATTAAAAAATATACTTTCTTTTCGTATGAAGCCAATGAAGCGCTTCATTTATCGGACAGGGAAAGGCAGGTTGTAATGGATTGCCTTGATAACATCGATCATGAGTTAAGGCAGTCGATTGACAAGCACAGTAAAACACTGATCGCAAATAATATCGAATTACTTCTTAACTATTGCATGAGGTACTACGACCGGCAGTTCATTACCCGGAGTGTTGTAAATAAAGACATACTGGGAAGGTTCGAGGAATTGCTAGATAATTACTTCCATTCCGAACTTGTTCATAACCTGGGCTTGCCGACAGTTAAATATTGTGCTGACAAGCTGCATCTGTCGGCCAATTATTTCGGGGACCTGATTAAGAAGGAAACAGGGAAATCGGCCCAGGAAAATATCCAGATGAAGGTACTGTCACTTGCCAGGGAGAAGATCTTTGACAGGAGTAAGACACTCAGCGAAATAGCATACGAATTAGGATTTAAAAGTCCCCAGCACTTCAGCCGTATGTTCAAGAATGAAACGGGACAGACGCCGAATGAATACAGGTCGCTGAACTAAAGGCGTAAAGGCGTAAAGGTGTCAAGGCATTAAGAATGAGGCTTGAGTGGTTAGTGTTGATCCATCCGTTATCCTCTTTCGTCGTATACCGCCTTATCGCAACCAGTAACAACCAGCTGGCAGTTAGCAGATTGCAGGAATTTTACCAACCCCCTGCCGAGAAATCTAATCCCTGTACGCCTGTTTCGCCTCCAAAAGTGTAGTAATCCATTTTCATTATTTCGAGCTGCGATCCCGGGATCGGGTAATGAAGGGGGGAACCGGGCTGAAGCTTGTTTTCCTTTCTCATCTGGAAGAACTGGATACCGAATCCGGAACTTATAAGTTCCACCATTCTCTCGTGATGGATCGCCTCCATAATGCTCGCCTCTTCAGCTGGTACAGGCGGCAGACCTCCCCTGGTAATCCGGGGTGATGCATTGATGATGTCTGCAGCCTCCTGTAACTTTCCTGTGTGGACTGCTGCCTCGGCGAGAAGATAGTCGTTCTCCGCTTTACGGAATTCCGGCATGGGCCCGGTGCCGGTCTGTAGATACTGATCAAACCTGATGCACCTGTAGCAGCTGTAGTGATAGTAGCCCCTTTCGGGATAAAAGGAACACGAGTTCAGATACTGAAAATCTGTAAAGATCCTGTTATCAACGCCATCCTTGTGAGAAGTGACTGGTTCAGGAAGGTTGTCCCATGTGGTTTCATCCGCCCACCTCGATGGCATTGCGGGATCCATCATATTGACCACGTACATGTCTGTTGCCGTGAAGCCAGAGAAATTGGCATAGGAATGATAGGAAGAATACCATGTAACATCATCGGCCATAGGCGCGAAGTCCTTTTCAATCCCGTTTGATGCGTATCCGTACACCTCATCCCAGTCGGTACCGATGTCGTCATTCTTGTTGCGTGAACTGTAAACAATCATCCGTGCAGCAAAAGAACTTATAAGACGTTTGAAGTCACTGTTGTCCCACTGCTCACCCGGCAGCCATGCTGAGGGTATTGTAAAATTACCGGTGCTGCAAACTTCCGCTGCCCTGTCGAGGCAGCTGACAGCAGCAGCAATTACCTCTTTCCAGGGTACAGGAACGTCCGGAGTATCAGAAAGCTCCGTTTCGTCAGTGACAATATATGCCCTGTCGTAGACAAGTCCAAGGTATCCCAGGCAGATACCCTGAACGAAGCGTGCAACGGCTTCCGTCATTGCCATTTCAGAAGGTGAAAAGTCAAGCTCTTTGTTTTTCAGAATTTTCAAAATGTCATTCGCTTCTGAAAGAGTAACGTAGAGTGCCGTGTAGTAACTTTCATTATGTGAAGCATGGGGATTTGAAGGATGATTGTCATATTCAATCCTTGGTTCCATGCTGTACCGGTAACCGTAATTCCATGAGCTTGTACCTGCATCTGCAGCTGCCAGAAGCGGCAATGCCATACCATTGTAGGCATGCAAAGTCATGAACCAGCTGTTCAGAAGACTGCCGGCGCTTGATCTTACATTCTGGCTCCTGGAGTATACTGTTTCGAGATCAGGATCATTCGGATTTTCAGCCTCGGGTTTTTCGCATCCGGAAAATAGAATCATGGGAAAAACCGTCAAAAGAATAGTATTATGGAGTTTCAATGACATAATGCCTTGTAGTTTGCCAGTAATACCTAAAAATAGTCATTTCTCACTAAATCTTTATAAATAACTATGTTTTCCATCAGAAACATATGGCACAAATCAAAAAAAGCCGATGCCTGCTATTTATTAAGGATATAATTGTTTATTATGCTTGTAAAACATCAGTTACAAAAATTACGGGGTACTGAGAAAGTTATTTTACCGGGTGGAAAACCAGAATTGGCAATTGAGTTCTTTCAATCAGTTTTGCCGTAAAACTACTCTTGAACAGACGCTCAAAAAAGTTCCTGTTTTCTTTTAAAACGACAATCAGGTTTGCCTTTTCTTTTTCAGCTTCGTTTAGAAGACTTTCTATGGCATCCTTTTCGTCCTCGTCTGATATCATTTTGACAGAAACCTTTTTGTAGCCTGTTTTTTCGACTAGCATTCTGGCAAACCCCTCATTTGTAAGTTTTTTTTCAAACTCATAGTCATTTGAGATGTGCAGTGCCAAAATTTCCGGATCAAACGGTTTTGCCAGCTCGATCAATCTTTTAAACGTCGTTATGTCTTCTTCGTTGTAATCAGTTGCGTAAACGATTCTTTTGAAGGGTTGATATTTCGCATCAGGTTGAATGATATAAACCGGGCAGGGTGTATTTCGCACAACATCCATAATAGCAGAATTTTGCATCCAGGAGCTTTGCTCGGTCTGGCCATGGATCATAACCATATCATATTCATTTCTTTCAACTTTCTCTTTTAATATTGATGATGCAATACCTGTCTCTGATGAAAAATCAACTGAGGGAATCCCCGGATGTTCTGCTTTTAATTCTTTCATAAATCCGTTAAACTTCTCTTTTGCCTGATTGGCAATATCTTTAAGCTGTGACGGGTAAAGTGCAACTGCCGAACCAGATGCACCTAAATAACTATGAGCACCATATACTTTTGGGTCCATAACATACAGAACCTGAACCTTCGCATTGATATCTCTTCCAAATATTGCTGCGAAGAGAATCAATTCCTTTGAATTGTCGATTTTATCAACTAATAAAGCTAATGTTTTCATTTTTTTAAGATTTTTGTTTTTTGATTAATATAACTAATTTACCAGTTGCCATATTCTTATTGCTAATGGTATGATAATGAGTAGTATAAGATTAAAGGTTCATAAGGGTATATCATTATTGTAATGCAAATTCTTCAAAATCAAAAGTCACCAACAACTGTTATTCAGGAAGGCACCCGGCTGCCTGTATCAGTATGCAATTACAAGGTATTTTGAATACCTCCAGAATTCTGCAGGATCTGTGACGGTAAGTAAGGATGTTCCTGGATTTGTTTCAGTAAGCTCATAACTTGCAGGATGATGACCGGTGATAATTTCAATTTTTTCCCTTTCTGCATTCAGGGTAAAAGCTGTTTTTTCTTTTATATCTATCAATTTTAGAAGATTTTTATCGAGTCCCGGATTTATCATATTAACTCGTCCGCAAAGGCCAAGAAAACCACCGGTTTTTTTAATAATTGCCCTGGTTAGCAGTTCTTCTTCACTGCCGGCAATAAAATGGGCTGAGTTTATTGTATTGGTTTTAGTTTCAAGTGCTTCATTTAATACTTGTTTTTCCTGAATTACCGATTCAATCCTGGAGGATTGTTCCGAGATCTGCTTTTCAAGATTATCAATGTTCTGGTTTAAGTTTAAATTGATGCTATCCTTTTTTGAGACTTCACCATTCATTTCTTCAAGTTTCGCAGATATTTCGGAAATCTTCTTATTTGAATTGATAAGCCTGAAGTTTAGTGCATTGTAATTTTTGTCCTTTTCATTTATCAAATCAGTTAGTGCATCCAGTTTGCCGGCCATCTTCATTGTTATATCCCCTTCGCCAGAAGTCATTCCCGGGGCATCATCTACAGGTATAATACTGTCAAAGACTGCCTCAATGTCCTTAAGTGTTGAATGAAAAACACCCGACAAGGTATCGCTTACAGCCAATTGGATCATCAGATCCTGATTTTGCTTTTGAAGTTCAAGTGCTTCATTTTTATATTTGCAGCCTGAGAGGCTTATCAGAAAAAACAAAACACCCAGTTTGAATATCGTTTTCATAATCATTTGGTTTTTAAAGAATTTTACTTTTCTAAGCGTAACTTAGATTTAATTTGGTTTTTGCTAATATGCCCTCTCTGTAATTCACTTCATCCATCCTCAGGGTTTACAGTTTAACCGTGTAAGGCTTTTGTCCTTTTAATTTTCCCCCGAGAAGTCCGAGGCTGAAGAGTAAGAATCTTTAGCTTCTTTCCATTTGTCCTCTGCAGCGTGAGTCAGTTCAACATATTTAGCCTTCAATTTCTTTCTTTCTGCCTTTAGATCAGCTATTTCTTCTTTGTATTCGGCTTTTGCTTCTGCTTATGTGCCTTCAATTTGGGCTTCCCAAAAAGCAATCTTGTCGTCAATAACATCAATTTTTTTAATCACTTTTTCTTTTCTACTCATGATTCATTAAGTTTAAAGGTTATACAATAAGGATAAAACAGAAATCTAATCAACCATCCACCCATCTGTATTCATCAGATTCAGTGTCTGTTTGATTATAGGTATAATATCTTATGGCTTCTTCTTTTCTGACCGGAATGCTGCCAGACTTCTGGCTAATAAATCTTATAAAGAACTATGGCACAGGAGGAGAATCTTTTTTTGCGATTTGACAATCATTCAACTCTTTTTCGGGGAGGCACCAATTCTCAAGTTCCTTAAAATCAGGATTCGGACTCTCCTGTCAGTATTCAAATTCCCTGTTGCCATATTTTCCCCCGAAAATATCTTCTTATTCTACTGATGTAGGGTAATACCTGCTTTTTCCGGTTTCTTATTTTTTATTTCATCATGAAATAACCAGCCATTTATTTGAATGGCTTCAATGTATATTTCTGTAAGTTACGAAAAAATTATCTATAATCCAAATACAATTGATTAAAATTGAAATATTTACAAATTATTTCATCATAAAGCAATTTTATAGTGAAGTGAGTTATGGTCTAAAAATACATGACCCCTAAAATAAAGCCAAACCTTGTTGGGATCGCTCCAGATCTTGTCCGGGTGAAGTCTTGAAGCCCGGGATCCGGGTGGAAAGGTGCTGGGGAGTTACGTGCGGAGTTTTTCCTGCCGGAAATCAGAATGCAATCTTCAAAGTCTGGTATATTTTGGATAATTTAGTGGTCTAACTCCTTAAACATACCATGAGCAGGGGATTTGTCAGGGAAGGCGATCAGGAAGAAGTTCCGATGGTGCCGCAGAGAGCGTATCTGCCGGACGGAGTACCGAATTTTGTAACACCCTCTGGTATGGAACAGCTATTGGAAGAAAAACAACTGCTTATAAATGAGAGAGACAATGTGGCTGCCATTAACGAGAATGAAAGGCGGATTGCAGTGAATTTCATCAATGCAAAGCTGCAGTTGCTGGAAAACAGGATTGCCGATGCCAGAATCATCGATCCTGAAGGGCAGCCCCCTGATGAGGTAAGGTTTGGAGCGACGGTGACACTTAGAATTGCGGCCACCGGCAAGATCCAGGTTTTTCAGATAGTGGGTGTTGATGAAGCCGATATCTCAAAAGGGAAGATTTCTTTTATATCCCCTCTGGCCAGGGAGTTGATGAACAGGAAGGCCGGTGACAAAGTTGCGCTGAAGCGTGAAAGGGGAGAGAGTTCGTTTGAGGTTGTAAATATTGAATACAGGTAACAGGTCTTGCAGGTCGTGCAGTTATGTGGAAAACAGGGGAACCTGTCAATAACGGATTTATTATTATCTTGCTTTAATAACATCTTTACCCATGAATTACACCCGTCGTTCATTCGTAAAAACAGCAGGAATGGGGGGAGCTGCTCTTGCCTCATGGCCGTTTTCCTCAGCAAGTCCTGAAGCCCCTTCCGCTAGGGTAATAAATCCATACAACCGCGTCCCGGTAAGCCTTATTATTGATGATTCGACGTGCCTTGTCAATATGGCTTATTATGGTATCCCTCAGTTTGCCGAAGTGTTTCCCGATCAGTATAAACAGGACTGGAGGAAGCTTCCCCGTGAGATCCCCGACAGTTTTGTCAGGGAATTCGGTGAGTGGTGTCTCGAAAACGGGGTGAAAGGGAAGTACAGCATTGTACCTTATCCTGCATGTACAGGATGGGTAAGCCGTTTCATCCCGGGCTGGACAGAGAGGGAACTTAAAAACAGTCTCGGTCTGGTCAGGGAAGTGATACTGCCTAACTGGGATATACATCCCGAAATGGTAAGCCACACAAGGGTAATTGACATTGCCACCGGACAACCCTATCCCTATGGAACTCCTGAATACATGGAAAACTGGGAATGGAGCCAGAAGAAGAGTGCTGATGAGCTGGCAGCTTACCAGGTCTATGCCCTGAAGATACTGAAAGAAGCAGGACTCCCGTGCGAAGGTCTTACAACACCCGGAGGATACGGAGGGCGGAACCAGAATAATCTGGCCTTAAGTACCCTGGAAGCTGTAAGAGAAGTTTATGGAGCTGAAATACCGCATTACTTCCGGGATCTTTTTACTGAAAAGGAGAAGAGCGTGGCACCTCAGGTGCTCCATGCTTCGGGACTTGACAGCAATGATCCGGAATGTGTCGTTTCAATCCTCGGTTGTACTGGTGACTGGTTTGGAGGATGGGATGGGCTTGTTCCGGGCGATGCAAATAAATTCATAACAGAAGATTTGGTGTCGGGCAGGATGGTGGAAGTAATAGAAAGCGGAGAACCGGCAATTATGGTTTGTCACTGGCCGGGAATTTACTTCAATGGGGAAAAGACCGGATTCAATATCCTGAAAGAGGTAAAAAAGAGGCTTGATCAGAAATATGATAACCTGCTTTGGATGAAGCTCAGTGAAATTGCGAGGTATTGGGCTGCAAGGGAACTTACTTCCGTCTCAGCAGAAAGTAATTCGATCCTTATCAAAGCTCCGTTCCCGACTCCGGGATTTACATTAAAACTAAATTCATCTTACCGCAAGATAGAGATAAAACGAGCAGGAGAGGAAAAACCGCTGGTAAGGTTAAAAGATGAAAAAAGTTTAAAGGACGGGACCTTTTATTCAGATAAAAATGGTACAATTATTTGTTTTGATCTGGAAAAAGGAATGAGTGAAATGGAAATGAATTGAGGCGTGAGGTGTTGGTTCTTCTCTGCAAACCTTTGATTAAGGATAACACTATGAGTAATGCTAATTGATAAAAAACTGCCAGATGGAAGAAAGAATTATTTCTGAAACACACCCTGAATTGATAAGGTTTATCCTTGTTTTGACAGTTTGTATGTGTCCCATTTTATCTTTATCACAGCAGCTTACTGAGGAACAGGCTGTAAAGCTTGCCAGACTTCCGCTGCATTGCATAAACACTGAATATCCGAACAAAACCTCTCATCTGATAAATGACTCAGCAGATGCAGTTATGCTGCCGAGCCAGCTTCACCCGTCGTTTTATGGATGTCTCGACTGGCACAGCAGTGTTCACGGCCACTGGATGCTGGTAAGAATACTCAAACAGTTTCCATCAATTTCCCTTAAGGACAGTATAGTATCAGTTCTTCAAAGCAGCTTTACGGATTTCAGGATTAAAGCTGAGGCTGATTACTTTGAAAAGTTCCTGAACAGTAATACTTTCGAAAGGACATACGGTTGGGCCTGGCTTCTCAAACTTGACCAGGAACTTTACACATCCGATGATCAAATGATCAGGCAGTGGCACCGTACATTGAAGCCGCTTACAGATAAAGTGGTGGAACTCTGGAAAGAATACCTTCTTAAACAAACCTATCCAAACAGGACTGGTGTGCACCCCAATACGGCATTCGGGCTGGTTTTTGCTCTCGACTGGGCAAGGACCATGAAGGATAGTGCTTTTGAGTCAGCGATCATCCGCAAAGCAAAGGAATTCTACCTGGATAATGTAGCAACCCCGGCGTATCTCGAACCTGACGGCACCGATTTTCTTAGCCCAAGTCTTGAAATAGCAGATCTTATGAGCAGGATCCTTCCGGGGAAAGAGTTTTACAGATGGTTCAGGAGGTTTTATGAGCAGAGAAGCATCGATAATATTGTGAAGCCTCCTGTGGTCAGTGACCGGTCTGACTACCAGATAGTCCATCTCGACGGACTTACCCTGAGCAGAGCCTGGTGCATGAAAGGTCTGGCAAGGATACTTCCGGAAAAAAACAAGACTAAGTTTCTTTTTGAAAAGACATATCAGTCTTTTCTGAAAGACGCACTTGCCAATGTCCTAAGTGGTAATTACGGAGGCGAGCACTGGCTTGCCAGCTTTACTGTCTATGCCATGACTCTTTGACCCGAATTGCAATGTGTTTTTTCAGATAACACCCGTAAACATGATTTTGAGAAAAATATGGTATATTCCCGGTTATGGAAAACGGATCTGATAACCCTCCAAAATTCACAAAAGGAGAGGAACTGGCAAATGCCCTTTCCCATCTTGCCGGAGCCCTGCTTGGCGTTGCGGCTCTGGTCCTTATGGTGGTCTTTTCAGCAAAGGTTGGTACTGCATGGCATATAGTCTCGACTGCTGTTTTTGGAGCTACCCTTGTTATTCTCTATCTGTCGTCAATGTTTACACACTGGCTGCCGGCGGGACGAACAAAGGAGTTTTTCTTTACCATGGACCAGATTGCCATATTCATGCTTATTGCCGGAACCTATACCCCCATAGCATTGATAACACTTCACGGGCCCTTTGGCTGGGTTATCTTCGGAATAGAATGGGGACTGGCGATAACCGGGATAGTAATAAAGCTACTTAAGCCGGTAAGTTATAATGCAGGAGTCGGTCTTTTTAATGTAATACTTTATGTATCAATGGGATGGCTGGTGTTGATTGCACTGGTGCCTCTAATAAGAACTCTGCCGGTGATGGGCTGGATATGGATACTTATCGGGGGACTCTGTTATACTGCAGGTATATATTTCTTCAGGATAGCCAGGTTCAGGTATGCCCACCTTGTATGGCATATTATGGTTCTTGCAGGAAGCATTTCCCATTTCATTGCAGTTTTCTTCTATGTAATACACAATACACTGCCTGAATAGAAAGGTCTGGTGACTTTTTATGGTTGGGAATTTTTGCAAATTCGTCTGGTAACATTGCTAAAAGCAAAAAGCGAAAGTGCTCGCTCTCAGTATAGTAATAATGGGATGATAATTAATGTCCCATAACCGCTACTATGTTAAGGCCTGATAAAAAGTGTGAGTATGAGAGCGAGAGCGAGAAAAAAGAGTGAGAGCTGAAGTTTGTCTTACTCGCTCTCACTCTTTTTTATGTGGTGCCACCGGGAATCGAACCAGGGACACACGGATTTTCAGTCCGTTGCTCTACCGACTGAGCTATGGCACCAACTTTTCGGAGTGCAAATATATATTTCAATTTTGAGTAACCAAAACTTATCATTAAAAATTTATGTTTGGATTCAATTTGCCGATATGGTACATTTGCATCCTCACTATCAACTGAAAATGAATCTTCTTTTCCATACCCTTGACAACGGGATCAGGCTTGTCCACCACCCCCTGCCCGGGATAGTGGCTTACTGCGGACTGGTAATTAATACAGGATCAAGGGATGAGTCGGATGCCGAACAGGGAATGGCTCACTTCATCGAACACATGCTTTTCAAGGGTACCGGTAAAAGAAAAGCCTACTACATCCTCAGCCGTCTGGAGGATGTCGGGGGAGAACTTAATGCCTATACGACCAAGGAAGAGACAGCTGTTTTTGCTTCATTTCTTAAAGAAGATTACGAACGTGCTGTTGAAATACTTCAGGATATCACTTTCAACTCTATCCTTCCCGAAAAGGAAATAGAAAAGGAAAAGGATGTCATCCTTGAAGAAATAAATTCATACCAAGATAATCCGGCCGAACTCATTTTTGATGATTTTGAGGAACTGATCTTTTCCGGCCAGTCAATAGGTCATAACATTCTCGGAACTCCTGAAACAGTTAAATCCTTCAACCGGAATAACCTGCGGGAGTTTATTTCAAGGAACTACAACACCGATCAGATTGTTTTCTGCTCGGCAGGTAATATTTCAAATGGAAAGATCATAAGCCTCTTCAGGAAATATTTTGAGAATATCCCGGCCAGCATCCGGACATCCAATCGTCCGGCAGGATATTCCTACAAACCCTGTTCGGTTACAAGGAAGAAGGATACCTTCCAGAATCACTGTATAATTGGCAATGTAGCCTATAACCTGAAGGACGAAAGGCGGTTGGGCATGTTCCTTCTTAACAATATTCTTGGAGGACAGGGACTGAATTCCCGGCTTAACCTGTCGCTCAGGGAAAAGAACGGTCTTGCATACAACGTCGAATCTTCCTACAATCCTTACTGGGACACAGGTGCTTTTTCAATTTACTTCGGGACCGAAAGCAATCATCTCGACAGAAGCATAAGGGTAGCCTTGGGAGAACTTGCAAGGTTAAGGACCGAAAAGCTTGGAATCGTTCAACTCAGCAAGGCTAAAAGCCAGATCAAGGGCTACCTGGCCAGGGGCTATGAAAATCACGAGAGCCTTATGCTGAGCCTGGGTAAAAGCCTTCTTATCTTCAACAAGATAGAAGGTCTGGAGGAAACTTACAGGAAGATCGACAGGATAACATCATCCGAGCTGATGGAAATGGCAAATGAGGTTTTTGCCCCTGAGAGCTTGTCCACACTGATCTACAAATAACCATGGAACGGGAGCTTGAAAAGTACATTCTTGATCACAGCACACCTGAGGATGAAGTGCTGGAGGATCTGTTCAGGCAGACACATATCCGGTTCGTGAATCCCAACATGTCGTGCGGCCATCTTCAGGGCAAATTCCTTGAAATGATCTCCCGTATGATCAGTCCTGATTGTATCCTCGAAATAGGAACATTTACCGGCTACTCCACGATCTGCCTGGCAAGAGGACTTAAGCCCGGAGGAGTTATGATAACAGTCGAGCCTAACGATGAAATTATTGAATTCACTGATCATTACCTTAAAGAAGCCGGAGTTTACGAAAAGATAATCAGGCTCACCGGCCGCATCCAGGACGTTGCCGGGAAGATCGACCGTCAGCCCGACCTTGTTTACATCGACGGCGATAAAAGGGAGTATGTTGAATATTACAGGATTGCGATAGAAAGAGTAAAACCCGGCGGCTACATTATTGCCGACAATGTTTTGTGGGGAGGGAAGATCCATCAGGCTGACACAAAGGATCAGCAGACCAGGGGAATAATAGAATTCAATGAAATGATCCGGGGTCAGGAAAACATCGAAACAATAATCCTCCCGATCAGGGATGGCATAATGCTGATCAGAAAAGTTAGCTAGGTGCTTTTCGGGACTGAATCTTCAAAAAGCAGGAGTTACTTGTTACTTGTTGCTGGTTTCTTGTTGCTGGTTGCTGGTTACTGGTTACTGAATACTGAATACTGAATACTGAATACTGAATACCTCGATCTCTGTATTATAAAGCTCCCAATTAGATCACAGTGGTACAATTTTTGAACGTGAGTCGTAAATACTCATTGTCATGAAACGAATCCTATTAGCACTGGCAATACCATTTTTGTTTTCAGTAACATATTCCCAGGAATCGAAGACAGAAATTCTTCAGGATCTCGAAAAGAGCAAATCTGCGGTTGATGCCGGAGCCACAACGGCAACGCTCAAATCTGCCAGCCGCCTGTTCAAATACAAGGACGACCTTACATCGGTGATAATGGTGATTCCTGAAGGTTCGCTGGTTGACATCCTTCAGGGAGGCGACGATACCTTTCTTCATATCATGTTTGAAGGGAACGAGGGTTTTATCTATTCATCCCACGCTACAATCAACAAAGCTCCTGTTGTGGCTTCTCCGGAGGTCAGGCCGCCTTCCCAGCTGTCACCTGCTGAAGCACAGCCGGCAAGGCCTGTGTCCGGGAAGGTAACAAGCAGGTATGAATATCTTGAGCAACAGTATGGTACGGACATTGCACTGAAGCTCTCACAGAGGAAAATCTGGAAGGGAATGAGTGCCGAAATGGTAAAAGAGAGCTGGGGCTCACCAAGAAAGATAAACAGGATAATAAACGACAGCAGCGTAAGGGAGGAATGGACCTACAGCAAGACCACTCTGTATTTCGAGAACAGCACTTTAAGGAACTGGGGGCCTGCAAAAGATTAAATTGATTTCATTTTTTGCAGATCAAAAAAAAATCTTATTTTTGCCCGTGATTTTGCGGGAGTAGCTCAGTTGGTAGAGCACGACCTTGCCAAGGTCGGGGTCGCGGGTTCGAGTCCCGTCTCCCGCTCAGATAAAAAGGAAGTTATAAGCTTCCTTTTTTTTTAATTGAAAGATACTCAAAATTAAGATTAGCTGTCGGTTCCCATTAACCCTTTATTGCCACCTGAGATTTCAGTTTCCATCTGGCCCATAATGACACCTGCTGTGTCATCTTCCAATAGCCCGGGTAACGCCCCGGGTAAGGAGCACAACACACCAAGACAACCCCGGAGCGGGTTGACTTCCAATTATTTAAAAAATTATTTAATTAATTTGGGACAATGACAACTGACGGCCACCCTTCCAGGGTGGATTGGCAATGTATGCCCGTTACCCCGGATGAGACCGGGGCTATTGGAAGACCAGCCCTCCAGGCTGGAAGACAGTCTTTTATGCCTGTTTTCTCGTCGCGCACTGTCCACCTCTTACCGCCTACATCCACGGATCAAAATCAGCCGCTACCCTCACCAGTCTAGGTGAATTTTTCGTCCCGAAAACCAGATATGGCTGGGTTCCTTCATAATTCAGATAAATTCGGTCGCTTGAAAGGGTTGACTCCCTGATCTGGGCAAAAGTTTCGGATTTAAGATTCCTGTTGATATTGCTTTTGTATACTAACCTTACTTCCCTTATTTTATGGGCAGATTCGGCAATAAATTTTCCGGATTCGGGATAAGCGGCATACCCTGTAAGGGTACGGCCTTTAATGACAACCTTCATCCAGAGTTCTGCCCCGGGTTCGGTATAAGCCCAGGTTCCCTGCAGCGATTCCATGAAGGATGGATTGTGTGAATTCTCCTGAGAATAAATATTATAACCAGAGGAGATAAAAAATAAGGCAATCACATACAGGATTCTTTTCACAATACTGCTTTTAAGTATCTTACCAATACCTGGTACCGCGGGATAGATCAGTCCTTATGAAGGGTTGTTCTCCGGGAACAGGTCAGGTAAATATACCTGTCGTATTTGTGAAGAATCATGGAATTCAGGTTTAAATTATTGACATGCTGAGCAAGTTTTTCACAGGTGAGTGATTCTTACTTTCCTATGAAAAGTTAATTCCATTGTCACGGAATGAATAATAAGTCGGGCTAAAACTTTTGAAAATCCTTTATTTACTCTTCATTATTTCGGATTTTTCGTAATTTCGTTACCCATAATTAAAAACATAATAATCTCATCAATGAAAAAGCTATTCTACATCTTCCTGTTTCTGGCAGCCGGCATCATGTTTTCCTGTTCGGGAAAGAAGAATGATGCTGGTTTTACAGTGCCATTCGAGAAATACACCCTGCCTAACGGACTTACAGTTATCCTTCATGAAGATAAGTCAGATCCGATCGCGGCTGTGGCCGTTGTTTTCCATGTGGGCTCAAGCCGCGAAGTCCCGGGCAAAACGGGTTTTGCTCATCTGTTTGAACATATGATGTTCCAGAAATCGGAGAATGTGGGAGAGGATCAGCTGTTCAGGCTTATTCAGGGCGCAGGAGGTGAACTAAACGGAGGTACGAGTTTTGACAATACCGTATATTATGAAGTTATTCCCAAGAATGCTCTTGAGATGGCTTTGTGGCTGGAATCCGACAGGATGGGTTACCTTGAAAATACCGTAACAAAGGCTGCCTTTGCCAACCAGCAGAATGTTGTGATGAACGAAAAGCGGCAGAGTGTCGACAATGCACCTTACGGGCACAATGAAGCTCTGATCCTGTCAAAAGTATACCCTAAAGGACACCCTTACAGTTGGGATGTGATTGGTGAAATGGAGGATCTGATGAATGCCACGGTTGAGGATGTCAAGGCTTTCCATAGCAGGTTCTATGCCCCGAATAATGCAACCCTGGTTGTTGCAGGCGACATAAACAAGGATGAAGTGAAGGCTATGGTGGAAAAGTACTTTGGCGAGATCCCTGCAGGTGAGCCGATAGAGAAAAGGACTCCGATGCCCACCTCACTCTCATCAACTGTTAAGCTTTATCACGAAGATAATTTTGCCAGGGCGCCCAGGCTGACAATGGTCTTCCCTGCTCCCGAACAATTCTCAAAGGACTCTTATGCCATCGACTACCTGGGACAACTTCTCTCAAACGGCAAAAAGACCCCGTTGTACAAGGTTCTTGTCAAAGACAAAAAATTAACATCAGGAGTAAATGCATATAACATGTCTCTGGAGCTTGCAGGCACCTTTGAAATATCTGTAACGGCTAATCCGGGGGTGAACCTGACTGAAGTTGAAAAAGCGATATTTGAAGCTTTCGAAATGTTCGAAAAAGAAGGATTTACGGAGGAAGACCTTACAGCACTGAAAGCCCGTAACGAGACAGGTTTCTACAACAACTTCAGCAGTATTCTGAGCAAGTCATTCACACTCGGTCAGTATCAGATGTTCAAGGATGATCCCTCGTTTTATGCTGATGACTTCGCCGGCCAGCAGGCAGTTACTTCAGAAGACATTAAAAACGCATTTCAGAAATATATAAAGGGAAAGAACTATGTCATGACGAGTTTTGTCCCGAAGGGGGAAGTCAGTCTTATTGCAGAAGGTTCAGTCAATGCAGGCATTGTTGAAGAAGACCTGGCAAATGCAGCAGAAATAACGATGACAGCCGCAACAGAAGAACCGGTTATCAAGACTCCCACAAAGATCGACAGATCGGTCCAGCCTCCTCTGGGTCCTGATCCCGAAGTTACTCTTCCGTCAGTATGGACGGGTTCCCTTGGTAACGGAATGAAGCTTTACGGGATCAAATACAATGAACTGCCACTTGTGCAGTACTCCATTATTATGCAGGGAGGGCACATGCTTGATCCCGTCGAAAAGGCAGGACTGGCAAGTCTTACCGCATCCCTGATGAATGAAGGAACGGCAAACAAGACTCCCGAAGAACTCGAGGATGCGATCCGTCTTCTTGGTGCAAGTATTTCATTTTCAGGAGGTAATGAAAATATTACCTTAAGGGTTAGCTCTCTTGCCCGGAATTTTGAAAAGACACTGGCACTTGTGGAAGAAATGCTTTTTGAGCCCCGTTGGGATGAGGAGCAGTTCGGTCTGGCAAAAAGCAGGGTAATAAACAATCTTAAGAGGAATAAGGCCAATCCCAGTTATCTGGCTTCGAACACGCTTAACAGTCTGATCTTCGGTCAGGGTAACATCCTTGCTGTGGAAACAGCAGGTACTGAAGAATCGGTAGAATCGATAACCATCGATGATCTTAAGGATTTCTACAGCAGGAATTTTTCACCATCGCTGGCCAGATTTATTGTTGCCGGTGATATTGATCAGCCAAGGGTTGAGGCAGCACTTGCATCACTGAATGAGAAATGGCAGCCTAAGGAAGTCAGTCTTCCTGAGATCAAATTACCTGGATCTCCTGAAAAGTCGCAGATCTATTTTGTTGATGTGCCGGGAGCCAAGCAGTCGGTCATCTATATCGGTGCACCTTCAATTACAAGGACAGATCCCGACTACTATCCTGCATTTGTAACCAACTATAAGCTTGGCGGTTCATTCAACGGTATCTTTAATCTTATCCTGCGTGAAGAAAAAGGATTCACTTATGGAGCAAGATCGAATTTCAGCGGAGCAAGGAATTACGGAGCCTTTATGGCAACCTCGATGGTAAGCACTAACTCCACACTTGAATCGGTCAGTATTTTCAAGACTGAGATGGAGAAGTACCGCAAGGAAATACCGCAGGAGTATGTTGACTTCACGAAATCGGCCCTTTTGAAAGGAAATGCCAGGAGCTTCGAAACCCTTGGAGGCCTGCTTAATATGCTGAATAACATTGCAGTGTATGATCTCCCTGCTGATTACATAAAGAAGGAGGAGGCATTTGTTAAAGAATTAACAACAGACAAGGTACTTGAACTGGCAAATAAATATATTGATCCTGCCAGGATGTATTATGTAGTTGCCGGTGATGCCAAAACACAGCTCGGTCCGCTTGAAAAAGCAGGACTAGGCAAGCCTGTGCTTGTTAAGAATTAATTGCTAATTTTGCACTGACCGTCCGACACAAAAAGACCTGCAGGACCTGCAAAACCTGCACGACTTTTTAAAAGGAGCCCGGATGGTGGAATTCCCGCAAAAGCGGGACAGGGTCCAACACGCAGGACTTTGGATAAGATAATGGATTTTAGTTCCGCCCGGATGGTGGAATGGTAGACACGCAGGACTTAAAATCCTGTGGCCATTAAGGCTGTGCGGGTTCAAGTCCCGCTCCGGGTACTGAAAAAGAGTGAGAGTGAGAGCGAGAGCGAGCACTCTCATCTCTTTTTCCTCAATACTCACTGTCTTGTCCTGAAATAGGTTTACACAAAAAAGTGTAAAATGGAAGAAAAAAGTA
>CAYSBL010000006.1:0-123797 GCA_964429295.1 uncultured Rikenellaceae bacterium
GTGATAAGGCAAAGCTTGGCATGCACCTTGAGTCCGGGCACCCCGTATATCACTTTGACTCCTTCTTCCATCAGCTTGTTTCCCCAAAGCAAATTGGCTTCCTCGTCAAACCTGGCCTGAAGTTCAACTATAGTCGTGACCTTTTTTCCGTTTCTGGCGGCATTCAGCAGTGCATTGATGACGCTGGAGTTTCTTGCAAGTCGGTAAAGTGTTATCTGGATTGATGTTACATATGGATCTATTGATGCTTCCCTCAGAAGATCGATAAAGTGTTCAAAAGGATGGTATGGAAAGAAGAGCATAATATCCTTCTTGTTGATAGCCGAAAGGATGCTTTTCCCCGGGTGGATACCCTTATGCTGGATATGCCTGAATGGCTCATAATAGAATTTTTTCTTGCCGAACTGGGGAAATCTCATAAAGTCCTTGAAATTATGGTACCGGTCTCCAGGAATCAGGGCATCGTCAACGCTGAAATTCAGCAGCCTGGTAAGCATTTTCAGCATGTCTTTCGGCATTTCCCTGTCATAAATGAACCTGACAGGGCTTCCATGCTTCCTTTGCTGAATGCTCCGGGATATTTTCTCAATGTAGCTTTCGGAGATATCGTCAGTCAGCTCCAGTTCCGCATCACGTGTCAGCTTTATTGTATAAGCGCTTATCTCATCAAAATCAAAAATGAAGAAAATGTCCTTGAGCCCGAACCGTATTATATCTTCAATGAAGATAAGGTACTTGTTTTCATCGGTTTCAGGGAGGACCACCAGTCGGGGAAGGACATCAGTCGGTACTTCCAGAAGGGCAAACTTCTTCTTTTGCACGTTTTTCTTTGAGAGCGAAATAGCCAGATATATAGCGTCGTCAGTCAGGTTTGGGAAATCGCTGTCTCTGTCGAAAAGGAAAGGCATCAGCCTGTTGCGCACCTCTTTAAGAAAGAAATTCCTTACAAATTCCGACTGTTCAGGGTTAAGTTCCTTTTCACTTATAATATGGATATTGTGCTTTGCAAGTTCCTGGATAAGTCCGGTATAAGCTTTTTCAAACCTTGCATTCTGTTCAAGGACTATCTCATTGACTTTTTTAAGGGTTGCCTTTGGGCTGTAGCCAAGGACATTATGTGATTTGGGACCGAGTTGTGTCAATCGTCTCAGGGTTGCAACCCTGACCCTGAAATACTCGTCAAGGTTATTTGAATAGATCCCCAGAAAACGAAATCTTTCAAGAAGTGGCACGTCCTTGTTTTCAGCTTCCTGGAGCACCCTTTCATTGAATGAGAGCCAGCTTATTTCCTTTGGGATGTATGTCTTGTTCATAATGTTACGTCAGGTTTCAGAAAATACTCGACAGCTCCCTTCTCCTTTAGAATGTTTCTCCAGTCATCGGTTTTGAACGACAGGCACACAATCCCGCTTTTTGGGACGAAATCGCAGCCGGTTACCGACAGGAGGTCAGGAATTTCAGTAAACGACGGATTGTGTCCGAAAAATATCACGGTATTAATTTTTTCATCAAGTTCTCCGGTTATGTCAGAAAATGATTTTAAGGAAGCTGGTGAGTAGAGGCTCTCTCTCAGGATCATTTTTCCCGGATCATATCCCAGGATCCGGGCGAAGATCACGGCTGTTTCGTAAGCCCTGAAAGCCGGGCTTGTGACCAGAATGGCATTATCATTAAGCTTCTTTTTCAGCAGGCGTGCCATTTTTGCCGACACGGTTTTTCCTTTCTGGGTAAGCGATCTCTCGTAGTCGCCGTGCGAACCGGTGTGTTCTTCTGCTTTACCGTGCCGCACGAAAATCATTTTTTTCATACCGGTATTTTCAAGTTATCGAATTGCTTGTCAGCAGTCAGTCGCCAAAGCTGGTACCCATGTTCTTGGCTTTTACAACCATGCCGTTTTCGGGATCCACCAGGTTTGTTTTCCCGGCTATCTCGGCAAGCGGAACCGAAGTTATATCATTTTTTCTGAGTGCGACCATTTTTCCATATTCCCGTTTTGCGATCAGATCGGCTGCTGCGGATCCGTATCTTGTTGCAAGAACCCGGTCCATGGGAGAGGGGCTGCCACCCCTTTGTATATAACCGAGAACCGTCTCTCTGGTTTCGATGCCGGTAAGTTCCGAGATCCGTCTGCTAAGGTAGCGTGCAGCCGATTCCTCTTTCACGGGGACCTTTATTCCTTCGGCTACGACTATTATCGAGTAAGGCTTGTTATCCCTGAACCTGTTGATGAGGTAATCGGCAATCTTTTCTTCATCATATTTTATTTCGGGGATCAGAATGACATCGCCTCCTCCGGCAATACCCGAATAAAGAGCGATCCAGCCGGCATTGTGTCCCATGACCTCGATAATCATTATTCTCTTGTGGGAGTTTGCAGTCGAGTGGAGCCTGTCGATGGCTTCGGTTGCAATATTGACAGCTGAATCGAATCCGAATGACTGATCGGTTCCAAAGACGTCGTTATCGATGGTTTTTGGTATGCCGATTATATTCAGTCCTTCCTGTGCAAGAAGGTTGGCTGTCTTCAGAGTTCCGTTGCCTCCAATGCAAACAAGGCAGTCGAGTTCCATTTGTTCATAATGTTCCTTAATAAGCGCAGGTTTTCTAATGTCGTTTTTATTCTTTCCATCGCTTTTAAAGGGTTTTTCCCTGGAAGTACCCAGGATTGTGCCTCCCAGTGTGAGTATACCGGAAAGGTCCTTTTCGGTCAGTTCCCTGTATTCCTTGTTTATAAGCCCGGTATAGCCGTCACTTATGCCGATGACCCTCATGTCGTATTTCACTATGGCTGTTTTTCCCACTCCGCGAATGGCAGCGTTAAGTCCCGGACAATCGCCTCCTGCAGTAAGAATCCCGATCTTTTGACCGTTGCGTATTTTCCCCATCTGATAGATTTTGAGTTTAACAAATTTAATTCTTTTTGCGTGACGGCGCCATAAAATCATCAGTCAACATGGTTATTGACAGCTTGATTATTGGCATTATTGTACGAAAAACATAACTTTAGCCGGCTAATAAGCATTTAATGACAAAGTCTGCTGCCGGTCATAATGAAACCTTTGGATTCAAACCGGTTCTTTGCGGTTTCATAAGCGAAGCACTGGAGTTGATTCAACCGGGAAGGCTGCCGGGGCAAAGGGTTGTTCACGATGTGAGGGTGCTTATGAAGAGGGCACGTGCAGCCATAAAACTGCTAAGGAGCAGCATGGATGAGCAGACCTTCAGGCGGGAATACGCTGCATTCCGCGAAACGGGAAGGATAATGAGCACATGGCGTGAATCGGCTGTACACCTAAAACTACTGAGAGATTTCAGAAAGAAGCATCCGGCTTTGTTCTCCCGCGTAAGGGATGAACAAGCAATAAGGCAGATCCTGGTGATCCATGAAGATCCGGCCTCTTCTTCCGGAAATATCAGGGAAGATCTGCTGAAGATAAGGGATATGCTTCACCGATCATCCTTCCGGATCCGCTTTTTAAATATGCAGTATCTTGATCAGGACCTTCTTCGGGCTGAACTGGAGAGATCATTCCTGCTTGTTGCGGATTGCTACCTTACGGCAAGGCACAATCCAAAGGATGTCAATATCCACGAGTTCAGAAAGAAAACCAAGGATCTGCTTTATCAGCTGTTTTTTTTCAGGCAATCGAATCCCAAGGCGGTGAGAAATTTCGAGAAGAGACTTGATACCCTTGCACAGGATCTTGGAAAGTACAATGATTATGCAGTATTGCTGAGAACTATAGAATATAAGTACACACCCGGATGCCGGAATCAAGCAATGGATGAGTTTGCTGTTATCATCAGGCAGGAACAGGACAGGTATCTTGGCAGGATCTGGCCGGCGGCATACAGGATTTTCAGACCGGGACTTACACTGCAGCATATGCGGGGATTTGGGAGGAGTGAGGAGTGAGGAAATTAGGAAATAAGGAAATTAGGAAATAAGGAAATTAGGAAATTGGGAAATTGGGAAATGAATCCGATATGATCAGGATAAGATGCATAGGCCCTGAGGGAGCAAGGGAGATGGATTCGGAGGAAGGAATTCCGCTCCAGTCCATACTGAGAAACAACGGATACAATATTTACTCGCCGTGCGGCGGAAGGGGCCGTTGCGGCAAATGTACCGTATGGGTATCAGGTGTCGGAAAGGTATTGTCGTGCAGATATTTCCCTGTCAGCGATATTGAAATCATTCTGCCGGGGGATGATGAAGCCAGGATACTTGTTCGACAGACCGAGTTCCTTGAGGATTTTCAGTTCAGGCCTGAGCTTTCCTCCTGTCACAGCAAAGCTCCCTATGGTGTAGCTATCGATCTGGGCACGACCACCGTGGCTCTTTACTTTCTGAACCTGATTGACGGAGCGATTGAAAAAGTATCATCCTTTCTTAATCCGCAGATGATATTCGGAGCGGACATAATAAGCCGGATCACCTGGTGCCAGGAAAATGAGACCGGTCTTAAGGAGCTCAGGAATTTGATAACCGGTAGCATAAATTACGAAGTGGAAGCCTTTCTGGCTGAACAGGGCCTGGAAAACAAAAATATTGAAAAAGTTGTTGTGGCAGGCAATACTACAATGCTTCACCTGCTTCTGGGTGAAGATCCGGTCCCTATTGCCCTTGCTCCGTTCACACCGAAGTTTACCTCGCGGCAGGTTAGGAAGGGTTCTTTGTCCGGGCTGAAGATCAATCCTGATGGCCAGCTGATTACTCTGCCATGTCTTTCGGCTTATGTTGGTTCAGACATCATAGCAGGGCTGGCTGTACTGAAGCCCCTTTACCTTAATTATCTGTTTGTGGATATTGGCACAAACGGCGAGATAGCTCTTGTCAAAGGGGATACTGTTTATTCCTGTTCCGCTGCTGCCGGACCGGCATTCGAGGGAGCTAACCTGTCATGCGGCATGGCGGCTGTGACCGGAGCTATATCAGTTTTTTCCGATGCCGGAGTATTTCAGGTGATAGGGAATGCAGAACCGTCAGGTATCTGCGGATCAGGTATCGTCGACATTGTTGCATATCTCGTCAGAAAAGGTATTGTGGACGAGACGGGTTTTCTGAATGAATCGTTCGTGATTCATCCCGGCAGGAACATAATGGTAACACGGCAGGATATAAGGGAAATCCAGCTTGTTAAATCAGCAATCTGTTCAGGGATCAGGATTCTCATGAAACGTGCCGGAATGGGATTTGAAGATATCGGTGCTCTTTTCCTTGCCGGCGGTTTTGGAAACTACATAAACATAAATTCAGCCATTGACATTGGTCTTCTGCCTTCAGAGCTGGAAAACCGGATCTTTGCTGTTGGAAACAGTGCAGGGATAGGTGCGATGCAAAATCTGCGTTCGGATGAGCACGAACGGCGAATGGTCAGGATCCTTGAAAATTCAAGGTACGTGGAATTATCAGAAGCCGAAGATTTTCCTGAGGAATTTGCCATTAACATGTATTTCCCGAAACGATCAGGATGAGATTCTTACCCGGATATGGTCCGGCAACCTGCATCCGGAATTTTTACGGGAGATATGATAATACCTGACTTCCTTGGCTTTTTTCCAATAGATTTCTATATTTGAGACAACAAAAAAGATTTAAAATGAAAAAAGGGATTATTACATTATTAATGCTTGCATTTTGTGCAGTTTTCACCGTGACAGGTCAGACCGGCTCAAAGAGCCAGGTTCACACAGGCAAGTGGAAGTTTGAAGCTCCATATGCGCCTGAAGGATTTACCAGCGGTACCATCGATGTGAAATTTGCTGATGAAAAGTATACTACTTCCATTTCCTTCCCGGCCAGCGGTTATTCCCTGACAGGAGAAAAGGCAAAGGTAGAAAAGGATACCCTTGTATTTACTGTTTATGTTGAAGGACAGGAAGTTGTTGTTCATCTCAAGGCTGACAGCGACCAGAAAATGACAGGCAAAGCTGTCTATTTTGAAGGAGAGATACCCCTGACACTGACCAGAGAGGAAGCTTCAAATTAAGCTTCCCCTGTTCCCGTTCAAAAAAGCAATCAGCCGCCAAATGTCCCCCTGACGGGGGATTTTCTTTATATATGCATGAAGTGAAAAATTGATGATATGAATTTAAGACTGTGTTTTACTTTTTCACTGTCGTTTTTGCTCAGCTTGCAGCTTGTTATTTCGGAAGAAACCAAACCTCTCAGCGAGAGAACTACCGGCTACAGGTTTGACGTGAAACTAAATACGGAAGCAAAAACCGTTTCCGGTAAGATGTATGCGTTCTGGGTTAATAAAACTTCAGATACTGTTCCTGAAATCAGGATGCATCTGTATATGAATGCATTCAGAAGCAGTAAGACAACATTTTACAAAGAGTCGGGCGGCTCGCCCGGACGGAGGGAATCAGATCCGGGATGGATCGAGGTAAATTCCTTTACAGGAAATGATGGACTTGATCTTCTTCCTTCGATGGAATATATGAGTCCGGATGATGGTAACCTTGAGGACAGGACTGTGATACGGGTAATGCTTCCAAAACCGGCGATGCCGGGCGATACTGTTGCCGTGGCAATTGACTTTGAAACGAAGCTTCCGTCTGTTATCAGGAGAACAGGGTTTACTGATGACTTTTTCTTTGTAGGCCAGTGGTTTCCGAAGTTCGGAGTCTACGAACCTTCATCTGATAGTGAAAAGGGCAGGGGGGAGTGGAACTGCCATCAGTTTCATGCACATTCAGAATTCTATTCCAATCACAGTGTTTATGATGTAACAATAACACTTCCTTCAGAATATGTGACTGGTTCGGGCGGGAGGCTGATCTCGGAAAAGATAGACGGCAGTATGAAGACACAGGTTTTCCGTGCCGAGGACATTGTCGATTTTGCATGGACAGCCTGGCCCGGTTACCATGTTTTTACTGACAAATGGAATCATGTCGATATTACGCTTCTTATACCGGAAACGCGTATAAATCAGGTTGAAAGACAGTTCTCATCTGTGAAAAATGCGCTTGAATATCTAGGCAGCAACGTGGGCCCCTATCCCTGGACTCATCTGACCATAGTTGATCCTCCTATGAAAGGCGCCGGTGCCGGGGGAATGGAATACACCACTCTATTTACATCCGGTTCATCCGACAGGATGCCTGAGTTTGTCAATCTGCCTGAAAACGTAACGATTCACGAATTTGGTCATGCATATTTCATGGGTATATTGGCCAGCAATGAGTTTGAGGAACCCTGGCTCGATGAGGGAGTAAACAGTTACTGGGAAGGACGAATTATGGACCATTATTACGGAAACAGGTCGGGAATGATTGATCACCGGTTATTCAGTGTTTCCGACAATTCACTTTTAAGATTATCCTACGTAAGATCTTCTGTCAGGCAGATTGCCAGCAACAGGGAGTTATCGTGGAATTATCCGCGTGGTTCATATTACATGTTGTCATACCAGAAGGCGGCCACATTGCTGCGAACTCTTGAAGGCATAATAGGAGAAAAGACCATGGACAATATTTTCAGGGAATATTACCGCAAGTGGGCTTTCCGGCATCCCCGGGGGAAGGATTTCATTGAGGTGGTCAGTGAGGTTGTGAGAAAGGAACATGGTGAAAAGTACGGCCCCGACATGAACTGGTTTTTTGACCAGACATTATACGGGACCGGCATTTGCGATTACAGAGTATCACAGATAGTCAACAGCAGGCATTTCAGGCCGGAAGGTCTGACGGAGTATGAGGACACGGATGAAGAATCTCAGGATTCAGATTCTCTTTACACGGCAATTGCCATGGTCGACAGGCTGGGTGAAGTAATGCTTCCCGTAGAAGTTCTTGTGCATTTCACTAACGGCGACGAGATTCTTGAGGTGTGGGATGGAAAGGAAAGATATAAAGATTTCACCTATACTGGCCACCGTCGTATCGAATGGGTTAAGGTTGATCCCGAATACAAGATTGCCATGGATGTGAATTTCGTTAATAACTCAATGTCGGAAAGTCCATGGCGCCTTCCGGTACGCCGTCTGGCGCACAAGCTGCTTGCTTTCATTCAATTCAGTTTTAGTTTGATTTTACTGTAAAATAATTCACTGATGAAGATAATCAGTTCCCTCAGAACGGGTTTCGGCAGAGTATTCAGAGCATGGAATGCCGTTGTAATTACATGGTTTTTATTTTTTCTTCTTACTGTCCTTCTCGTTTTTCCGCTGAGGTCTGCTTTGAACAATACATTGGGCAGCAGTATGATAACCGAAAGACTGGCGGAAGGGCTGGATATTGAGGTCTTTGCTGATCTGGGAGATGCTGGAAAAAGTCTTCTGTCATTTTTTGCGAGCGGATTCTTTTATACGTTCGTTGTTGCTTTTCTGTTGAATGCTTTCATTTCGGCAGGCCTGTTCGGCATCATGAGGAAAGATTCGGCCGGATTTTCCTCAGGGGATTTCTTCAGAGCTGCCGGCCGCAATTTTCTGTCATTTCTGCTGATATTATTTATCCTGACGATCGTTTTTGGATTAAGCGTGATATTGCTTGTGATAGTTCCATTGGGAGCCAGCGGAATCGGGGATGGAGGATCTCCCGGTGCCATACAGCTTGCTGCCGTCATATTGCTGATCCTTCTTTCGCCTGTTTTTCTTCTTGTTGCTGATTACTCAAGGGCCAGGAAGGCAAGCCGCGAAGATGTTTCGGCTTTTGAAGCCATTGGATACGGACTCAGCCGTACCTTTGGCAATTTCGGCAGGTCGTATCTTCTGATGGTTCTGCTGGTTCTGGCTCAGATAGTTCTTCTGGCAGCCATGTTTCTGATAATGCCGGTCTGGAGGCCGTCAACCGGCGCAGGTGTTTTGCTTATGCTGGTCGTATCCCAGCTGCTTGTATTTCTGAGATTGTTCCTGAAAGCCTGGAGGTATGCAGGAGTTACATCAATGATGGAAAACCTTGAGCCAGCAAGGCCTGAAGCGCCTCAGTCCAAAACCACCGGGTCAGCCGCCGGCGGTTTCAGTCAGAATATGGAGAAGCTCACATAGGAAATCGCGGTTGTCAGCCTGGAGGTAATGCATTTCTCCGCCCATTCTGCTGAATGTTTTGCAATAACGCAGATAATAGGCAGGATTATCGGGAGGAGGCTCCCCCTGCTTGCTCCAGTCCCATTCATTTTTTGCAAGATCGACCACTACAATCAGATGGCCGTCAATGTGTTTTCCATTCCTGATTTCTATATTCTGAGCCATCGACAATGATTTTTCAAAGATCATTGGTGACATCACGGCAGATCCAACCGAAAGATAAACTCCGCCATTGATATTCCCAACGCTGTTGGCATAGCACAGGAAATCCCTGACGGCAGTCCGTCCGACTGCCGAACCGTTATTGACAGGATGGGTGTATATGATATCATGACCGATCATTGGGTGTCCTGTAAACGGAACTCCGAGTTCATAGGCTGCAGCTTGAACAGAATAATTTTTGAATGGGTGAGGTATGCCCATGAAGCCGGGCTTGATCCTGCGTTTTTTTATAACCTCAAAAAGGTCGGCAGCAGATGCTGCATATCCGGGATCCTCTTTTATATTTTTGACTGTCTGGTCGGCAAGAAACTGCAGATCGGGAATATCCAGACCTTCTCTTGATATCATTCTCCCAACCGATTCACCGTATCCCAGGTTTTCAAATGCACCGACGGCCAGAGCCAGGTTTATGAAAAGTCCGGTTTCCTGCCAGATACCAAACTGTCCCCTCTCAACATTTTCCCTTACGTTTTCTCCGGATTCCCCGCGGAAAGCAAACTCCCAGTCATGAATGATGCCTGCACCGTTAGTGGCAAGGTGAGTTACCCAGCCATGGCGGATAAGCTCTGTCAGGACAGGGCCCAGTCCGTTTTTGATGGTATGGGCGCCAAAAGCAAGGATGACAGATTTTTCCCTTTTTCGGGCCTGTAAAATTCTCGATGCGGTTTCATTTATTATCTCGCGCGTATCATCCGAAAGGCCATCCGGTCTGTAAGCAGCGGGAACCTGCTTGTCACGGAAAATGATCTGGTTTTTCCTATCATCCAGGCTTCGGATCAGGAGGCGGTCACGGTCAAATCTTCTGCCTGCCATCATCTGATATTTAAGAGGTCAAGTAAAATTTTTGCCTGTGAGAAATCGGGAATTATGATATCGGCGCCAGCCTTTATCAACCTGGTTCTTTTTGAATGATTGAGGCCGAATCGCCTCAGCTCGTCGCTTGCAACACCCACCGTAAGGCCATTGCGTTTGTGGGTTTCCCTGATCTCTACCGGTCCGTCGCCAAACGTTACTATCGATGCTGCATCATCCTTTCCTATCGTATCAAGTATTGAATCGAGCACCATTTTCTTTGCTTCGGCATTTATGCTTCCGGTCGCTCCGTAAATCCTTCCTTCAAAAAGATGGGAGTAACCAAGTACGGCGGCTTCATGTTTTACATCATCGGTATCGGTCCCGCTTGTAAGCCATAGCCTGATTCCTTTTTCATGCAGGATTTTCAGAAAAGGGATTGCATTTTTAACGGTAAGATCTTCAACTGTTATCTCTCCCCGTTTCAGTTTTCCTTCCCGCCTTTTTACCATTCTGAGAAGGTCTTCGTTATAAATCCCTTTATAACCATGAGGATCAAGAATATCGTTTTCTGCTACAAATCCGGAATCTCTTACAAGTCCGGCAAGATAAACCATTTGCCTGAGAGTCTGGATGCCAGTGGTTTTATCAATAAGCTCATCGACGACCGATTTTACTTTTCTTAAGATATTTTCATCAGCATTCTCGTATCTGTTTCCGAGTATTGCCCTTATCATCATGGGAGCCATTATCTGTTCCCAACCTTCCCGAAGAGTAGAAATTGTGCCGTCGTTGTCGAAAATGGCATGTTTGATCTCCGGAGGCTTTTTCCATGAGGTTATTATTTCAATTTCAGAATCCGCTTTGTAATTTGCCTGCCGCATATCTTCAGCAAGATCAGGATGATAAACAAAATCGGCATCGGTTGCAAGGCTTATCACTTCCTGAGGACTGGCGGTCCCGGTCTGAAAAAGTTTCCGGACTGTGACCCCTGCTGTGAAAGTGCCAAGCCGGGCTGCGGCACCAGGTGTACAGCCGGCGGCAAGTGCAGCAGCAGCCCCGGCAAGATAACTGTCGCCGGCCCCCACAGTGTCAGTGGGGGAAGTGATCATCACAGATTCTATTTCAATTATTCCCTTATTGTCGGTCACTATTGAACCACGGCTGCCCCTGGTTATGAAAAGAGGTTTTCCGTATCTCTCATACAGCCTTTCGGCAGCATGAATGACCTCTGCATGGGACACTGATTCATCAGCAGCCCTGGCTACCCTGCAAAGCCTTGCAGCTTCCCTGTCATTCATCTTCCTGTACGCTCCTGTGTACTCGTCGGTGAATTGCCTGCTGTCGGTAATGAATATTTTCTCCGGAAACTGACTGATTACTTCCGTTATTTTCTCCCTGAAATACGGAGTATGAATTCCCGAAGCGACCTGCTGGTTAATGATCGCCAGGTCGGTTTCGTGAAGTTCGACCCTCAGGTTTGCAATGATTCTGTCGGCAGTTTCATCCGAAAGGATGTTGAAATTGCCGAAATCGATTCTGCTCTGTTCGTCATCACCGATATGAGGTTTAATGTAGACATGTGTAGACCAGTCGGTTTCCTGAATTAGTAAATTCCGCGAATCAATGCCGTTGTTGTTCAGCAGGGAAATCATCTCTGCTCCGAATGGATCGTTTCCGATCACACCGAAAGCCCTTACATCCTTAACTCCAAGGGAGGTCAGGTTGCAGGCAACATTTCCGGCGCCACCAAGCGAGTACTTCTGACGTCTTACAGGGGTTGTGGATTTTCCTGTTTCTACAGAGATCTCGCTTTTTGATTCATCGATGAACCAATAAGCATCGAGGCAGAAGTCTCCGATGACCGCTATTCGCGATTTGCGAATTTTTTCCAGTATTTCTTTGAGGAATTCCGGATTCATCATTCAATGGTATTATCAGCCGTAAAAATAGTTCTCGACAATAAGGCAGACTGTGTGCAGGGCAGGCAGGCATAATTCCTGAACCCACGCAGTTCTGGTTTCAGGTACACTGATCAGAATATCGCAATACTGCTTCATTTTTCCACCGGTTTTTCCGGTGAAGCCGATGACATTCATGTTCAGGGCCCTGGCGGTTATGCACGCATCTATCACATTGACAGAGTTTCCTGAAGTGCTTAGTCCGACAAGAATATCTCCCTCGTTTCCATAGCCTATAACCTGCTGGGCAAATACAACCGAGGAGCCTGTATCGTTGCATATAGCGGTTGAAAGGGCTGTATTCGAAGGAAGCGGAATTGCCGGAAGTGCATGATTCAGTTTACCTCCGAGGAATCTGCCCCTTGAAGGTGATATTTCGCAGAGCCTGTCTTTCAGTGACTGATCGAGCGGTCTTTCTTTCTCAAAGCTTTTCATGAGCTCTGCGGAGAAGTGTTCAGCGTCGGCACTGCTTCCCCCGTTGCCGCATACAAGCAGCTTGCCTCCTCCGCTGTAACACCTGATTATCATTTCAGAGGCTTCAGCTATATTGTCTTTCAAACCTGCCAGGGAAGGGTATCTGCGACAAAGTGTGTCAAGATGAATGTCAGTTTTCTTCATATTATTTCTGACCGGTATTGTTGTTATTTTCAATAAAGGCATCTAAGGCTTTCCTGACCGATCCGTGAAGAAGAAGGAGTTTTCTTGATGTCTCAGGATCAAGTCCGAGTTTATCCGAAATCATTTTGGTACCCCTGCTGATAAGTTTCTGGTTGGTAAGCTGCATATTAACCATAAGGTTCCCTTTTACCCTTCCCAGCCTGATCATGGTCGAGGTGGTTATCATATTGAGGACCAGCTTTTGAGCGGTACCAGCCTTCATTCGGGTGCTTCCGGTTACGAATTCTGGTCCGGTAATTACTTCTATTGCAATATCTGCATTTTCCGCGACAGGAGTTCCCGGATTACAGGTTATGGCACCTGTGAAAATACCGTTCTGCCTTGCTCTTTTCAAGGCTCCTGTTACATAGGGTGTTGTTCCGGATGCAGCGATTCCGATCACCACATCGGAAGGTGTTGGTTTGAAAGCCAGAATATCCTTCCAGCCCAGTTCTTCATTGTCTTCAGCCATTTCAACTGCTTTTCTGATCGCTCCGTCGCCTCCTGCTATCAATCCTACTACATATCCATGGTCGAGACCGAAGGTTGGGGGTATTTCGGATGCATCCACAATACCAAGGCGTCCGCTGGTTCCTGCACCGATATAAAAAATCCGGCCTCCCTTCTTCATTTTTGACACAATGGTTTCAACCAGCCGGGCGATTTCAGGGATAGATTTTCTGACAATAAGTGCTACTTTCTGATCTTCAGTGTTTATGGATTGGAGTAATTCAGTTACCGGCATCTTTTCAAGATCGTGGTACAGGGATTCGGATTCTGTTATACTGGTCATTTTTTGTTGCTTGTTAAAATCAGTTTTGGACATCCGTTTCAGGATGCTTTTTTGATAAGGCCAGGAAATTTATGAATTTTCTTTGTGATACTGTATCAGACCTTCGATTGGTCCCTGGCATACGGTTGATATTACAAAACCGTATCTGCTGAAGACCTCCTCCAGTATATCCCTGAAATGCCATGCTACCGAACCGGTGACAGCTAATCCGCTACCGGGGGGAATACCGTAAAGGTTTAAATTCCGGCGGACGAATTCCCCAAAGGAAATCTCAACCAGGTCCCTGCAGTAGGATTCACTGATATGGTCATTCAGAAATTTCACAAAACCACCGATATAGCGGCTCGGGAATACTCCCCTGTATACGTTTGATACAATTTCATCCTTTTCAGCACCGTAGATGCTTCTGAACTCATCTGAAAGTTTTTCCGGCATTATTCCCCTGAGGAAGTCTGCTATCAGCCTTTTTCCCAGTGCAGCCCCGCTTCCCTCATCACCCAGAATAAATCCGAGAGGAGGTACGTTGGAGGTGATGTTTCTGCCGTCGTAATAACCTGAGTTTGATCCTGTTCCTATCATGCAGATATAACCCGGTCTGTTTCCGAGCAGACCCCTTGCAGCTCCCGTCAGGTCGGAAAGCACATTTACCCTGATGCCCGGAAGGGCTGAATTGACTGCTTCCGCAACTTTACGAAGCATGGCTTCTCCGGCACAGCCTGCGCCATAAAACCAGACCTCGTCGACCGGGGGATTGTTCATTGCCGGAAGAACTTCCAGTGTCAATACCTCCCGGATTGTATCCTTCGACACGAAATTGGGATTGAGCCCTATGGTTGGAATGATCCCGGTTTCTCCGGTATCCGACATGGCGCACCAGTTTGTCTTGGTCCCGCCACTTTCAGCTATTAGTATCATATCTCAAAATTACAATAATTATCCATACTTCATTCCTTCCCCTGACAGCTCAGATTGCAATCCTGAAGTACGTATTTATACCCACTTCAAAATAGGTTTTAACCCTCTTATATGGCTATGTTCAAAAACGTACTTTTGTTGTTAATAAAATAACAGAACCCGATTATATTAAACATTTCCTGAATGGAAAACTACCTGGAACTGCTGAAGCAGGACATAAGGTTTGTGGAAGGGCTTAAGGCTTGCATGAACTGCGGTATCTGCACCGCAATATGTCCGGCAGCCGAATTCTATGACTATGATCCGCGGAAAATTGTTGACACGGTGCAGAAAGGTGACAACGAGGAGATCGAAAAGCTTCTCAGGTCGGAGACTATCTGGTACTGCGGAGAATGCATGTCGTGCAAGACAAGATGCCCCAGAGGCAACACTCCTGCTCTAGTGGTGATGTCTCTCAGAACACTCTCCCAGAAGCTGGGTTTTTTTACCGATTCTGAAAAGGGAAGGCAGCAATTTGCGATCAAGCGTACTGTAGGAGAGAATATTTTCAAATACGGATACTGCGTTGCCACTTATGCAGTCAGGCCCGATATGCACATGGAGCAGGGCCCCATCTGGCAGTATATACTTGACAATACCTACGATATATATGAGCGTCTGGGAGGCCAGATCAACGAGCTTGGAGCAGGTCCTTTAAGGAAGATCCCGGAAGACGCCAGGGAAGAGCTTAAGAAGATATTCGAGGTTACCGGCGGGACCGAGTTATATGAAACAATTGAAGCCCACTCTCGGAAAAAGGCTGCCGAGATGGGACTCCAGTTCGATGAGGAAGGAATCGACAATGAGTATTTCATTGAGACATACACCGCCGCAAACAAAAAACATACCTTTTGATATCATTCATTCATTCAATATGCAACAGAAAGAAAGTAAAATGGTCTGGCGTGATTACCAGAAGGAAATTGCAGACGATCATTTTTTTTATGTAAGGTCATGTATCAGGCAGAGTTTTTTCCCTGGTTCAGAACAGTTTTTCCTGCATCTTTTGCGGGATGTTCTGGGCAAGGATGTGTATGAGAATCCGTCACATACTACCTGTACCGGAATAGGCTATCATTCAGATGTAGTTCCGTTTTCGACCATACAGACCGTAATTGCCCGGCATTATGCCCTTATGAAGGAAGCCGGGTATAAGAATATAGCCATCTCTTGTGTAACTTCCTTCGGTATCTACACCGAGATACTTGAAACCTGGAAGCATTTTCCTGAGGAGCTTGAGAAGACCAGGGAATACCTTTACAAGGCTACCGGAAGGGAATTTGACGTTCCGGAAAATGTGGTTCATACAAGTGATCTCGTTTACAAGTTCCGCGACGAGATAGCTGCCAGGGCAAAGTTTCCCCTTGTTAATAAGTTAACGGGAGAACCTCTTCGCGTGGTTGAGCATATCGGCTGTCATTATGCAAAGATATTCCCGAAATATGGTGTGGGAGGGGCGGAATTTCCGCATGTTTTGAGCGGGATGATTGAGTCGTGGGGAGGACAGGTTGTCGATTATCCTGAAAGAAGGCACTGTTGCGGTTTCGGATTCAGACAATACCTGGTTCAGGCAAACAGGGGCTATTCGCTCTCAAACACTGTAAAGAAGTTTACATCGATGAAGCCATACAAACCCGACCTGGTTCTTACCAACTGCCCGGGTTGCACAATGTTCATGGATAAGTGGCAGTATACTATAAGGGAAATGGATGGAACCACCTTCGGAGCCGACGGCGAAGCCATTCCTGTGCTTACCTACGAGGAGCTAGCAGCACTGGTCATGGGATACAATCCCTGGGATCTGGGACTACAGATACACATGGTTCAGTCGGAGCCCCTTCTCAGGAAGATGGGTATCGAATATGATCCCCGCGATAAATTTCTTACCAGGGACGGAAGGCAAATGCCAATACCGAAAGATCTTATAAATTCCTGAGATGAGCCGGCGTGTTGTTGTCATAGGAGGAGGAACGGCAGGAATGGAAGCCGCAGGCCGGCTTGCCCGGGAAGGTGTTACGGTGACTCTTGTAGAAAAAGGACAGGACCTCGGAGGGCACCTCAGGAACTGGTATCATTTGTTTCCCGACAGGCGAAGCAGCGATGAGGTACTTGAATATCTCAACGGGCAGGTGTCGCATCAGAACATCCGTCTTTTGAAAGGCTGCCAGGTAACCGGGTTTCATCGGGATGGAAATGAATTCAGGGTAACCACGGGAAACGGCGAAACAATAAATGCAGATGCCCTGTTGCTGGCAACAGGTTTTGACCTGTTCAGGAGCGAACGGAAGGAAGAGTATGGCTATGGTATTTATGACAATGTTATTACCTCAGCCGATCTGGAAACAATGTTCAGGAAGAACGAGATTAAACTTGCAAATGGCCTTATCCCTGAAAGGATTGGATTTGTGCATTGTGTGGGTTCGAGGGATGAAAAAGTCGGCAACATCTACTGCTCAAAGCTTTGCTGCGTTACGGCAGTTAAGCAGGCTATTGAGGTCAGGAAGATAATCCCTTCGTGCAAAGCTGTTTGTTTCTATATGGATATCAGGATGGGCGGCGCCCTGTATGAAGAACTATACAAGGAGGCCCAGGAAAAATACTCGGTAAGCTTCATCCGCGGAAAAGTGTCGGAAGTGGCTGTGAATATTTCTAACCGGCTTGTCGCCAAAGTAGAGGATACTCTTGTGGGACGTCCTCTTAAAATGGAGATGGATATGCTTGTTCTCATGGCAGGTATGGAAATGGCGGAAGATGCTGTCAAGCTTGCTGATGAGGCAAAGCTGAAGAGGGGCGAGAACAGGTTTTTCCAGCCGGCCGATCATCATTTCGGTACGAACATGGGTAATGTCAGAGGTGTGTTTTATGCCGGCGCCTGCACAGCACCGCTGAACATAACGGAGACTATTTCCCATGCCCGCAGTGCTGTCATGGAAATAGTAAACTATCTGAACTCAGCTAAGTAAATGGAGAAATTCGGATTTACACTTTCTAAAGCACGTGTCATCGATTATGACGCCAACGACCGCAGTATCGTTTCCTATATTATTGAAAGGGAACCAAGTCTTAAACTCTGTATTGAATGCGGAAGTTGCACGGCAACGTGCACAACAGGGAATTTCACCGGTTTCAGTCTGAGGGAGATACATATTTTATTGAAAAGGGGTGAAAATGAACTGGTAAGGCAGAAAGTAAAGAAATGCATGCTGTGCGGCAAGTGCATTCTGGTCTGCCCAAGGGGAGTCAACACCCGCAATGTGGTAAGTCTGGCTAAACAGGCGTTCAGAAAAACAGAAGGCTATGAATTTTGATCCGTTCATCATACCATTTAACATTGGACTTTACTTCATAATCATCTATGCAGTGGTCAGGAGCGTTATCTGGTTCAGGGAGCTTTCAAGATCCGACAAGCTCAGGCTCCAGAGGGGATTTTTCGGCAGGGCATTCGGTCAGAGCCTTAAGGAGATATTCCTTGAGAGTCTTATTCACAGAAAGATACTCAGGTCGAATCCCCGCCTTGGCTATATGCATATGAGTCTTGCTTTCGGATGGTTTCTTCTTATTCTGTTCGGGACAATAGAGGCTGATATCTTTGGGGAAAAACATCTGAATCCTCCGTACAAGGCCATATTCTTCAAGTTCTTCAATCCCGACCATGGTAAAACTTTTTTTGAGGCGTCCTATACATTCCTCATGGATCTTATACTTGCCTTCATATTGTCGGGACTGATACTGGCTGTCATCAAGAGGTTTACATCAAAAGTTGTTGGCATGAAGAAGACTACCCGGCTCAAGCCTCTTGACAAGATTGCCCTGACATCTCTCTGGCTTATTTTTCCAAGTCGTCTTATCGCAGAGAGTCTTACAAGCGGAGCTTACGGTACGGGCAGTTTTCTGACAGGAAACCTGGGAGCAGCACTGGCCTCTTTTCTTCCTGCGAATGAGGTTGCCTATCCTTTCTGGTGGCTCTATTCGTTATCGCTCGGTACATTTTTCGTTCTGCTTCCTCTCACCAGGTATCTTCACATTCCGACTGAACTGTTCCTGATCTTCATGAGAAACTCAGGCATCAGGACGGGCGACCGGCCCGGAACCTATTCGGAGGTAGAAGTGCATTCATGCTCTTCCTGCGGGATGTGCATCGATGTGTGTCAGCTTGGCTTTTCGGCGGGGATCAATACTATCCAGGCCACCTACCTGATGAAAGGAATCCGAAACAGTGAGGAACTCTATGACGTAGCCCACAATTGCCTCATGTGCGGCAGATGTGATCACATATGCCCGGTAGGGATAGAGATATCCCCGATAAGGATGATAGTCAGAAGGACCGAGGAAAACGAACATGTTTACGAGAACAGGTGGAACGGATATTTCAGGAACAGACTGAATGTGGCTTCGCCGAAGCAGCAGAACGGTACATCATATGGTTTTCTTCCAAAACCGAAACAGGAAAAAGCAGATGTACTATATTTTGCCGGGTGCATGACGCATCTTACTCCCTCGATCAAGAAAGCCATGGTCAGGATACTGGATGCATCTGGTCTCAACTGGTCGTTCATGGACGAGCAGGGCGGAGCTTGCTGTGGAAGACCGCTTATGCTGGAAGGCAATGACAGGGAGGCGCGTGAACTGATAAACTACAACTCTCAGCTCATCTGGAATTCCGGTGCCCATACACTCGTAACATCATGCCCGATATGCTTTAAGGTATTCAGGGAGAGTTATTATCTTGATGTCGAAGTGCTTCATCATTCACAATTCATCAAAAACCTTATAGATGAAGGTCTTATCGACCTCAATTTTCTTCAGAAACGGGTCACCTACCATACCCCCTGCGAACTTGGACGAAGGTCAGGTATTTACGATGAACCAAAGGAAGTAATAAGGCATGTGGCCACTCTCGAAGCCACCGGTTATGATGATGAGAATTCCCTGTGCTGCGGGGGAAGCCTGGGAAACATCATGCTTAGTCGCGAAAAAAAGCAAAGGATAGCGGAGGATGTTACAGCAAGGCTGACTGCCTGTTCTCCCGACTCACTTATTACTTCATGTCCTCTTTGTAAGAAGACTCTGGCTCAGGCCACCGGCACAAAAGTCATGGATATTGCTGAGCTTGTCGTCGAGGCAATAGCCAGTGCTCACGAGCCGAAAAAAAGCCACGGGAGATTTAAAAAAAAGATCCTGAGTGAGTCGACCGCATCCTGATGATTACTTTTTAACCCAAATTGTTGATAACTTCTTTGTTTGTTGGTAAGAGGTTGGTATTTTTTTTGTTTTTTCGCGAACTGATGGAATACTCTAAATGTTAAAATTACGTTCTAATAAAGTTGTTAGTCAAAAAACTCATATATGAATAGAAAAATCTTTACCCTATTTGGTCTGGTTATTCTGTTGGTTTGGTCGTGCGGAAGTGATTCACCGAAGGATAAAGTATCGGAGAATGCCGTGGTACAGGAATCAGACGGAACCTTTGCTCTCAATCTGGAGGATGCTGCCTGTTACAGCGATGCTGAAAATCCGGAAAGCAACACTGCAGAATGGAAGGTGATGGTATCAGAACCGGGAACATACAAGGTATGGCTCTCGAGTGCGACAAGGGATACCACCGATTTAAGTTACATCAACTCTGTCAGGATAAGTCTTCTTGACAAGCTTATCGAAGTTGATCCTGCTATCGACAGGGTGGTTCTTGATTCAAAGGAAGTATCATTGCCATTTTACAGGGCTGATTCCTATGCCGGATCGTTCTATTTTTCAGAACCCGGGGAATACAGCATTCAGGTGATAAGTGAGAAGATACTTCCCAAGGAAGCCATGAACAGTTCAAGGGAGGAGAGTATCGATACCAAGCTTGTTTCGGTGATCCTCACTCCGCTGACCCGCTGACTTTAGTTTCGATCCAGAGCCTTGCATTAACAAAGGCTTTTATCCAGGGAGTGACTTCATCCTGTTTTCTTTCAGCCGGATAGAATCCGCATTGCCATGGGAAGAATGATCTTTCCAGATGTGGCATCATTGCCAGATGCCGGCCGTCGCCGGAACACAGTCCGGCAACATCGTATTCTGAACCGTTGGGATTTGCCGGATACGAGCTTCTGCTGTATTTAAGTACAACCTCGTATTTTTCTTCAGGAAGGGGCAGACTGAACCGGCCCTCTCCATGGGCAACCCATATGCCGAGTTCCATGCCTGCCATATTCCCAAGCATTACAGAGTTGTTGACTGGAATTTTTACTCCCAGAAAGGAGGATTCGAATTTTCCAGATTTGTTGTGCAGGAGTTTTACCTTCTTCATGTGCCGCGGATAGATAAGGTCGAGTTCGGCCATAAGCTGGCAGCCATTGCAGACACCAAGGGACAGGGTATCAGGTCTGGAGTAGAAACCCTGAAGAGCTTTTCTGGCTTTTTCATTATATTTGAATGCTCCGGCCCAGCCCTTTGCAGATCCGAGCACATCGGAGTTTGAAAAACCTCCCACAAATACTATCATGTTCAGTTCTACAAGTGTTTCCCTGCCACTGATCAGGTCAGTCATATGGACGTCCCTGACATCAAATCCGGCAAGCCACAGTGCATAAGCCATCTCACGGTCGCCGTTGACTCCCTTTTCCCTGATTATGCCAGCCCTGGTGCCCCACTTTTTCCTCCGGTCGGGGGAGATACCAAGCGATTTGAAAGTACCCTGGAAATTGCAAAGGTCAAACCTTACGGGACTCTTTTTGTATGTTTCGTATCTCTCTCTTGCATTATCGGCACCGCTCTGGCGGCGGTCAAACAGATATGATGTATGGAACCACAGGTCCCTCAGGCGGTCTATGTCGAAGGAGAAGGATTCATCATTGCTGGCGACTCTCAGCATTCTTTCTGTAACGGGGTGTCCTATTGCCAGATAGGAGATCCCGCGTTCGAGCAGCATCTCTGTTATTTCGTTCACATCCTTCACCTGAATTATTATCCCCGGATTCTGACTGAAAAGGATCCTGACCGTATCTCTTTCATTGAGTGCTGAAAGGTTAATGGAGGCACCGCCTTCGGTATTTGAAAAGCACATTTCGAGAAGGGTGGTTATCATTCCACCTGCTGATATATCATGTCCGGCAAGGATCTTCCCGTTGCTGATCAGATGCTGAATGGTATTGAAGACCTCGGCAAAATATGCAGGATCGGTAACAATAGGAGCTTCACCGCCTATTCTGTTCAGAATCTGTGAAAAACAACTGCCTCCTGTCTTAAGACCATCCCTGCTCATGTCTATATAGATCAGACTGGTGTAGGGATCGTTCACCATTACGGGTTCGACTATTTTTCTGATGTTGCTTATCTCGGCAGCTGCCGAAATAATAACAGTTCCCGGGGAAAGTACCGTCTGATCGGAATATTTCTGTGTCATAGAAAGACTGTCCTTGCCAGTCGGAATATTTATTCCAAGTTCGATGGCAAATTTACCAGCTGCCTTAACTGCTTTGTACAGCCTTGCATCTTCTCCCTTATTTTTGCAGGGCCAGGTCCAGTTTGCCGAGAGCGAAACGCTTTTTAGCCCGTCGGTGAGAGGCGCCCAGATAATATTTGTAAGAGCCTCCGCTATTGATAGCACTGATCCTGCCTCGGGATCAAGAAGCCCTGCTGCAGGTGCATGACCAACGGCAACTGCCATTCCCCTGCATCCCCTGTAATCGAGAGTAATTGCTCCCAGGTTATTGAGCGGAAGCTGGAGGGGCCCGGCGCACTGTTGTTTGGCAATTCGTCCGGTTACCGACCTGTCGACCTTGCTGGTAAGCCAGTCTTTACAGGCAACTTCTTCAAGCTGCAGGACTTTTTCCAGGTAATCCGGAATTTTTGAGGAACTGTATTCAGGAGGACTGAATCCTGTGTTTTCGGTTGTGTCGGTAATAACTGTTCTCGGAGGATTGCCGAAGAGCGCTTCAAGCTCAAGGTCAACTGGTTTCTCACCGGTCTTTCCGTTGTAAAAACTGAACCTGTGATCTCCGGTAATCTCGCCAATGATGTAGATGGGAGCTCTTTCCCTTTCTGCAATAGCAAAGAGTTCCTGAACATCACCGGGTCTCATCACAAGGCCCATTCTTTCCTGCGATTCATTACCAATAAGTTCCCTGGCTGAAAGGGTTGGGTCGCCCACAGGAAGCTTGCTTATGTCAATTTTGCCGCCGGTGGTGTCGACAAGTTCCGACAGACAGTTCAGATGCCCGCCGGCTCCATGGTCGTGTATTGATACTATGGGGTTCAATTCCGATTCTCCAAGTGCTCTGATCGCATTAAATACCCTCTTCTGCATTTCGGGATTGGCACGCTGCACTGCATTGAGCTCTATTGAGCTGTCGTATTTGCCCGTTTCCACAGAAGAAACGGCACCGCCTCCCATGCCGATCCTGTAATTGTCGCCGCCAAGAAGCACTATCAGGTCGCCCTTTTGAGGTACATCTTTCTCCGAATCCTTTTTCTTCCCGACGCCGATTCCGCCTGCAAGCATGACCACCTTGTCGTAACCATATTTCTTCAGGTTTTCGAAGTGTTCAAAGGTTAGAACGGAGCCGCATATCAGTGGCTGACCAAACTTATTTCCGAAATCGCTTGCTCCGTTGGATGCTTTTATAAGTATATCGGACGGAGTGCGGTACAACCATGGTCTTTCTGGTATTGTCTTTTCCCACGGCCGGGCTCCGTCGGGTCGTGGATAGGCTGTCATATAGACTGCAGTTCCTGCGATGGGGAAGGAACCTTTTCCCCCGGCCATCCTGTCACGTATTTCGCCTCCCGTTCCGGTCGAAGCGCCGTTGAAAGGTTCTACGGTCGTCGGAAAATTATGAGTCTCAGCCTTAAGTGACAGCACCGATTCAAATTCCTTCACGGCAAAATAGTCGGGTTTGTCCTGGGATGCCGGTGCAAACTGCTCTGCAACAGGCCCCTGAAGAAAGGCACAGTTATCCTTATATGCCGAAACGACCTTGTTCCTGTTGAAATGAGTGGTGTTCTTTATAAGCTGAAAAAGTGTCGAGTCCCTTTCTTCGCCGTCGATCACAAATATCCCGTTGAATATTTTATGACGGCAATGTTCTGAATTGACCTGGGAGAAACCAAAGACCTCGCTGTCGGTAAGGGGCCTGTTCAGCGACCTTGAAAGTCCTTCAAGATATTCGATTTCATCTTCGTTAAGCGCCAGACCTTCTTTTTCGTTGTATGCCCTGATGTCAATTATCCTTACTATCTCTTCAGGTTTCCGGTCAGTGGTGAAAAGATCCTGGCCGGGATTAACATACATTGCCTGAAGCATCGGATCATATCCAGGAATGTCTGTCCTGACGGGGAAAAATTCTTCAATCCTTGTTATTCCGCTTATTCCCATATTCTGGGTTATCTCAACAGCGTTGGTGCTCCACGGAGTGATCATTTCCTTTCTGGGTCCCACGAACCTTCCCTCGAGCCTGGATTTGCTGAAAAGCTGAGCTTCGCCAAAGAGCCAGACCAGTTTTTCGGTATCCTCCTTTTTTAAATCGGTTGTAGTTCCCGCTGCAATTATGTTACCTGACCTGCTTTCAAAGAATAGAATCATATGAATTTGTTAAAGAATTGAATGTTAACAAGATATATTTGACATCAAAGTATGGTGCCGGTTATTCAAAGTTAATGTTTGTTTTATATCATTATGGAACATTGAAAGCTTGAAATTTGATGCATTTGATATTCAGTATTTTACATAGTTACCATGTTTTGACTTTCAGTATTACTCAGACCGCTTCTCTCCAGGAAAGCGTCCATGGAAGGTTCTCTTCCCCTGAATCTGATGTACAGGTCCATAGGTTTTTCGGACTCACCCCTTTCAAGGATATTCTTTCTGAACGATCCTGCGACTTCCGGATTGAAGAGACCTGATTCCCTGAAGTGCATGAAGGCATCGGCATCGAGCACTTCGGCCCATTTGTAACCATAATAGCCTGCAGCATATCCTCCGCCGAAGAGATGGGTGAATGAACAGCTCATGTTAAGATCCATGTCGACCGGGAATATTTCCGTTTTTTTCATAGCATTGACCTCAAAATCCTTCACATCGCCCGTGAAAGGTTCGGTGATAGTGTGCCATGCCATGTCGAGCAGGGCAAATCCCAGCTGCCGGCTGCAGGCATAGCCTTCATTGAAAGTCGAAGCATCCCTGATCCTCCAGATCAGATCGGGAGGTATTTTTTCCCCGGTTTTGTAATGGACTGCCCAGGTATCGAGCCATTCCTGCTCATAGGCCCAGTTTTCCATGAACTGGGAAGGCAGCTCCACAAAATCCCTTGCTACATTTGTTCCTGAAAGGCCTTCATAGCTGCAGTCGGAAAGCATTCCGTGAAGGGCATGTCCGAACTCGTGAAGAAAAGTGGTAAGCTCGCCAAATGTAAGTAGTGAAGGATCCGAATTGGTGGGTCTGGAAAAGTTGGCAACGATCGATACAAGAGGTATAATCCTTTTACCGTTATCCCTCCACTGCTCCCTGAAGCTTGTCATCCATGCACCACCATTCTTTCCAGGCCTTGGATGAAAATCGGTATAAAGTATTGCCAGAATGGCGTTATCATTGTCAAAGACCTGGTATGCGGTCACCTCTTCATGGTAAACTGGGATCGAACCGTCTCGTTCAAACCTCACGCCGAAAAGGCGTTTGCACAGTGAAAATATGGCATCCGTAACAATTTCAAGAGGGAAATAAGGCTTCAGTATCTCATCGTCTATCAGGTACTTTTCCTTTTTGAGCTTTTCGGAAAAAAATGCCCAGTCCCACCGTTCAATTCTATCGTTGTGGCCGAGACTCCCGGCGAAAGCATCTATATTGCGGTAATCCCTTAAAGCTGCTTCCCTTGATGCCGAGTGAAGATTGCCGAGAAATGATTCCACCTTTCCGGGTGTTTCTGCCATCCGGTCGGAGAGAGCCATTTCTGCAAAGTTCCTGAATCCGAGCAATTTTGCTGTTTCGAGTCTCAGGTTCACCATTCGTTCCACCAGCAATCTGTTGTCTCTTTGGTTTTTCCGGTAAGCTCTTGAGGAATATGCACGGAGCAGAAGTTCCCTGAGGTGTCTTTTTTCCGAGTACTGCATGAAGGGCAGGTAGCTAGGGTGCTGAAGAGTGAAAACCCAGCCTGTGAGGTTTCGCCTGGCGGCTTCCATGGCTGCCATCTCTAAAATTCCGGGAGGGAGACCTGCAAGGTCATCCTGCTCTTCCAGATGAAGTTGAAAGGCATTGGTTTCTTCCAGAACATTTTCCTCAAATTTCAGAGCAAGCGTTGAAAGTTCCTCCGAAATCTCCCTGAATCTCTTTTTATCATGTTCATTCAGTTCAGCACCGCCAAGCATAAAACTGCGGTATTTCTTTTCGAGAAGCATTTTTTGTTCAGTTGTCAGGTCCGGTTTTTCAGCTGAGTTCCTGACAGTCTTTAGCCTTGCGAAAAGGGCTTCATTCATTGAGACATCATTCGAGAATCTGGTAAGGAGGGGAGATATCTCCTGTGCTGCAGCCTGGAGCTCCTTTGATGTTTCGGCACTGTTAAGGTTGAACAGCATGGCAGAGATCCTTCCCAGCCTCTGTCCGCATCGGTCAAGTGCAGCGACGGTGTTTTCAAAAGTCGGGGGATCGGGGCTGACGGTAATCTGTTCTATTTCAACCGCGGCAATTTTGATAGCCTCTTCAACAGCGGGTTTGAAATCGGCGGTTTTAACAAGGTGAAAAGGAGGAGTTTCCCAGGGAGTGTCCCAGTTCTCCAGCAACGGATTCAGCATATTGAAAGGAATTTTCTGTTTTGATTAGTCCTCGTGTTCATCATCTTCAGGTTCGCTTTCATTCTTTTTAGCCCCGGCATATTTTGCCGGATAGGGCAGGTTACCTTTTTCGGTATACCAGAGGATCCTGTTCAGCAGGTCGTCATTTCCTGAGTCCACCCTGGCGAAATCAGGCAGCATGCTCTTTTTGGCAAAATGAAGGGCTTTCCCTCTGAGTGAGGAAAGCGGCGGATTCATTTCATCGATTGGAATATTGGACGGAAGGGCTGTGTATGGTGAAAGGTCGGGAACTGTTCCAAAGCAATCTGCCATAGGATTTGCAATTGCATCCTGGATGTTCATTGGAGGCATACCGAGGATCTGTTCTACAGTTCTGACCATGGATGGCTGGGTGTAGTGTGTGCTGACAGTCTTTTTCAGCCTGGAATAAGGGCTGATGACAAGTGCCACGGTGCGGTATGAGGAGACATGGTCCCAGCCGCCCTGCGAATCGTCTTCCACAACGAAAATCACTGTGTTTTCCCAGAAACGGCTTTTGCTGAAGGCCTCAACTATTCTGCCGAGAGCCAGGTCGTTGTCGGCCACCATGGCCCTGGGTGTCGGGAAACCCGGCCTCACACCTGCGGTATGATCGTTCGGAAGGGCGATTACCATCAACTCAGGCATGGCATCGCCAGGCATTGCCTCATATTCGTGAAGTTCTTTTATAAGCACGTCAGCCCTCATCTGGTCGGTGAAGACATGTGGTCCGTACGAAGGATAGGTAGGGGACAGGATATGCCTCACCGGCTCAATAGTTGTAATATTTGTGAAAGGCACCTTTTCTCCTTTCCTGTACATATTGTAAACATCCGTCCATGTTACGTTGTACTTAAATACAGGAGAAGACGCCTCACCATAAATCCGAACAGTTCTTCCGTGTTTAAGGGCATTGTCCCAGATGAATCCGGTGGGAGCGTAAACAAGGGCATCTTCCTGAACATGAGGATAGCTCCTGAACCAGGCTCTCATGTTCTTTTCAATATAATCGGTCACTATGGAGGCATCGGTCCACTGATGCCCCTCGGCCGAGCATTTCCCTGATACATGGAAATTATCCAGGAGCAGAAATTCCTCGCACAGGCGATGGGTGTTGGGTGTAATATTGGCTCCGTAGGTGCAAAGTCCGGGATCTCCCTTTCCCTGGGGCATATCTCCCAGGATCTGATCGTAGGTCCTGTTTTCCTTGATTATGTATAGCACATGTTTGAATACCGAGGGTTCTCCTATCCTGTCGGGCACCGTTTTCGGGCTGACGCCGCTTCTGGGTGCATCCCTTGCCAGAATAGCCCTCGACAGGTCGTTAAGTGCGATAACAGTATCTGTATAAGATCTCAGGGTGCGCTTGTCGGGAAACGGGATTGCAGACACCGATGCCAGCATATTGTGTGAATTATAAATGGGATTAGTGGTGGCACTGGTTGTGGATGCAAGCCTGGCTCCCGCCGCTTCCAGATTGGCAACATAGATTTTTCCCTTGCCAGGCATTACGGACACTCCCGAAGGATATGCTCCCGTGGGTATGAACCCCGTCACCGTGCTGACTTTTCCCCGGCCTTTTCTGGCCGACTTTTTTGCAAGTCTGATAACCGCCAGGGCATTGTCCATGCCGTTTGCAACAAACAAGTGTTTCTCATCGTCCGAAAGGCAGAGACCGTTGGGGGAGTCGCCGAAAAAAGGATTTATTTCCGGCTGCAGCCTGACACTGATTGTTTCAATAACTTCATCTATCATGGTGTTAATAACCATGACGTTGTCGCTGTTTGAGTTTGTGAGGTAAACAAAGCGGCCATGACTGTCGGCTATAATTTCGTTCGGATGAAGTCCGACAATGAGTTCCTTCAGTTTTATTCCGGTTTTTGAATCGATTACAGTAACGCTTCCTTCCCGGGTGCTTCCGCCGGCTTTATTATCGACGCGTGCTGTACCCCAGGGGATACCAGCTACCTCAGTGTCGCCGGGAAGGGGTGTACGACCTGCCCAGTTTGTAACATAAAGCTTTCCTTCAGCCATTGCAATGCCGTAAGGGGCAACCCCGGGATCGGCAACCCAGATTGTATCGCCTGTGGCCAGGTCCTGCTTGATCACCTTATTATTGCCGTTAAGGACCACATAGATGAAATTCCGGTCCGACTCCCTGTTGATAAGAATTTCATTCGGGAGAGCCATATCGGCAATCCCGTCGCTCCGGTATTCGAACAGGTTAAGAAATTCGGCGGTTGTGCCATCCCAGGATGCAGATGCTACAAATGACCTGTCCTCCCTGTTGACTACGCTCCAGTACACTTCAGTTTTGCCGTTGTTAACGAACCATTGTATCCCGGAATAGGTGTTGTTTGCCCCTCTGAGAAGAGGATGGAAATTATTCCTGAGAACAAACCTTACATCATCCGTACGGGAGTCGATGAAGACTATGCTGGTTCTTTCCATCACGGCTGTCCATCGTTTGTCGGGGGAAAGCGCCACATCCATTGCATGGTTTTCCAAACCATCATCTCCGAAAAAGATCTGGACCCCGGCTGAATGGACCAGCCTGTTATAGGGAAGCTGAACCCTGTCGAGGCCGGTGGCAACCTCAGTCTCGGTTGTAACCTGTGCTCCGGCGATGGCGGAGAACAGCAAAAAGCAAAGGGCAAAGTAATATCTCATATTATCTGATTTATTAAGTTAAATATCAATCAGTCTGTCTGTTATGTAAAAGGAGCAGATAGAAGCCCGCTTCACCTAAGATAGGGATAAAAATCAAAAAAAAGACTGAAGGGAAACTTCAGTCTTTCATTTTTTCAGAACGGCAGGTCACTGAGATCATCAATTTCCGGCGGAGCGTCTTCAAGCTCAGGACCGGGTTTGGACACCTCGTTCCTGGCGGGTTCTGATACTCTTTCAATTTTCCAGGCATCGAGGTTTGTGAAATAATTCACACGACCGTCGCGTTCCCATCTGTTACCCCTTAGATTAAAGGATATTTTTACTTCCTCGTTAAGAAAAGATTCATTTATGAGGTCGCATTTGTCCTGGACAAGCTGGAATTTGATGTAGTCAATAAAAACCGCAGAACCTCCAGTATCTTTTTTCTCAATTACAAATTCACGTTTTTTGAATTTGTCGCTGACCTGGTTAACAGGCATGACGTCGACTACCCGGCCGGTGATCTCGAATGACATATTATTCTTCGTTTATTGTTATTTTTTCAATCTGGTCTCCCTGACGTATTGCGTCAATTACATCAAGGCCTTCAATCACTTTTCCAAAGCAGGTATGCTGTCCGTCTAGGTGCTTTGTATTGCTTCTGTTGTGACAGATGAAGAACTGGGATCCGCCAGTGTTTCTTCCGGCGTGGGCCATTGAAAGGACACCTTTGTCGTGATACTGGTTTCCGCCCGTAAGTTCGCAGGGGATCTTGTATCCGGGACCTCCGGTTCCTACTCTTGGATCGCTCAGATCCCGTGAAAAGGGACAGCCTCCCTGGATGACGAAATTTGGAATTACCCTGTGGAATGCCAGTCCGTCATAGAATCCCTCTCCTGCCAGTTTTACAAAGTTTTCGACTGTGCCCGGTGCATCTTCCTCATAGAAGCTGACCTTCATAATGCCCTTTGGTGTATGGATTTCAGCTGTTCTCATGTTATTCGACTATGTCAAGCAGTTCGACTTCAAAAATCAGAGTGGAGAAAGGTTTTATGGGATCACCGGGAGCATTTGCACCATAACCGAGATCCTGGGGCAGGTAGATCTTGAATTTCGAGCCTACGGGCATTAGCTGAAGAGCTTCAGTCCAGCCTGAAATGACTCCTGCAAGAGGAAACTGGGCAGGTTCGCCTCTTTTAACAGAAGAGTCAAATTCGGTACCGTCGATCATTGTTCCAATATAATGGACCTTAACTGTACTGTTAATGGTGGGTTTGTTTCCGGTTCCCATTTTGATAACCTCATATTGAAGTCCGCTTGGAGTAACGATAACTCCTGATTTCTCCTTGTTTTTTGCAAGAAATGCCTCATTATCAGCAATATAGTCCTTATATAATATTTTGTCCTGTTCAGCTTGCCTTTCAGCCATTTCAGCCTGACGCCTGGTAAGATACGACATTATAACACCATTTGCAATCTCATCCGACATACTGGATTTGCCTTTTTCACTGTCCATCATCGCCTTAGCAACAAGCAACGGATTCACCACAATCGAATCAGCCTGCAGCTGTTTGAAATTGAACATCCCGAAGGCATATGAAAGCGAGTCGGCATTGGTTTTCAATTTGGCATTTGTTATGGACTGCTTTGCGCAGGAGCCAAGCATGAGGGTAACAACAGCGGTCAGAACAATTAATTCCTTGATTTTCATTTGATATTGATTTAATTTTTAGAAATTTTGGCAAAGATAATACTTTGGCATCAGGAAAAAAGGACGGCTTTAATAAATTTTCAAATTTTTACCGCCCGTGTGATCTGTCTTTTTCCCGGAGGGCCGGGAAGAAGAGTAACGTTGAAACCTGCTCTTTTGAGCGATCTCTGCACGCTTCCCTTGGCAGAGTAAGTTACAAGCAGACCTCCGGGTACGGTTATGGCCGCCATTTTCTCAAATACTTCGTCGGTCCACATCTCAGGCTGTTTGTCGGGTCCGAAGGCATCGAAATATACCAGGTCATAAATTCCTTCCGGATCCATCTCAGTCAGGTCTCCTTCTTTCTTCAGGAGTGTAAAGTTATCTGAGATGTCAAAGGGTGAGTTCCAAGGGCAGGAATGTATTTCACGGAAGATATCAGCCTCACCGGGGAACAGGCTTGAATAGTTAAGCTTTCCGGTAATATGAGAGGGGAGAGGATATTTTTCAAAAGAGGTATAGAATGTTTTTCTCTCTGTCAGCGATGATTCGACAGCAGTCAGCAATGCATTGAGTCCGGTTCCGAAACCTGCTTCGAAAATTCTGACCGGTGATGCAGTGGAGTACCTGAATCCATTGTCGATAAAAATAAAGCCTGATTCCTGAACAGCGCCGTGGATGGAATGGTAATGTTCATTAAGTTCGGGAACGTAAAGAGTATGAGAGCCGTCTTTGGTAAGAATAATCTCAGGCATCACCAGTTTGAATCATACCATGAGCGTACATCAGTGGGGATCATTCCGGCCATTCGGGCAGCCTCAAGTCCAAGATCGCCGTCTTCAAACACTTCAATATGAGATGGTTCTACATTCATCATTTCAGCGCATTTCAGGAATGTTTCCGGATGGGGCTTGAAATTATCCACATCATTGGCTGTCACAATAATGTCGAAGTATTGACTGAGTCCCGCTATTTTTAGGGTGCGTTCAACAGCCTCCCTGTGACCTCCGGTTCCGACAGCCATCGGGAGCTTGCCATGATATTTCCTTACTATATCGGCAACAGGTTCTATTTCCCTGACATTATGCTGTACCCTGAAGAACTGATCAAGTTTTTCGGTGATGATCTGTTCAACTGAGACCTTTCCTTCAAGCCCGCTGTTCTTAATAATCTCCGAGGCTATCAGCCATCCGGGACTGCCGGTGTGGAGTCTCAGGAATGCCGTATCGATAGTGGCGCCGTATTTTTTGCAGGCAGCCTGCCAGCCCTGAAAATGATAAGGCATGGTATCGGCAAGCGTACCGTCGAGATCAAAGATCAAACCCTTTACCCCGGGCTGAATGTCATATTTCATAAGCGGAAAAAACTAAGGGGCAAAGGTAAGCAATCTTTCTATTTTATCCTCAGGTTCGACTGGCTTTCAAACCACAGACAATCATTCCTGAGCTTTCTGGCAAGACTGTTCCTGTTGTCAATTCCCCTATAGAATTCATCAAGATACTTTATCATTCCCTGTTTTACATTATCAGGCAGGTAAGGGAATGAGCTTATTACACTGTAGAAATCATTCTTCTTTTCCGCGAACTCATTAAGTAGTTCAACAAAACGTTCCTCGCTTCTGCAAACAGCCATGTACAGACGTTCCCTGACTGTCTTTATCGGCAGGTCGGTAAACGGAACAGCGTAGTTAGTGTTTACCAGCCCGGAATAATCAAAATCGTATGCCACAATCATATTATCATTCGGATACGGGTTCTGTGCCTCCTGAAGGATTATCACGTTATGATGGATCGGAACCGACCAGTCGGAATTGCCTATCATGTAGTTGAATATGGCAACCCTGTCAAGCATATCCTGCCTGATTTCCCTCTGGGTAAGTTTTCTTTCCACCTCAACGGTTCCGGTCCGGCGTTCCATGTTCTCTACAGGCTCTATGGCAAAACCATACTGGGTTAGCGGTTTCTTTTCCTTTGCCGTGTTAATGTAAGTGATCCTGAAGAGCCTTGCTCTCAGACTGTATTCGGTAACAATATTGAACATCTTGTAGGCCAGGTATTCCTTTAATATATACTGTTCGAAACCTGCCCTGCAATACGGAACAATCTTAAGTTTGTTGATCCCTGCAAATTCAGTGTTTTCAGAGTCCGTAACCTTGAAGTTAAGCATCATGGGAGGGAAGTCGCATATGGCTGTGCGCCGTATGTTGCCGCGTGCCCTGACTCTAATGTTTTTTACAACAGAGTCTGTTTCGCCAAGGTAGTATGTCAGGACAGCAGGCAGATACATCGTATCCGATTTATACCTTTTGTACTTGTTGATGTCAAACTTAATTGAAATGTCAAGCACATCGTCAGTATCAAAAAGCGTGACCCGGACAGCCTGGGTGTCACGTACGGCAAAATTGGAGTCGAGCGAGTCGATCTGGGCAGAAAGGGAGGCTGTCAGGAAAGCCGTGAACAGAACTACCGGAATGATTCTTTTCATGACGAACGATTTTAATAGCCTGTGATTAAATCCCGAATACCTAAAAAAAGCGAATAAAGTACCGATTTATTTTCCGGGGCAAAAAAAATTACCGTGCCGAAAAGTAAACCATGAAGCAGCGCGAGGGCTTACAAAAGCCTTTAGACCGGGTTTTTAATGTTATAACATTGTTATAACATTGAAAACGGGCTGTTCACCTTTAAAGAACATTTAATCATACACTCCGGTTCATCAAACAGTAAAAACAGCCTGGTCCGGGTGGCCTTCAGGGCCATGAAACAGACCTTCATCGGAGTTTTATTTAAATGAGGCAAGGTAATCCTTTACCTGCCTGTAAACATTTTCAGCAGTGAATCCGAATTTTTCATCGAGCACCTTATATGGTGCCGAGTAACCGAATGATGAAACTCCCCAGACCTTTCCGTTTTGCCCTGCAAGTCCCTGAAGGGTTACAGGCAGTCCGGCAGTAAGTCCGAAGACAGGTATTCCTCCGGGAATAACCGAATCGCGGTATTCCCGTGCCTGGTTTCTGAAAAGGCCTTCGGACGGTGCTGACACAATTCTTATTTTAATACCTTCCTTCTTAAGCATTTCGGCTCCTCCGGTCAGGGTAGCGACCTCTGATCCGCTGGCCAGGAGAATAACATCGGGAGTTCCCTGGCAATCGGCGACTATATAAGCTCCTTTCTCAGTCTTTAGTGCTTCCTGGTATCTGGATCCGCGTTCAGCAGGCAGATCAGCGATGTTCTGACGCGACAGCAGAAGGGCGGTGGGAGTGGTCTTGTTTTCAAGGGCAAGCTTCCATGATACTGTTGTCTCAGCTGAATCTGCAGGTCTGAGGACGAGCATGCTGTTTGCGCCGCTGTGATTTTTCAGTTGTTCCATCAGCCTTATTTGTGCTTCCTGTTCCACGGGCTGGTGAGTTGGTCCGTCTTCACCTACGCGGAAGGCATCATGTGTCCAGATGTATTTAACAGGAAGTTCCATAAGGCAGGCAAGCCTGACAGCAGGTTTCATATAATCGGAGAAAACGAAGAATGTACCGCAGGCAGGTATTACACCACCGTGGAGAGCCATTCCGTTCATGACAGCTGCCATTGTGAGTTCAGCAACTCCGGCCTGGAGAAATGATCCCGAGAAATCACCTTTGGTGAATGCCCTGGTCTTTTTAAGAAAGCCGTCGGTCTTGTCGGAGTTGGAAAGATCGGCTGATGCAACTATCATGTTTTCGATCCCGGAAGCCAGAACACCCAGTACAACCGATGAAGCAGCCCTGGTAGCCGAGTTTTCCTTCTGTACTATGGCGCTGAAATCAATATCCGGGATATCGCCCGACCAGAACTTATTGAGTTTTTTCTCCAGTTCGGGATTTTCGGATGCCCATCCTGCCTTTTTTCTGTTCCATTCGTCAGCAGCTTTTCTTTTATCTGAAAGAATCTGATTGTAAAGGGTTTTAACATCTTCAAACACCTGGAACGGATCGGCCGGATTGCCTCCCAGGTTAACAAGCGATTTTTCGAATGAGCCGCCGGCCTCACCGACCGGCATGCCATGAGTGGACGTTTTTCTTTCAAAGCTGTTCCCGTCGTTGTCAAGGAGTCCTTTGCCCATGATGGTTTTACCGATTATGATCACCGGCTTTTCCTTCTCGTTCACAGCTTCCCTGAGGGCATTCCTGATCTGGTCGTGGTCGTTTCCGTTAATCGTAATAACCCTCCAGCCCCATGCGGTGTATTTCATTGAAGTATCCTCGGCCGTAACTGCTTTGGTCTCGGTTGAAAGCTGGATATCATTCGAGTCGTAGAACATCACCAGGTTATTAAGTCCAAGGAAGCCGGCAAGTCTTCCCGCGCCCTGAGATATCTCCTCCTGGACTCCGCCGTCGGAAATAAAGGTAAAGGTTTTGTGGGCGAACAATTCACCGAAGCGTGCTGCAAGGAACCTTTCGGCAATGGCGGCACCCACAGCCATTGTATGTCCCTGTCCGAGCGGGCCCGAGGTGTTTTCAATTCCGCGGGCTATATCCAGTTCAGGATGTCCTGGAGTGGGGCTTCCCCACTGCCTGAAGCTGCGAAGTTCTTCGGTGGTGAAATGTCCTGTAAGGGTCAGGATTGAATAGAGCATGGGCGACATGTGTCCGGGATCGAGAAAAAACCTGTCGCGGTTGATCCACCGTGGATCGTCGGGATTAAAACTGAGAAATTCTGAAAACAGGATATGAATGAAATCAGCTCCGCCCATTGCGCCGCCGGGATGACCGGAACGGGCCTTTTCGACCATTGCCATTGACAGTATCCTTATGTTGTCCGCTGCCCTTAAGTGCACTTCATTATTCATAAAAGAGATTTTAACCGTTGTTAAATGTGACGATAACAAAAATATAATTAATTGATGACAGATCAAAGCAAGGCGGCATAAAGCCGTGTTTAAAACTCCGGAAAGTATTCTATAGTCCGAGCTTTGTTCTGATGGCGGGAGGTATTCCGTCCTTGTGAACCATAATGAACATGGTTTTTGCCCTAACAAAGCTTTCAGACATGTTCAGGTAACCTCCAAATGTATTTCTGTCGGTTCCCCATGAGTTCTTCGTCTTGTAGTATTTTACCCCGTTCTGGTCCTTTACAATGCCTGTAAGATGCATCAGATGATCGTCGGTAGTAACAAAGGTCTCATAGCCTTCCTGGCGTATTTCCTGGCTAATACTGACTTCGGGACCGGGTTCAGGAGGTTCAGGGACCGAGGACTGGGTGTTTCCGGGTCCCGTTCTTTCAAGTCTGGCCCTGTCGGTCACAGGCAATCCGGCAGGCTGCCGGACTTCAGGAATGAAAGCAACTCCATTGGTGTGTGAGAAATTCCTTTCGCTTACGTCACCGTCCCAGTTCACGGTGTACCCGTTATTCAGTGAATAGTCCATGATCTCGATGAGCTCGTCGAGCGGAACATTGTAGAACCGACCCATGGTCCAGTTGTCGGGTACCTCGAGCAGTCCCTGCGTATAGAACGGGAAATGGGTGAAGGAGGTTATCTCGACATAGTCGGCCGGATTAATTCCAAGACTCTCAGCAAAGGAAAGAGGTGTATAGGTGGCTCCCCTGTAAGTGAAAGTTTCAGGCACTTTGCCGAGGTAAGCATCAAGAATGGAATTGACTATCTGACGGTACTGGTCGCTTTCCCTCTTTCTCTGCACAGGGACGGCAGCCACTGCGTTAATGAAAGCCTGAAGCTCACCGTGGTTGTGAGTCGGGGAGCCGTAATTCAATCCGTTGTACACTTCCTCAGGCACGATTCCTTCTTCGGAAAACTGCCTGAAAAAGTCATGGGAAAGGCTTCCGGGACCCAGATTCCCCTTGCCCTGCCGAAGGTAATTATCCTTCAGCCTGTCGATATAGTTATTTCTGACAATGAACATTTCCGAAAGATCATATTCTCCCTTTCCCATCCTCAGAAGTTCCGATTCTACAAAGGATGTTGTTGCGAAACACCAGCAGGTGCCTGTGCTCGCCTGGTTCTTGACCGGTGTGGCTTTCAGGTCGACGACAGGTGTGAAGACGAAACCTTCGGTTTCATTTTTGGTTTCGGTTTTGTTGTTTTTAACACGCTGGGCTGTGGAGACGGAACTCATCAATCCTATGCATATTACAATAAAAATGGTTCTTTTCATTTGTCTGCTTTGTTTTCCGGTTCAGTGTCCGATTGTTTCAATAAGATTTTAATTTAAGGGGGCAAATTTAAATAATTTGATAATTATTGCGGCATTTTCATTATCAATGCAGAGATTTTTACCATATCAAGATTGACTGTTTTAAAAATAATGACAAATAGCATGTTAATTTTTTCACAATGTACACTAAAAAAAGGCCTGTAAGTAAAATTCAGAAAATGAACAAAATAGAATCATGGTTTAAACTTTATGGCATGTCGTTCAGCGGGTTATTAACATAGTTTATGAAAAATTATGATATGTGTCTTGGTTAATTCGGAATTATTGTTATTAATTTCACACAACATTGGAAAGGTTACTCCAAGACTGGGAAAAATTATAGTAATTATTTAAAAAACAGGCAAGTATGTATGAAGTTGAAGATCTTGTAAAGAATTTGTCCCTTAAGTTTGGCCGAAGCAGGAGCAGTCTTATGCCCATTCTTCAGGGAATTGTGGAGAAGCATAATTATCTGACTGATGAGGCAATGGTCGAGGTTGCCAAGACACTTGACGTATCAGCAGCGGAAGTATATGGGACAGCTTCTTTTTACACTTTTCTCGACACGAGCGTGCGAGGAAAATACGTTATAAGAGTTTGTAAAACAATAACTTGTTCGATGAAGGGCAAGGGAGAGATCATTCAGACTATTGAAGATATGCTGAAGATCAAGCCCGGGGAAACCACTCCCGACAGGATGTTTACCCTTTTGGAGACCAACTGTATTGGCTGGTGTCACAAGGCACCTGCTATTCTTATTAATGAGATGCCATACACGGAGCTTACACCCGAGAAGGTTGTTGAAATACTTAAAAGTTATATGAAAACCCAGTAATCTGCTGTAATATGGAAAAAATAGGATTAAACAAGGTAGGGCTGATTTTCGAGAATATTGAACCAAAGGAAGTTCTGACGAAGGCTCTCAGAATGTCGAAAGATGAGATAATTCAGCAGGTTCTTGATTCAGGTCTTAAGGGCCGGGGTGGAGCCGGATTTCCCACAGGGCTGAAATGGAAGTACACTGCTTCAGAAAAGGACCCGGAGAAGTATATTGTTTGCAATGCAGACGAGGGAGAACCAGGTACTTTCAAGGACAGGGAGATACTTGATCGTGTTGCTTACAAAGTCTATGGCGGCATGGCAATTGCCGGTCATACAATAGGGGCAAAGGAAGGATATGTTTATCTGCGGGGTGAGTACAAGTTCCTGCTTCCGAAGCTGATGAAGGAGCTCGATGATTTTCACAGGATGATCGATGAGATCGGCTATGATTTCAGGATTCATTACCGGATGGGAAGCGGGGCATATATATGCGGTGAGGAAAGTGCTTTGTTCGAATCAATTGAGGGTTTCAGGGGTGAACCAAGGAACAAGCCTCCCTATCCTACAACCTCGGGTGTTTTCTGCAAGCCGACCTCGATCAATAATGTTGAGACTCTGGTTACCGTAATGATGATCATAAGGGACGGAGCTGAATCGTATGTAAGGCTGGGAACAAAGGATTCAAGGGGTTCCAAGGTTTTCTCAATTTCGGGCGACACTCCAACTCCGGGCATATTTGAACTAGAACTGGGAATGACCGTTCAGGAATTCGTTAGTGAATTTGGCGACGGCGACACCAAGGCAGTTCAGGTTGGCGGGGCTTCAGGTTTTTGCGTGCCAAGGAAAAAATTCGCAGATACCATCATTGGTTTTGAAGGAGTTCCCACAGGCGGATCAATGAAGCTTTTCAACAGCTCGCGATCGATGTATAATGTTCTGCATAATTATCTTGATTTCTTTACCGAAGAATCATGCGGACAATGCACTCCCTGCAGGGTAGGCTGCCAGCAGCTGCTTAAGGGAGTGGAGAAGGTAAAAAAGGGAGAAGTGAAATCAACCTATCTGAACGAACTGGTTAAACTTGCCGACACCATGAAGATAGCTTCGAAGTGCGGTCTGGGCCAGTCAGTGGGAAATGCCTTCCGTACCATTGTAGAGAACTTCAGGGAAGAGATCATCTATTAATTCACTTAGAAAATCAGAAAACTATGATAAATCTGACCATAAACGACCAGAAGGTTTCAGTACCTGCGGGAACTACGGTTCTTGAGGCTGCAAAACAACTAAAGATTAACATACCAACGTTGTGTAATCACCCCGACCTTTGTGTGGCAGGAAATTGCCGCGTATGCGTGGTGGAACAGAAAGGAGCCAGGACTCTTATTGCTTCATGCGCGACTCCTGTTTCAGAGGGCATGGAAATAAATACCAATACCCTGAAGGTAAGGAATGCGCGCAGGCACATTGTTGAACTCCTTCTTTCAGAGCATCGTTCCGACTGCACAAAATGCTATAAGAACACCAAGTGCGAACTTCAGGCCCTCGCCAATGAATTTGCCTTTGGCGATACGATTTTCCTGGATCTGGTGGAGGATCATCCGTACACTATCGACAGATCATCTCCATCCTTCATAAAGGACGACAGTAAATGTATCAGGTGTCAGCGCTGCGTGAGAACCTGTTCCGAGCTTCAGTACATTTCTGCAATTGCTGTTGCCAACAAGGGAGCTCACCAGAAGATATCATCCTTCCACGACAGGCCGATGAGCCATGTTATCTGCACCAACTGCGGGCAGTGTGTAAACCGCTGTCCTACCGGTGCCCTTACAGAAAAGACCTATATCGACCAGGTATGGGATGCCATTTATGACCCTGAGAAGTATGTCATTGTCCAGACCGCTCCGGCGGTAAGGGTTGCCCTTGGTGAGGACCTGGGTTATGATCCAGGTGAAAGGGTTACCGGGAAAATGGTCAATGCTCTCAGGCAGCTTGGATTCGATAGTGTTCTTGACACCGATTTCAGCGCCGACCTGACCATAATGGAAGAAGGGACTGAACTGCTTACAAGGTTGAAGAAAGCCCTGGTCGACAAGGATACCTCGATAAAATTCCCCATGTTCACTTCCTGTTCTCCGGGCTGGATTAAGTTCATTGAACACAAGTATCCTGAATTTCTTCCGAACCTCTCAACCTGCAAATCACCGCAGCAAATGTTCGGTGCACTTGCAAAAACCTTTTATGCTGAAAAGAAGAAGGTCGATCCGTCAAGGGTGGTATCTGTATCCATCATGCCATGCACGGCAAAGAAATATGAAGCCGACAGGCCTGAAATGAGGGCCAGCGGTTACAAGGACATCGATTTTGTTCTTACAACACGTGAACTTGCCGTAATGATAAAACAGGCCGGCATTGATTTCAGGAATCTCGAATCTGCTCATTATGATTCCATTATGGGTGATTCGACCGGCGCAGCCGTGATTTTCGGAGCTACCGGAGGAGTTATGGAAGCTGCGCTCAGAACTGCATACGAAATAGTAACCGGCAGGGAGGTTCCTTTCAATAATCTCAACATCACTCCTGTAAGGGGTCTTGAAGGTGTCAAGGAAGCTACGGTGAAAATACAGGGCTGTACCGAGGACTGGAAGTTCCTGGAAGGAGCAGAACTGAAGGTTGCCATAGCTCACGGACTTGTTAATGCCAACCAGGTTATGGCGGACGTCCGCGAAGGAAAATCCCCATATCACTTTGTTGAAATAATGGCATGCCCCGGAGGTTGCATCGGAGGCGGAGGCCAGCCGATCCCGACCAGTCAGGAGATCCGTCAGAACCGGGTGAATGCCATCTATGAAGAAGATGAGCATATGGTTCTGCGTAAGTCGCATGATAATCCCGATGTTATAGCCCTTTACAAGGAATTCCTTGGCAAGCCCAACAGCCATAAGGCACATGAATTATTGCATACCCACTATTTCGAAAGGGACAGCTTTTAGGAAATAATTTGTAATTTGACAGCCGGCATTGTTATAATGCCGGCTTTTTTCTTTCCGGGCAGGCAATAACACTCAAGCAGGAGAAGATTCCGAAAATTCTGGCTTAAACAGTATATTGATGAAAAATAGTGAACTTACGATTGCAACCGCACAATTCGAAAACAGGAGCGGGGACAAGGAATACAATCTGTCGGTTATCGCTTCCCTTGCTGCCCGGGCTGCCGAAGCAGGAGCAGATGCAATAGCCTTTCACGAGTGTTCGCTTACCGGTTACACGTTTGCGGGGAAACTTTCGGAAAGCGGACTTCTTGAAATCGCTGAATCAATACCGGATGGTCCGGGTGTTTCGAGTCTTACCGCTATCGCCGGAAAGAATAATATTCATATTCTAGCCGGGCTTTTCGAAAAAGATGATAAAGGAAAGATCTTCAAGGCGTACGTCTGTGTGGGTCCTGACGGACTTGTGGCAAAACACCGCAAGATACATCCATTTATAAACCCTGCCATAGTCCCGGGCAGCAGCTACACCGTATTCGACCTGAAAGGATGGAAGTGCGGCATCCTGATCTGCTATGACAACAATGTGATAGAGAATGTAAGGGCAACCGCCCTTCTGGGAGCAGAAATACTGTTCATGCCGCATGTTACCATGTGTACGCCTTCTCCGCGTCCGGGAGCAGGATTTGTTGATCCTCAGCTATGGATTAACCGGCATTCCGATCCGGAACCGCTGAGAAAGGAGTTCGACGGACCGAAGGGAAGGGAATGGCTGATGAAGTGGCTGCCGGCCCGTGCCTACGACAATGGTATCTATGTAGTGTTTTCCAATCCGATAGGCATGGATGACGATCAGCTGAAGAATGGATGCTCAATGATTCTGGATCCCTTTGGAGGTATCATTGCGGAATGCAGGGAGTTTGGTGATTGTTTCGTTACAGCAGAGATTACAAGGCAGAAGCTTATGGATGCAGGCGGATACCGCTATACCATGGCCCGCCGTCCTGACCTTTACAGGGACATTATCGGAAGGGATCATACCGCGGTTCAGAAAGTGGCCTGGCTGAAGAACAGGGACAAATTTCCGGGATAAAAGGATGTTTTGTAATTTTGTATTGAAACCGGCAATAATTCTCAAATCACCGTAAATGGAAATTCGATATCACTGGAAGACAAAATTCTTCAGCAGAAAGTTTGAAATCTTTCAGAATGAAATTCTGAAGGGTGAGTTGTTCAAAGCGGGCCTGTCGAGAAAAGTGACCGGTGAACTTAATGCAAAGAGATTTCAGTTTGAGACGAAAGGTATATTTAAGAATGAGACCACGATCACTGATCTTCAGAGGCATACCGGTGCCGGAAAAATTCTGATCACCTGGAAGAAAAACAGTACTGTGATCGTATATAACGGGAAGGAGTATAAATGGAAGTTTGAGAATTTCCTTTGTTCGCGATGGTCCCTCAGCGATGACAGAAGGGTGCTTATTAAATATCACTCAAACGCCTTCTCGGGTATGATCGAGTCATATACCGGCGATGAGTTGCTTATTCTTTCGGGATTCTTTATAAGGAACTTTGTCAGGCAGAGACAAAACCAGTCTGCCGTTTAGGAACTTTCTGTGCCTCCCGTTTCTCCCGCAGCACAATGAGAAAGATAATTCATATTGACATGGATGCATTTTTTGCCTCCATAGAACAGCTTGATAATCCGGAACTCAGGGGCAAGCCTGTAGCAGTGGGAGGGAGCGGCATCCGTCATGTTGTTGCGGCAGCTAGTTACGAGGCCCGCAAGTTCGGCGTTCATTCGGCCATGCCCTCCGTTACTGCAAGAAAACTTTGTCCCGGACTAATATTTGTCAGGCACAGGTTCGAAAGGTACCATGAACTGTCGGAGAAAGTGTTTGAAATATTCCTGGAATATACTGATCTGGTCGAACCCCTCTCGATCGATGAGGCATTTCTGGATGTCACCTGCGATAAAAAAGGTATCGGATCGGCTACCGTCATAGCAAAGATGATAAAGGAGCAGATAAAGGAGAGGACCGGCCTTACAGCTTCCGCCGGGATATCGGTGAACAAATTTCTTGCAAAGATTGCTTCAGACATGGACAAACCAGATGGTTTGTATCTGATTCCTCCTGAGAAGGCAGCCGGTTTCATAGAAAAATTGCCGATTGAGAAGTTCTTTGGCATTGGCAGGGTGACTGCTGCTAAAATGCATAAGCTTGGAATTCATTCCGGGGCCGATCTTAAAAACTGGGACTTGCTGTCACTTATCAGAAACTTTGGCAAGGTGGGGAGGTTCTACCATGATATTGCAAGAGGCATTGACGAACGTCCGGTTGAGGTGAATTCAGAACGTAAGTCAATTGGTACCGAGCTGACCTATGAAAAGGACCTTACGACCCAGTTTGAGATCATCGCCGAATTATACAAAGTTGAGAAAGAGTTGATGGAAAGGATTGAAAGTGCCGGAGTGACAGGTAGAACCGTGACCTTAAAAGTGAAATTTGCCGATTTCAGACAGATAACAAGGAGCAGGACGCTGCCGGATTACATCCGGTCGTTCGGGAAGCTGCATGAGGAAGTAAGCGGGATCAGAAAATCGCTCGACCTGAAAGGAAGCAGGATAAGGCTGCTGGGCGTGAGTGTTTCAAACCTTGAGACGGACGATTGCGGAGACAGGCAGCTCGAACTGTTCAGTGATGAGGATCTCATTGACTGAAACCAACTTCCTTTTCAAATTCCCTGAAGAACTCGTCGAGAATGAGATATCTCCTTCTATGTTTTTCAATAAGAACAGGGTATTTTCCGAAACCTGATTCCAGGTTGCGGAATCTGTTTGAAGCATTCTTTCTGATCTCTGCCCCGATTCTTTCGGGAGGGATTCCCCGTTCCGTGTAAATTTCAAGATAACGGTAGATCCCTGTAAGTCCGAACGCATCCAGGTCGTCGGCAGCAGATAGTATTACAAGGATGCTGTTTCTTCCACTTTCTTCCTCAGAGTATTCCTTGTCATCATGTTTTTCAATAGCATCAAGCATATCGGTCCAGTCAGACAGATCCAGACCCTGCCCTGAAAGGAAAGCGGCTGCTAAATTCCTGCTTTCAATTCCATGGTCAGCTTTCGTTGTGACCGTCATGCCCAGATCGTGAAGGTAGCACGCAATAATTATCCTGCAGCAAAAATCAAGGGAATACGGATTGCTGCTGTTCTCAGTACAGACCAGAAGTTCCCTGGCAAAACCCCATACTCTCCTGTGATGACTCAGATCGTGGGAAAAAAGCTTCCTGGTGCCCCACCGGGCACTGAAAAAAACTTCAAGAGCCTGCTGATACTTGGATTCAGCAAGCCCCGGGGTATTCAGGATATCCATTGATTTGTAGAAATAACAAGAAGCAAAACCTCGCGGATAGAAAGCCTTTCTGCTTCTATCTCAGCATGCTTTCAGCCAGATCGAGAATTGTTGTATCGTCAAAGGTCACTATTCCGCCTCCCGGTCCCTGCTCAAAGTGTACACCCACACACTGCCCAAGTTCAAAATTTGTTCCTCCGAAGTAGTTTCTGACAGTCTCTTCATGCAGATCAAGCTTCTCTGCAATCTTCCTCATACTACCGGAGGGCAATTGGTCTTTGATCTTCCGGAGTTCATTGAATGTGATTGTTTTTGCCATGATAGCGGAATTAAATTAATATTTAGAATTTCATACAATATCTTTACCAAAGTTAGTGATAAATCGGTATAAAAAAAATCAAATGTCCATGTCAGGCACATCTCTGATAATGTAGACCAGGTATTCTCCAAGAGGCTTGAAACCAAATGTTTCATAAAGTTTTATGGCTTTGATGTTAGAGGAATGAACCTCAAGCTTTACCTGATGTCCGGATTCTCTGACAAACCTCAGGGATTCTTTTAGCAGGTATTTTGAAAGCCCGTTGCCCTGGTATTGGGGCAGAATTCCGAAATGGTGAAGAAATATCCTTCTGCCATCGAAGGTGAGCCAGGATGTGCCGGCGATCGAGCCTGAGGATTTTTCCATCAGGATCAGCAGGTTGCCGCCGCTCCTGATTGTATTCATAATGGTTTCGGCGTTGTCCCCGCGCTCCGGATCTCCCATGCCGGTAATTTTCCATAAGGTTGCAACCGATTCAAAGTCCTCTTCCCTGTATGATCTTACCAGGAATTTTTCCTTTATCAGTGTTTCTTTCATAGTTTTTCCAGATATTCCAGAAAGAGTTTAAGGGCGTAGCTTTTTCGTTCGTCAAAAACATAATCGATATTATTTTTAAGATAGTCTCTCAATGCCGGTCCGCTAATTATTCCGCTGTTTTCAAAACGTTCAGCCACCTTGTCGAGATTGTTTACCCCCAGGGAAAGGGCTTTGCTGAATTCGGATATGAAATCCGAAGGAAGCTTTCTGTTTGCGACCCAGCAGGCAAATACAAAGGGGAGTCCTGTAAAATTCTTCCATTCTTCGGCAAGGTCAGTACTGTACATGTAGCTGTTTTCAAGTTCAAAGCACTGATCTCCGATCAATACCACAGCTTCATTTTTTCGAGCCGACCGGAAGTCAAAACCCTCGGAGGTGTTTATCCATTCAGGAACCGTTTTCCAGAAATTTTTGGCTATTACCCTGATAAGGTTTACCGATGTTCTAGATCGGTAATCGAGGAAGATCCTGTGCACGTTTTCCGGTTTTGAATTGCTCATCATTTGCACCGTTCTGACTTTTCCGTCGGCGCCAATACAGTAGTCTCCGGTAATATTCGGTTCTTTAATGAGTGGAATTGCTGCTACGGGAACAAGTCCCAGGTCGGCCTTTCCGGTGATAAGTTTGTCGGCACAGACCGACGGATGGTCGGTTTCGATAACAGCCTTACTCTCAAAGCCGCTCTCTGTCAACCCGTAGATGAACGGATAGGTATTGGCGTATCTGACGGCTGATATTCTGATTTTCTCCATTACATGTAATTTTGAGCTTCTAAAATAGTACTTTTGTACTCATATTGGAACTAAGGAACAGCCAAAAAGGTAAACAATGGAATTGAACAATCTTACGGCCATTTCTCCCATCGACGGACGTTACCGGCACAAAACCGGGGAGCTTGACAGGTACTTTTCTGAATTTGCACTTATTAAGTACAGATTGATGGTGGAAATTGAATATTTCATTGCATTATGTGAAATACCGCTTCCCCGGCTTTCAGATTTCGGCAAGGAATATTATTCGGAGCTGAGGGCTTTTTATGAGGATTTTGACATTAGGGAAGCTGAAAGGATAAAGGAACTGGAAAGGACCACGAACCATGATGTTAAGGCAGTGGAGTATTATCTGAAGGAGAAATTCTTCCAGTCGGGGTGGGGAAGATGGTCGGAATACATTCATTTTGGTCTTACATCTCAGGACATTAACAATACAGCCATTCCTCTTTCGCTTAAGGATGCTGTGACTGAGGTTTATTTCCCCCTTCTTTTTGAATTAAGGGAGATGCTTGCAGGGCTTGCAGAGGAATGGAATGATATACCCATGCTTGCCAGGACTCACGGTCAGCCTGCCTCTCCGACACGGCTTGGAAAGGAGATAAGAGTATTTATTGTGAGGATAGATGAACAGTCAAAGTATTTCGGGCAGATACCATGGTCGGCAAAATTCGGCGGAGCCACCGGCAATATGAATGCCCATAAAGCAGCATTTCCCGACATTGACTGGATGGAGTTTGCAGACAGTTTTGTGAATGAGTCACTCGGATTGCAGCGATCTTTCCCGACAACCCAGATCGAGCACTACGACAATCTTGCTGCACTTTTTGACAATCTTCGCAGGATTAACGTGATTCTCACCGATCTGACCCGCGATATGTGGTATTATATCTCGCTCGAATATTTCAGGCAGAAAATTCGTAAGGGAGAGATCGGATCGTCGGCTATGCCCCATAAGGTAAACCCTATCGATTTTGAGAACAGCGAGGGGAATCTGGGTTACGCCAACGCAATATTTGGATTTATGGCCGAAAAACTTCCTGTGTCAAGGCTTCAGCGCGACCTTACCGACTCCACTGTACTTAGAAACATAGGAGTTCCCATCGGACATACTGTGATTGCCATGAATTCATTGCTGAAAGGATTGAACCGGGTAGTGGTCAACAGGGAAAGGATCGAAAGCGATCTGGATAACAACTGGGCTGTTGTTGCTGAAGCAATCCAGACAGTATTAAGAAGGGAAGGATTTCACAAACCATATGAAGCATTGCTTGAGCTTGCACGGACCAATCAGAAGATAACCAGAGAATCAATAATAGATTTTATTGATAATCTTGATATCAGCGAATCCCTGAAATCGGAACTGAAAGGGATAACCCCTTTTAATTATACCGGTTTCTGAAATGAACAAGGCCAGGCTTCTTCTCAAGTATATCGAACCATATAAATGGTCGGCAGTCAGGAATATCATCTACAATATCCTCAGTGCACTGTTTGCACTTATCTCATACACTCTTGTAATTCCTTTTCTCCAGATACTCTTTGACCGTGTCGGCACTGCACCCGATCCCGGAGAGTTTCAGCTTAACCTCGATTACCTTGGTAATGCAGCCAAATACTACCTGTACGACTTTATTGACACTTATGGAGAATTCAGGGCACTGATGCTTGTTTGCCTGATTGTTGTAGGGGCGAGTCTGCTGAAGAACGGATTCATTTTTCTGGCAAACAACAGTATGGCTTTTATAAGGGCCTCTGTTGTACGGGATCTTAGGAAGCTTATGTACGACAAAGTGTTGCGTCTCCAGTTGTCATTCTTTTCTGATGCCAGAAAGGGAGATGTAATGACCAGGATATCCAATGACGTTCAGGAAATAGAAATTTCGGTGGTATCGTCGCTTACCATGATGTTCAGGGATCCGCTTTATATTCTTTTATTTGTTATATACCTGTTTGTGGCAAGCTACCAGCTAACTCTGTTTGCGCTGGTTTTGCTTCCTCTCAGCGGATGGCTCATAGGAAAGGCCAGCCGTACCCTGCGGTCCTCTTCTTTTGTAGGGCAGCAATATCTGGGCAAGTTATTGTCGGTTGTGGAGGAAACACTCACCGGGCTGCGGATTGTGAAGGGATTCAATGCCGAGGACAAGATGAAAAGGCAGTTTGCCCAGACCAATGAGCGTTACTCGAAAGTTTTCAAGAGGGTCACACGTAAAGCCTATCTTGCCTCGCCGATAAGTGAATTCCTTTCTACAATAGTCCTGATGGTCCTTATGTACTTCGGAAGTACGCTTGCGCTTAGAGGTTCAGGAAATATGGGGCAGGAGCAGCTCATTGCCTTCCTGGTGGTCTTTTCGCAGATCCTTCAGCCGGCTAAGAACATTACAACGGCATGGTTCAGCATCCAGAAAGGTATGGCATCGATCGACAGGATAGATCAGATACTTGAGGCAGAGGAAACTATTACTGAAAAGCCCGGAGCCCTTCCCGTCAATGAGTTCAGGGATTCGATAGAATTCAGGTCCGTGTGGTACGGTTACAACGATGAGCCGATACTGAAGGACATCAACCTTACAATCAGGAAAGGTCAGACTGTAGCACTTGTAGGTAAGTCAGGAGCTGGAAAATCGACCCTTGCAGATCTTCTGCCAAGATTCATGGATGTGGACTCAGGTCAGGTGCTTATAGATGGCCTTGATGTCCGCGACCTCAGGCTTAGGGATTTAAGAAGCATGATGGGGATTGTCAGCCAGCAGTCGATTCTTTTCAACACCACATTCAGTGAAAATATAGCTTTTGGTGTTGCAGAACCTGATATGGAAAAGGTTTCAGAAGCCGCCCGCATAGCGAATGCTCACGATTTCATTATGGAAACAGAAAACGGTTATGAGACCGGTGTAGGTGAGGGAGGAACCAAGCTAAGCGGCGGACAACGGCAAAGGATAAGCATTGCAAGGGCTATAATGGCCAATCCGCCCATTCTGATTCTCGACGAGGCGACCTCAGCGCTCGATACAGAATCTGAAAGGCTCGTTCAGGAAGCCATTATCAACCTGATGAAAAACAGGACCTCTGTCGTGATTGCTCACCGTCTTTCCACCATACAGCATGCAGATCTTATAGTGGTGATAGATAACGGCAGGATCATAGAGACCGGCACCCATGCCGAACTTATGGCAAACGAAGAAGGATACTACAGGAAACTTCACAGTTATCAGGCAATCTGAACGACTGGCGGTAAGCTTTAAAATGGCAGGTATGGAAGGAAAGTTTATATACAAGGCACTTATTCTGTCCTTGCTTTTATTCCTGCCTGTCGATCCTCATGTTGCAGCACAGGCGGACTTTTCATATCAGTCGGATTATTATTATCTCAAGGGAAAGGATGCTGCCTCGCTTCCGGAGTCATGGAAGGATACCGGATTTAACTGTTCATCATGGATGAAGGCAAAGGCTCCCTTCAGGTATGGGAACGGAGCAGGAGGAACTGAGCTGACTGATATGCAAAACAGCTACACAACCTTGTATCTGAGGTCGGAGTTTGAGTGCAGAAATAAGGATCTGATCAAGGAGCTTGTTATTACTGCAGATTATGACGACGGATTTATTGTCTGGATAAACGGTTCTCTTGCACTGACGGTGAATGCTCCGGCAGTGCCTTCCTGGAATGGTGTGGCTCCGGCCAATCATGAATCAGGTTCTGGTGTATTATTTACACTTGATGCCGCTGCGGCCGGACTTGTTGAGGGGATGAACTGCATTGCTATTCAGGGATTTAACGTAAGTTCTGGCAGTTCAGATTTTTATCTTGATTTTGAGATCCATGCTGAAATCAGCCTGCCGCAGCTTACCGACACTCTCGGGCTGGATTTTTCTGCCCTTCCGGGTTACTATGATACCCCATTCATTCTTACGGTCTCTTCACCTGACCCCGGTAACGAGATTACCTATACTCTCGACGGAAGCAATCCTCAGAATTCGGTGACCGCATTCAGGTCACCTAATCCTGCATTGATTACTATTGATCCTGAAAGCAGTGAAGGACGACCGGTTGCTCCATCGGTAACTGTAAGGGCTTCTCCCTCGCGGCCCGGGATGAAACCTGCTCTGCCATCGACGAGGACATACATTTTTCCTGAGAAAGTCAGAACCCAGAAATGGCCGGGAGGAAGCTGGCCTCAAAACAGTGTTTATGGACAGATAATAGATCTGGAAATGGATCCTGATGTAGTGGAGGATCCCATTTATTCTTCCTTGCTTCCCGGGTCCCTGCTTGGTATACCGGCGGTTTCGATCGTAACCGACAATAAAAACCTTTTCGATCCGGCTTCAGGTATCTATGTTAATGCAAAGGGTCATGGACTTGAATGGGAAAGAGAATGCAGTGTCGAGCTCATTTATCCCGATGGACAGGAGGGCTTCAGCATCAATGCGGGTTTAAGGATTCGCGGAGGTTACAGCCGTAATGACGAATTTCCAAAACATGCGTTCCGTCTCTTCTTCAGAGAGAAATATGGATACGACAAGCTCAGATATCCCCTTTTCGGAGATGAAGGAGTTGATGTGTTTGATAAGATCGACCTAAGAGCAGAACAGAATTATTCCTGGAGCAATGGTCAGTCAAATAATTCCATGGTTCGGGAGGTTTTTTCGCGCGATACCCAGCGTGATATAGGCCAGCCCTATACCCGAAGCAGATATTATCATTTGTACCTCAATGGTATGTACTGGGGATTGTATCAGTCGCAGGAAAGGTCAGAGGCAAGGTATGGTCAGTCGTATTTTGGAGGAAGTGAGGACGACTATGATGTGATAAAGGTTAATACTGAAAATGGTTACCTGGTGGAGGCCACTGACGGATCGCTCGATTCATGGAAGTCGTTGTACAACATGTGTAACAAGGGATTTAAGTCTGATGCCGACTACTTCAGGATTGAAGGCAGGGATGCCTATGGTAAACCTGTCAGAGGAGGAGAGATCATGGTTGATATTGACAACCTGATAGATTTCATGTGCGTCATTTTCTATACTGGCAACTTTGATTCGCCAACGGCGGTTTTTATGCAAAACAAGAAAGCTAATAATTTTTATGCCATCGACGACAGGGAAGACAGGTCTGAAGGATTTACCTTTTATATACATGATGCAGAACATTCGATGTTTGACGAACCCCACAACCCGGGAATCGGATTGTTTGAAGACAGGGTAAATATTGGGATAAGGACAGATGGTTTGCGCATGGAGGTCAGTGATATTACCAGGTTCCATCCCCAGTGGCTTCATTTCAGGCTTTCAGATAATCCTGAGTACCGCATCCGTTTTGCCGACAGGGCATGGCAGCATTTCTCCGATTCGGGAGTTCTTTCCCCCGCAGCCGCTTTAGCCCGGCTTGAAAGCAGGGTCGCTGAAGCAGATGCCGCGGTAGTTGCAGAGTCAGCTCGATGGGGTGATTCAAGGAGAACCGGTGCGCCTTACACGAAAGAAGCCAACTGGATCCCGGAAATCAATAAAATCAGGAACCGGTTCATTCCTGAAAGGACCAGGATTGTAATTAACCAGCTTAAACAGGCAGGACTCTTTCCTCTTGTCAGGGCGCCACAGATATCAGGAGACAAAGGAATTATTGATCAGAATGGAATGGTTCTGACCGGATCTGTGAATGTAACCATTGAAAATCCTAATTCATCAGGGACCATCTACTATACTCTCGATGGTTCAGATCCGCGCAAGACGGGAGGAGGTGTAAACAAGGGAGTGCTGTTTTCTTTGAACAGGGCGACTTTGAACATCGATGAATCAACCATTATCAGGGCAAGGATACTGTCTGACGGCAACTGGAGTGCAATCGTACAGGCAAGCTTCTTCAGGCAGGATGAGGATTACAGCAAGCTTAAAATAACGGAACTTAATTACCATCCTCCGGATGTTATTACCGGATCGGATACAATCGACGGTAAGGACCTTGAGTTCATAGAATTCAAGAATACCGCGAATCATTCAATCAATCTTGGCGGCCTTCAGATCGATTCGGCTGTTCACTACAGTTTCCCCGAAAAGTTCATCCTGCCTCCCAGGCAGTTTTTCGTTGTTGCATCCAAGCCTTCCGAATTCTTCAGTTATTATGGAATGATACCATCGGGAAATTATGAGGGTAACCTTTCAAATGCAGGAGAGGAAATACTTGTCAGGGACAGGAATGGAGCTGAAGTAATCCGTTTTACTTATGTTGATTCCCCTCCATGGCCGGATGAAGCCGACGGTGGCGGATATTCAATTGCTTCGGCTGAGATTAATCCGGACGGAGATCCGGGTGTTCATACGTACTGGGCACCATCGGTGAAGAAGGATGGAAATCCTTTTGCCGATAATATCGTGACACCTGATGATCCCTTTGATCCTGTTCCCGATGGATCGCTGCTTGTTTATCCGAATCCCACCACCGGAGTGGTAACGGTTCAGGTAATTGCCGGTGAAGACCTCGAGGAGATGGAAATCGAAATATACTCGTCGGGAGGCAGGCTGATGAGAAGGCTGAAAATAGGCAATCCCGGGATGGTTGATCTGAAATCTGAAGGACTTCCGGCAGGATTCTATATCTTAGGGGTCAAAACAAGTGAGTATTCAGCGAAAAAGGCAATTATTCTGATCAAGTAGAAATTAAAACACCAAACCATGATAAGAAGAGTTTTTCTGGCAGGTCTTTCTGTTATTTTGTTAACAGTGACAGGGTTTTCTCAGAAGGCAAAGACGCGGCACACATTTGCTCTCGGGACAACCGAGTTTTTACTGGATGACAGTCCGTTTCAGATAATAAGCGGCGAGTTGCATCCTTCAAGGATACCGGCAGAGTATTGGCAGCACAGGATACAAATGGCAAAAGCCATGGGATGCAACACTATAAGCGTTTATATAATGTGGAATTACCATGAACAGCAGGAGGGGGTCTTTGATTTTGAAACCGAAGACAGGAACCTGGCCCGGTTCTTCAACCTTGTGGAAGAAGAGGGCTTATGGCTTATTGTGCGTCCGGGACCCTATGTGTGTGCTGAATGGGAACTTGGCGGAATTCCTCCTTACCTTCTCAGGATCCCCGACATAAAGCTCAGATGTATGGATCCCAGGTATATGGCAGCGGCGGAACGTTACATTGGTAAGCTTGCCGAAGTGATTAAGCCTTTCCAGGTAACCAACGGGGGGCCGTTGCTTATGGTTCAGATAGAAAATGAATACGGCAGTTTTGGAAACGACAGGAACTACCTTGCACGCCTGAAGGAGGTGTGGACGGAGAACGGGATAGATGTGCCCTTCTTCACCGGCGACGGACCAACGACCTATATGCTTGAAGCAGGTACTCTGCCGGGCTGTGCTGTCGGACTTGATTCGGGAAGCAGACCGGAACACTTCGAGCTTGCGGCCAAAATGAACCCCGGAGTACCAGTATTCAGCAGCGAGACATATCCGGGGTGGCTTACCCACTGGGGTGAAAAATGGGCAAGACCTGATACAGCCAGTCTGATGAAGGAGGTTAAGTTCCTGATGGATAACAGGAAATCATTCAATTTCTATGTCATACACGGCGGAACGAACTTCGGATTCACTGCCGGCGCCAATTCAGGAGGCAAGGGATACGAACCGGACGTGACCAGCTATGATTACGATGCTCCGATTGACGAGCAGGGCCGGCCAACAGCGAAATACATGTCGCTCAGGAATCTGATCGGATCATATCTGCCCAAGGGAAAGAAACTTCCACCTGTCCCTGAGCCGATCCCTGCCTATGAAATTCCTTCAATAGGTCTTACAGTGTTCTCGTCGGTCTGGGACAATCTGCCGGAAGCCGTTAGTTCAGTTCAGCCCAAACCATTTGAGGCCTACGGCCAGGATTACGGATTCATTCTTTATTCAACCGAGCTGATCGGCCACAAAAAAGGCAAACTCACGGTGACTGATCTTCATGATTATGCAACCGTTTTTCTAAACGGAGAATTCATAGGCACTCTCGACAGAAGGGAGGGCATCAATACAATCGAAATACCCGAAAGTAAAGCGGAACGCCCGCGTCTTGAAATTCTGGTGGAGGGAATGGGACGCATCAACTTTGCCCAGCATCTCATTGACAGAAAAGGAATAACCGACAGGGTTACACTGAACGGGATGACTCTGATGAACTGGAAAGTTTATAATCTTCCCATGGATCACAAATTCATTTATGAACTCAGATCATCGAACAGAAATCCGGGAAAGAAGGGTATATTCTTCAAGGGTAATTTCTTTCTTTCAGCGCCCGGTGATACATTTCTGGATGTGTCGAATTTCCAGAAAGGGATTGTATGGGTGAATGGTCATAACCTTGGCCGTTACTGGAATATCGGACCTCAGAAAAGGCTGTACTGCCCGGCCACAATTCTTAGAAAAGGCAATAACGAAATGCTCGTATTTGACCTGCTTGAGACTGATTCGCAGATAGTAGTTGGCTTCAAGACAGCGGAATAGAAAGACAAAACAGAAAAAAGGAGCGTCATAAGGCGCTCCTTTTTTTATGCTGAAAATTGTTGACGGGAATCAAACAAGGATCCTGGTGGTCAGGTTGGTTATACTTTTCTGAATGTCAGCGAACATGTCGCCATCCCTTGTCTCATCCTGTTCAACTATCATATACTTCATTCCTGCAATATCCTTTGCTGCAATTATATCCTTGAACGGAACCACTCCTTCACCTACGGGAGCGATGTTGTCCTTTACCACATCAAAGTAAGGAGGCATCTGAGTATAACCGTCCTTCAGGTGGAAAAGAGGGAATCTTCCCGGATACTTGTTGAAGATATCCACCGGATTGTGGCCGGCCTGGGTAACCCAGAACATATCCATTTCCATGACCACCAGATCTTTGTCTAATTCGGCAAGCATAATATCGAAATAGGGTACTTTGCCTTCAACGGTGGCAAACTCGAAGTTGTGGTTATGATACCCAAACTGAAGTCCGAATTCCTTCATTACCTTACCTATCTCATTCCAGTTGGCTGCCATTTTCTGGTAAGTAGCGACCGAGTTTCTCATTTCTTCCACGATCCATGGCTGAATGCAGTATTTGGCTCCGATAAGGGCATGGTCCTCAGCCATTTTTCTGGCACTCTCGAGGGTAACTCCGACTCCCTCAACCTGAGTGTGGCTGCTCAGAATCTCCATTCCGAGATCATTTACCATTTTTTTGAAGTCTGCCGGGGAGTAACCGTAGAATTTACCATCAACGTAATCGGCAAGTTCAACATATTTATAACCCAGGTCGGAAACTTTTTTGAGTGAACCCGGAACATCGGCTGTCATAGCATCCCTTATGGTATAAAGCTGAAGCCCAAGGCCGAATGATTTGGGATCAACATTTTCTGGTTCCGCAACCTTTGCTGCCTTATTGGAGGCATTCCGGCAGGACGACTGTGATAGAACAAAAGCTCCGAGAGCGCCGGCCGCTGACACCCTCAGAAAATCTCTCCTGGATTGTGATTTTTTCATGGTATAATTTCTAAATAATTATGAGTTAATTGTTTGTTTAAACGAAGTTCAATTGTCAAAAATAATACAATTCTTAAATCAATTTATTCGAAATGCTATTTTTCTGTTTTACGCCGGCGGGGTATTTATCCCGTTTTTTGTTTAATTTTATAAACCGGCCATTTTTTCCCGGGGTTAAGAAGGTACGCCTTAAGCTGCAACTGTAAAATAAAATTTTTAACCAATATAAAAGGTACATGTACAGGACAATTCTTATGCTGACAATCGTTCTGCTTTCTTCCTGCGGTTCACTTACTGAATCCGGGAAAAAGACAGATACTGAACTGAAGTGGTCGGTCAGGATGGCCAATACGGTTATAAACCGCTCTGACAGTCTGATCTACTATGTCGACAGGCACCCGAAATGGGCATATGATGTTGCTTTTCTTGGAATGGCTATTGACCGGCTTGGTTCCATGGACCCAAAATTCTCAAATTACATGGAGGACTGGGTGGATTATTTCGTCAGGGAAGATGGCAGCGTCGTTGATTACAGAAAAGAGGAGTATAATCTCGACAGGATCTTTCCCGGGAGGAATGTCCTTACGGTCTATGGAAGGAAAGGGGATGACAAATACAGGATAGCTCTTGATGGTTTTATTGATCAGCTGCGCGATCATCCCTTAACAAACTCGGGAGGGTACTGGCATAAGAAGATCTATCCCTGGCAGATGTGGCTTGACGGGATTTTTATGGGATCGACCTTTATGGTGCAGTATGCGTCCAGTTTTAATGCTCCCGAATGGTACGACGTTGCTGTGAACCAGGCACGGATGGCTTATGAGAAGACACTCGATCCGGAATCAGGATTACTGATGCATGCCTGGGATGAAAGCCGGGAGCAGAAGTGGTGTGATCCCGCGACAGGCCGCTCGCATTTTCCCTGGAGCCGTGCAACAGGCTGGTATCTTATGGCTCTTACAGATATACTGGAATATCTGCCTGAGGAACATCCTGGAAGAGGCGATCTGATTCATATCCTGCAATCGACATCTGAAGCTCTTCTCAAAGTGCAGGATGCAGAGACCGGACTCTGGTTTCAGGTGCTTAATCAGGGCAACAGGGAAGGAAACTATATTGAAGGTTCCGGCTCTGCCATGTTCGCTTATGTATTTGCACGAGCAGCAAAAGCAGGGTATCTCGACAAGAAATATCTTGAAATCGCAGGAAAGGCCTTTGATAACATTGTTAAGGAGCTCATAACCGTAGATGCGGACGGAAATCTGACCATGCACAATATAGTCGGAGGATGCGGCCTGGGAGGTAATCCTTACCGCGACGGCTCATACGAATATTATATCAACGAGAAACGCGTCGACAATGATACCAAGGGTGTAGCTCCCTTTATTCTGGCAGCCCTGGAACTGGATAAGTAAGACTATATTACAGAAATATCCTTTTTATATGTCTTGAATACATATTGTCAAAGACGCATTGGGATACAACTTCCATGTGTTTATCAAGGAGCCTGAAGAAATGGTCCATGTCATTAGCTGCTAGCTTGTATGCAACATGGATGAGCTGCCGCATGTTTGGATTGTAATCGCTGACCGACTGATCGTGCCTGAGCGATGATGCGAATTTCCGGCTGTTCCATGCCCGTACTTCACCGGCCGACGGCAGCATCTTTACGTTGATATCTATAACATCCGCATACGGGGCGCAAAGCTCCTCGGTCTTTTCAAGCGCCTGAATATAAATGGATTTCGCAAAATCAAGCGCATCTCCTCCGGCTTCCGCAAGTCCGATGATTTCTTCAAGCCAGGTTGTTCCCGCTGTTTTGAGGTGAACTCCTTTGTTGTGTTTTTTTAGTATTGAACCAATGATGGGATACAGGGCAAACTTGTCTGAGCCGGAATGAATGCTGATCTTCAGCTCTGAAGGCAATCCGAATTCCTTTATTGCAAGATCGATCACCATGAGGTCTTCCTCGAATTCAATGCCAAACTGAGCAGGATCGCCTACATAGTCAACCCCCTTGTTGAATCTGCCTGAGAATTTTGGTGCAATTGTCCGGACAGGTACTTTTTCTTCCCCAAGCATAAGCAGGATGAAGAAGAGTTCCACAGGTGTCTGTGGCGATGCGACTTCGTCCATTGATACTTCTGTGACAAAATTGCCTGCCCCCTTTGACTTTTCAATTTTCCTGTATATCTCTCCGGCTTTTCCGGCAGCGAAAAGGTATTTCTCAGCTATACCTGCCAATTGGTCTGCTGAACACCTGATTGATTTCCTGAGGCCGGGAACCTCAATCCTGCCTGAATATTTCCTTGCCGTTTCGAGGAAGGAGCCGATTTTTGAATCTTCTGCCCGTTTTCCTATATAGGAAGCAACGTCGATGGTGAAGAAGTCGGAGGCTGGAATAAACCTGTCGACGGTATCAAAGTTAATATGATCGGCATCCACAAAATAGGGTCCGGTAAAACCGGCAGCCCTGGTGACGGCATCGGCCTCTTTTCTTACGTCCGGTGGCTGTGTGCCAATGATCATGTGCTCTCTGTTCGACTTGTTCCATACGGGAGTGATGTCGACACCAACTTTCCCTGCTTCAATAACAGCCTTAAGCTGTGCGTGACCCTGATGACCAAAGCGGTCACCCATACCCATTGAGTATTTACCTAATGTCTTCATTGCTCATTTAAATGTTTTCCACCCGTTTCATCCTTGGGACAAGGAAATGCATCAGTATCCAGGCGACAAGGTAGGCTATTCCACAGAATATGAACATAATTCCGTAGCCGACTTCCGTCTTGTCCAGAGTAGTGTAATGCTTGAGAAGAAGCCCTGCTGCCTGTGCAACAAGAATACCACCTACAGCACCTGCCATTCCTCCGATGCCGGTTACGGATGCCACTGCTTTTTTGGGGAACATGTCAGTTACGGTCGTAAAAATATTGGCTGACCATGCCTGGTGAGCGGCACATGCAAGTCCGATGACGAGTACTGCATACCATGTGTTGAACTGACCGAGCCAGCTTGCGAGCAGAACTGAAAGAGGGAACAGGGCATAGATGAACATGGAAAGCTTTCTGGCCTTGTATGTTGCCATTCCTCCGTTCATGAATTTTTTCGGGAGCCATCCGCCGAAAATCGATCCGATGGTTGCAATAGTGTAAACCACAGCCACTGCAATGGTCCAGCTTATCACCCCGGGAACATCAGCTCCGGTGCCTGAATAGGCAGGATTCATGTTTTTGAATTCAAGGATCTTTCTTGCATTCTCACCATTCAGGAAAGCCGGCAGCCAGAACAGATAGAACCACCATACCGGGTCGGTCAGGAACTTACCGAAGAAGAAGGCCCATGTCTGGCGTTTTGAAAGCAGAATAACCCAGGGAACTTTTTCTGCCTTGCCTTCAAGTTCTTTCTTCTTTTCTTCCTTCTCGTCGATGTCGCTATGGATATAATCATATTCAGCCTGAGTAAGCACTCCGGCTTTCAGCTTCTGTTCAGGTGAGGCATAGGTGCGGAACCAGAATAAGAGCCATACGAGTCCGATTGCTCCCACGAAAATGAATGCCACTTCCCATCCCCAGTGAACTGCTATCCATGGAACGAAGAGAGGAGTAAGGATGGCTCCGACATTTGTTCCTGAATTATAGATACCTGTGGCAAGTGCCCTTTCTTTTTTGGGAAACCATTCTGCCATTGTCTTGTTTGCGGCAGGGAAGTTGCCTGCTTCGGTGAAGCCAAGGGCTGCCCTCCAGATACCAAAGGTAAATGCGTTATGAGCAAGAGCGTGTCCCATTGCCGCGATACTCCATCCAAGCAGTGAAAAGGCGTATCCTCTCTTTGTGCCGATCCAGTCGATGAACCTGCCTGCAAGAGTCATACCAACGGCATAGGCGATCTGGAAAGCCATTACCACCCATGAGTAGTATAATTCCTGGTTGGCTTTGTCGGCTCCGAAGACACCCTCTTCGGCCAGGGTTGGTTTAAGAAGACCGAGTACATTACGGTCGAAGTAGTTTACTGTAGTTGCGAAAAAGACAAGAGCACAGATGGTCCACCTGTATTTTCCAATAGTCTCATTGATAGAAGCTGCTGACATAAAAATCTTGGATTAGGTATGCTTAGACATTGTAGATTGTTGATGCTGTTGTTCCTCCGCGGCCGGTCCAGTTTGTATGGAAGAATTCTCCTCTTGGCCTGTCGGTACGTTCATAAGTATGGGCTCCGAAGTAATCCCTCTGGGCCTGAAGAAGATTGGCGGGTAGTTTCTCGCACCTGTATCCGTCAAAATAACACAGGGCTGACGACATTGCAGGAACGGGGATCCCGTTGACAAGAGCCGACGAAATGACGTTTCTCCACCCAGCCTGGGCTTTCTCAACCTTTGTCCTGAAGAACGGATCAAGGAGCAGGTTCGGAATATCCGGATTATTATCGAAAGCTTCCTTGATCTTTCCGAGGAACGCTGATCTGATTATACAGCCGCCCCTCCACATCAGGGCAATTCCTCCGTAGTTGAGCTTCCATCCGAATTCCCCGGCAGCGGCCCTCATAAGCTGGTAGCCCTGGGCATAGGAAACAATTTTCGAAGCATACACCGCTTCCCTCAGATCATTGATAAATGCTTTGCGGTCGCCGCTGAAAACTTTCCCGGGACCTGACAATATCCCGGAAGCTGCAACTCTTTCATCCTTTATTGCTGAGAGACACCTCGAAAACACGGCTTCTCCGATAAGAGTAAGGGGAATGCCTACGTCAAGCGCGGTGACAGCCGTCCATTTTCCTGTGCCCTTCTGGCCAGCGGTATCGAGTATCTTGTCGACCAGCGGCTTGCCGTCCTCATCCTTAAAGGCAAGAATGTCCCTTGTTATTTCTATAAGATAACTGTCGAGTTCTCCTTCGTTCCATTCCCTGAACACAAGGTGCATATCATCAGCGCTCATATGGAGAAGATCCCTCATTATCTGGTAGGCTTCGCAGATCAGCTGCATGTCTCCGTATTCAATGCCGTTATGAACCATTTTGACGAAATGTCCTGCGCCGTTTTCGCCAACCCAGTCGCAGCACGGTGTCCCGTCGTCTACTTTTGCTGCGATAGCCTGGAATATGGGTTTGACTTCGGGCCATGCGGCAGGTGAACCGCCGGGCATTATAGATGGTCCCAGAAGAGCTCCTTCTTCTCCTCCCGAAACTCCGGTCCCGATATAGAGAAGCCCCTTGCTTTCAACCAGGGCGGTCCTCCTGTTGGTATCAGGGAAATGAGTGTTCCCGCCATCAATGATAATATCCCCTTTTTCAAGGTAGGGGATAAGGGTGTTGATCATATCATCAACCGCACCGCCTGCCTTTACCATTATCATAATCTTCCTCGGTCTCTTAAGGGATTTTACCAGCTCCTCAACCGAATGGGCTCCGACAATTTTCAAGCCCTTTGCCCGCCCCGCAAGGAAGTCATCAACCCTTTGAAGCGTCCGGTTGTAAACAGTGACCTGAAAGCCCTTACTCTCCATGTTGAGAACAAGGTTTTCACCCATCACGGCCAACCCGATCAATCCGATATCCGATTTTGTGTCCATAGAATTTTCTTTATCAATTAAACATTTGTTTACCTTGTTGATAGCTGCACTGCCGGCATACTGTTAAAACTGCGATCCCTGCTGGTCTCCTGTCCATGAGTTTTCCGGTCAGTCATGTTTTTAGACCTGTCTCCCTGTAGTATTCCTTTACAACCTCATCCATCACCCAACTGGTCCTTGCACCTGTAATTCCGGTGCTTACAACATCTCCTCCCCCTGAAAGAGCCCTGACAATCTGCTCAATCAGATAAAACTGTATGTTTTCAGGTCTTTCATTTGCAAATTCCTTAGTTCCCGAGGAATTGACAAGGACGATCGGGTCGTATGTAAATGTAGAGGTTTTTATGATTCCTTTATCACCGACAATCTCAAAATAATCTCTGTTGGCTTCCCTGGAAACAGTAAAACTCCAGATTCCGGTACCGACTATATTGCCTTTGAAAACGAAGGATGCTGCGACGAAATCCTCTGCCTGATACAATCCTGACTGGTTGACGGCCATTGATGATACTTTGATTACCGGTCCGAAAATGTAATCAAGGAAATCAAGCTGATGGGATCCCAGGTCAAAGAAATGACCTGCTCCCGATATTTCCGGAATCACTCTCCAGGGAGGATTTCCGGATTTTTCGGCTTCGGAAGCATAATTATAGATCTGAAAGTTTGCAAACCGTGGTTGCCCGATCTCGCCGGCTTCTATCAGATTCTTTATCAATTGAAAACCTGGTAGTGTTCTCCTGTAATAAGCAACATAAACAGGAAGCCCGGCATTTTCTGCAGCCTCATTTATCATGACACACTCCCTGTAATTTGCGGCCATAGGTTTTTCAATATACACCGGTTTTCCTGCTTTCAGAGTCCTGATGGCATATTCAGCATGACTTCCGGGTGGAGTAGCTATATAAACTGCATTTACCTCATTATCATGGATGAGGTCATCGGCATTGGAATAATACCTTGGCACATTATGCCTTCTGGCATAATCTTCAGCCAGATGCCTGTTCCGGCGCATAACTGCAACAAGTCTCGATCCGTCAACTTTATTGAAAGCCGGACCACTCTTTTGCTCAGTGACTTTGCCGCAGCCTATTATCCCCCAGTTAATCATCTGAGCTTGTCTTTAGATGCCCAAAGCCCCACAGCAGGATTTGAAATATAGTAGATCTCCTCGCCGTCAGGCATTATGTTAACTCCTTCCCTGAGTCGCATGGGATCATATTTCTTTATCATGATATCAAGATCGGTATACCTGAAATTTACCGATTCCATTTCCTGTCTGGTAAGGAATCCCGGACAGTAGGTAATTGAAAATCTTCCCTCTGAACTGCCATGAATCAGGTGTGCTGCAGCACTGAGATTATCCATAAGCTCGGGATTCTGATCGGTTGCATTCAGGGTAGCAGGAGTACCCCTGTACCCGTACTTCCTTATCAGCCTGTCAATTTCCTTGTCTTCGCCGAACTCCTTCAGCCCGGGCGCAAGTATTATCAATTCACCGTTGTCGGCCATCGCCATCCTTGTACGGTATATGCTTTTATTGCCCAGCCAGGTGCTTTTGAATTCCGAAGGATCAAGATAAACCACTGCTTTCTTAATGGGTTTTTCGAGAACGGTGAAATTGACCCTTATTGATAGGTCTGAAGCAAGTTTGAATACTTCGTAGTCATCGCCGATATAAAGTCCTCTTATAACCAGTTTCCCATTATCATCACGGCCAATTACCGTCTGGATATAGACAACCGGAAGGTCACGGATGAAGTTGTCGGAAGCATAGTTAAGCATCTTTCTGACCGGTGTATCGGCTTTTCCCATCATTCTTTCCATCCCGTATACGGCCCCGACAAAGTGGCTCTTGTTGATACCTTCCGGGCCGCCGGTGCCGACAAACAGGTTCTTGTTGTAGTTGGCCATGCCCACAACTTCATGAGGTACGACCTGACCGATCGAGATAATCAGGTCGTATCTGCCATTGACGAGAAGTTTGTTCAGCTGTGCAGGCCAGGAATAGGAGAGCTTTCCTTCTGTTATTTCCGAAATGAATTCTCCAGGAACAGTACCTACGGTAACAACATCGTTTCTCCAGTCATGGACCCTGAATAATTTTGCCGGAACTCCACTGAACATTTCGTTTATCTCAGCCGGTGTCATCGGGGAATGGGTACCCAGTGCGGGTAAAATGTCGGTAAGGCTCTCGTTGTAGTACTTGTAAACGAGGGTGGTAATGTCGCCGGCACGTGAGTGGAACCTTGTAAAATCGGGTGGCAGTGCCAGTACTTTCTTTCTCTGCCCAAGCTTCACCAGCGCGGAGTAGACTCCATACTCCAGTTCATTGGGGCCAATCACTGTATTTTCCGATCCTGATTGATAGTATATCATTGTTTTTCTGTTATGTTGTATTAAATCAATAAGTTGCTGGTTGCTGGTTACTGGAGACTTACCGATTTCCGATTACTGAATACTGAATACTGAATACTGAATACCAGTCCCTAACTGCCAACTGCTTCCTGCCAGCTGCCAACTTTTCCTTTACCCTTTGCCATCACACCCCGGAATACGCACTGAATCCTCCGTCGACCGGTATAACGACTCCCGTAACAAATTTCGACAGGTCAGATACCAGGTACAGCAACGTTCCTGTTAGTTCCTCCGGTGTGCCGAAGCGTTCCATCGGTGTGCTTCCCAGGATCTTTCTGGTCCTGGCAGTTGGTTCTCCGGTTTTTTCATCCATTAGGAGGAACCTGTTCTGATTGGTAAGCAGGAAACCGGGAGCTATGGCATTCACCCTGATCCCTATTTTTGAGAAATGAACTGCAAGCCATTGTGTGAAATTATTAACAGCAGACTTTGCTGCTGAATATGCTGCTATTTTGGTAAGAGGCCTGTATGAGTTCATCGAAGAAATGTTAACAATAACACCGCTCCTGTTTTTCACCATGTCGGTAGCATAGACCATGGTCGGAATCAGCGTACCTTTGAAGTTCAGGTCAAATACCTTGTCAAAACCTTCAAGTTTAAGCCCGAAAAAGGTGTCTTCAGGGTCCTCTGTGCCATCCATCTTCTCGGCTTTAGCAGTTGCAGCCGGGGAGTTACCGCCAGCGCCGTTGACAAGTATATCTATTGAGCCGAAATTCTCGTTGATTATTTTTTTGGATGCCAGAAGTGAGTCCCTGTCAAGCACGCTTGCAGAGAGTCCCATTGAAGGAGTTCCGAACTGCTTTTCAATGTCACCGGCAACTTTCATGGCTGCTTCCTGGTTCAGATCTATAATTACGGTTTTTACACCCTGGAATGCAAGGGATCTGGCCATTTCCGAACAAATGAGACCTGCACCGCCGGTGATGACTGCTGTTTTTCCTTTTAGATTTAGTTCATTCATGTTTTGTAGCTTTATTAACATTATGGTATCCGTTAATGGTTGTATGGATGCCGTCCTGCGGGAATGGGTTTAATTTAGAATTCAAAATATTCTTTTGCGTTTTTGTATGACACGCCTTCGATCAAAGGTTTAACCAGTTCATCTTCATCGGGAATGTTGCCCTTCTCAATCTGGGAGCCGATGAAATTGCATAGTATCCTTCTGAAGTACTCATGACGTGGGAAGGAAAGGAAGCTTCTGGAATCAGTAACCATACCCACGAATCTTCTCAGTAATCCAAGTGAAGCAAGGTCCCTGAAGTGCTTTTCCATACCCGTTAGCTGATCGAGGAACCACCATGCAGCTCCGTATTGGACCTTCACCGCCCTCGATCCGTCGTTGAAGTTGCCTGCCATGGTGATCATCAGTTCATTGTCGGCGGGATTCAGATTATAGAGAATCGTTTTTGCAAGCTGATCGGAATCATCAAGTGCATCAAGGAATCGCGACATCCTGAAGGCATCCTGAGGCACTCCGATTGAATCCCATCCGGTATCGGGTCCCATCTTCCTGAACATCCTGGAATTGTTGTTCCTCAGGGCGCCAACGTGGAACTGCTGAGTCCATCCTCTCTTATGATTCATCCTGCATAGCTCCAGCATAACGGCAGTTCTGTATTTCTCTGTTTCATCTGCTGTAACCTGTCTGCCTTTCAGAAGTGTACGGAATATCTTGGCGGCTTCTTCGGGACTGCACGGCGAATAGAAAAATCTCTCGGATCCGTGGTCGGAGAGACGGCCTCCCATACTGTGGAAAAAAGCATGCCTTTCGTCAAGGACCTCAATAAGAGCCTCAAAACTGCCTATCTCCTTACCTGCTGTATTCTCAAGCTTGAGAATGTATTCTCTGAATTTTTCCGGATCATCGGTTTTGATGACGTTGTCGGGACGGAAAGCCGGCAGCATCCGCAGGTCCGGATTGCCTTTCATCTGAGTGTGAAATTCAAGGGTGTCGGCCGGATCATCTGTGGTACAAACCACTTCAAGTTTCATTTTCCCTAGAAGCGACCTGATGCTGAATTCTCCGGTTCTGAGCATCGATGATGCCTTTTCGTAAATCTCCGAAGCATTGGTTTGGGATAGCAGGTCATAAATTCCAAAATAACGTGCCAGTTCGAGATGGGCCCAGTGATAAAGCGGATTACCGATGCAGGCAGGCAATGTCTCAGCCCATTTCTGGAATTTTTCTTTCGGAGTGGCATCACCTGTGCAGTATTTCTCATTAATCCCGTTTGTCCTCATTGCCCTCCATTTATAGTGATCGCCATCGAGCCAGGCCTGGCCTATATTGTCAAAGCATATGTTCTCCGCAATCATCCGGGGCGACAGATGGCAGTGGAAATCGATTATGGGCTGATCCTCGGAAAATTCATGATAGAGCCTCCTTGCTGTCTTGTTTTCAAGCAGGAAATCGTCATTAATAAATCTTTTCATTATTTATATTATAATTTGATTATTCTGAATCAGCTAGCCTGTCTGACAAAAATGAACTACTAAAAATAGCAAATTAATCGAGAGGTTCTGACAAAATCCGGTTAAGGTATGTTAATTTTAGTCTTGTTGGAACTCAATTCAATGCTATGCCTTGTTCACAATTTTATGTTTTCTCTTCATCCTTTCCGTCAAAGATTGTATTTTTGGTATTCCTGGCTTGAACTTCAATGAAGGAAGACACCAAAGAGTTGCAGGATATTCTTTTAATAAATAAGGTAAAATACTTAAAGATGAACATTGAATTGAGATATGCAGTACATCCCGATGATTTCAGGTCGTATGATACGGGAAAACTCAGGAAGGAGTTTCTGGTTGAAAAGGTGTTTGTACAGGATGAGATAATGCTGGTTTACTCCATGTACGACAGGTATATTGTGGGAGGGGCCATGCCAGTGAAAAATTCCCTGAAACTTGAATCGGCCGATGATCTGAAAGCTTCCTACTTTCTTGAACGCAGGGAAATGGGTATGATCAATGTCGGCGGTGAGGCTGAAATTGAAGCCGGAGGGATGAAATACAATCTCGGTTTCAAGGAAGCGCTTTATCTGGGAAAGGAGACGAATGACGTGGTTTTCAGATCGAAGGATGCTCTGAATCCGGCAAAGCTATATATAAACTCGGCTCCTGCGCACCACAAGTATCCATCGAGGAAAGTGACACTCCTCGATGCTGAAATAGTAACTCTGGGATCCGGTGAAGCCTCAAATCACAGGACCATCAACAAGCTTCTTGTGAACAGTGTACTTCCCACATGTCAGCTTCAGATGGGCATGACAGAGCTTAAGACAGGCAGTGTCTGGAACACAATGCCGGTTCATACCCACAATCGCAGGATGGAAGCCTACTTTTACTTTGAGGTTCCGGAGAAACAGGGTATTTGCCATTTCATAGGCGATCCTGACGAAACCCGTCATATCTGGATGAAAAATGAACAGGCAGTTCTTTCGCCTTCCTGGAGCATTCACAGCGCAGCAGGAACATCAAGCTATACATTCATTTGGGGTATGGCCGGAGAAAATCTCGACTACAGTGATATGGATGTACGTCATCCCGACACTTTAAAATAAGATGCAATGGAACGGATTATGGAATTGTTTGATCTGACCGGAAAGGTTGCCCTCGTCACCGGCGGGACCCATGGCATTGGACTGGCAATAGCCGTCATGCTTGGAAAGGCAGGGGCAAAGGTATGCGTCAATGATCTAAGCGAAGAAAAACTTGATCTTTGCAGAGATGCTTTCGAAAAGGAAGGACTAAGTGTCTTTACCCTGGTTTTCGACGTCACCGACGAAAAAGATGTGGACAGTGGGATATCGCAGATTGAATCAGACTATGGTCCGGTTGACATTCTTGTAAATAATGCCGGGATAATAAAAAGAATACCGATACTGAACATGCAGGTACCGGAATACAAACAGGTGATTGACGTTGACCTGGTTGCTCCGTTCATCGTCTCAAAACGTGTTGTCCCGAACATGATCTCCAAAAGAAGCGGCAAGATTATCAATATGTGTTCAATGATGAGCGTTTACGGCCGCAATACCGTATCAGCCTATGCCTCGGCAAAGGGCGGCCTTGCTCTGCTTACCAGGAACATGACATGCGAATGGGCAAAATACAATATTCAGATAAACGGAATTGGTCCCGGGTATATAGTAACAGCCCAGACCGGGCCAATACGGGAAAACGGACATCCGTTCAATGACCTGGTGATGACCAGGACTCCTGCCGGCAGATGGGGCCAGCCGGGTGATGTGGCAAATGCGGCATTGTTCCTTGCATCAAGGGCAAGCGATTTTGTCAACGGACACATCCTTTATGTTGACGGCGGTATTCTTGCCAATTTCGGATATGTGAAAGGTGAGAACGACCTATAGCATCTGTACCTGTTCCCTTGCCCTGCCATTGAAATACAGAATGCACGCGAATATCGGAAGAAAGGGAAGTGTTATGGCATTAACTACAGCCGACAATATTATGTAAAGAGGCCGGGAAGCTATCTCCATGGCAGCTGAAGCCTCCTCCGGACTGTTGACTGCTGACAGAAAGGTGCCTGTAAACGGAAGCAGCACCAGTCCTGATAAAAGGATCGACACGACCAGCAACAGGATTATGAATACAGCCGTCCATCCGAGGTTGCTCCAGAAATTCCGGTGGACCAGGGTTGCCGTTCTGACTATTGCATGTGCAATAATCGGTCCTTCAACCATCATTATCGGAAGTATGAAGAGGTATATTGTCATTATGTAGACTCCTGCAAACAGTGCTCCCACGAACAGAAGAGCAAGGCCGAGGACAAGGGCAAAGGAACCGAAAAATGCCAGCATGATCAGGATAAGGAGATAAGGCACGTAATACCGGAAAGATTTAACCGTGCATTTCAGGAGGTTGTATTCACTGTCAAGGGGATTGAAGATCACATAATAATGCAGGATAACTGTAAACAGCACGTTGACAAGCGTAAATATTATCATCGGCCACTTGTATTCGCTCAGCTTATTCATCATTTCTTCCATATTGAAGGTCTGGTAGTCGCCTATGTCTATCCGGATGAATGTTCCCAGATATTGAATTGCAAGCCCCATAACCAATGAGATAAGGAAGAGGGGTACAAACCTTTTTGTATAAAATTCCCACAGGGAATTCATTGCCGTGTCAATGCTGTGAGCCTTGTAGAGCGGGTGGTTTTCAATTGGTTCCATGATTTTAATTTTCTCTTGGGTAATATGACAGTCCGGATTTGGAAGGGTTTTATTTTCCGGGCCTCCAGTCGCGGATCACATTGGCGAACGGGAATATTTGACTCTTCTTCCGCGGATTGAAAATCCCTTCCTTTGCCGACTTTATGTCCTCAATTGTAAAAAAAGCCCTCGGGTTGAATGCGGTGATTATGTTAAGGACTTCCTTGAGCTCATTTCTGTGGACTATGGAATATACTATGTCGATTTTTTCCTTTGCACCGTGAGCTTCAATAGTTGTGGCACCGAATCCGTTGGCATTCAGGCTCCTTACTAGCTCCATCCCATTCTCTCCTACAAACACCCTGACCATCTGAATGCCCATTGCCAGTCGTTCCTCTATTATCATTCCGACAAAATTGCCGGTTGCAAATCCTGCAGCATAGGCTATGTAATTAACATAATTATCAAGATTTTGCATGATCTTGCTGATGGCAATGATCCAGATGAGTACTTCAAAGAAACCAAGCACAGGGGCTACCTTCCTGTTTCCCTTTGAAACGAAGATAATTCTCATTGTACCGATCGATACGTCGCATATTCTTGCAAGGAAAATCAGGAAAGGCATAACGGCGTATTCGAAAATCTCCGAGTTATAAAAGGATGTCTCCATGATCGTTGTAATTTGTCAGCCAAATATAGGAATTGTAGTGCAGGAATTAAAGTAAGGGTGACAGCTTTATCCGTTTGATGGAATTCAACCTTTTCCGGCCTGGCAGTGGCGCTTAATATCTTATCTTAGCAGCTAAATATGAAATGTATGTCGCGGTTCAAATTAACACTCGAATATGACGGGACCCGGTATTCCGGATGGCAGCTGCTTAAGGGAGGCAAATCAGTGCAGGGAGAATTAATTGATGCCTGCAGAGATTTGTTTGGTACTGATAAAATTGACGTATATGGTGCAGGCCGGACCGACAGCGGAGTCCATGCCCTCGGCCAGGTCGCACATCTCGAAGCATCAACAGACATCGTTCCGCTAAGGATCCGTTATGGTATAAACGACAGGCTCCCCCACGACATTTCCATTCTCGATGTTGCAAAGGTTCATGACGGCTTCCACGCAAGGCATGATGCGGCAGCAAGGAGCTATATCTATCAAATAAGCCGTCGAAGGACCTCATTCGGAAAGAAATATGTCTGGTGGATAAAGGACCAGCTTGAAATAAACAGGATGAATGAAGCGGCAAGGCATTTTACCGGGCTTAAAAACTACCGGTCCTTTACTGATGATGAGCAGGAACAAAAGTCGACCAGGGTTGAAATAATGCATTCAGAAGTATATGATTACGGTGATATGCTTTTGTTCCATGTTATCGGATCCCATTTCCTCTGGAAACAGGTTAGAAGAATGACAGGAGTGGTGGTTGAAGCAGGCAGGGGTAAACTGGATACCCGCGATATCCCAGGGTTCTTCCGCAATAAATCCGATATTCCTGCATCTCTTACGGCACCCCCCAGCGGCCTTTTTCTTGAAAAGGTCTATTATCCCGGTGAAAAGATAAATTTTTCAGCCAGGCCAGTTTTTAATTTATAACATGCGGTGAATTAAAAATTTTTACAATTGGAAACAATTGTGTATCTTTTTGGTTTGTACCTGTTAAAAAATATATTAAAATGAGGCGACGCGATTTTATAAAGACCACTGCACTTGCCGCCCCGGCCATCAGCCTTTTTCCTGCCGATCTCAGCGGGATGGTCAGGAAAAAGACAGCCGGTATGATCGAAAAGAGATCCCTTGGAAGCACTGGCGCTATGCTTTCAATAATCGGATTCGGAGGGATTGTCGTAATGAATGCCACGGCTGAAGAATCATCGAATGCCGTACGTGAGGCCATTGAAGCCGGAATCAATTATTTCGATGTTGCCCCCTCATATGGGAATGCTGAACTCATGCTTGGGCCTGCACTCGAGCCATACAGAAAGGATGTGTTCCTTGCCTGCAAGACCGGAAAGAGAACAAAGGCAGAAGCGCGGGTTGAACTGGAACAGTCTCTCAGGAACATGAGAACTGACCATTTTGATCTGTATCAACATCATGCAGTGACCAGCATGGAGGATGTTGACATTCTCCTGGGACCGGGCGGAGCCATGGAGACTTTCATTGAGGCCAGGAAGGAAGGTCTTATTAAATACATCGGGTTTTCAGCTCATTCTGTTGAAGCTGCAATGGCCCTGATGGATCGCTTTGACTTCGACACCATCCTTTTTCCGTTCAATTATGCAACCTGGAACGCAGGTAATTTTGGTCCTCAGGTCATGGCCCGCGCCAGGGAGAAGAATATGGGGATACTCGCATTGAAGGCAATGGCTAAAGGCCCCTGGGCACAGGGTTCCGACAGGTCAAGGTATCCAAAATGCTGGTACGAACCACTCATTACTCCTGATGATATAAAGATGGGATTGAGATTTACTCTCAGTCATCCGGTAACGGCCGCAGTTCCTCCCGGCGAAGCTGAACTGTTCAGGATGGCGCTTGCAATGAGGAATGATCTTAAGCCTCTTAAAAAATCCGAAATTATTTCAATCAGGAATAAGGCTGCTTCGGGAGTTCCGTTATTTAGCTATGAGGGTACGGCCTGATCATTGATGCACGATCAGTTAACCATGTACTTGATTCTCAGGTCCAGCTCATTGTCGTATACATACCAGCACGGATCATTGCACTGTGTCTCCGTGTATTTTGTTCTTGGAAAAGCTGAATCGACGGCGGTGTAGGTTTTACCGTCGATATCATATGTGGCGGTTGCAGTATACTTCTTGTTCAGCCTTACGGCGATAGTATAGGTATCAGAGCCGGGACTTACTGTGCTTATAAGAACTCCATCCTCCAGTTCTCCTTCATAAATATTAAGTATTGCAACTGGTTGCGCCCTTGTAAATTTTATTATCAGGTATTCATTTGCAGGTTCGGTGGGCGAACAGTCATTGCAATCGGCAAACCATCCCTGTTCTTCGCATGAGAAGGCAGCTGCAAGAAAAAGTAAAAATAAAACTCTGATGCCTGATTGATAATACTTCACAGCCATTTTATAATCTTTTCATTTTTTCTGACACGGCTCAGCCTGTAGTTCCAGGTTATGCCCAGCCGGCCCCAGAGAGGTCCTATCCTGCTGAATTCGGTAGGCAGATATTCAATACCCGCACTGAAAGACAGACTTGATCTGTCAAACCTGATGCCAGCTGCAGGGATTATTTTCAACATGCTTTCAGGCCTGCTGTTTGTACCACTGAACTCAGGGCCGAAGTTGTACGCTGCCGACAGGGATGCAGTAGCTGAGATCCTCAGTCCGGAAGGTTTTTCTCCAAGCAGGAAATCCTTGAATAATCCCGCGTATGCAAGTGAACTTTTGTCGAGATACTGGTAATATTCATTTTCTCCGGTTTCTTTCAATACTCTTGTACGGAAAGGTTTTGTATCTAATCCCGCCATGAATCCGGCGTTAAGCAAAGGTTCCCTGACCGACAGCACCATGCCTGTCAGCAAATCCCTGTTATTAGCTCTGACGCTGGCTGTCAGTGAGATCACATCCAGTCTGAATCCCTGTCCGCCACGAATTTTGCTGCTTTCAAGAAGTGTGGTGATCTCTTTTCTGCCGAAGGCAGATGCAACGGTATAGGGGTTGATACCTCCTTTTTCCTCATCATTCCAAAGGTCTCCTTTCTCAAGCAGAAATTTTACGGCGGGTATATGGTTTGACTGGATGGCAAGAGCCATGGCATTATAACCACGGATGTTTTTCTCGTACAGGTCGACACCTTCCCTTATCAGGATACTCATTATTGTGGTATCGCCTTTCTGGGAAGCTATCAGGAAAGGAGTGAATCCTTCATTATCCCTGGCTTCAAGATTTGCCCCGTGCTGAAAAAGCAGATCGGCAATATCGGCATGTCCTTCATAAATAGATGCCATCAGCGGAGTGGTGCCGTCGTACGACTTGAGGTTGCAGTCGGCGCCGTAATAGAGCAGGAGGTCGGTCATCAGAAGATCCCCGTTTATGGCAGAATAATGAATGGGAGCTGCTCCGTGATCGTCATTGCGATCAATATCAGCTCCGGCTCTTATCAGGGCTTCTGCAATTTCAGCGTTCATGTTTTTGACCGCAATAAGAAGCGGAGTCTCGCTTCCGGCGGTCTTCTTGTCAATATTGGGATTCCATTCAAGCAAAGTGTTTACTGCAGTTATCCTGTTATTTGCTACTGCAAAGATCAGGGGAGTAGCCCCTTCATATGTTTCTGCGTCAATGGAAGCTCCCTTTGAAAGAAGTCTGACGATTTCCGTATGGAGCCCCCTGGATGATGCTATCATAAGATTGAAGTCCAGGGCTCCTTCGGTGTCCATCGGAATATAATCGATAGTATCAAGTATAGTTATTTCCTGTCCGGATGATCTCATCAGTGGAACTGTAAGATAAGCGAGGATCAGCGATGCGAGAATTATACACCTTGTTGATAACATGATCGCAAAGTTAGTTTTTTGGCATTCAGAATGGAAAATTTCAATATAAAAAAACAATATTTGCAAATAGTGTAAGTTAAATTTTCATAAAGTTCAATGTGAAAGTAGAATCCTTTAAAAAATCTTTTATTTTTATCGCCCAAAAGTGAAATTCTTGACCATATCGAAGAAAATCTTCCTGATTGCCTTTTTGTCGCTGGTGGCACGTTATAATCCCACTGCTGTGGAGAATCCCGCCAGCCGCCCCGACAGGCTGGCGCCTGCCTATGTCAGACTGACAAATACCGATTCATCAGTTTCGGAGTTTGATGGTTGTGTTCCCGTTGTAAATTCCTTTATGAAGAAATGGGCCATCCAGGGTGCATCGGTGGCCATTGCCCGCGAAGGCAAGCTTGTATATGCCAGGGGATTCGGCTATGCCGATACCGCCGCCGGGATCGAAACACAACCCTATAGTAAATTCAGGATAGCCAGCATCTCCAAGCTGGTAACCGCTGTGGCTGTAATGAAACTGAAGGAGGAAGGGAAACTTTCGCTCGACGACAGGGTTTTTGGACCCGATGGTATACTCAATGATTCATGTTATTCTCATCCTAAAGATAAAAGAGCATTCAATATCACCATTGCACATTTGCTTTCGCATGAGGGAGGATGGTCGCAGCGCTACGGCGACCAGATGTTCATGCCTCACCTCATTGCCGGTTCAATGAAGTGCGATCTGCCGGTCGACACCAGGACGATTGTCCGCTTCGCCCTTTCGAAGAAACTTCATTTTACCCCCGGTACCGGCCGGTCATACTCGAATCTCGGGTACAGTATCCTCGGTCTGGTGATAGAAAAGATTTCCGGGATGCCTTATGAAGAATATTGCAGGACAGCAATTTTTGAACCTCTTGGAATTTACGACATTGTCCCTGGTAAAAACCTTCCGGACGGGAAGGCCCCCTTTGAAGTAACCTATTACGAACCGGCAGGAATGCCGCTTCGCCCTTCGGTTTATGGTACGGGCGAATTGGTACCCGTCAGGTATGGCGGGAATGATGTTGAAACTCTTGGCGCGGCGGGATACTGGCTTGCCACTGCTCCCGACCTTATGAGACTGGTTCTTGCAGTCGATGGGTTTGACTATAACGATGATATACTTTCAGACAGAAGCATAAACTTCATGACTGATGTGCATAACAGGTTTTCTCCGGTAGGTTGGAAGACCACCTATGAAAACGGAACATGGATCCGGACAGGCTCATTTGCCGGTACCGCTGCCATGATAAAGAGACAGCCCGATGGTCTTACCTGGATAGTGCTGCTTAATACAAGCGCCTGGAACGGTCCTGGGATTCATTCCTACATCAACAGAATGATGTCAGGTGTGGTTTCCCGTATCACCGACTGGCCGGAATATAACCTTTTCGATAATACACTTCCGGTTCCAATACGATTTGAGCTTACAGGAATAAACTAAGGCATACATGTGCTTTACAGTAAATGTAAACCTCGTCAGGGATGAACTTGAGAACAGGTACGGGGTTACTTTTCCCGACCGCGACAGGTATCAGCCCAGCTATTATTACCATGCATTCAGCCTTCCGGAACTTCCGGCCATCTGTCTCGATTCGCCCGGCCAGGCCCGGCTGCTGAGATGGGGACTTGTTCCTTCCTGGACAAGAAGTCCGGAAGACGCGGAAGAGATCAGATACAAGACATTCAACGCACGAGCAGAAACAATAGCAACAAAACCTTCTTTTTCAAGGTCATTGATTACCGGCCGGTGCATCATCCCGGTAAAGGGATTTTTCGAATGGCAGCATGCTGTCAATGAAAAGATACCCTGGTACATATACCATACAAAGGAGGAGGTCTTTTCACTTGCAGGACTATATGACCACTGGACCAGCACTTCTACGGGTGAAGTTATTGACACTTTCTCTATAATAACCACTGATGCCAACGATCTTCTTGCCGTTATTCATAATTCCAAGAAGAGGATGCCGGTGGTACTTGACAGAAATGCTGAAAAAAGATGGATCAGTTCAGATACTTCTGCCGATGAAGCATTATCACTCCTCAGGCCTTGTCCGGATGAACTGCTCAGAGCCCATACAATAAGCAGCCTGGTTAACAGCAAGTCGGCAAACCGGAATACGCCGGAAGTGATAAAACCATTCCCCAGACAAAACAATACTTTGTTCAGCTGAACCGGACAGGTGTTGTGCTTCTGCAGGTCAATAGCCTGAACTTATTGAGCAACAAAAATATAAGTAAGAAGGCCCTTTTGTATTTTCGGGGCATCAAGATTGCTTTCAAATCTTGATCTCAGGGCTGTTCCAATTGCGGTTTCCACAAGGCATTCGTCGGTTGCAGTGCTTTCAGCCTGGGCAAGGGTTGCATGCTCAACATAACCCCGCTGATTAACCTCGATTACAAGCACCACCTTTCCCGATCCCTCGCATTTATAGATAGGTATGGGAAGGTATATATGATTTCTGCCGGTAAGTTCATAATATATTCTGGTAGGACCCCGGAAGTTTGCGGCCATCTTTTCTGCTTCACTGGCTTTTTCTTGATTTTCATCAGCTTTATCCTTTTCATCCATGGCGATTTCCTCTCCTTCGGCCTGCTGGTATCCCTGCCCTCTTGAGTCCATAAAGTTGTCAGCTCCGAGTTTTCCGCTTTGAATAAGTTCGTCCTTTACCTTGTCAATATACTCCTGGGGATCTATTTTCTCCTCGCCCCTGGCCGCGAGGTTGCGCGCTATGTTAAGCATTTCGGGATCGTTCCGGAGAACATTCTCGACTGTTACGGCAGAGGGGTTATCAGCAGGGACTACAGGAGGCTGCTCCATCCTTTCTTCAACAGCGGCAAACTCAATTTCAAATTTCTCAATTTCCTTTTCCTTGGTTTTCAGTTCTCCAAGTTTGTACGACATAAAAATGATTGCCGCCGTCAGGTGAATGATGGCGGTCCCCAGAATACCTACTATTTTGCCGTTATTCCTCCTCACTTTTTTTCTTCTTCTTCTGTTTTTTCGCCTTGACCCTGGCAGGTTTCTCCGGAGTATCCTGATTCCTGAAAAGCCCGTTCTGCAGACCGTTTATGAATTTCGACCATGCAAACGGATTCAGAAGGTTGTTGATTGGATACTGGCCCCTGGTGATATTGTTTCTGAACTGTTGCTGCATGGCATACCGGTAACCGGCCTCAGGTGTTATCTTCACGTCAACAGTGGTTGATATAGCTTCCTCAATCGATGCAATGTTCCTGTTCATGTTTTCAATTTCAGGTCCCAGAGGCGAAGGTGTCGACATATCCTTGATGAACTCGCTGTAACTTTTCCAGGGCAGCACCACCACGTTATCAATTGGGATGGTGTCGATACTGAGTTTAACGTCAAGGCTGAAATGTCGATCTGTATAATCATCCGGCAGCACTACCAGTTTCCTCTTAAAACCGAGTGCCCTGAAAAATATTGTGTCACCGGGTGTGCTTGTTATGCTGTAAATTCCGGTTCTTTCGCTTATGGTTCCCCTTTTGAGCTTTATCGAAACCACACCCACGTTAGACAGGGGATTATTATCCTCATCTGCTATTATGCCGCTGACCTGGAAAAACCTTTCTGTCTCCTGGGCCTGGACATTAAGAAGGCAGAGCGGCAGCGCAAGAAAGAAGATTATATGTAGAGACCGTTTCAATTTCCTTATTCATGAATTATTGCCTTGATATAAACGCAGTGCCTGCAAAATAAACATTATTGGGCGTAACGTTAAAGGCTTTTAGGTTATTTTTAACTAAATTACATCATAATAAAATTTTGAATTTAATGGAATGACGCCCGCCTGACCTTTCGGGCAGGATACCGCACATGATTTTGAATTATATTCACTGCGTTTTTACAATTGAATTAATCACACGGGTTTTAAAATTGAACTGATTCGGGTATTTTTACGATGTCATTTTATATCGGATATAACAACAAATAATAAAATATGCAGAAACAGCTATTACTGGGAGATGAAGCCATTGCTCTTGGTGCAATAGATGCCGGCCTGAGTGGTATGTACGCTTACCCCGGGACTCCTTCGACTGAAATAATGGAGTTCATACAATCATCAGCGGAAGCTGCCGAGAGAGGAATTCTCAGGGACTGGTCGGCCAATGAGAAGACAGCAATGGAAGCAGCACTGGGAATGTCGTATACGGGTAAAAGAGCCATGGTGGCCATGAAGCATGTGGGTCTGAACGTAGCAGCCGATCCTTTCATAAATTCATCGGTGACGGGTATAAACGGAGGGCTTGTGGTTGTGTCGGCGGATGATCCTTCGATGCACTCATCTCAGAATGAACAGGATTCACGATTTTATGGAAAGTTTGCATTTGTTCCGGTTTTTGAGCCCTCAAACCATCAGGAAGCTTACGACATGGTTAGCGATGCATTTGATCTGTCGGAGAAATTCAGGATCCCGGTACTGTTCAGGATAACCACACGGCTTGCACATTCACGCTCGGCCGTGCAGAGAAAGACCCCGATGCCGCAGAAGTCCTTTCAGCTTCCTTCTGATCCCCGGCAGTTCGTTTTGCTGCCCGCCATTGCAAGAAAAAAATATCATGCCCTGCTTTCTGTTTACGAATCACTTAAATATGATAACCGGCTTTCGAAATACAATGTATTCAAAGATGGAAAGAACAGAAGACTGGGTGTAATTGCCTGCGGCATAGCATATAATTACCTGATGGAGAACTTCACAGCGAAAGGGCCGGGCTTCCCTGTCCTGAAACTGACAACCTATCCCTTTCCGAAGGATATAATAAGCGATCTTACCAGCCGCTGCGAGGAGATTCTTGTTCTTGAGGAAGGGTATCCCATCATTGAAGAGAGTCTGAGAGGAATACTTGATAACAGTCTGACAATCAACGGGCGGCTTGACGGAGCCATCCCAAGGGAGGGAGAGCTGAATCCGTCGATTGTAGCCAGGGCGCTCGGGATCAGCTCACAGCCATTGTTCAAAGTCCCGGATGTAGTTAGAACCCGACCTCCTTCATTTTGCAAGGGATGCGGTCATTCCGACACTTTTCTTGCAGTGATCGACGCTCTGAAGCCTTCAGGGAGCAGGGGTGTTTTCTCTGATATCGGCTGCTATACGCTCGCTGCACTTCCTCCTTACAGTATAATAAACTCATGTGTCGATATGGGAGCCTCAGTCACCATGGCCGTGGGCGCTGCCGACGGCGGACTAAGACCTTCCGTTGCTGTTATAGGCGATTCAACCTTCACCCATTCGGGCATGACCGGGCTTCTGGATGCGGTAATGAAGAATTCTCCGGTTACGGTAATCATCTCGGATAACTCTGCTACTGCGATGACCGGCGGACAAAAATCACATGCTACCGGGCGGCTCCAAAAGATCTGCGAGGGCCTTGGTGTCGGCAAAGAACATATAAGGACCATTACTCCCCTGAAGAAAAATCATGAGGAGAACGTCCGGATCATGCAGGAGGAATTTGAATACGATGGGGTTTCTGTGATCATCTCCGCAAGGGAATGCATCCAGACCGCCTCAAAGCGAAGGAAGACAGAATCATTACAGAATAAAAGCACCGAAAAGGAATCATGAAGAGCGACATAATACTATCAGGAGTAGGAGGGCAGGGAATATTGTCGATTGCGGCAATAATCGGTCTTGCCGCAGTTGACAATGATCTTTATCTTAAGCAGGCTGAGGTTCATGGAATGAGCCAGAGGGGAGGGGATGTGCAATCGCACCTGAGGCTTTCATCACATCCTGTACATTCAGATCTGATTCCCTATGGAAAGGCTGATCTGATAATTTCAGTTGAGCCGATGGAATCACTCAGGTACCTGCCTTGGCTTTCGGCTTCCGGATGGCTTGTAACAAACTCAACGCCCTACATTAATATTGATAATTATCCTCCCGTCGAAGAAATCATCGGCCAGATAAGAAAGGTTCCCAACCACAAGATTATTGATGCTGATGATATTGCCCGCCAGGCTGGTTCCGCCCGTTCCGGCAACGTTGTGATACTCGGAGCCGCGTCACATCATCTCGGACTTCCCTACGAAAGCCTCGAGAATGCTGTTGCTAAGCTTTTTTCAAGGAAGAGCCCCGAACTGGCTGAACTTAATGTTAAAGCTCTGAGAGCTGGCAGGGAAGCATGAAATTAACTGACCTTAATCCACCTAACCAATATAATAATGAAAAAAACATTCCTGATCATTGCAGGTTTCTCACTTTTCTATGCCATTAATGCCCAGAAAGCCGATTTCAAGGCTGCAGAGAAATTCAGAAGCGACAACATTGCATCCCGTTTAGGTGACCTTTCAGTAAACCCGACATGGATAGAAGAGTCGGATCTGTTCTGGTATTCATACAAGACCTCGTCAGGCAAAAACTTCTATTATGTCAATGCTGCTGCCAGGTCGAAGCAACTGTTGTTCGACTCCAGATACATGGCTTCGGAGCTGAAAAAACTCACTCTGCATCCCTACAACGAGCTTGACCTTCCGGTACGTGAACTTAAATTCGAGAAGAAGAGCTCGTCCAGATTCACTTTCATGGTTGATTCAATCAAGTTCATCTACGATATGAATACAAGAAAGCTTGCGATAAAGGATACAATTGGCAAGGAAAAGAAACCCTCATGGGCATCCTGGTCGCCCGACAGCACCTGGATCACCTATGCGAAGAACCATAATCTGTTCCTGATGAAAGCAGGAGACAAAGACAGCACTGAGATCCAGCTTACAACCGATGGCGAGAGATACTACAGTTTCGCAGGTTACGGTAATACAAATGACACGACAAAGAACAAAAAGTTAAGAGCAAGAGTCTGCTGGTTCAAGAATGAGAAGAAACTATATGTTGTGAGGGAAGACGAACGGAAGGTCAGGGACCTGTTTGTCATAGATGTACTGGCTAATCCGCGGCCAAAACTTGAGTCGTACAGGTATTCAATGCCGGGAGAGGAGTTTGTTCCTCAGCCCGAACTTGTTATCATTGATGTGGAATCACGGAAACGGACAGATGTGGATCTCAGGAAATGGAAGGATCAGACTATTTCCGTTGAATGGTCATCACAGGAGAATGCCGATAAGCTGATCGTTGTCAGGAAGGACCGGCCACTGAAGAATCTCGACGTTTGCATGGTGGATGCAGAAACAGGTGCTGTTTCGGTTCTGTTCAGTGAAAAAGCCTGGCCGTATTTCAACAACGAATATTCGAGGCTGTCGGTCTTAAATGAGGGAAATGACATTATCTGGTGGTCGGAAAGGTCCGGATGGGGTCAGCTTTACCTGTACGATCAGGCCGGTCTGCTTAAGAGGCAGCTGACTGACGGTTACTTTGTAACCGGAAGGATAAATCATATAGACACTCTCGGGAGGGTACTCTATTTTGAAGCATTCGGAAAAGAAGAGGGAACCCATCCCTATTACAGCATGAAATACAAGGTATCGCTCGATAAGCCCGCAATGAACCTCATTACCCGCGAACCGGCAAATCATTCATTGTCAATGTCTAAATCAGGAAAGTATTTTGTTGATACTTATTCGACCGTGGACACTGAACCCAGGTCGGTCCTGCGTGATAACAACGGAAATATTATTCTCAGTCTTGAGAAGGCCGATCTTACCCAGCTTTATCAGATGGGATGGAAAATGCCCCGGACGATAAAGGTTAAGGCGAAAGATGGAGTTACTGATCTCTACGGTGTCATGTACACACCTTTCAATCTGGATTCAACCAGGAAATATCCGGTTATTTCGTATGTGTATCCAGGCCCTCAGACCGAATCGGTACCATACCAGTTTACAGCTTCCGGCGGAAAGAACATTGCTCTTGCCCAGCTGGGATTTGTAGTGGTTAATTTCGGACACAGGGGAGGGAGCCCTCAGAGAAGTAACTACTATCATACTTATGGGTATGATAACCTGAGGGACTACGCCCTGGCAGATGATGTTTACGGAATAGAACAGCTTTCTGAGCTTTATCCCTTCATCGATGTTGAGAAGGTTGGGATTTATGGTCATTCAGGCGGCGGATTCATGTCGACTGCTGCAATACTGTCATATCCCGATTTTTATGATGTTGCCGTATCCTCGGCCGGGAACCACGACAATAACATTTACAACCAGTGGTGGGGCGAAACACATGACGGTGTGGAAGAGGTTGAACTTAAAGTGAAGGTAAAGTCGGATGAAAAGAAGGATACAACAGGCCTTGAACAAAAAAAGGATACAACTATTGTAAAGAAGGATACAAAGAAGACAGATCTTACCTTTAAGGCTGGCATTGACAAGAATCAGGATCTGGCAAAGAACCTGAAAGGGCATCTTTTACTGGTTCACGGCGATATTGACAATAATGTGCATCCCGGCAATACCCTGAGGGTTGCCGATGCCCTGATAAAGGCCAACAAGAGATTCGATTTCATGATGCTTCCCGGGCAGAGGCATGGTTTCGGGAGTGCCACGGCATACTTCGACAGGATTATGTGGTATTATTTTGCCGAGCACCTTCTGGGTGATTACCGGACCAATGTTGATCTGACGGATTTCTGATATAGAAAAAATTAGAGGCTGTCGCTGAGACAGCCTCTTTTCGCCAGGATTACAGCGAGTTATCTGTGCTATTCTTCTTTTTCCCCGCCGTTCCTGACCGACGACCCCAGAAAGAGCATCTCATTCAGGACAATCTCCGTCACATACTTGGTCACTCCCTTTTTGTCCTCATAGCTCTTGTACACAAGCCTTCCGTCAATGGCCACTTCCTTGCCTTTCCTCAGGTACTTGGCAGCTCGCTCCGCAAGGCCATTCCATGCAACGATATTGTGCCAGGTCGTTTCTTCCACTTTCTGGCCTTCAGTGTTTTTGAAGGTATCATTGGTGGCAATTGTGAAATTCACAACCTTTTTTCCGTTTTCCAGGTTCTTGATCTCGGGATCCTGCCCCAGGTGCCCGATAAGCTGAACGCGGTTCCTTAAAATGTTCATGACTTAATGATTTTGGTTTGACATGTTTTTATATGACACAAACTTAAGCACGCCTCATTGAACCTTTCGGTTATTAAATATTTATACCTGTTTCAAAATCATTTATAGTCGTTTGTTGTCGTTTGCCAGTGATTTTTTGTAACTTTAACAAAACATTCGTGCTGTGGAAAGGAAATGTCTCGATTGCGGCTGCACAATACGCGGCCGTACCGATAAGAAATTCTGCTCTGACCAGTGCAGAAACAATTACAACAACAAGCTTAACCGTGATACAAACAATTTTATGAGGAATGTTCACGGCCTGCTCAGGAAAAACAGGCGCATCCTTGCCGACCTGTACACTGAAGGAAAGTTCAGGATCCACAAGGATGCGCTTTTTGCCCTGGGTTATAATTTCAGTTTCTTCACGCATCTGATTGAAACATCAGACGGTACCCGATACCACTATTGTTTTGAATACGGATACAGGGAAACGGGCGATGACTTCATCGAACTGAAGGAGAACAGCCAGTATATTGAATATCAATAAAAAGGAAAGTAGTGCCTTATATTTTCCTTGGTCAGGGGCGAACCGTAGCCGCTATCCTGGAATGCTTCACAGTTTCTGATGCCTGATCCCTTTTCCTGGCCATATTGTTCAATCAGTTTTGCCCTGTAGGGTTCGGCATTCGATCTGGCTCCCCATGTTTTGCCAAGCCATGCCCTTCTTTCCTTTTCAGTAGCAGGAACCTGGTCGAGCTGGCCCCGGTTGAATGGCAGCCATTCATACATCTGCGAGGTGTGCTGATGATACATGTCGATCTTCTTATCCATTACATCATCGATGGGGATGCAGATATCAGGAACAAAGGGTTCTGGATGAACAAAATGATCTGACATGAACAGGAAGACCGGATTTTTCTCAAGGAATGGGACCTCCGGAAGTATTTTTGGAACTGTTACCATGTAGGCTGCATCAAGAACAAGAGTACCGCAGTAGCGGTGGTCTGGATGATAGTCATAAGGGCGGGGGAATATCACGATGTCAGCTTTCTGTTCCCTGATAAGCTTTATGACCTGAAGCCTGTTCTCATAGGTCGGCATCAGCTGTCCGTCGTGGTTGTCGAGAGTAATATACCTCACTCCAATGACTTCACCGGCTCTTCTTGCTTCTTCCCTGCGGATTTTTGCAAGTTCTTCGGAACTGTAGGTCTGGTGACCGGCATCTCCGTTTGTAAGCGAGACCATCAGAACGTCGTGTCCGGCTTTGGCCCAGAGGTAGGCAGTTCCTCCCACTTTATCGGGATCATCAGGATGAGCACCGATGATAATTATGTGAAGTTTGTCATCCTGTTTTACCTGCTGACTGCTGGCTCCCGATGCAAGACCAAGCAGTACAGGAATCATGGCAATGAATCTGAATATTTTCATGGTGATAGGGTTTAGGCTGACAATATAAGAAAAAGCATTCAGAATTTCAATGTACCTGACTTCAATTGATTCAATTCCCTTTATTAGCAAAAAAAGCTGGCAGTTGGCAGGAGACAGTTGGCAGTAAGGAACTGGTATTCAGTATTCAGTAATCAGAAATCAGCAACCGGCAATCCGCCATCACCACTCACTGTTAGCCAGTTCCCATATATTCGCGAATCCTATCTTTACAATCTTTTCCATGATATCCCAGTCGACAGTTGCGACTTCATCCCCGGGGGTGTGATATTCTTCCCTGTGGCCAGGTTTAAATCGCATAACAGGTATGCCTGCATCCACGAATGATCTGTGATCGCTTCCGCCGGGAGGATTGGCTGAGGGCTGGTACTCTACATCAAGATCAATTCCAAAATTTTTCAGATTCCTTTCAGTCATAGTTTTGAATGCCGGAAAAATGTCGCTGTAAACCATATAGGCCTTCCTAGTTTCCTTTTCTGAAACGTATCTGGATATCATGTCAAAATTAAGGTTCAGACGAACGTTTTTTTCAGGCCACGGCAGGTTTGATACAAAATGTCTCGACCCAAGCAATCCCTCTTCCTCTGCTGCCCACAATGCAATAACGATTGTCTTTTCCGGCTTGATGCCAGTCTCCTTTATAGCCTTGGCAATTGTCATGATTCCAACTGTTCCGGATCCGTTGTCGTCGGCGCCGTTCCAAATGTATCCGTTCCACATGCCCATATGGTCGTAGTGCGCTCCTGCGACAATTATCTGGGTGGTGTCTTTTCCTTCGATGATCCCTATAACATTTCTGACTCTGACATTTTCAGTTTTTACATTGGTTTTCAGATAAATCTTCCTTTCCGAAAGAATGACCGGAGCTTTCACATAGCTTTTTGCTGACTTCAGGACAAATTCTTCAATTTTGAAACCCGTTCCGGTGAATAATTCATCTGCGGTCCTTGCTGAGACAATGATTCGTAAAAATGTGTCAGGACTCTTTTCAGACGGCAGAGAGTAGTATACCGCCGGACGGCCGTATGAAGGTCTGCCCTCAGACGGAGCCATGTTGGGGAAAGGATTCCGGGTTACGGCTCCCGGTACTGCGATTGATGGATTAAACTCTATTATACCGGCAGCTCCCGCTTGCCTGGCGATACGCTCGGCATCACGCGAGACTGCTGATTGCTCGGTTATCGACAGTTTATCTTCCAGGAATCCGGGTGAACCTGTTATCCTGAGAATGAATTTTCCTTTGAGGTCAAGATTGCTGAAATCATCTATCCGGAGTTTTTCATTTCTGATGCCATAACCAACAAATACAACAGGAGCCTCAGTTTCAACAGACTGGTCCTGGTAGCCAAGGAGGAAATCGGTACCTGCTTCAAGGCTGGTAGTCCTGATGTGATCCTTCCCTGCCGAAACAATGACTTTCATGACAGGATTATCGCCGGGCATGGTTTTTATCAGGGTGAAATTCTGGAAATATGTAAGTTCGGGGGTTCCGAATGTTCCGGATGCGGTTCTCTCTCTCGAAAGATCACCTCCAGGGGCAACCCCGTACAGCCGGAGCTGGCTTGCAATATAATCGGAAGCCATGTAATCGCCCCTTGTTGCCGTTCCCCGGCCTTCCATCCAGTCGGATGCCAGGAAACCAAGTTGAGCCTTCAACACATCCCCGTTTATGTTCCGGAGAGCCTTAATGAAACTGTCGCTGCTCGACTGGGCAAATGACTGACTAACAGCCGTTGCGATCATAAATAAGAGAATTAAGAAATGCTTTTTCATCGGTCCGCGGTATTTTGTATTGCAATCGGATTTCAATATTAATCAAAAAACAGAATTCATTAAGAAAAAAAAACGCCCTTACGCCTTTACGCCCTCATAATCGCGGCGCTGTCGTTGCAGATCACTATATTTGCAGAAAAATTTGCCATGAGGAGAATAATTATATTTACAATATCGGCACTTATAATGAGCGCCGCCCTGTGCGGACAGGAGAAGAAGGTTTATGATAACGGATACCTGGTAAAGGTTGGGGATACGGCTCCCGATTTTGTTATAAAAGAAGCTGGCGGCAGTTCATACCGGCTTTCTGATCTCAGGGGCAAGGTGGTGATGTTGCAGTTCACTGCCAGCTGGTGTTCAGTATGCAGGCATGAAATGCCTTTCATTGAAAAGGAGATATGGATTCCCGGCCGTAAATCGGGCCTTGCCGTCGTCGGCATCGACCGGGATGAGCCGCTTGACAAGGTGCTTAAATTCAAAAAGGACATTGGTGTGACTTATCCTCTGGCGCTTGACCCGGGCGCTGATATTTTCGGACTATATGCTCTGAAGGAAGCCGGAGTTACAAGGAATGTGATCATTGACCGGTCAGGCAAAATAATCTTCCTGACACGTCTGTTTGACAGAGATGAATTCGACATGATGAAGAAAGCAATCTTCAGCGAACTCACCGGCAAATAATCAGTTATTACTTTCTGGGGGGCCTTATCGGCCCCAATTTTTGACGAATGTCTGAAACTTTTGTTCAACATCACCGTTATATATCAGATGATGATGAAAGTCTCTAAGATGTCTGTGTATCTTATTATCTGATTAAAATGTATAACTTAAAACCAAAGAAATGAAAAAATCAATCTTAATTGTATTATCTGTTTTTCTTGCTCTTCCCGCATTTTCGCAGGTTAATTTCGGACTAAAGGCAGGTGCCAGCACCACTAATGTAAAAATGGATGATGTAAAAACCCTTACTTCAGGTGAAACTGAGTATCTGGTCAACGCTATCAAGGAGGCCAATTATGGTTTTCACGCCGGCGCATTTGTAAGGTTCAGTTTATTAGGATTCTATATTCAGCCGGAACTTCTGTTCGCATCCAGAACTGATGAGTATAAGATCGTAGAAGGTGTTGAGACAGAAATTGTGAAACAGCAGTTCAATCAGCTTGATCTTCCAATAATGCTTGGTGCAAAGCTTGGTCCGGTACGCCTTAATGCCGGTCCAGCCGCACGTCTTCTTATCAATTCACCTAAGGATCTGATCGATCATCCTGATTTTAAGGCAATGTACAATAACCTGACCTTCGGATATCAGGCCGGAATCGGTGTTGATATTGTTAAAAAAATAACACTGGACCTGAGATATGAAGGCAGCTTGCAGAAATACCAGACAAAAATAGATGCCGGAGGAGAAAAGGTCACCCTGGATGACAGACCCAACGCATTTCTGCTCAGTGTCGGAATAATGTTCTGACAGAGAATGACATTAAAGCAGGGACATTGCTTGCAGTGCCCCTGCTTTTATTTTGAAAAGAACATTTTCAGGGAAACTGCAAGCAGGAGCAGGGCAAATATCTTTTTCAGGATATGCTGGGGGATGTTTAAAGCCAGCTTAGATCCGAAAAAGGACCCGACTATGAAAGCAATTGCAAGGATAAGTGCAAATTTAAGATTGACCTCACCTGCTTTGTAATAATTATAGGCGGCGATTATGCCGATCGGAGGCAGCATTACGGCAAGGCTTGTACCCTGAGCCTGATGCTGGGTCAGACCAATGATGAAAACAAGTGCCGGGACCATTATTATTGCCCCGCCTATTCCAAGCAAACCTGCAGCGACACCTGTAACGATGCCGATAATGATAAGCGTCAAAAGAACTGATGTGGTCATTTTCATTTCATTTGGAAGGTTAATGAACTCTTGGCTCAAAAATAATCATTTGTATCAGAGTTATTCAAATCGGCAGCTTTCTTTAAATTTGCATCATACCCTTTGTGCATGAAGAATCGAAGATTAGTTATTATTTCCCTGTTGCTGTTTTTCGCTGCAGTGTTTATCGTTGCGGCCGTTATCTATGGCAGGTTGTACAGTCCGTCTGTTTTTCCTCAGGGAGGGGAGTCGATCCTTTATATTCCCGACGGGTCAACCTATGAGCAGGCAATGGATACCATTGAGGCGAATCTTGAGATAAAAAGTATAAAAACTTTGAAATGGGTTGCTGATAAAAAGAAATACCCGGTTCTGGTAAAACCTGGCAGGTATGTCATTTCAGGATCCATGAGTGCCAACGACCTGATCAATATGCTGAGGGGGGGCAAACAGATGCCTGTCATGATTACATTTAATAATATCAGGACGTTGAATGAGCTTGCCGGAAGGATCGGAGGGCAGATTGAAGCTGATTCGGCGGCAATAATGGGATTCTTTTCAGATCCGGACAATTACAGCAGTGACGGATTCAGTCGGGAAACTGTAATATCGGTTTTTATTCCCGACACCTACGAGTTTTACTGGAACACCAGTGCCCGGAAGCTTTACAGCAGGATGCTCCGTGAGTACAGGAGGTTCTGGGACAGGGAAAGAATAAAGAAGAGCGAGGATATCGGGCTCACCCCTGTTGAAGTATCGACACTTGCCTCCATTGTCGACGAGGAAGCTCTCAAGAATGATGAAAAGCCCAGGATCGCAGGAGTTTATCTTAACAGGCTCAGGAGAGGTATTCCCCTTCAGGCCGATCCAACCATAAAATTTGCTATCGGTAATTTTAATGTGAACAGGATTCTTTACCGGCATCTTGAAACCGATTCACCGTACAATACTTACAAATATGCTGGATTGCCCCCCGGTCCGATAGCATGTCCGTCAATAGGGGGTATAGAAGCTGTTCTGAATGCAGAGAAGCACGATTATCTCTATTTTGCAGCCAGACCAGATTTTTCAGGTTACCACAATTTTGCCAGGACCTTATCGGAGCACAATATGAATGCACGACGTTATCAGAGTGAGCTGAACCGCAGAAGGATATACAGGTAATAATTATTCAGATAACTTCCACTTCCCGTTCCAGGGTTATTCCGAAATTTTCGGCCACCGATTTTCTCACCTTTTCCGAAAGGTCGAGCAATTCTGACCCTGTTGCGTTTCCGTAATTGACAATAACCAGGGCCTGTTTTTCATGCACACCTGCATCGCCTAACCTTTTGCCTTTCCAGCCGCACTGTTCAATAAGCCATCCAGCCGGTATTTTTGCACCCCCTGATCTGTCCCTGAATAAGGGGAGTTTAGGATATTTTTTCTGAATATCCAGGAGGACATTTTCTGCGACAACGGGATTCTTGAAAAAACTGCCAGCATTTCCGATCTTATCGGGATCGGGAAGCTTAGCCTGCCTGGTGCTGATTACAATTTTCCTTATGTTGGCCAGAGAAATGGAGCCAAGACTTGTCAGTTCATCTTTAAGCGAACCATACTCCAGGCAGAGTCTGGGTTGTGTGGATAGTCTGAAGAATATTCTGGAGATCAAATACTTCCCTTTTAATTCATGCTTGAACACACTATCCCTGTAGCCGAATTTGCATTCACTGTTCGTGAATTCCCTTATTGATCCGTCATCGAGCGATATTGCCCTTACCTTTTCGATCACATCCTTTACCTCCGCCCCGTAGGCGCCTATATTCTGAACAGCTGCTGCACCGACACGCCCGGGAATAAGGGACAGATTCTCCAGGCCTCCGAGTCCGTTCTTCACTGCCGATTCCACCAGTTTATCCCATTCTACTCCGGCTCCGGCCGAGATTACAATATCGGCGCCTTTTTTGCCTTCCATGGCAATGCCTTCCATTTCAGGATGGATTATGGTTCCATGATAATCACCGGTGAAAAGGATATTGCTGCCTGCACCCAGTACCAGGTATTTTTGTTCTTTTGCCCGGTGCTGTCTGAAAAAATGGATGGCGTTGTCCTCAAGCTTGAAGGCAGCAAGGTGATCAGCCTTTACATTGATGCCGAACGTATTGAATTTCTTCAGTGATATTTTTTCGTAGATCATACCAGGTTAGTGTCGTGTAAAAATAACAAAACACGGGCAAATCCATTCAAAGCAGGGCTTGGATTTTATTTTTAAAGTAGTATTTTCGCAATAATCAATCTTTTAACTAAACCTGATAACCCTAATATCTTATCTGTATGAAAAGCAATCGTCGCGATTTTTTGAAACATGCAACCGTAGCCGGCGCAGGTGCATTTGCCGGAGGATTGCTCTCAGGATGCGCCCCAAAGGAACCGGAATCAAATCTCTCATCAATAGTTGAAGCTGTCAGGAAATCTCATAAGGGAAATTTCAACATGTCGGGGTATGCCGCTCCGGCTCTTCCGGTAGTGAGAGTTGGTTTTATAGGTGTCGGTGACAGGGGAAGCGGAGCAGTTGAAAGACTGTCGTACATTGAAGGAGTGGAGATTAAGGCACTTGGCGACCTGCGTCCGACGGCAGTGGAAGCCTCACAGCTTTACCTTTCACGCATTGGCAGGCCGGCGGCTCAGGAATTCAGCGGCGACGAAAATATATGGAAGAAGCTTGTTGAGATGCCTGATCTCGACCTTATTTATATATGCACTCCCTGGGTATGGCATACTCCCATGGCCGTATATGCAATGGAGAACGGGAAACATGTTGCCTGTGAGGTTCCGATAAGCCGGACAATAGATGAAGCCTGGCAGCTTGTGGAGACATCGGAAAAGACAAAGAAACACTGCATGATGCTCGAGAACTGCTGTTACGATTTCTTTGAACTTCTCACTCTCAATATGGCCAGGCAGGGCATGTTTGGCGATATACTTCATGGGGAGGGAGCTTATATTCACAATCTCATGGGCTTTAATTTCAAGAAACCGATTGATGAAAGTCAGTCTGACGGAGCCTATACGGGAATGTGGAGGCTGAAGGAAAATGCTGAAAGAAACGGAAACCTTTATCCGACCCATGGTCTGGGTCCGGTTTGCCAGATCATGAATATAAACAGAGGCGACAGAATGGAATACCTGACCTCCATGTCGACCAACGATTTTACAATGGGCAGGCATGCCAGTGAGCTTGCTGCCGGTGATCCGTTCTTTGCTCCTTTTGCAGGCAAGACTTACCGCGGAAATATGAATACTTCGCTTGTTCGGACAAACCTTGGAAGAACAATTCTGATCCAGCATGATGTTTCTTCGGTCAGGCCGTATTCAAGGCTTCATGTTATAAGCGGGACTTCAGGTGCTGCGAGCAAATATCCCGGACCCGAACGTATTGCAATGGGACATAACTGGCTCAGCGAAGAGGAACTCAGGGACGTTACGGAAAAGTTCACTCCCGAAATAGTGAGAAGAGTCGGGGAAATGGCAAAAAAAGTGGGAGGACATGGAGGCATGGATTTTATTATGGACTGGAGACTCATCGACTGCCTGAGGAATGGTCTGCCTCTCGACCAGGATGTGTACGACGGGGCGTTATGGAGTTCAGTGGCGCCACTCAGCGAGTGGTCGGTTGCAAACAGGTCACAATCGATTGACGTACCGGATTTCACAAACGGAAACTGGAAAATTAACCAGCCCCACGATATAGATCTGCTCAAAGGCGGAAATACACAGGTTATTGAGGTGAATGAAGTGAGGGAGGATGTTCAGCTTAATGTGAATAATTGAAATGCAGCGATGTGTTTACATAGCCTTCCTCGGCTTTGCCGGTTTTCATTTGTGATGGACATTGTAACCGGGAGGAGATAATTAAAAAATGTCCGGATCCATGGCTATTGCAATATTTTTATACTTTTGCGGGCAAAATTCAAGTTAGGAAATAATCCTGCAATGAATATCGCGCTTTTTTTTGGTGTTCTGATCCTTTCATTTGCGCTTTTCCCGGTCCCTAAAATCCTGAAGCACATTGCGGCTGTTATTGTCCTTGGTGCCGGTATTCTCATAAGCTCGGCATGGAGCATCGAAGTGCTGTCGGGAGGCAGTTCAGAACTCAGGCTGGAGGAAGTCATCCCGCTGATTGGAAAAAAGGTAACGCTTGTTGTTGACAGCCTGTCGGCTTTCTTCATTCTGGTGGTCAACCTCACCCTGCTCATCGGCCTTATCTATGCAAAAGGTTATCTGAAACAGTATAACCGGAGCAAGAACTCATTACGTTTTTCCATTCATTATTTCTCGTATCTCTGGCTGTATTTTTCAATGATACTCGTGCTGATAACGCGCGACGGGCTGTCGTTCCTCATAGTTTGGGAGATAATGGCACTGGCGTCGTTTATGCTTGTCATATTCGATGCTGAGGAAACAAGCATCATGAAAACTGGCATCAGTTATCTTATACAGATGCATGTCGGGATGTTCTTCCTGATGTTTGCCTTTCTTATTCTCGGTAAAGAAACAGGCAATATGAGCTTTGATGCTCTTGGAGTTTTTTTCAGGAACCATTCCAATATCTTTCTTTTCATTCTGTTCTTTCTGGGATTCGGGATCAAGGCCGGGTTCATTCCGCTTCACACGTGGCTTCCCCAGGCTCACCCTGCTGCGCCATCCCATGTTTCGGGGGTGATGTCGGGAGTGATGATAAAGATGGGGATATACGGGATCCTGAGGGTGTTACTTTATGTCAGGCAGGATCTCCTTCAGATCGGGATCCTTATCCTCATAGTATCGCTTGTATCAGGTCTTCTTGGTGTGATGATGGCTATCGTCCAGCACGACATGAAAAAGCTGCTGGCATATCACAGCATCGAGAACATAGGTATAATAGGCACTGGAATTGGACTGGGAGTGATCGGGCTTGCAACCGGAAACAATGCGCTCAGTTTGCTGGGTTTCAGCGGGGGATTGCTTCATGTGCTGAACCACTCCCTGTTTAAATCGCTGCTCTTCTTCAGCGCTGGATCCGTATACACCGCGACCCATACACGCGACATTGAAAAGCTGGGAGGATTGATGAAGCGTATGCCTTACACCTCAGTGCTTTTTCTCATTGGATCCCTGGCCATTTGTGGTCTTCCTCCCTTTAACGGTTTTATTTCGGAATACCTCATTTACCTTGGAATGTTCCGCGACCTTCCTTCGGCGGGGATGCATCAGTCGATACTTATACTCGGATCGATAGTAGGTTTGTCACTTATTGGCGGTCTTGCCGTCTTCTGTTTCACAAAAGTGTTCGGGATTGCATTTCTCGGGGAACCGCGCTCTCAGCATTCCATTTCAGCCTGTGAAGTTGAACGGGGAATGATCATCCCGCAGTTCTTTTCCGTTGCCTTTATCATTTTGATCGGAGTAGCTTCGCCCTGGTTTGTCAGGCCGGTATTTGAGATAGTGGGGACCGGGTTCGGAATTGAAGGCATGACAGGAATTGCGGAAGCCAGTCTTCCGGGGCTGTCATCGATAAGCCTCATTGCAGGAGTGTTCATTCTGATTGTTGCTGCCCTTGCCCTTTACAGGCGGCTGCATCTCAGGTCGGTGAGGGTAAGTACGGCTCCGACATGGGGCTGCGGATATACAGCCACTGGTCCGAGGCAGCAATATACCTCCACATCTTTTGCATATAACTATAACCATGTCGCAAAACCTGTGATCGGAACGAAAAAAATGATGCCTGAGATAAAGGAGGATGAGCTGTTTCCTGAAAGCAGAAGTTTCAACTCACACAGCGATGATGTTTTTCAGAAAGTTATTGTGGAAATGCCCTCCGGCCTGATGTCAAACCTTCTCAAGAAGATTGCCGTGATGCAGACCGGTAAGGTGCAGCACTATGTGCTGTATGCATTTGTCTTTATGCTTTTTGTGCTTTTGCTTACCTGGTTCAACATAATCTGATATGGCAGGACTTATAATGATATTGATATCGGCAATGTTCTTTCCCGGAATAATACTTAGGACAAAGAGTATTGCTTCGGGGCGGAAAGGTCCGGGTATACTGCAGCCGTTAAGGGATACAGGAGTTCTGTTAAGGAAAGGAAGTGTCTTCAGTCCGACTACAGGGCTTGTTTTCCAGGTCGCACCAGTAATATCACTTGCAACAGTATTGTGTGCTATTCTGGTTGTTCCTTTCGGGAAACAGCAGGCTCTTATCCCTTTCCAGGGCGATTTTTTGTTCTTTGCCTATATATTGGCACTCGGACGTTTCTTTATGATAATTGCAGCCCTCGATACCGGCAGCAGCTTTGAAGGAATGGGAGCCAGCCGCGAAGCTTTTTTTTCAATGCTGATCGAACCGGCGTTCTTTATACTGATGGCTACCTTTTCCATGTTCACGGGACTTGTTTCCTTTTCGGAAATTTTCAGTCACTTCTTCATTACAGGTAATCACTATGTGCTTATATTCAGCATAATTGGATTTTATTTATTCATTCAGACTGCGCTTGTTGAAAACAGCCGCCTTCCGGTCGATGATCCCAAAACCCACCTTGAACTTACAATGATCCATGAAGTGATGATACTTGACTACAGCGGATTCGACAAGGCGCTGATCCATATTGCAACATGGCTGAAATTCGCAGTTTACGGATCGCTGATGTACAATGTCGTTGTTCCCGCAGGATGGGATATTTACCTGCAGATCGCTCTTTTTCTGTCTGTTCAGGCTTTGTTCGCCATTATTGTAGGTCTTCTGGAATCATTCAGGGCAAGGAACAAGATGAACAAGAACCCAAAGTTCATTCTTACAGTTTCCGCAATTGCAATACTTGCCTTTGCTGTGATACTTATTCTCAATCTCAATCTTAACCTTTAAAGCTGATGGTGATTTACCTGATAGTGATGTTTGCGATTACCCTGGTCTATTTTGCCTCTGCCGAAAGACTGGTTACCTACATACGCCTCATAGGCATTCAGGGTATGCTTCTTTGCGGGTTAGCCATTTTCGAACTTACTGAGATCAACACCGTAAACCTTATATTCATTATTGCCGAAACGGTTATAATCAAGGCGATGGTGATCCCGTACCTTTTAAAGAGAATTACGGCCGTTTCGGGTGTGACCAAGGTTCACAGGCAGGCAATGCCGGGTTTCTATCTGATCATCCTGTCGGTAGCTGCTCTGCTTTCGAGCCTGATCCTCTCCTGGGCTCTCAGGAATCCGTATGTGAACGTGATTTATATGACAATTGCCCTTTTCAGCCTTTTCACCGGGCTTCTGCTTGTTGTCACCCACAGGCTTATCATTTCACACCTGACAGGCTTTCTGATAATTGAGAATGCAGTTTTCCTTTTCTCTATTGCTGTGGGAAACGAGATGCCCATGCTGATCAACATTGGAATACTTCTGGATATTTTTGTCGGGGTGCTAATACTCGGCTTCTTCGGATTGCGCCTGAAGCCACATACCAACGAACTAACCTTGCTGAAAGACTGAAATGCTGCTGTCGTTTTTCATCATATCCGTGATATTCTGCCTGGCAATGCTGCTCTTCAGGAGCAAGCCCCTTACCAGGATGCTCATGTGGGGCTATACATTGATCCATATCGGATTGAGTGTCTATACCTGGACCAGGCTCGATGTAACCGAGCTCAGGTTTTTTACCTATACGGGAACAGGCGTGCTGCTTCTTTCGGTACTTTCAGTTCTTGTAATTCCGGTTGTGTACCATGGTTTTATTTACACGGCCGGCGATGATACAAGAAAATTCAATATCTATCATGCTTCCCTGGTTGCCCTTATGACCTTCATGACCGGGGCCTATCTTGCCAACGGAATGACTGTGCTGTGGGTCTTTGTGGAAGCGACAACGCTGGCTGTGGCATTGCTCATTTATCACGACCGTACCGCAGCTGCCCTCGAGGCAACCTGGAAATATGTATTTATCTGTTCCGCTGGCATTGCCCTTGCATATCTCGGGATTCTGTTTCTTGGATTCATTTACGGCAGGGAGGATGCGGCAAGTCTTTCATTTTCATCGCTTGCCACCATAATAAACGAGGCAAACCCGATGTATCTCAGGATAGCATTCCTTTTTGTTTTGACGGGCTTCAGTACAAAAATGGGACTCTTTCCAATGCATACGGTCACGATTGATGCACACTCAGTTGCACCTCCTCCAATAAGCGCACTGATATCGACTACACTTATGAATGTAGGTTTTCTGGCGATTTTCAGGGTCTATACCCTTTTCTCGTCGTCATCGATATTTCCCTTCATGAACAGTGTACTGATAATAGCAGGGGTGCTTTCGCTTCTTGTGGCTGCCGGCTACATGCTGAAGGCAAAGCATCTTAAGCGCATGCTGGCATACTCGAGTCTTGAGAACATGGGACTTGTGGCAATTGCCATCGGAGTGGGAGGTACAGGTTATTATGCCGGAATACTTCTGCTGGTCCTGCATTCGCTTGCTAAATCGAGCCTTTTTTTCCAGATGGGGCAGTTGTCGAGGGTGCTGCACACCTTCAGGCTCGACTCCTGCGGAAGGTATATGAAACTGTATCCTTCGGGAGCAATGGTATTGCTTCTTGGAATGATCTGCATACTTGCCCTGCCTCCATCGGGGCTTTTTATTTCCGAGTTTCTGATTTTCAAGGGAATGGTTGCGAATAATCAATGGGCTCTCATGATTGCCGCCATGGTGCTTCTCTGTTTTGTGGTATATGCCATGAGCACACGCATCATGCATATCCTGTTTTCAAATCCGCGCGACGGAGCTGAAAACATGGAACCGGTAAAGGTAAATAGTGCAGAGACTATCAGCCAGTTTGTACTTCTTGGTATTGTGGTGATGCTGTGTTTCATTCAGCCGTCTTTCCTTTCGGAAATGATCAATCATGGAATAAGTATCCTGCCAAAATGATAGTGTGATGAGTGATTTTTACAAGGAAATATCAGTCAATCCGTTCATCATGAGCCTGGATAGCATCCCGGTGATTAATTACGACCGGTTCTGTGATCAGACTGTGCAGTTGATGAAGGACGAGTCCGTGCATTGCGCAGCATACTATGCTGTGGAAATCAATGGCGGTCTGAGGCTCTTTTGCTGTCTGGCCAATGATATTGATCACAGCTTCAGAGTGTATTCAGCTGAACTTCCACGAGACAGAAGGCCTGTATTGTCTCTTTCGAAGGAAATCCCGCAGCTGCACATGTATGAACGGGAAATACATGAAAATTATGGTGTTGTGTTTGAGGGGCATCCATGGCTAAAGCCTGTTCGGTATCCTTATGACCGGGCTGACAAGTCGTCGGTCATGGCCAATTACCCGTTTTACAACATTGAAGGAGAGGAGCTTCATGAGGTTGGAGTTGGTCCCGTTCACGCAGGAGTTATAGAGCCTGGTCATTTCAGGTTCATCTGCAACGGAGAAAAGGTTCTGCATCTCGAAATCCAGCTTGGATATCAGCACAGGGGAGTTGAACGTATGCTGGCCGGGGACCTGAATGGTCTGCGGCGATGTGTCCTGTGTGACAACATCGTGGGCGACACCTCGGTTGGTTATGCAATTTCTCACGCCCAGCTTGTTGAATCGCTTGCTGGTATAAGAGTCCAAAGGTCAGTTCAGATTGAGCGTTGCATTGCACTTGAACTGGAAAGGATTGCTGTACATATCGGTGATACGGCTGCTCTTTGCGGGGATGTGGCATATCAGCTTGGACAGGTTGTTTGTGAAGCTTTGCGCACTGAAATAATCAACACGACACAATTCTGGTGTGGCAGCAGGTTCGGGAAAGGACTTGTCCGACCAGGAGGGACCAATTATAAAATGGACCGGAAAGTTGCCGAAAGGATACTTAAGGTACTGGACAATGTCGGAAAAAGGTTCGCCACAATATCTGACAGAATTTACACCTTGCAGAGTGTTGTTGCCAGGTTTGAGGATATAGGCCGGGTAACCCGCAGGCAGGCTCTGGATATTGGAGCTGTTGGAATGGCAGCCAGAACTTGCGGCCTCAGGCGCGACATCAGGTGGTCGCATCCTTTCCAGTATTATGGCGAAAGATCTTTTGAACCGGTGTTGCTTGAATCCGGAGATGTACTTGCCCGGGGCTTGTTAAGGTCAAGGGAAGTAACTGGATCCATTGGTATTATCTCAGGTCTTATTTCAGATTGGCTTAGGTTGCCGGATGAAAATTCTGAACCGGATTACAATCTCAGGCTCAGTCCTGAGAGTTTCGCTCTTTCTCTGGCCGAAGGCTGGAGGGGAGAAATATGCCATTCTGCAATAACAGACAGCAACGGGAAAATAGTTCACTACAAGGTGAAGGATCCTTCGTTCCATAACTGGATGGCACTGGCTCTGGCAGTCAGGGAACAGGAGATTTCAGATTTTCCGGTTTGCAACAAGAGCTTCAATCTTAGTTATTGCGGGAATGATCTTTAACAGACATATACCTTAAAGATGTACAAGGAGATCAGAATATTAAGGCAGCACGGCATCCAGTATGTTAAGGATCTGAGGCGTCAGCCTGTATCGGAGCTGTTCAGGGGAAGACCTGTTATTTCACCTGATATTACCGATAAGGAAATTGCTTTGGTCAGTTCCATGTGTCCATCAGGAGCAATAGATGAAAAGGACGGATCAATTGATCTGGGCAGATGCGTTTTTTGCAGGGAATGCGAGTTTTGCCTCAGGGACAAAATCAGATTCACCAACGATTACAGGATCGCTGCAGCAAGGAGGGAGGATCTTGTCATCCGGCCGGGAGTTGATGGGCCGATGCGGTTGGACGGGAATGTTGTACGCAAGGAGATCAGAAAGATTTTCAGGCGTTCGCTCAAGCTGAGACAGGTATCGGCCGGAGGAGACAATTCTTGTGAGATGGAGCTTAATGCATCAGGAAATGTGAATTTCGACCTTGGACGGTACGGAATTGAATTTACTGCATCTCCCCGTCATGCTGATGGAATTGTTGTAACAGGTCCTGTATCTGCAAATATGGCGGAAGCTCTCAGGCTGACTTATGAAGCTGTTCCTGATCCCAGGGTGATAATACTGGTTGGGACCGACGCTATCAGCGGAGGAATGTATGCCGGCTCACCGGCACTTGACAGGAGGTTTATAGAGGAACATCATGTTGACCTTTATGTCCCGGGAAATCCGGCACATCCCCTTACATTTATAAACGGGATTCTCGATCTTCTTTCAATATCCTGATGCCTGGCCGTCCTTTCTGGATTCGGAGGCACCGTACCACACTTTGTTCTTTTCATCCCACATTATAGCCTGATATCCGCCGTAGGATCCAAGGTTCCATTGGACATTGTGACCCATGGAGAGTAGCTGTCGTATCTCTTCCCAGCGTATCCCGCTTTCAAGGTAAAGGATACCGCCGTCAGTCATTACCTGACCTGTCGGTTCTGACGATCCTGTATGGTAGATCCTGGGAGCATCACCCGCTTCCTGCAGGTTCATTTTGAAATCCACCAGGTTCACAATAACCTGGGCGTGTCCCTGTGGCTGCATGTCTCCACCCATGACGCCGAAGCTAATCCATGGTTTGCCGTTTTTCGTAATAAAGCCGGGGATTATCGTATGAAACGGTCTCTTCCCCGGGGCATACGCATTGGCATGGCCGGGATCGAGGCTGAACATTTCGCCTCTGTCCTGAAGAACAAAACCAAGTCCGGTAGGGCACATCCCTGAACCCATTCCCCGGTAATTGCTCTGGATGAGCGAAACCATGTTGCCGAACCTGTCGGCAACTGTAAGATAGATAGTATTTCCGGCCTCAATCTTTCCTGCGTTGAATATACTGGCAGCCCTGGCAGGATTGATCAGCCTTCTCCGCCCGGCAGCATATTTCTTTGAGATAAGCTGTGAAACAGGCACCTTGCTGAATCTGGGATCGGCATAATATTTTGCCCTGTCTTCAAATGCCAGCTTTTTTGCCTCGGTGAATGTATGGATATACCGGGCTGATCCAAAACCCATACTTGCGATGTCAAATCCCTCGAGGATATTGAGTATCTGAAGTGTGGCAATCCCCTGGCCGTTTGGCGGAAGTTCCCATATGTCATAGCCTCTGTAGGAAGAGCTTACAGGTTCGATCCATTCGGAGCTGTGCCTGGAAAGGTCATCGTAAGTAAGGAACCCTCCATGCGATTTCATGAAAGAGTCTATTGCTTTGGCTATGCTTCCCCTGTAGAATTCATTTCTGCCTCCCTTCGCAATCTTTTCAAGGGTGCTGGCAAGGTTCGGATTCCTGAATATCTCGCCTTTTCCGGGCACCTTGCCATTTGGCATATAAGTTTCCTTAATGTTTGGGAATTCACTTAATGCCCTTACATTGCTTTCAAGATAGTAGGCAATCACCTCGGTTACAGGGAAACCGTTTCTTGCATAGTTTATAGCAGGCTGGAGGATATCGCGCATAGAGATCCTTCCGAAAAGCTCGTGCATTTCAAACCATCCGTCGACGCAGCCCGGCACGCTGACAGGCAGGGGACCTGTTGACGGAATAAACTGGTAACCATGTTTTTTGAAGTACTCAAGTTTAAGCGACCGGGGGGATCTGCCGCTTGCATTCAGCCCATAGAGCTTCTGCTTTTCCGCGCTCCATATTATTGCAAACAAATCTCCGCCTATCCCGCATCCGGTGGGTTCAACAACTCCAAGCACGGCATTGGCTGCAATGGCCGCATCAATGGCATTTCCTCCCCTTTTAAGGATGTCTAGGGCGGCCTGCGTAGCCAGAGGCTGGCTGGTTGCAGCCATTCCGTTCTGGGCAATTACTTCCGATCTTGTAGCGAAATCCCTTCCTGTAACCCTGTCCTGAGCCATAGTAAGTAACGGTATCAGATAAAGCGCTGAAACGATTAATATCTTTCCGGTCATTTCATTACAGTTTGAGAACTTATGCAAAGTTAACAAACTATGTGATTATTTTGCCATAGCCATCTTTTTAAGGTCTGCCGGCATCTTCTCAATAGCATATCTCAGGGAAGTTCTGGGCATAACTGCCTTGTTTTTCATAATATATTCAAACACATCCTTCTGGATAGCCTGGCTGGCAGCCTTCAGCATCCATCCGTAACCTTTCTGAACCATGTCATCAGGATCCATGAGCAGTATATCGGCAATTTCAAAAATGTCACTCCTGAAAAGCCCTTTCCGTGCAGGTACGATAAGAGAAACTGCCGAAGCTCTTTTTACCCATCTTCCTGGATCCCGGGCCCACTTTTTCAGAAATACTATTTGTTCAGGATACATCTCCACAAGTGTGCCAACAGTATGGTTGCACAGAGTGTCGCATGTCGCCCAGTTGGACAAGTATTTTTTGATCCATCCTTCAAATACCATGATATCAGATGGTTCGTACTTCTTGCAGACATAATAGGACCAGTTGCAGGCAATGAAGCCTTCTTCCATGAATCCTGACTTCCAGAGTTCCTCGCACAGCATGAATATTTCTTCCTTCGGTCTTTCTTTTATTGAGCTGAACCAGGATTTCCCAATCCTTCCAACGTCAGCTGATTTCAGCCCGTATAGTCTGACTGCTTCCTTGAAAAACCTTTCACCTGACTTCTTTACCTGATCGTTTCCGTTTGAGAGCAACTCTTTTCTGATCTGAGAAATTATGGGATTCATTATTGATGAAATTAGGAAATTAGGAAATTAAGAAATTAAGAAATTAAGAAATTAGGAAATGTTAATATCTTCTTCGAGGAGGTTCACCTCTTTCACACTACGGTTAAGGCAGTCAAGCCTGAGGCTTTTTATTTCGCAGGGTTTGAAGGAACCGGTCCACCTGCGGTTAAGAAATGAGAAATCAACAGTAGCTTTTACGGTTTTACCTGAGGCTTCAACGCATCGTATTATCAGATCATCGCCTTCTTCAGCCTGTTTTACAGATGAGATGATTATATCTGTGCTGTCAACAGACACAAACGAACCTGCTCCTGGCATTGATCCGCCGTGGATGCCCTGGTAGATTGCCACCGGGGGTGCAAGAAACTCCTCAGCCTTGCGGGTGACTGAGTTTTCCTGCCATGTTCCCTTATGAGGAACAAGCATCATTCTGAATCCATGTAAACCCTGATCCTGCCAGATGTGCTCCTTGTCCATTTCCAGGACACGGGGATTGTGGTGGGCGTAAACCGCAGCACGGATAACTGAAATACGCATATCGTTACCATTCACGCTATATCCGTATTTCGCGTCATTGATGATTGCCAGTCCGTAGGTTGAACCTTTTCCGGTCCCGGTCACATCTATCCATCTTTGTCCGGGATCCTCATCACCGTTTGCTTTTCTCCTGATAAATCCGTATGAAGTCTCATAAGTTGCAGAAGGTGATTCAACATTAACAGGGAAACAGAACTTGACCATTTTAAGTTTTTCGTTCCAGTTAAGGGTAACCTTTGCTTCGACAGTCCTGGCTCCGGCATGAAGTATCCAGTCTATCGTCAGGATGGAATCATTGAACCTTGATATTGACCTGATGATTCCCCGCAGCGGGCCATGTTCAAGTATTTTAATGACCGCATTTTCGAATGAGCCGATTTCCTTTGAGAACGATTTTATGTCGTGGCTCCAGGTATCGCTCGGATCGTCAATAACAACAGCCCGGCATCCGGAGTCGTTTCCTTTGAATACTTCCATCCCGTTTTCCTTGTCGTACAGGTTTATCGATCCTGACGCGGATACCGTAAGCCTGATAAATTCATTCTCAACGGAGTTCCCCGAAGCCTTGACTCCGGGTATAGGATCTTGTGGTTCTCCTGCTTTTATCCTGATCTGCCTGTAGCCGAATGCAGGTATGGTCGTTCTGACCACAATGCCCTTTCTGCTTCCTGTTTCAGTCGTACCTGCCGTCCACTGGTGTCTGAGCAGATTTCCTTTTTCATCCTCGGCAGTGGAAGGTGTTTTCATATCCCAGTTAAAATCATACTCAATAAATCCCTTAATATCCCAGGCATGCGGGTTGAAGGCGATCAAATACTGGGAGGCAGGATCGGCAGACGGGATTTGCCATTCAAGTTTCTGGACTGCTTTGTAAGTGGCCTGATGTGCAACATCAAGGGCGTAGCCGTAGCCATCCCGCGCCGATGCCGAATGTTCGGGAACAGAAGTTCCTGCCAGGCTGTCGTGGAATTGAAGAAACAATACTCTTTTCCATGCAGATGTGAATTCTTCTTTTGGATAGGCGGAGTTCCATATCACTGATCCGAGCGCTGATATCTTTTCGGCGGTTATCAGAGCCGCCTCAGAGATCCTGTTGTTCTTTTTTATTTCCGCTTCAGCGGTATAGCATCCGGCTGCATGATGCTGAAGGTCATCCTTGACAACCGGAAGAGTGAGGTTCTTAATATCCCTGATCTCTTCAAAGTATTTTTCCGGCGTGCTGAAAAGAATTCCGGGAGCACCGTTCTCCGCCTGGATTTCCTTTATCGAGGCAATGTTTTCCCTGGTTGCTCCTCCGCCGTGGTCGCCTGCACCATAATATGACATATAGGAAGTGAAGGGCTGTTCCCTGAACCTTTCCAGTACCTGTTCGATTCTGGTTCTGACCGACCGGCTGTCGTTGTAGCTTACAGGTATTCGGTAGGTGAGGACCCTTGAACCATCGGGGCCTTCCCACCAGAACAAGTCGGCCGGTAATTCCTTTTCCCCGGGTGACGGACGCATAAATACATAGTTATCCATTCCCTGCGATTTTATTATCTGGGGAAGGGTTCCTGTGTGGCCGAAGGAGTCAGGATTAAATGCCACTGTGGCCTTTCGTCCGATAAGTTTCTGAAGTGTCCGCTGCCCGTAGAGTCCTTGTCTGACCATTGCTTCGCCTCCCGGGATGTTCATATCAGGTTCAACCCACCAGCCGCCGACCACGTTCCATCTGCCTTCCCCCACACGTTTTTTTATTTCAGCGAGCATTTCAGGGTCGTTTTCAGCCACCCATTCATAGAATTGTGCCGAGCTTGCTGTGAAGGCAAATTCGGGAGTCTCGTTCATTCTGTCGAGAGCTGACCGGAATGTGCTGTGCACTACTGCGATGCCCTCCTGCCATGGCCAAAGCCAGACCGGATCGATATGTGCATGACCGATAAGGTGAAACCTGATTCCGGAGGCTCCGGCAGGCCATTGGTCTGTCTGTGTCAGACTCCCGAGTACCGGAGATATTGCAATTCCAGCGGTTCCGGCTGCGGCCTTCCCGATAAAACTTCTTCGTGTTATGCCTTCCATGGTTATAGCATTTTTGGATTTAAGCCAGTCATTCGGCCATTGCCACACTGAGGCTGGCATAGTCACCTACCGATTCCCCTAGTTCTGCAGGGACAATGGTGCAAACTGAAGCAGCAGGAGCAAGTGCTTCCTGTCTTACCATTTCGAGGCAGGCTGGCTCGATAAACTGCCTGCAGCGGGCGAAAATGCTTCCGATTACTATTTTTTCAGGATTCAGAATATCAATAAGCACCGAGAGGCCTTTCCCCAGGTATTCCCCGGATATTTCGAGTATCTTGATTGCAGTCTTGTCTCCTGCAAATGCAGCATCAGCAACATCCCTGGCTGTTATTCTGTCAATATCTTCCCTCGATTTGCAAAACGATACCTTTTGACTGAGTGCAAACTTTTCACTTACTATTTGCCTGGCAAGGATTGCTATGCCCGTTCCGCTGCAAAAGCCTTCAAACGATCCCATTTTGCCATATGCTGTGGGCCCGTCCTTTGCAAGCCTAACATGTCCCACCTCGCCTGCAAGGTCATTGGTTCCGGTATAGAGTCTGCCGTCAAGAATAAGTCCTCCTCCCATGCCGGTGCCGAAGGTCAGGAAGATCATGTTCCTGGTTCCCTTTCCGGCACCGAATTTCCATTCGGCGAGAGCACAGGCATTGGCATCATTCTGAAGATAGACAGGGACCCTGAATTTATCCCTGAACAGGTCGACAATTGGAATATCATCCCAGCCCGGCAGGTTGGGGGGTGATTGCACGATACCCTTCCTGCTGTCGAGAGGGCCTCCGCAACTGATCCCTATAGCTTTAAGCTTATCAATTCCAAGGCTTACAGCAATTTCAGATGCTGTATTAAGCAACAGGCCGATTGTATGACCAGGCCCTTTGTGTGTTTCAGTGGCAAAACCTTCTTTTCGAAGGATTTTCATGTCGTCGGTGCCTGCTATTACCGCGCTCTTTGTGCCCCCGATATCAATTCCAAGATAGTAATGATTCATAAGTTTTGATTATTTCATGTTTTTCCAGAATTTTTCCTCCGATTTCTTAAGCTCAGTTCTCTTTTTTCTGTCGAGGAGGTAATAGAACAACACAGCGATCAATCCTGCGGCCATAAGGCATAGGATAAGATACTGCATTATTTCCGATACCCTGGGATCCGCAGAAGTCACAGGAAGCTCAATCCGGGTTGTGCCGGTTAACCTGCTGCCAACGCTGATTCCGAATATGTTCTTTACAAAGAAGAGGGACAAGAAGGTGAGAATTCCTGCGATCAATGGAGTCAGGATCCATCCGGCAGCAATTTCTCCCAATATCCTGAAATTAATATTTCTTGCTCCCCTGTAAAGTCCGATCCCTATTATGCTTCCAATCACCACCTGTGTGCTTGATACCGGCACCATGGGTATAGCTGGAAGCCCGGCCTTCTGGACGAATGCGGACAGTCCTGAAGAGGAGAAGATGAATAACACCAGTGCCTGTGACAGCACAACGACAAGAGCCGATTCGGATGACAGCTCCATAATGTTGTTTCCAACCTGCTGCATCACCCTGTGGGAATAGGTTATTATTCCTGCTGCTATGGCCAGACTTCCCAGGAGAAACAACTGTTGCTGTGATGAAAGAGTGATCAGTTTCAGGTCGAGGGGATGCAGGTTGAAAGCCGGGATGAATACACCCATAACATTGGCGATATTATTGGCTCCAAGGCTGTAAGCGCCAAAAGCACCGACAATAATAAGTCCTGTTCTGATATAGGATTCAAACCTGACAAGATGGATAGCCGATTTCCTCTTAAGGGCTTTCAGAAGGATGTAAAGCAGGACTGCAAAAACTGCTCCGAGAACAGGACCTGATATCCAGGTTGATAAAATGCTCGTTAACGTTCCGGTATCGGTGGGATTGCCTGTAAACAGATTCCATCCGATTATAGCACCAACTATCGACTGGGTTGTTGAAACCGGAAGTGAGAATTTTGTCATCATGAAAACAACGACGGCAGCTACAAGAGCAACAGTAAAGGATCCGCCAATTGCATTGACAGCCCCGAGGCGGCCAAGGGTGTCAGAAGCTCCTGCTCCCTGTGCTACAGATCCAATGATCACAAATACTGATGCTATAATGGCTGCCTGCCGGAAACTCACCATTTTTGAACCTACGGCCGAGCCGAAGACGTTGGCAGCATCATTTGCACCCAGCGACCAACCAAGTAGAAGTCCGCTTGTCAGGAAAAGGATAATCATTACATCACAATCTTGATTGCCATAATAGAAAGCATATCGGCTGCCTTCTGTGCGTTGTCGGAAATATTCCCGATATGATGTATTACATATCTGAGATGAGATTTTTTTGCCAGGTCAAGATCGTTCATATCATGGAAAATGATTTTTATCGCATTTTTGATAACCTTGTCGGTCTCACTTTCGAAGTAATAAACCTTAAGAAGCTTCTCCCTCACGGTGTGCGGGGCTTTGAAATATGCCCGGGCAGCAGGAATAAGCTCCTCCCCGGCGCTTACAGAGGCTTCCGTAATACTTATGAAATGGTGATGCAGGGAAGCTGGTATGTCGGGCGATTCTATGCTGAATTCAGTGAGAGAGGCCTTGATAGTATCTATTATTTCATCGAGAACGTCAATAAGGGAACTGACTTCTCCCCGGTGCTGGGGAAGGATGGAATGGGTTATCATTTCATTTTCTATCGACCGCTGAAGCCTGTCGGCATTGCTCTCCAGAAGTTCCACCTTCTGGATATGCCTGTCGAAGGATTCCCTGTCACCCCTGAGATATGCCTTTATTCCCTCCCTGAACACAAGGAGTCCCAGATCTATATTGTCGAAAAACTCATCTATTTTCAGAATGAGGTTTTTTGTGGTACGGGTGAAAAGAGCCATTTCAGTTATCTATGCGTTTAAACAAATATATGCTTTGCCTTTCAGAATTCAATTATCTTTTCAATTTTATAAGCTCTCAGGTATTGTTTAAGTATGACCTGTATATCGCGATTATCTCCAGAGCTCTTTATGCAGTCGTGTACTGCGGTCAGCCCGAATCCCATGTCGTTGATGCTGAAATATCCGAATCCTGAGTATTTACCGTTAACCACCTTGATTGCGCTCTTCTCACCGTCGTTTCTTCCCCTGTCGATAATAAAGAAGTTCCGGCGGGTGAAGACGAATTCAGCTTCTGCCTTACGCGCTCTTTCGTTGTAGGATTCAGGCGGCTCCTTACGGCAGCAAGCACCCCTGCAAAGACCGACATGATGGTGAAAACAGGCTCCAGGTGTTTCGTAAAGACCGGCAAGTTTCTGGCAGAGTTCATATTTCTCAACAAGGTGTGACAGCATAGATCTGGCTTTTTCCCTTCCGGCAAAAACGGACAGGGGATAAGCATCATCGTCAAGTTTACCGAATCTGAATACCATGTATCCGTCACGATCGGTCGAGCTGAATATTCCCCACTGAAAGCCGGTACGCCGCTGAGCCCTGTTGTACAGTGGTTTGTTTTTCTTTATTTCAGCCGATTCGAGTAGAAGTGCTATGAGTTCGCTGCCGGTGACTTCCCAGTCGAGATCCGCGATCATATCCCTCATTTCCATAGCCCTGCCGGTGGTGTTGTTTGACAGATGGGTGCTTATCCTCTGCTGCAGGTTACGGCTTTTACCAATATAGATTATATTGCCTTTCTCATCGTAAAAATAGTATACACCGGGCGTTTCGGGGATCATTTCAATCTTTGACAGGTCGAGGTACGGATTTAGTTTTGAACGTTTGGTGTTTTTAATAAGACCCTGATTTCCATACTGAGCCTGACTGTCCTTTTCCATTAGAAGCCTGAAAAGCTCAGCAGTGGCCAGGGCATCGCCTGAAGCCCTGTGCCTGCCGTTTATCCTTATTCCCAGATCCCTGCAAAGGTTTCCGAGACTGTATGACTTGTGTCCGGGCATAAGCTTCCGGCTCAGGGTCACAGTATCAAGCAGGTTCCTTCTGAAATTGTACCCCAGCGATTTGAATTCTTCTCGTATGAACGAATAGTCGAACCGTGCATTGTGAGCAACAATGGTCCTTCCCTCAGTCATCTCAACAATGGTTCTGGCAACTTCGAAAAACCGGGGAGCTTCCTCGACCATTTCGTTGGTTATCCCGGTAAGGCTTGTAATATAATAGGGTATATTCCTCTCAGGATTGATAAGGGTGGAGTATTCGCCAGTTATCTTTACCCCATCGTGCTGGATGATGGCAATTTCAGTGATTTTTTCAATTCTGGAACTTCCTCCCGTGGTTTCAATATCAACAATCGCGTACATGAATTGAAAGGTCTCAGACTGCTAATATAAGCAGAAATGGCGGGCGATAGGCTTATTGTTAGTATTTTTGAAATGAAAAACAAACCTGAATATGAACGAGAGTTTCGGAAAAAAATTCATTCTTGACGGGGAATTACATCCTTCAGATCACTTTGACAATTCATTTGTTTATGAGGGAGAATCAATCTACGAAGTGATCCGGATGACAGGGGGTATTCCGGTATTTTTTTATGACCACATGGAGAGGCTGGAAGCGAGCTTAAAGCTTCAGCGCAGGGAAAGCCTGGCCGGAACTGAGAACCTCAGAAAAGACATTATCCGGCTGGTCAGGGCAGAAAAACTAAGGGATATTAACCTTAAGCTTGTTTTTAACTACAACGGGGAAGTCAGCCGTTACCTGATTTACTTTATTGAACCTGTCTATCCGTCAGATGAGCAATATCGCAAAGGAGTGAAGGGAATACTCTTCAATGCTGAACGGAAAGACCCGGAGTCGAAGGTCATCAATCACAGGTTACGTTCGTCGATATATCACAGGTTGATACTGGAAGGAGGATATGAGGCCTTATTGGTGAACTGTGAAAATGAAATCACCGAAGGCAGCCGGTCGAACATATTTTTCCTTATGGGCGAAACCCTGATTACAGCCCCCGACAATAAGATTCTCAGCGGGATTACCCGGAAATATATAATCGATATCTGCCAGGAACAGAAAATAAAGCTTGAATTTCGCTGCATGCCTGTAAGTTCCCTTAAGGAATGTGATGCTGTCTTTATGACCGGGACTTCTCCGATGGTACTTCAGTTTTACCGTGTCGGCAATATTAACTACCGGGTCCCGATCCCCCTGATTGATAACCTCAGGAAGCTTTATGCCTCCAAGGCAGAGGAAAGTTTGAGGAGATTCGCCAAAGGAGCCTGAACGCAACAGATTATTTTGTTAACTTTACACGATTTAAATTCAGCACCTATGCCAAGTATAAGGAGACTTAAAAAGGATATTGATTGCCTGATTTTCGAGGTGATCTCCGATTGTTTTACATATGGAACCCTCCATCCGGACGAAAAGGTCGAAGAGGTGTCAGACATAATAGCGGATGCTGTTTCACTCCGGAATGATCTTATCAGGAGGGTAAACAATCCGGGCAGCAGTGACGATCCGAAATCGGCAAGAGTACATTTCAGGATGGTAGAAAAGGATCTATTTGTGGAAATGGATAAGCTATGCGGTAGGCTCACAGCCCTGCACGGTAAGGCAGAGTGAAATACCTGTAGACAAGGTTTCCGCATTTTATGCAATGCCCTGTTTCATTGAGGTTCATCAGCCTTGTAATGTATCCGGATCTTTTTGTCACAAGAGTGCCGCACTTGCTGCAAAGTGTGTTCTGCCCGTTATCTCCATGGGTGTTCCCGAGATAAACATATTTAAGTTTCTTTAATGCTGTTTCATAAAGTCTTTCGAGTGTATCGTAAGGTGTTGAAGGATCATTTCGTCTGAACATAGGGAAGTACCTGCTTAGATGGAGAGGCGTTTCTTCGCCGAGCTCTCCTGCTATCCATTCCGATTGAGATTTCATTTCTTCAACCGAATCATTTCTTCCCGGGATGACCAGTGTCGTTATTTCGAGATGTTTCCCGGCGTGTGAAATTGCTTTTAGAGATTCCTTTACCGGTTCAAGTTCAGCTCCGGTAAGCTTTTTGTAAAACAACTCATTGAATGCTTTCAGGTCGATGTTGAAAGCATCAATAAATCCGAACATTTCGTTAAGCGGATCACGGTTTACATAGCCATTGCTCACCATTATCGTGAACAAACCCATTTCTCTGACCTTAAGGGATGTATCCCTGACAAATTCAAACCAGATGACGGGTTCATTGTATGTGAATGCAATTCCTATATTATGATGAGCTGAAGATGCTTCCTCAGCAAGAATGTCAGGATCGGTGTTTCGCTTCAGACTTCCGGCGCTTTTCTGTGAAATATTCCAGTTCTGGCAGAAATCACATCTCATATTGCAACCGTAAGAGCCTATTGAAAGAATATTATTTCCGGGATAAAAATGATAAAGAGGCTTTTTTTCGACTGGATCCGGGGAACAACCTGAAATAACCCCATAGGTCATTAGTTCAATACGATCGCCCGTATTTTGCCTGGCTCCGCAAATCCCGGATTTCCCGGGCGCAATCTTACATAGATGCGGGCAAAGCCTGCACTCGATGTAGGTGTCGTATCTTAGAAAAAGCGGCTTCATCTTTTACTTCAGTACGATAAATTTACTTCAAATCCGGTTAACCGGAAATAAAAAGTTTATTTTTATGGTACGCACCAAATAGTGGTTGCCGACAATCCCTTAAACACACCGGTCATCTCCGGAAATGCCGGTTGTCATGTTCGGGACGGAGTTCATAATCTGCTTCTCAAAGACTGGAACTGGATTATGGATTATGCCGGTAAAATCCTTAAGTGACAGGACCGGGCCTCAGCGCCAGTAACAGCTGATAACCGGGGCACTGATCATAATTCCTCATTAATAAACTCCACGGGGATACTGTTTCTTGAGCAGAATTCCTCTATCCCCCTTTTGACCGGATCTAATAAATCGGTATACGTTGTGCCGAACCTCAACAGGAATTTATCATTGTTTTTTCCGAAAACAGTCATGCTCAGCGGCAATACTTCTATTTTTGCTATTTCTCCGGCAGAAAATTCCCTTGCAGGGAAAAGCGAATTTTTCTTGATAAGAAATGTGTTGTTCCTGAACTCGATGAATTTTTCACCCATGCCGAGCCCAGCGTTGATCATATACCATGAGAAAACTGCCAGGAACAAAACCGGCAGCAAGGTAGTATTCCATCTGAATGAATCAGGATTCAGAATGACCCAGATAACAGCAAGAACAGCACACACAATTCCGAAGATGAGCTGGAAAATCCGGGTCAGCCTGTTGCTTTTGTTTACATCGAGAGAAAAATAGGAGTTTTCCATTTTAGAATACGGTTCAGTTATCTCTTCTGCAGTCAGGTCCAAATTTAATTGAAAACTCCGGAGTGCGGCTTCATTGTTATCAATAATTATATTTACATTTAGGCTTCAAACCTATAACCAGATGAAGCGGAACTACTATCTTATCTTTCTGATTTTCCTTATCTTTTTTGCAATCTCCTTTCTCACCAACATACTGGGATCCATTAATCCCAATGTCAGTGACAGTTTTGCATTGACTGGAACAATGACGGGGATGCTTCCCTTTTCTTTCTTTATTGCCTATGGTCTTATGTCGATTCCGGCTGGAATGATCATTCAGAAACACCGTGAAAAGAGGAGTCTGACCTTTGCATGGATTCTGTCGTTCAGCGGGGCAATCCTGTTTTCCATTTTTCCGGTTTATCCGGTCTTTTTATTTTCACTTTTCCTGATAGGATGCGGGATGGCAATTATGCAGGTGGCGATTTATCCTCTTTTAAGAACTGCGGGAGGAGAAGAGCACTTCGCCTTCAATTCCGTAATAGCACAACTCGTTTTTGGTGCTGCTTCTTTTATTAGTCCTTTTGTCTATTCATATCTGGTGCTCGGACTTGGCAGTCCTGAGCCTGATAACGGCTTCTTGCTAAAACTGGTGGCTCCCCTGACTCCAAAGTCGCTTCCGTGGGTGTCTATTTACCTTATATTCACTCTTATAAGTCTTCTTATGGCTGGAATAATAATAACCACCAGGTTTCCCAGTGTGAAATTGAAGGAAGAAGAGGTTGTAGGAGCATGGAAGACTCACCTTGAGCTTTTCAGGCAGAAAAAGGTTATCCTTTATTTTCTGGGAATATTCTGTTATGTAGGAACTGAGCAGGGGATAGCTAACTGGATCTCCGAATTCCTGAGAACTTATCACGGTCTTACACCAGAGATTGAAGGAGCTCGGGCGGTAGGCCTTTTCTGGGGACTTATGACGATTGGCTGTTTTCTTGGACTTTTTCTGCTGAAGGTAACAGACAGCAAGATAGTACTCAGAATTTTTACGGTAGCGGCCCTGATAATTTTGACTTTCACCCTTTTCGGAGGCGTGAGGTTTGCCCTTTTAGGTTTTCCTGCCCTGGGATTCTGTCTGTCTGTAATGTATGCTATTATCTTCTCGCTGGCTCTCAACAGTGTATCCAGGGCGCATGGCTCTTTTTCAGGCATCCTTTGCACAGGAATTGCGGGCGGAGCAATTGTATCACTTATTATAGGAAAGCTGAAGGACGTAATAGGACTTCAGGCGGGAATGACTATCCTCTATATCACACTGGGTTATATTTTAAGTCTGAGTTACTGGGCCAGGCCAATTATATCAAATGCCACTATCGGAAGGAAAAATGAAGCTCGTGCAGACTGAGACAGTCACGTTTCGAAAATTGTCGGACCTCTCCAGCGGAGTTATAAACATAGATTCATTCATTCAGGCCGAAGGTTATTAAAAAAGGTTAAAACATGATGCTGCAGCTTGCTATATATAAAAACTGTTTAAATTTGAAAGGATGTAAGGCATCTTAATAATCTGATGAGCATCAGGATTAACCTAAATAATACTACCTCTTATATAAATCAACTGATTTTTAATAAAATAATAATTTATTACCGTATGAAAAAAGCATTTATTTCAATTTTGATGTTATTACCTTTTGTCTTTTGCTCTGCGCAGGGACAGCAAAGGAATGCACCTCCGGCTCAGCAAAAGCAGGAATATCCTGCCAGGATGACTCCCCAGATGACGGAGTTTTTCGAGCCGGCGGTTCCGGTCATTCAGCCCGCAGCACAGGTTGGCATGCCCCCTTCGGATGCCATTGTTCTTTTTAATGGCTCGGATGTAAACAAGGAATGGGAAGATGCAAGGGGCAATCCTACAAAATGGGTTGTGGAGAATGGAGCCCTGGTTTGTGTAAAGGGATCGGGTGTAATTCAGACCAAAAGAAAATTCAATGATTTTCAGCTTCACATTGAATGGAAATCCCCGTCTGATGTAAAGGGCGACGGACAGGGAAGAGGTAACAGCGGTGTGTATCTTCAAAGTCTTTACGAAGTGCAGGTTCTCGATAGCTATGATAATCCGACCTATGTTCAGGGTCAGGCTGGGAGTCTTTACAAACAGCATGCCCCGCTTGTCAATGCATGCCGCAAGCCAGGAGAATGGCAGAGTTATGATATCATTTATACTGCTCCAAGGTTCGAAGAAGACAGTTTATCTTTTTTCACTCCTCCAAGGGTGACCGTTCTTCACAATGGTGTTCTGATTCAGAACAATGTAAGTCTAAGGGGGCCGACACTTTACATTGGAATGCCCGAGTATTCGATCAGGAAGCACGGAGCGTTGCCTCTGGTTCTTCAGGACCATGGCAACCCGGTTGCTTTCAGGAATATCTGGATAAGGGAGCTGTAATCAGAGACTTCGGAAATCCTTACAAGCCAGTGGCGGTAACTTGGTCCGCCATTGCTGTTATTCACACAGAAATTACTATTTTTACAAATAAATCCAATCTTAATAACAAACTTAAAATACCTGACGATGAAAGAAAATTCCAAACAGATTACGAGACGCAATTTTCTCGGTACAACCGGTGCTGTGGCTGCAGGGCTTACCATTCTGCCCAACTCGGTTGTCAGCGGATTGGGCCACAGGGCTCCGAGTGACAAGCTGAATATTGCTGTCGTAGGGATCGGGGGCATGGGTAACTCGAACCTCAGGGCAGTTGCTCCGACAGAGAATATTGTTGCCTTATGCGATGTGGACTGGGGTTATTCGAAAAAAGTTTTCGAAGCAAATCCCAATGCCAAACCGTACTGGGACTGGCGCAAGATGTATGATGAAATGGGTAAGTCGATCGATGCAGTGATAGTTGCAACTGCCGACCATACTCATGCCATCATTGCAGCTCATGCCATGACTCTCGGAAAGCATGTTTATGTCCAGAAACCACTTACTCACACGGTGTATGAATCGAGACTGCTCACCAAGCTTGCTGACAAGTACAAAGTTGCCACACAGATGGGTAACCAGGGATCATCGGGCGAAGGTGTTAACCTGACCGTGGAATGGCTTCAGAACGGCGAGATTGGAGAAGTCAGGAAAGTTGAAGCATTCACTGACAGGCCAATATGGCCGCAGGGCCTCAATGTCCCGAAAGGTGAATGGGTTCCCGATACACTCAACTGGGATCTGTTCATTGGTCCGGCCAAGATGCGCCCGTACAACAGCCTCTACACACCATGGAACTGGCGTGGCTGGTGGGACTTCGGAACAGGTGCACTCGGTGACATGGCCTGCCATATACTGCATCCTGTATTCAAGGGTTTGAAGCTTCAGTACCCCATAAGGGCTCAGGGCAGTTCAACTCTCCTGCTTACCGATTGCGCCCCGAATGCACAGATGGTCAACCTTGTCTATCCTGCAAGACCATCTGCAAAAAGAGCAAAAATGACCTATCCTGAAGTGGAAGTCATCTGGTACGATGGCGGATTGCAGCCTGCAAAACCAACAGGATGGCCTGCCGGTAAGAATATGAACAATGCCGGTGGAGGAGTTATTTTCCATGGCACGAAAGACAAACTTATCTGCGGCTGCTACGGAAGGGATCCCTGGCTGCTTTCAGGACGTGTTCCTGTTGTTGCAAAAACCGAACGCAGGCTTCCCGACGGAGTATCTCATGAAATGGACTGGGTGCGTGCTTGCAAGGAATCTCCGGAAAGCAGGGTGAAGACCAAATCCGACTTCTCCGAAGCAGGTCCCTTCAATGAAATGGTTGTTATGGGCGTTCTTGCCGTCAGGCTGCAGGGGCTCAACAAGGAACTGGAATGGGACGGCGAAAAAATGCAGTTCAAGAATGTCTCGGCCGACGATAAAGTAAGGCTTACCATATCTGACAACTTCACAATTATTGACGGTGATCCGAAGTTTGACAGGCCTAACCTCACTATCAATGCCCAGGAATTTGCCAACGAGATGATCAAGCATAATTACCGTGCTCCCTGGTCATTGCCTGAAATGCCTGCATAATATCTTAAGCGGTTGAATATTAGCGGAGACGGTTACGCCGTCTCCGCATATTAATTAAATTAAAATCAAAGAAATATGAAACATCTGACAATCGTATTATCATGCGTGCTGGTTCTCGGACTTGCAGCTTCCTGTGGTTCAAAAGGGAAGAAGGCAGGTGAGAAGGCAGCCGCCACCGAGCAGACACCGACTGCAGCAGATGAAGGATGGACAGTCCTTTTTGACGGAACATCGACCAACGGCTGGCGTGGTTACAACAAGTCAACCTTTCCTCCGGCCGGATGGGAAATAGCCGACGGCACACTTCATTGCATCGGTTCAGGTGCAGGTGAGGCAGGCGGAGCAGGAGGCGATATAATTTTTGACAAGAAGTTCAGTAATTTTGAGCTCTCTCTTGAATGGAAGATAGAGCCCGGAGGCAACAGCGGCATCTTTTTCCTTGCCCAGGAAGTCCCCGATGAAGCAATCTATATGTCTTCCCCGGAAATGCAGATCCTCGATAACGAGCGCCATCCTGATGCCCAGCTTGGCGTAAACGGAAACCGTAAGGCAGGATCGCTTTACGACCTTATTCCTGCAAATCCCCAGAACACTAAACCAGCCGGTGAATGGAATCAGGCAGGCATCCTGTGTTATCAGGGAACCGTAGTATTCAAGCAGAACGGAGCCAATGTTGTTGAATTCCATCTATGGACGGATGAATGGAAAAACATGGTGGCTAATTCAAAGTTCAAGGATTGGCCAAGATTTGTTGATCCTGCAAGAGAAGGTTACATTGGTCTGCAGGACCATGGTAATAATGTATGGTTCAGAAATATAAAAATCAAGGAGTTGTAATTTTCTATTAAGCTTTTTCATTTTTCAGACAGGGTTATCGCATGTGATCTCCCTGTCTTTTTTTTAAAGCCCGCTCATCCGGCTGTTACATTTCCCCTGAGCCCGATTTTGTCAGCTACCTCTCTCATTCCCATAATACAATCATTAATAAGTTCATCGATAGTGACTCCGAGCATTTCAGCTCCCTTCTCGATAACCGACCTGTCGACTCCGGCTGCAAACCTTTTATCGTTCCATTTCTTTTTCACCGAGCGGGCTTCCATATCCATAACACTCTTTGAAGGGCGCACCAGGGCGCTGGTTGCAACAAGCCCTGTGAGTTCATCCATTGCATACAGTGTAAGCTCAATCTGTGACATGGGTTCAGTGTCGGTAACAAGCCCCCAGCCGTGACTCAGGACAGCCCTGATATGTTCCTCAGGCCAGCCGTTTTCCCTGAGGATCTTTTCCGTCATCCTGCAATGCTGGTCGGGATACATTTCATAATCAAGGTCATGCACAAGTCCAATTATACCCCATAATTCTTCGTTTTCACCGGCTTTTCTGGCCATATGCCTCATCACACCTTCAACAGCATATGCATGTTTTATGAGGCTTTCCGATTTATTGTATTTCTTCAGCAGCTCCAGTGCCTGCTCATAGGTCGGTTCCATGCCTGTCATTTTTGTTCAGCGTTTTATTTTTATCAGGGAATAGGCTCTGGGAGAGTTTGTTCCGCTGATATTTACAATATACATTCCTGTACTGAGATGGCTGGTGTTCAGGGTGATCTGGTTTTCGCCGGCTGTCAGAGATTCCCTTAATGAAATGACCTGTTTGCCCGATGTGCTGGTCAGAGTTATCCTGACTGCCCTGTCGGTCCTGGAATTGATTATTATGTTAAGCCGGTCAGAGAACGGATTCGGAAAAAGCATAGCTGACTCATTGACTTCAGTATTCACCAGGCTGACTCTTAAAGTGTCATTCATCAGATAGTCATCATTATTGCCGTAGCCGTATACAATTATATCATAGGTGCCGCTGAGATCAAGGTCAGCTCTTCTTTCAAACTCGATAGTGACAGAATCCTGAAGCGGAGCGATCTTATCCTTGAATTGCTGAACAACAGGTTGTCTGTTGTTCACTGAATAAGCGAGACTGAAACCATTAATAGTATCCCTGCCTGTATTAAGAACTTTCACTGATACTATCTCCTGTCCGTAAACATCTTTTTGGAGAGGGCTTGCTATACGGGCAACTTCCAGATCCCTGCTGATATAGTTAACCACCGAGGTACGCGAGAAGTCAATCAGGTCGATCCATGCTGCATCACCTCCCTGTGAAACAGAGTTATCCTTCCTATAAGTCCATTCAAGAACGTTAAGCCCGGCTTCGACTGGCATGGTGATCTTTTCCCATCCCGTTTCTCCGGATCTTCTTATTTTTTCATTCCCGTTTACCGAGAAAAGGAAATAGTCATAATTGAGCTCCGACGACACTCTGGCATAAAACTTCACCGTATCTGCTTCCGGGAAGTAAGTTCTCATAATGAGAGCAGAAGACGCATTATGGCTTACCAGGCCTGACCTCGCTGAAATAACGCCGTCAAAAGCACTTGTCTGAGTAATTACCCAGGGCTTCTCGCTGAGATTGATCCAGGGGTACACTCTGAATGATGATGACTCAAAGCTCTCTCTTACTTTTCCAACCCTGATGGTGAAGTCCTTATTTACAACAAATGGAGAACAATCGAGAATCGACCGCAGTGAAATATATTCACCATGAGTGGATGATTCAGCAAGCTTTGCCACCACCGGAATTTCAGATGTTATCCCGAATTGCAGGGTTCCTGATTTTATATCCGGATCAATGATTTCCAGTTTTCCTCCCTGCGGAACAATGTAAAACTGTCCTGATGTGCTGCTGGTTCCGAGGTTCCTGACCTGGAATATCAGGGTGAAGTTTTCTCCTGGTTCAGGAGCAGCATTGTTATTGCCAAGTACGGAATCATCGACAATGCAGTTTATTATTTCAAGTTTTGGGGCGTGAACCGTAATGTCGATTCTGTATTTCTTTTCAGTCAGGTTATCCTTGAGAGTAAGGTCAACAGTAACTATGCCCTTGTCGGGTACATTCTCATCGAGAGTCAGCTGAAGGATATTGTCCAGGATAATTTCAGATTTTCCGGGTATTGAAGGGATCAGGGCGCTATTGTTGTTTATGGTTATCCATTCGGAGTCGGAGGAAATTGATGCCGATAAGTTGGTTATTCCGGTCAGTCCAAGATTGGCTATTTTCAACCGGAGGAAAAAGCTCTCTCCGAAATCGGCCATGCCGTTATTGTTCTCCCCGGTATCGTTGATTTCTGATGATGAAAGATTTATAAAACTCTTGATGGAATTGGCAAAGTAGATGGTCTTGATAACCGGGATATGGTTCTGACCGGTAATAACCAGGAGGCATGAATCTTCTGAAAAGACAGGAAAATCGAGTTTCACAGCTCCCGACGGACTTGAATGCGATGCATCCCGGAGGTTTTCAAAATCTGATATGGCGACATAGGAAAACGGATCGACCGTAAGTGACAGGGAAGTAATGCCCTTTGGCAGGGTGTCGGGAAGAGAAACATCGAAATTTTGCGGAGTGCCTATAACAGGCATCAGGCTTGGATCCCCGAGCACAGCATATGTTTCCCAGTAATATTTCTTTTTAAGCGAAGATGTTGAACTGACAGCAAGATTTCCAGCATAATTGATCTGGCCCATGGTGAGGTACCACTCCGAAGGCAGTTCTCCATGGGTATGGAATAACCTGTCGAGTGCGCCCAGTCCGGTTTCTGAATATTTGGGATTAGCGCCCGGAGTTCCTGGTCCCACGGCCCATGTAAAATCCTCATCCCAGTATGAATCATTTGTGCAACCTATGAAACCAATGGCGCCCTTGCCACGGGAGAGGAGCATTTTGTTCCCGAATGATGCTGTATCGTTGAACTGTGCCGTACGGCATGCATTACTGATAATAATGGGATACATGCTTTCATTGGTAAGGCTTTTTATGTCGGGCGATTTGATATCTATGTGCAGCCAGCCGGCCGAAGAACCGTGTCCTGAATAGTTAATGAACGACAATCCTCCTGAAATAAGCTTCATTACGGAATCCTTTTTTGTAAATCCTTCAGGATAATAAAAATGATATTCATTGATCCTGTTGGCAGGAGTAAGATAGTTGCTGACAGCATACCTGACCTGACCGTTCATGTAGTCTGAGTAACTTGCGTCTTTCCCGGCAAAAGCAAGGGCATTGGAATGAAACCGGTTTGTATCTGCGAATATGTGTTTTTCGTATTGAACGATTTTGTCTGTAACCGTCCTTACCGAAGCAGTGTCCGTGGCAGGGATCCTTCCAATATATATATCGGGCAGAAAATCGCCGTTACCGTCAAACTCTCCGTAATACATATCCGTGACGTTTCCGGTTCCGAAATATGGTACTTTCGTAACATCACCTATAATAAGAAGATATTCCGGCGGGTGACCGTCAGCCTTTGATGTATTGTATATATTTGAAATGGATTCCTTTAACTCGGTGAAATGGCTTCCAGCCAGACCTTCACCATAATAAAGCACACTGAGCTTGTAACCCTTCTGTCTTTTCCAGCGGAAAAAAGGTTCAAGGGCTTTTCTGTAGCTTGTGTCAGTAACAATGATCATTTCAACCGGCTCATCGGAATAACCGGTGATGATCTCCCCGGGATAATAATTCAATACTCCTTTATCAAAAGTAGTGGCAAACAGCGGTGATTCAACTCCTGCAGATGATTTGGAATATGCTGATCCACCCCCTGAATAGGTTATTTCAATTTTCATTGAGGTTATAACCTCAAGCGAATTTGAAGAAGGATTATACCTCACGGGAGAAATGAGAAGGGTGGAAAGGTCTTTCCCGCGCAGCCGGCCAACTGATTCAATCCTGACAGTGTCATTCAGGAGAAGTCCCCTGGCTGAATAAACTTTCTTATCGATTACAAAATCAGGTAAACGGGGAAGATCCTGCTTGATTTCGCCTGGCTGGGAGGGATATAGCCTTCCTTTTATATTTTTTCCGGAAGGAGTGACAATGGTGGATACTACATCAGTAATCTTTATCCTGTATCCGGCATCACGGGGAATGGAAACAAGACGGCTGAATACCGGAAGCTCAGGTTTCCCGGGGTCGGATGTTTTCGTGTGTCCCGGAGCTGAAAGCCGGTAAAACTCACCGTTGTCGTTGATTGTGTTGTCGATAATAAGTTCCGGGAGGGTGTAATTAATTACAATGATGCCCTCGCCGGCAATAACAGGTTTACCCTGTACCTGACCGTTAAACCGGTAAATATGACTGTTTCCTGTTTGAGCCCCTGCCTGAAAAGACAATAACAGAAAACCGACCATAGCACCGGTCAGCTGGTTTTTCCCTAATTGAAACAATGTTAAATAATTAACACCTTAACCCAAATTCAGGCTGAAAGATATTTAAAAATTTACTACTAGCTGAATCAATAAATTGTTTTTTGACTAACAGCCTTTTACAACATATTAACAATTTTCATACCGGAAGGTTTACATTTCTGAAGTCATTGAGCAGATCTCCTGAGGAAAATTGGACAAATGTTCGTATATTGGGATTCCGAAACAAAACAACCAGGTTTTAAACTTAAACTACCATGAAGTCCGTAAAATTATTGTCAACACTAATACTTACAGCCATGACTGTTCCGAATTTTTCCCAGAATCAGTCCGAAGTTGACAGGATCAGTACTTCGGCGGGTGATGTTGAAATTTTCTTTGTAGGACATGGATCCCTGATGTTCAGGACTGGCGAATATGTCATACATATCGATCCGGTTCGCAGTTCAGGCAGTTATGACAAGCTCCCGAAAGCTGACCTGATTCTGGTAACTCATGAACATTATGATCATCTCGACACATCACTTATCAAGCAGTTGAAAAAACCATCCACCCTGATGTTCAGTAATGAAACAGCTGCAGCGTATGTGCCCTGGGCCCAGGTGATGAAGCCGGGTGATGTAAAAACAGCCGGGAAAATAACCATTGAAGCTGTTTTTGCCTACAATATAGTAAATGAACGATCGAAGGGCAATCCATTTCATCCCAGGGGAGTTGGAATCGGATATGTCCTGACCATAGGAGACAAACGATTCTATGCTGCCGGCGACACTGAAAATACCCCTGAAATGAAGGCACTTAGAAATATCGACGTAGCGTTTCTTCCGATGAATCTGCCGTACACAATGACTCCGGAGATGGTGACTGATGCCGCCCTGGCTTTTAAACCCTCAGTATTGTATCCCTATCACTACGGGGACACCAACACCCAAAAACTGGTTGATCTTCTTGAAGGATCAGGGATTGAGGTCAGGATAAGAAATATGAAATAATCATAAATAAGGCAGACCTTTCATTTTACCGCACTAAAAAGAATTATTGAATAATTTGCAGTCGTGAAGGCTCAATTATAACCGGTCGGGTTCAAAACTTAATGAAATAATTCCTTATGAAAAACATTGACAGGAGAGATTTTCTCAGGACAGGGCTGGCGGGAGCTGCAGGTATTGCTCTTGCACAATCTGCTATTGGTGCCGGATCAAAGATGCCGGAAGGTGAAATTATTTACCGTACACTTGGAAAAACAGGTATAAAAGTCCCGGTAATTTCCTTTGGAGTTATGAGGTCGGATAATCCGGGGCTTTGCAAGGCTGCATACGATAAGGGAATTAAACTTTTTGATACGGCCAACGGTTATCAGAACGGAAATAATGAGACTATGCTTGGAAACCTGTTCAGGGATACCCCGAGAGACTCTTTTTATCTGGCAACGAAGGTAAAGGCGGCAGGCATGACCAGGGAGGGACTGCCAACTTCGGAGACAACAGCTGATGACTTCCTTGCAAAATTCAGCGAAAGCCTGTCGAGGCTTAAAATGGATTACGTTGACATCCTTTATGTTCATGATGTGAGCAATCCGGAATACCTGAAATTCAAACCTATATTGAATGCGGCAAAAAAACTCAAAAAAGATGGGAAGGCCAGGTTTATAGGCTTTTCCACGCATAGGAATGAACCGGATGTTATCGAAGCTGCATCTCAGGGTAGTGACTGGGATGTTATTCTTACTTCCTATAATTTTCAGCAGTCTTACAGGAAGGAACTTGATGCAGCAGTGACGAAAGCAGCCGCATCAGGAATAGGTATAGTTGCGATGAAGACACTTGCCGGCGGAGGTTTTCTCGACAAGGAAAAGACCAAACCCATTAATTCCGGAGCAGCAATAAAATGGGTGCTTTCCAATCCTGATATTCATACTACCATCCCTGGAATGACGCAATTTGATCAGCTTGAATCGAATGCCCTGCTTCTTACTGATATAACGTTTACAGAGCAGGACAGAAAAGATCTTATGCTGGCGAGCGCAGAGGCCGGACTTTTTTGTACAGGCTGCAAAAAGTGCTATGGCAAATGTCCGAAAGGCTTAATAATTCCCGATCTGATGAGGGCTTACATGTACGCATACGGTTACGGAAATCCCCTGGAGGCAAAGGTCCTTCTTACCCAAATGGGGTATGGGAATGACCCGTGTGATAATTGTGCTGAATGTCAGGTGAAATGCGGTAAGGGTTTTCAGGTAAGGGAAAAGATTGCTGACGTTTCGAGACTGGTTGATGTCCCCTCAGAGTTCCTTGCCTGACCAGTGCACTAAACACGATACTTAATGACATGTACAGAAAAATTTTGCTCTTAATCTCAGCAGGCCTTTTAAATATAGTTTCCATGGCCCAGGATGGAATATTTCCCGGGTTGGAGGGGTACCGTATAAAGAAGGATTATCCTGTCTACAAACCGGAGAACCTGTGGGATTTCATAAACGGCGCAGCTGATAATTATCTGGCATATGGCTTTGAAGATTTGAATGTTGCCGAGTACAGGAAAGGAAAGGATATTATTAAACTTGAAATATACAGGCACAGGGACAAAACCATGGGTTTCGGGATTTATTCATCTGAAAGATCTCCTACATTCAATTTCCTTGATATAGGTGCTCAGGGTTACAGAACAGGAGGATCAGTTAATTTCTTCAAGGATTGTTACTATGTCAAACTCCGGACCTATTCGAAGAAGGAAAAGGTCATTAAGGCGCAGGAAACTCTGGCAAGGCGTGTCGCTTCCCAGCTTCCGGGAGACGAGTCTATGCCGCCAGCGCTTTCCCGCTTTCCTTCTGAAGGAAAGAAAGCAAACCAGGAAACTTACATCCATGAGAGTGTACTTGGCCATAGTTTTCTGGGGAAGGCTTTCAAAGCATTTTATCAGTCAGGCTCAGATGAATTTGCGATCTATATTATTGACTGCGAGTCGCCTGAGGAAGTGGAAAACACCGGGCATAAGTACATTTCTTCCACAGGAACGGACGCTCCGGATACAGGCGACAGGAAAATAGTGATAAACGATGGATATAACGGGACTATTTTCCTTGCATGGAAGGACAAAACCCTGACAATAATTTCAGGCCTGGCAAAAGATCAGGCTGATATCGCAGACAAATATTCGACCGGGATCCTGAAATAAAGAATAGTGCCGGGCAAACCAGGGCGTTCAAGTATCCAGTATTCCTGAGATTACATTTTTGAGCTGGGAATAGGAGTTGACCACCCTGATGTCGCTGTTGTCGTCAATGACATTCTGGGGAGGCCTGTATAGTATTCCGTGTTCTGCCTTTCGAAGCATCGAGATGTCATTGTATGAATCACCAACTGCTATTACCTTGAAATTAAGGTTCTGGAGAGCTTCGACAACTCTTCTTTTTGCTTCATTCTGACGCAGGTTGAAGTCGGTGATGTTGCCCTCCCTGTCGATTGTAAGATGATGACAGAAAAGAACCGGCCATCCCATTTTTGCAAGGAGAGGATCGGCAAACTCCCTGAAGGTATCTGAAACCACTACCATCTGAACCCTCCCGTGAAGCCAGTTGACAAAATCAAGTGCGCCTGGCATTAGCTCGAGAAGGGAGATGACTTTCTGAATGTCATTTATCGTAATGCCGTGTTGTTTAAGTATCTCCAGCCGTCTCTTCATAAGGGCGTTGTAATCGCTGATATCGCGTGTGGTAAGCTTGAGCTCTTCTATTCCAGTCCACCTTGCCACGTTTATCCAGACCTCGGGAACAAGAACTCCTTCAAGATCACTGCAAAGTATGTACATCTTCTGCAAAATTTTGTTATTAATAATTCTGTATTATGAGCCTTCGAAGGGCATCATAATTATTCTCTAAAGATAAAAATTCTTCGCTTCGTGATTCTGCCTTTCTGAGCGCCTCGGGAAGTTCTGGCTCAATATTTATTATGGATTTAATTTCATCACGGAATTTTGCCGGATGTGCCGTCTCCACTGTAAAACATAGTTCCTCCTGGTAGCCGGGGTGATTTTTAATGGCTTCCTCAAGTCCTGCCCATGCCACGGCGCCGTGAGGTTCCAGGACTTTGCCGTACCTTGAGTAAAAATCACTGATCGTTTTCCTTGTGGTGTTATCTGAAATGAAGGTAGCAAAGAAATCATGTCTCATTGCTTTCATATCCGGCATCGTATGGATAATTCCCTTTTCA
>CAYSBL010000007.1:0-94181 GCA_964429295.1 uncultured Rikenellaceae bacterium
GGAGCCCAGTTCTGTGTAGCAAACCTTGCATCAGCACCCTCTGCAACGTTCAGAAGTTTTGCGGAAGCAAGCTGCTTGTAACCGTCGGGATCCGGATCAATTAGATACAGGGAATTAGCGCCGTCGGTTGCAATTATTACGCCGTCGGCAAGTATCATGCTGCCCTTGTCGAAAAGAGGTGACCTCATAGTCTTCCACTTTATCTCGCCGTTCATGTCCATGCAAACCAGACCGTCGCGCTTGCTGTTGGTGGAGAACTGCCCGTAGAAATAACCGTTATGCAGGATTGGGGGTTTTGTGTGTTCTCCGAAGTTGTTGTGTTTGAACATCTCCGCGACACCGAATGTGCCGTCCGGTTTCCTGGAAACTTTAATCATGACAGTTCCAAGCTCATAACCGCCTGCAACGAGAATCCTGTTCTGTCCGGCGTCAACAGCGCTTGCAACCGGGATATGACAATTCCAGTCGGCATATTCCCAGAGGATCTTTCCATCCTGTGGCTTTATTCCCACTATTTTACCCATTGCCCCGCCTCGTTCCGAAGCTGTAACCATCACTACATGATCTTCTCCTTCTATTTTCACCATGGCAGGGCTGACATAACCAGCAGCTCCGAGCGAAGCGGTTTTCCATTTCACGGCTCCGGTAAGCTTATTGTATGCAATAACACCGGCTTGCGGAGCCTGGGAAGCTACAAGCACCATGTCGCCATAAACGAGCGGGCACTGCGATATTGCCCAGGTAGGAAGTTTGGTGCCTCCGTATTCGGTCCAGATGTTATGGTTCCAGACGGGTTTGTGGCTGTTAATGTCGATGCAGTACATGTCCCCGTTATGACCAACTGAATAAACAAAATTTCCGTCTACTGTCGGGACATACCTGTTCCCGGGAAACATCACCGATCCGGGAGCATTGTAACTGTATTTCCATAATTCCTTTCCGGAATTAAGGTCAAAACATCGCATTGTTTCTCCAACCTTATCGTCACGGTCGAGAAAATAAACTTTCCCGGCCTTTATTGCAGGTCCGCCAAAGCCGGGTCCCACATTTACGGTCCAGAGTACCTGCGGGCCATTTGCAGGCCAGGAACGCAGTATTCCCTTTTCATCCGACTTGCTGTTCCTGTATGGTCCAAGGAACTGTGGCCAGTCCTGGGCCATGATATTTGCAACGCTCAGCAGCGCAGCAATAAAGGCAGTAAATAATTTTCTTCTATTCATATGTTCTCTTTAATTTGGTATGTTATTAATATATAATATTCTATAAAAAAATTAAGTACGTAGTAAACTATGTAGTTGTCTACGTAGTTTACTACGTAACTGAATTATCAGATGGATTTATCTTTTCATTTTTGAAATTACTGCTCACAAATTTCATGAATGAATTGATATTAAACCGTTCAGCCGTCGTAAAAAGGAAAAAAAGATGCATTATCACGAAACAGGAATGATTCATTGGATAATAATCCGTGTCAGTTGTCTTTCAGTAACCTCCTCATTGCCTCCACACTGTAAATCAGAGGGTACAGCTCCTCATCGTACCAAAGCATTGCGAAATAAAGTCCGATAGGAGATGAGACAATCCTGTCATGGTTCATCAGCCAGGCTATTCCTGTATTACATTCCTGGGAGTATTTTCCTGCCAGGGCACTTACTGCAAGGGAAGTCTCTTCAGCTGAACCAGCGATGCCTTTCTTTCCGCCCCAGCTTCCGTCGCTGTTCTGCTGCTTCACGAGAAAATCCTGCGCTTTGCCTGCCATAATACCTATCCTGTTAATGTATTCTTTTCCGGGACGTTGAAAGCCGAGTGTATCTCCGAGGTAGATGCAAACCTTGGCGGTGCCGTAAACAGGATTAGTTTTATCGTCGGCAAGCTGGTTGCCAAACCACAGCGGCAGCCATGATCCACTGTCCGACTGGTGCCTCTCAAGGTAAAGCGTTGCCCTGGAAATGGTCCTGTCGATTGCAGCCAGAAGGTTTTTATCCATTTTATCATGAAGGATCTCGGCCGATTTAAGCAGGGCAAGAAGGGCATGGCCTGTAAGGTCAGCACAGCTCCGGTCAAAGGGCAGTCTGCCCCAGCCACGGCAGAAAGTGGGGAAACCTCCGTCGGTATTCTGAAGACCGGTAAGCCATCTGCATCCATTTTCGATAGCGTCGATTTCTTCCTTCTTCCCTGAAAAAAGCGTCAGAAGGGCAAGTATTGCACCCGGAGTATCATCGGCATCAGGAACCGAACCTGAATAGCTGGTCCAGCCCCAGCCGCCCGGAGAAGCGCCGTTGAATGGATGTTCTGAGGTATACTGAAGACGAAGAAGATGGCTGCGAAGGACATTTAACTCCTTTTGGCTCATGAATTTAGCTGTATCATCAGCCAGTGCCTTAATAGATAAAGTGGTAACCCAGGTCGACAAATCAGTGTCGATAGGCCAGCCACCATCGTCCCGCTGTTGGTTACGCAGGAAATCAAGTCCCTTTTTTACAGTGCTGTTTTCGGTTTCACCGCACTCAATAAGGCACATAGCCACAAAGCCTGTCAGAGGAACAGCTTCAAGAAAGCCACCGCTTTCAGGAAGAAGCCCGTCGAGCTTTTTTATTGCTTTTTTTACAAGTTTTTCCCGTAAGTGCCATATCCCCGGCAAGCCTTTCCCTCTCATCCGGTGATGATATATTCCCACTCCGATAAGTGCAGGCAGGGCATAACTTACAACCCTGAGATTCAGAAACCTGTAGAAGGAGGCAGGCAACATTGTAAGTTCGAAAGGAAGGCGGGGGATACTTACCAGCGAAGAAGCAGGCAGTACACCACAAAGGGTAAGCATTGACAGTATGGGAACCGAAAATGTGTAATCATTCCCGTAAATATTCATGATTGAACTCACAACACCTGGGGAACCGATTTTGATCCCATACGCGGCAAGCCATCTATCCATTGCCGTCAGAACTTCTTTTCCAGATTCTGCTTTCCGGCAGAAGTGAATTGCGGAATAGCAAAGGAGAGTGGTGCTCAGGTTGCTTAACGACTCAGGTGTGTCGCCAAAGCCCCCGTCCGGATTTATGTTTCGGCAAAGCCATTTGAAACCGGCTTCAACTCTCTTCCTGTCATCAGGATTCTCTGAAAGCTTCAGTGCAACAATTGCGACTGAGGTTGAAAGGGCGCTGGTTGAAAGTCTGCCCGTCCAGAATCCTTCAGGGTTTCTTTTTCCGAGTAACTGTACTGCCAGTTTAGTGTATTGCTCAGATATTCTTTCCATGTTATTGTTTAACTGTTCAGAGAGCCCAGAGCCAGAAGTCCGTAAAAAGTATATTCAATATCGGGATCCGGATCAAGAGGATGGCCTGAGAAACCTCCATCCCTGAAAAGTGAATCAATGAAACCAAGACAATCTGGTCGGATCTCCCTGAGATCATATCCGCAAAAATTCAGTGCATATAGTGCAACTGCAGTTGAAAGAAGATCCGGCAATTGAGTCGACCTGGTTGCCCTGAAGCCTCCCTTTCCGTCGTAAAATGACATAAGCTGTTTAATCGGATAATCCACATTCTCCCTGAAACTTTCGGACAGAACCAGAGAGGCTGAAATTACGGGGCAGGGGAGGGTGCCATTCGTTACAAGCGACTTCAGCTTCCTTCTGATCCTGAGCATGCCCCAAAGATCTCCCAGGTAGTAAAAACTTAAAAGGCTGAGAAAGGCCCCGTAAAGCTTCTGTTCATCCATCCCCGGCAAATGTTTTAATCTTGCTCCCATGGATTTTTTGAATTCCCTGCCTTTGCCAGTCAGAGATGAAAGAATTGCAGCACAATGAAGGTAAACGCCTTCCGGTTCTTTACTGCTGATCTCCCTGCTGACGTAAGGCCAGACCATCAAGCATTCCGGTCTCATTCCCAGGGCATCTGCGGTAAACCATCCGAAAAGCGTGTAGTAAAGATCCGGATTACCCGCCCTGTCTTTAAATCCGCCCGATAGTGACTGTGAATTGTGTACGAACCTCCTAAGCTCTTCAATGATTTCCATGTCAAGCATGTCTGCTGAACGCCTCAATATCTTTTCAGGGCTTTTATCCTTAAATTTCTTCAGTAAGGGCGCTGCCAGGAAACTATACATAGTCGCCGAAAGTTTTTCCCACAATCTCGTTCAGGGCTAACTTCATTCTGAGGTTCGGTATATCTCCCACGCATTTGCTGGTTCGTTCCAGGTACCCGGCAAGCATCTCTGTTATCTGTTCCCTGATGCGGTATTTACCGGCCAGTACCTGAAGGTCTTTCATTCTCTTGTTTTTAATAGCCTCGTTTACAGTAATCAGATCTTCCGTTCCGGCCTGTCCGGCAAGCATTGAAACAAGTATTGACTGATCATCAAAAGAGGAAAAACCATTTGCGACCCTGAAATCCTCAAGGTCATCCTTTATCTGATAAGCGATCCCGATATAGTCGCTGAAAAGTTCCAGAAGTCTCAGTGTTTCTTCATCGGCACCTGATGCCATGGCACCAACCTGAAGTGACACCTTGAACGCGGCAGATGTCTTGTTCCTGAAAACCTCAATAATTTCCTCCACAGACAATATCCTTTCTTCGCGCCGGGCTATAAGTTCCTCACCCTGACCGACCGACATTGCCCTGTGACCCTGAGAAACTGCTCTCAGGCACAAAGCTGTTCGTTCTGCAGTAAGACCTGATTCGGCAAGCAGCCTGTATCCTTCGCCGATGAGAAGATCGCCCAGGTTGATTGCAACAGGTATCCCATAGCGGGTGTGTATTGTCTCCTTACCGTACCTGAATGAATCATTGTCTTCAATATCATCATGGATAAGGGAGGCCTTATGAAAACACTCCACCGACATTGCAAGATGAGCAAGAAGTTCCTGATCCGGATCGCTGTCGAAAGCCTCGTATGCAAGAACAGTTAGCAAGGGACGTATCCTTTTGCCGCCGGCCATAAGCATTTCTTTCACCATCCTGCCTGTTGTGGAATCTGAATGACGGAGTATGGCGTCAATTCTTGCTTCTGTGAAAAGGGCAGAAGTTTTTTCCTTAAGATTAGTAATGTTCAGTAATCTGAAATCTGATTTTTTGTCAATGTATCTGATCTCCTCACTGACCCATTGAGCATCAGCTGTAGTGTCCTTGCATCCGCATGTTACAAGGGGAATTCCAACAGCAGGAATCGAATATTTTGTAACTGAACTGAACATTTTTCTCAGCACTTCCATACAACCGACGCCCACAACAGCATCCACTTTTCCGCTTTCAACAAGCCGGGTGGCAATTGTTGTTCCCTCTGCCACTATTGTGATATAACCAAGGTCCTCAGCTTCCTTAAGGAAACAGCAGATATTACAGTTTCCGCATTCACTGCACAAAAGACCAAGTTCATCCTCCACTCCAGTGCAAAGCTTGCTGTCTCTGAGGCACATTGGAAGCAGAAGCATACGACGTTCAAATGGAATCGATCCTACAACCGGCTTCCAGACTGCATTTCCTCCGCACACCATTACAAATGCCTTATAGTTTCTTTCCCAGCCGTTTTCCAAAATAAGGACATCGGCATAGCCTTCCAGCTGAGCATAGGAAACAGGGGGAAGTATCTTTCTGTCGGAAAAGAATATTCCTGTTTTTAGACGGATATCCTTACGCAGATCATCCTCAGACGGAACTATCAGGGGCAGAACAGTTTCCCGCTCAAATTCCATAATATGCTTATTACTATTATCCATAAGCGCCCATTCCAAAAAAAGCAGTCCGTTTGGCAAACCTGTAGAAAAAGTTTTTCTCAGGCAGCACAGGGCACGATCCATGACTTGGCAGTTGCGGAGCTCTCCCGAGAGCATCCGTGTATTCAGGCCTGTTTGATGTGTTCATGGCATGATGCTTTTCACTGAACGCTTTTACCCATGCCGGATCTTCCATAAGGACGCATCCGTTTGTTTTCCGGTGAATCTGCTCCCGGAAATCCCTGAGAAATTCAGAACCATCGTAAGATAATCTCGTGTCGCCAGTATTGATTTTATCAGCCGCAATCTGAAGAACAGGACAGGGCTCAATGTATCCTGCAGCATTTATATGATGACTCAGTCCGTCGGCTGCCGGGCAAAATGGTTTACCATCGGCGCTCCAGTAGGAGTCGATCAGAACCATTGGGAACCTGTTTCTGCCTTCGACAAGAAACTCCCTTAGCCGGCAAATTTCATCCTGATCAAGTGCAAGCTCATAACTGGGATTGCTTCCGGCAGGTCTGTAGATGTAATACCACAGATAGAGGACTCCCATGTCGTGAAGCATATTTACGAATTCATCTGACAGAGCCATATCAATGTTTGATTTGCAGACGCTAATAGCCACACCTGTTATAAGCTTTTCCGACACGGCATTACGGATTGCTTCCATGGTCCTGTTAAATATGTTGTGACCGCCCCTTCGCGTGTCTGCAACGACTTCATCCCCTTCAAAACTTATCAAAGGGGTAATGTTTCCAAGACTTCTCAGTTCAGAGGCTGTCTGCCGGGTAAGCATTGTACCGTTGGTGAAGAGCTGGAAATAACAATCCGGGTGTGCCCTGAATATTTCCATAAGGTCCGGGTGCATCAGAGGTTCACCTCCGAGAATACCATTAAAATAAGATCCGTGCCTTTTCCCCGCCTCAATAACCGAATTTATCTTTTCGAGCGGCATGTAATCAGGAGTACCGTCGGCCGTTACCCAACAACCCTGACACCTCAGATTACAATCGTTGGTTATGGAGATAAACTGGAAAGCCGGGAACAGAAAACCATTTTTCAGTCTCCGGCGATACTTCCGGAAACCTAGAAAGCCTTTCCATCCCATGTTTACCAGGAATTTTCTCCGGCATTTTCTGTCAGCACTAATAAAATTTCTATATATCGACATCTTTTGTTTTTAAGTTATTTCAGACCCGCCTCGTGCCCTGTCCCTTTCTGAAAGGGCTTTCTTCATCGCTTCGTTTCTTATTATTGACTGCCGTTTCAGTTTTCTTGCCTGCAGGGCCTGATATATGTCGTTACCCAGGAATTGCTCAATATCACGTGCCTGTCTTTGATGTTCGGCCTGCTCGTCAATCTCCTCCGAACCCCCTATTGCTCCCCCGTGCCTGTATTTGGGAAAGATAATTGCAGTAGCGGGACATATCCGTGCACATGCCGGGCAATTGTTCTTGCAATATTCAGGATTAGTGACTTTTACGAGGCCTTCTTGTTTATGATAAACCCCAAACAGACAGAAATCCGCACACTGACCGCACGAAGTGCATCGGGAATAATCAATAACAGGATACCATGCAGGCCAACCCGATCCTTCAGTAATCTCAGTGAATTGATGTTTCCCGTTTGAGTCGTCGCAGAACTCGTCAATTTTTCCGGCAATTTCCGGAAAAGAAGCATTTATAAGGTCAATGTGACTGAACTCAGGCAGGGGATTATTCTCCCCGGATACCTGCCTGAAAATAATTTCCATACTCCGGCGATGGCATCCGATAACCATGATTCCGCTTCCTTTCGATAGCAATCCGGTCAGTTCGTCCTTTCTTTTAGCTGCAAGACCGCACAGATCAGATAACCTGGTGACAATGACGGGAACACTCCCGAGGTATTCGTCAACATCCCTCAGCAAAGCGGCATCGATCCGTTCGCCGCCGCATTTGCAAAAAACAATATGTCTGAGGCCGGTTTCCCCTGGATTTTTTTCCATCGTGCAAAAATAAGAAAACCGGCGGTCAATCAAGACAAAATCCGTTCAATGAAATAAAAGCCGGTGTTAAAAAGAAAAATAAGTGGTTCAAGACGAAAAAGAATACTGTTTCAGGATAATGGGGCCTGTTACAGGTTAAGTATGAGAATTTGATTATTTTTATTGCTGGAAACCCTGAAAACTCAAAGTCTATGGAAATGGATGATTTTGATGATTTTAAAATTATTTTATGGCTGATCCTCTTTCTTCTTTTCGGAATTGTGATAATTACATGCAAACGTCTTCCCGATGAAGTGGTCATGACGGTCAATGGTCCGGAATCGCCTGGGAGGTTGGGCATTACCCTTGAACACGAGCATATTCTGGTGGATTTCATCGGAGCCGACAGCACAGGATATTCCAGGTGGAACAGGGACTCGGTTATAGCAAGGGCACTTCCCATTGTAACGGAGGCAAAGGAAAAAGGGGTAAGAACAATTATAGAAGCCACACCTCAGTGGCTGGGAAGGGACCCTTTATTGCTGAAATCGCTGTCGAGGGTTTCAGGGGTGAACTTCATTACCAACACCGGCTATTACGGAGCCCAGAGCAATAAATTCATCCCTCAGAGTTTCTATAAAATGGATGAAGGGGAAATTGCCGGACTATGGGTCGATGAATTCATAAACGGTATCGAGGGAACCGGAATCAGACCGGGATTTATCAAGATCGCAGTGAATCCCGACGAACATCTTTCAGAGGAACATATCAAGATCATTACCGCAGCTTCACTTGCTCATCTCGAAACCGGACTGGTGATTGCCTCTCACACCGGGCCTGACGGCCCTGCTTTTGAACAGATTGAAATACTGAAGAAGTCAGGAGCCGATCCTTCGGCTTTCATCTGGGTGCATGCGCAGCGAGGAACGATGGAGGGAAACATAAGGGCCGCAAGGGAAGGAACATGGATTTCGCTCGATAACATCCGCATAAGGGATATTGAGCCGGGATCACCGAACAGTGTTGAATGGTATGCCGACAGGATCGCCAGGCTCAGAGACGAGGGTCTCCTTCATAAAGTTCTGATCTCACATGACTCCGGGTGGTATGATCCGGCAAAGCCGGGAGGAGGAACATTCAACGGTTTCACTGACATTTTTGAAGCTCTTTTACCTGCCTTGAGGGACAAGGGATTTTCAAATGCCGAAATCGATCAGATCATGGTTAAAAACCCCGGCAAGGCATTTGCAATCAGCATAAGGAAATTACAATAAATATATCATATCAAAATCCTGTTTTATCCAAGTAAGAAAAACCATGATAGTAAATGTAACCTGATGAAACCAGCCATCCCTCTCACCATCTGCACCTCACTTGCAGTTTTATCCTGTACCCGGGGAGGTAAAGAAAACACACCTCCGAATATTGTCTATATCCTTGCCGACGACCTTGGCTATGCTGACCTGAGTTGTTACGGACAAAAGAAATTCTCAACCCCGAACATCGACAGGCTGGCCAGTCAGGGAATGCTCTTCAGGCAGCATTATACAGGATGCACCGTAAGCGCTCCGTCGCGGTCGTGCCTGATGACAGGGCTTCATACCGGTCATACTCCGATCAGGGGAAACAAGGAATGGAAGCCTGAAGGCCAGTGGCCGCTTCCAGCAGCATCGGTCACTGTTGCGGAGATGCTTAAGGAAAAGGGATATGCCACCGGAGCTTACGGCAAATGGGGCCTTGGCTTTATCAACACCGAGGGTGATCCCAACTCCCAGGGATTTGATGAGTTCTATGGTTACAACTGCCAGCGGCTCGCCCATAATTATTTCCCTGACCATCTCTGGCACAACAGGGAAATGATTCCGCTTCATGCCAACGACAGCAGCAAAACAGGCGCCTACAGTCCCGACCTGATTCACTCCGAAGCCCTGAAATTCCTTGAAGCGAACAGCAACAAGCCTTTTTTCATGTTCTATCCTACAACCATACCTCATGCTGAACTGGTTGCGAAGGAAGAATACATGCAAAAATTCAGGGGCAAACTCGAACCAGAAAAGGCTTTCAAAGGAGTTGACAACGGACCGGAATTCAGGCAGGGGCCCTATGGTTCCCAGCCCGAATCGCATGCCGCCTTTGCCGCTATGGTAACCCAGCTCGACGATTATGTGGGAGAAATCATGAATAAGCTGGTGGAACTTGGCATCGACAACAACACCATAGTGATTTTTGCATCCGACAATGGTCCTCACCTTGAAGGCGGTGCTGATCCCGACTGGTTCGACAGCAACGGACCGCTGAGAGGCTACAAAAGGGATATGTATGAAGGCGGAATCAGAACAGCGATGATCGTCAGGTGGCCTGGAAAGGTGAAACCGGGATCAGAATCCGGTCATCTTTCAGCATTCTGGGACGTAATGCCAACAATTGCTGACATCACCGGAGCCAAAGCGCCTGAAGGGATCGACGGGATCTCTTTTCTTCCTGAACTTCTGGGCAAAAAGCAAAAAAAACATGAATACCTGTATTGGGAATTCCACGAACAGGGCGGCAAGATGGCAGTTAGAACGGGCAACTGGAAAGCGGTGAAGCTGAATGTTGACAAAGGACCTGAAAGCACTATAGAGCTCTATGACCTGTCGACGGATGAAGGGGAAACAACCGATCTGGCGCCAACAAATCCCGAACTGGTGAAAAAACTTGAACAGATGATGAATGATGCACATGTTCCTTCAGATATTTTCCCATTCCCCTTTGAAGCAAGCAAAAAAAATGAACCTTAAACTAATCACAGGGTCGGCCGGGATTATTTCGGCATCACTGACCCAGATAAGCTTTTCCCAGCCTGCGGAAAAACCTAACATAATAATCATACTTGCCGACGATCTGGGCTATGGCGACGTCAGTTGCTACGGTGCAACCCGTCTGAAAACCCCGAATATTGACAGACTTTCAAATCAGGGACTTAGGTTTACGAATGGATATTGTACATCGGCAACAAGCACCCCTTCGCGGTATTCATTACTTACCGGGCAGTATGCCTGGAGACGTGAGGGAACGAGTGTTTTGCCCGGTGATGCCTCTGCCCTGATAAAACCGGGTATGATCACCCTGCCGTCAGTGATCAAAAGTGCAGGTTATACAACCGGTGTTGTTGGCAAATGGCATCTTGGACTTGGACCGGAGGGAGGTCCCGACTGGAACGCGGACATCCGGCCGGGCCCGAACGATATCGGCTTTGATTACAGCTTTATAATTCCGGCAACAGGCGATCGTGTTCCCTGTGTCTATGTTGAAAACAGGAGGGTGGTGGGTATTGATCCTTCCGATCCGATCTCGGTCGATTACAGTAAAAAAGTCGGCGACTGGCCCACAGGTAAGGAAAATCCCGAACTCCTGAAAATGCATCCCAGCCATGGTCACGACATGACCATAGTCAATGGCATCAGCCGCATCGGGTATATGACAGGAGGAAGGTCGTCATTGTGGGTGGATGAAGATATGGCCGATGTACTTACAGCCAGGGCAGTTAGATTTATCGAAGAGAATCATGAAAAGCCGTTTTTCCTGTACTTCGCAACCCACGACATACATGTTCCGAGGGTTCCTCACGGGCGTTTTGCAGGCAAAAGCGGGATGGGGCCCAGGGGAGATGCAATCCTGGAATTTGACTGGTCGGTGGGAGAAATTGTAAAGGCTGTGAAAAGAATGAAGATCCGGAAGAACACCCTGATTATTGTCACCAGCGATAATGGTCCTGTGGTGGATGACGGCTACCGCGACCAGGCTGTTGAGCTTCTGGGATCTCACAAACCGGCTGGTAAACTCCGCGGTGGAAAATACAGCGCATTTGAAGGAGGAACGAGAGTTGTTTTCATATCTTCCTGGAAAGGGAAGATAAAAAAAGGTGTCAGCGATGCCTTATTCAGCCAGATCGACATGATGGCCTCCCTGGCAAGTCTCGCGGGAGCTTCAATCACCGAAGGCGGGGCTCCAGACAGCCGGAACAATCTTGATGTACTTACCGGAAAAGCAGCCGTGGGGCGCGAATGGGTTGTTGAGCAGCCGGCACGCAACAGGCTTTCAATTGTAAAGGACGGATGGAAGCTGATTGAACCCGGACAGGGTCCCAAGATCCAGGTTAATACAAATACTGAAACGGGTAATGATCCCTCATACCAGCTTTACAATCTCGGAACCGATCCTGGTGAGAGGAATAATGTAGCAGGCGACAACCCGGTCATTGTTAAGGAATTAACAGATCTCCTTAATTCAATAAGATCCCGATGAAAGATTACATGACATACCGGAAGACAAGTATTACCACCATCCTTTCCTCCGGCCTGCTTGCACTTTCTCCTTCCTTTGCCGCAACAGGAACGTCACAGGTAGCAACTCAAAAAACCAACGTTATTGTTATTCTCCTTGATGATTTCGGGTATACTGATCTCGGATGCTACGGAAGCAGATTTTATGAAACACCAAATATTGACAAACTGGCCAGTCAGGGGATAAGGTTTACCAATGCCTACGCGGCGTGTCCAGTCTCTTCGCCCACAAGAGCTGCCCTGATGACAGGCAAATACCCGGTCAGTACGGGGATCACCGACTGGATACCTGGGAGACAGGCTACCAGGAACGGTTCGCCCGAAGACAGGCTGCTTGCTCTTCCGTTCAGACTTCAGCTCGAAAGGGAGGAGATAACAATAGCAGAAGTATTGAAAAGCAGCGGGTATGCCACGATGATAAGCGGCAAATGGCATCTTGGAGCCGGCGAGGAGTTTTGGCCCGAAAACCAGGGTTTTGATGTTAACAGCGGAGGGCATGCCGCCGGACAACCAAACAGGAGCAAGACCTCAAACGGATACTTTTCACCTTACGGAAATCCACGGCTGGCTGACGGGCCGGAAGGAGAGTATCTGACCGACAGGCAGACCGATGAAGCTATTAATTTCATTGAGAACTCATCGGGAAAACCCTTTTTCGTCTTTCTTTCTTACTATGCAGTCCATAACCCGATGCAGGCAAAGGAAGAGCATATCAGAAAATTCACCATAAAAGCGGATTCAATGGGAATTTCAGGTACTGAAGCCTTCACCCGCAACCGGGAATGGATAAAAGAATCAATGAGTGATAACTACAAAGAACGGATTATTCAGGGCAACCCGGTATATGCTGCCATGATATACAGTGTCGATGAAAACATCGGAAGGCTTTTGAAAAAGCTTGGGGAACTGAAACTCGATAAAAATACACTGATAGTATTTACCTCTGACAACGGAGGTCTTTCAACTTCGGAAGGCTCGCCCACCTGCAACTCCCCGCTGAGAGCAGGAAAAGGATGGTTGTATGAGGGAGGAATTAGAGTTCCCCTGATAATAAAGTTCCCCGGTTCAGCAGAGCCCGGGACCATCAGGAACACCCCGGTGTCAACCATTGATTTATTTCCTTCCATTATTGAAGTCACGGGCGCGGACAATATTACTGAAGCCGAAGGAGTAAGCCTGGTCCCGCTCTTTAAAAGCGACAGGTTGAAAAAACGTTCTATTTTCTGGCATTATCCCCACTATTCAAACCAGGGAGCATGGCCGGGTAGTGCAATCAGGCATGGAAAATATAAGCTGATTGACAATTTTGAAAAGGAAAGGCAGGAGCTTTATGATCTTGAATCAGACGTTTCCGAATCAAGGGATATATCAGCAATTATGCCCGCGAAGACCAGAAAACTGTATAGACTTCTCAGTACATGGAGAGAAGATCACAATGCTCAGATGATGATCCCCAATCCGGCATGGAAGGGTAACCAGTAATCTATTATGAACGCCAGTAAGCTTTTTTCAATCGATAAACCAATAAACCAGACCTTTGCAATGACAACCATCAGAGCAACATTGAATATCGGACTTGCCTCACTGGCAGCCATTCAGGCAAATGCACAAACAGCCGGATCATTCAAGCCATGCACTCCGAACATAGTGCTTATCCTGATGGACGACATGGGTTACGGTGATATCGGCAGGACCGGAGCTGTGCAATATAAAACACCAAACCTCGACAGGCTTGCATCAAGCGGGATGCAATTCACCTGGTATTACTGCCCCCAGGCTGTAAGCAGCGCATCAAGAGCCGGGCTGCTTACCGGCTGTTACCCAAACCGGATCGGGATATCCGGAGCCCTGATGCCCTGGGCAACACACGGGATAAACAGTGAAGAAACGACCATTGCAGAAATCCTGAAAACCAGGGGCTATCATACAGGTATCATTGGGAAATGGCACCTGGGGCACCACAGACAATTTCTGCCTCTTCAGCATGGTTTTGATGAATACTACGGAATACCATATTCAAACGACATGTGGCCGGTCGACTTCGACGGAGTACCCATACATCTGAAAGATACCACAAGCGCTAAAATGAAGTACCCTGTTCTGCCTCTTATTGAAGGCAATGAGAAGGTTGCTGAAGTAAGGACACTGGCTGACCAGGATAAGCTTACTTCAGACTATACCTCAAGGGCTGTAAGGTTCATTGAAAACAATGCAGGGAAACCATTCTTCCTGTATTTCCCCCATTCAATGGTCCACATACCTCTCGGAGTGTCCCCGGCATTCAGGGGCAAGAGCAGCCAGGGATTGTATGGCGATGTGATGATGGAAGTCGACTGGTCGGTGGGGGAGATCATGAAAGCTCTTGAAAGGAATGGCCTTGATAAGAATACCCTGGTCATATTCACCAGCGATAACGGACCCTGGCTCAACTTCGGCAATCATGCAGGTTCCACCGGCGGACTTCGCGAAGGCAAGGGCACAACCTGGGAAGGAGGACAAAGAGTTCCCTGCATAATGAAATGGCCCGGAGTCATTGAGCCCGGGACTGTCTGCAACGAGCTTGCCACTTCAATTGACATACTTCCGACAGTTGCCCGGATAACAGGAGCTGAGCTTCCGGTGCTGAGGATTGACGGAGTGAGCATACTTCCCCTGATGCTTGGGGAGAAAAATGCTGCTCCCCGGCGTGAATTATACTATTACTATCAGACCAACAGCCTTGAAGCCGTCCAGCGCGATTTCTGGAAACTGGTCCTGCCTCATCAGGGACGTACCTACAGGGATAAGAAACCAGGCGCTGACGGATGGCCCGGTCCTACAGGAACTGAAACCGTTTCCGCACCTCAGTTGTTCGACCTGAGGCGCGATCCCGGGGAGTGGTACGATGTGGCCGGATACTATCCCGAAAAGGTAATGGAACTTATGGAATTGGCAGGAGAAGCAAGAAAGGATCTTGGAGACGCCCTTACTGATTCCCCCGGAATGAACAGGAGAAAAGCAGGAACACTTGAATTATCAAATCAACCAGAAACCAGATGAAAATCAGTTGGCAGTTGACAGCATGCAGTTGGCAGTTAATCAGGGCATTAAGGTGTTAGGCATAAAGCATAAGGTGGTAATCCCACAGAAAAAAACAGTTTTACCCAGTGTGACTCCGTCTATACTCCGTGTGACCCGTGGTTAAAACAGCTTGCAACCAGCAACCAGCAACCAGCAACCAGCAACAAGTAACATAATACTTACAAAATACCCTGCAAATCCATGAACCTCAAATCCCTTTTCGGACTCGGTGCAGCCTCACTGCTGACGGCTTCCGCTTTCAGCCAGCAGGCACAGCGTCAACCAAACATTCTCTGGATATCGACCGAGGATATGAGCCCCCGCCTGGGCTGTTACGGAGATAATACCATTAAAACACCAAACATCGACAGGCTCGCTTCCCAGGGAGTGAGATTCAACAATGTCTTTACAACAGCTGCGATAAGCGCACCGTGCCGGGCGGGGATAATTACCGGAATGTACCAGACATCGATCGGATGCATGCATATGAGGACCACCTCATACAGAAGGAGCGCTGAAAATCCGGTTGAATTCACAGCAGTTCCACCCCATTATGTCAAGGCATTCACAGAATATTTAAGAACAGCCGGTTACTATTGCACCAACAACAGCAAGACCGATTACCAGTTCGCAAAAGATCCTGTGCCGGCCAGCATCTGGGATGAATGCAGCCGCAATGCCCATTACAGAAACCGCCCCGATAAAAGCCAGCCTTTCTTTGCGGTTTTTAACTGGTTGGGCACCCACGAAAGTCAGAACTGGGACATAAGCAAGGTCAAAACCGATCCGGAAACAGTTCCGGTACCGCCATATTATCCCGACAATGAAATTGTAAGAAAGAATATTGCCAGGTTTTACGACAATATAGCCAGACTTGATTCGGTGGTAGGGGTGATGCTTGATGAACTTGAAAGTGAAGGTGAACTCGACAAAACAATAATTTTCTTCTGGGGCGATCATGGCGACGGTCTGCCCAGGGGTAAAAGGTGGCTTTATGACTCCGGGCTGAGGATTCCGCTCATTATAAAATTCCCTGATGGAATGAAGGCCGGATCTGTTGATGAAAGGCTAATAAGCTCAATTGACTTTGGTCCCACTGTCCTCTCCCTTGCCAACGTACCCGTTCCTGCACATATGGAAGGAAGAGCTTTCCTTGGCAACCAGGCTCAACCCGAAAGGGATGCAGTATTTGCAGCCCGCGACAGGGTTGATGAATCATACGACATGATCCGTTCGGTTAGAACAAGAGACTATCTCTACATCCGAAATTACTATCCTAATGAGACTTTTCAGATCTGGGTTCCGTACCTGAACAACATGCCCATTTACAAGGAGATGCTTCGTCTGGATGCCGAGGGAAAACTTACCGGTCCTCAGAAATCATGGATGAGTTCAACCCGGCCTCCTGAGGAACTTTACGACGTAAAGGCGGATCCTTTCCAGGTCAACAATCTGGCAAATGATCCGAAATACCGGAAAGTCCTTGATGATCTCAGGCAGAAGCATGATCGATGGACCCTCGAAACCGGCGATCTGGGCCATATGAACGAGCCTGAAATGATAGAGCAGATGTGGCCCGGCATGAAACAACCCGTTACTGATGTTCCATATTTCATCGTCAACTCTCCTGAAGACAGGGCATCCAAAAACCTGCGGACTGGCGGCACATACTCTTCCCCTATGACCCTGGCATTTTATTGCCCCACTCACGGAGCCTCCGTGGTATATACCTTCGAGGAAAAGGAGAATCCGCACTGGCTGCTATATTCGGGGCCTTTGCATCTGAAACCCGGAAACTACAATATAAGAGTCAAAGCTGTCCGCTACGGATACGGCGACAGTGGTGAACTTAAGGGATCCTTTGAAATCAAATAACCATATAAATATGCAACCTGACCTCAAAATCACCGCTATGATTGGAATGGCTGCCCTGTGCTGTCATCAGTCATCCGCACAGACCGGGCAGCAGCGTCCGAACATAATCTATATCATGTCAGATGACCATGCCTATCAGGCAATAAGCGCCTATGGAGGCGCCCTGAAGGACCTGGCTGCCACCCCGAATATAGACCGGATAGCCAGAGAAGGCATCAGGTTTGACCGTTGCCTGGTAACTAATTCTATTTCAGGCCCTTGCAGAGCGGTAATTCTGACCGGTAAATACAGCCATCTTAACGGTTTTGTGGCAAACGAAGGACAGAAGCCCTTCGACGGCTCCCAGCAGACATTCCCCAAACTTCTGCAAAAAGCCGGCTACTCGACCGCAATGATAGGGAAATGGCATCTCGGATCCGATCCGACGGGATTTGACCACTGGGAAATACTTCCAGGGCAGGGCAGCTATTACAATCCCGAATTCATTACAAAGGAAGGCAGGCATACTGACAAGGGCTATGTAACCGAGCTTATAACCGATAAATGCATTGCGTGGCTTGAGGATGCAAGGGATTCGGGGAAACCCTTCATGCTGATGATGCATCACAAGGCGCCTCACAGGGAATGGCAGCCTGGTCCGGAAGAACTGACTCTTTACAAGGGCGTTACTTTCCCTGAACCCCCAACGCTTTTTGACGATTACGCAAACAGGGGCACGGCTGAACTTACACAGGACATGACCATTTCAAAAACAATGAGGCTGGAGGAGGACCTGAAGCTGTACCGCGACAGGTCGAAAATGAAAAATACCGGCTTAAACAGGCTCGATCCGGCTCAGATGGCAAAATGGGATTCAGTGTACAATCCAATAATCAGAAAATTCTATGCATCAAATCTATCAGGTGATGAACTTGTAAGATTCAAGTACCAGCGTTACCTTCAGGATTATCTTGCCTGTATTGCAGCTGTGGATAAAAGTGTAGGAGAGGTACTTGATTATCTGAAAGAGACGGGTCTCGACAAAAATACAATCGTGATTTACGCCTCCGACCAGGGATTCTATCTTGGGGAGCATGGATGGTTCGACAAGAGGTTCATGTTCGAGGAATCGTACAGGACACCGCTTCTTATCAGCTGGCCCGGAGTGACAAAGCCCGGAACGGTAAACGGCGATATGGTTTCAAACATCGACCTTCCTGAAACATTCCTTGAGATCGCTGGCGTCGAAGTACCTTCCGATATGCAGGGCAGAAGTATGGTCCCGATTCTTAAGGGCAGAACACCAGGCAACTGGAGAAAGGAACATTATTACCATTATTATGAATATCCCGGATCGCATATGGTAAAGCGTCATTACGGCATGAGCACCCAGCGCTATAAACTGATCCACTACTATTACAACATCGACGAATGGGAGTTATACGACAGAGTAGCCGATCCTCTTGAGATGAAGAATGTATACGACGATCCCTCATATACACGGATCAGGAAGAAACTTCACAAACGCCTCAAAAAACTTATGGTGAAATACGGCGACAGTGAAGAGCTTGCGCGCAGCTTTCTGAACTAATGAACGGCGTAATGAATTCATGATAGATATCATTTCATAAGTAATCAGTGCATGTAAATGGGCTTACCCATGCAGCAGTTCTTGAATTTTTTTCCCGATCCGCATGGACAGGGGTCATTACGGCCCGGGACAACGGGCTTTACGACCTGATTCTCCCTGTTCCTTATCCAGGTCATGACATTTGCAGGAGGACGCTTGTTTTCAAGCTCTTCTGCCATAAATTTCATATAGGGTTCGACGTGCCGGAAGAACAGCTTATAACCATCGCACAGATAATTCAGTCCTGGCTCTCCATTAGGTGTGTTCAGAAACCTGTGTTTTGGACATTCTCCGTGACAGAGATACCTGAGGTCGCATTTAAGGCAATACCCGGGCAGCTTATTCCGCTTGTCAATACCAAAGTCAAACTGAGTCTGTGATTTGGCGAGCTCTATCAATGGGGTTTCCGCCATGTTACCCAAAAAATACTCGGGATAAACAAAGTGGTCGCATGAATACACATCCCCGTTGTGTTCCATCACAAGAGCATCGCCGCATGTATCGTTGAAAACACATAATCCGGGATTTTCCCCGGCATAATTCGCAAGGGTGGCATCGAAAATCTGAACATAATACCTGGCAACATCATTTCTCACCCACTCATCAAAAATGGTGATCAGGAACTTTCCGAATTGAGCCGGGGGAACGGTAAAAGGAGCCACAAGCGGATGGTTTTGATGTATCGGGGCAATTAGTCTCAGGTCGTCGGGTGTCCTATGTTCATTTTCAAATTCCACAACGGGCAGAAACTGCATGAATCCGCTTCCTATCCTCTTGAGAAAACGATATGTTTCAGCAGGAAAATGGACATTATAGCTGTTGACAACGCTAAGGGTATTGAATTCCACACTATGTTTATGCAGCAGCTCTATCCCCCTCATTACCTTTCCGAAAGTGGGCCTGCCGGTCCTGGTCCTCCTGAAGTGGTCATGATTGTGTTCTTCCCCGTCAACAGATATCCCCACAAGAAAGTTGTTCTCCTTAAAAAACAGGCACCAGTCGTCATCCAGCCTGGTTCCGTTGGTCTGAAACGCATTTTCAATCCTCTTTTCCCCGGCATATTTTTTTTGCAGTTCAACCGCTCTACGGAAAAAATCCAGACCCATAAGAGTTGGTTCTCCTCCCTGCCAGGTGAAGGTAACAACCGGAACCTGGTGAGCCTCTATGAATTGCCGGGTAAAGTCCTCAAGGAGCTCATCACTCATTCTCATCCCGGGATCAGTCCCATATAGTTTGCTCTTCTCCAGATAATAGCAGTAAGTGCAATTGAGGTTGCATGCTGAACCAGATGGTTTCAGCATTACATGAAAAGCATCCGGTCTTTTCAGCTTAAGTGCATCGGAATAGAGAAGGGCAGGCTTCATGCGGTAAATGTAGAAAAATTTAATATATTTAGACCTTTAACCCTTTCATCACCAAATCATGAAGAGAAGAAAATTCGTTCAGATGGCATCGTTCGGCTCAGCCGCTTTTGCCACCTCGTTATATTTTCCGAAGGCTTCACAGGATAAGAAATTAAGACTGGGTCTAATTGGTTCCGGATGGTACGGAATGGTCGATGCAGTAGCTGCAATCAAGGCTGGAGGGGTTGAAATTGCTGCCGTCTGCGATGTTGACTCGGAGCACCTGTCCTCAAGCGCCGCTGAACTGGAAAAACTCCAGGGCTTCCGGCCGCTGACCTTCAAGTATTACTCCGACCTGCTCGACGTGAAAGGTCTTGATGCCGTAATAATTGGCACAATACCCCACTGGCACGCCCTGCAGTTCATTGCAGCCTGTAAAAAAGGAATGCATATTTACTGCGAGAAACCCCTTGCTTACGATGTCGTTGAAGGCCTTGCCATGGTAAAGGCGGCCCGCAATGCCGGGAATATAGTCCAGGTAGGTTTTCAGCGTCGCCAGGCATTGTCGTATCAGAAAGCCGGTGAGCTTATTGAATCAGGAAGGATAGGGGAGCTTCACCAGGTAGTTGCACAGATCCACTACAATCCGGGGCCGCAGGATACAAAGATACAGGAACCGCCTGCTTCGCTCGACTGGGAAGAGTGGTGCGGACCTGCCCCGAAACTCGATTACCGTCCCAGCATCGGTCATAAGTCGTGGAGGCTTGAAAAGGAATACGGCAATGGGCACCTGGTCGACTGGGGAATCCATCATATTGATATAATCCGCAAAATGATGGGAGAGGGTATGCCAGGTGACATTTACGCTACTGGCGGGATTCTGGCTCTGAAAGGTCAGATCACCTCTCCCGACACCCTGAACGTAAAATTCGGATTCAGAAAAGCGCCTGTATTCTGGCAGCACAGGCTCTGGGGCAATGGCGATGTGACAAGGGAGTTCAACAACGGAATATTTTTTTACGGGGATAAAGGAACTATTTTTGTAGAAGACTCAAGAGTTGTTGTTTTTCCGACCGGAAGAAATGCCGCCAGGGAGGACGTACCCGTTCCTGCACCTCTTATGCAGGAAAATCACGTTGAGAACTTCATTAAAGCGGTAAGGAACAAGGATAAAAACCTGATAAGCTGTACTCCTGAAGATGCCTTCAGGTCAACTGCAACGGTCCAGCTGGCAATGATCTCACTTTATACGGGCAGTGTTGTAAGATGGGATGATGAAAAGAAGGAAATTATTGACAATCCGGGAGCTTCATCTATGCTTGCAAGAGAATACAGAGGCACGTACAAACATCCTTAACAGGAGAGTATCTGCGTTACCCAGGTGATTATTTTTCTTACATTTACGACAAAGTTTTTGAAACCCAGACCTAAACCTGCATTATAATTCTGCACTGTTATGAAAAAAAATTCCTGTTTTCTGATTTCAGGTCTTTCCCTGATTTTTCTCCTCTTTTCATGTGATGGAGTAAAAAAAACGGAGCAGTCTGTGCTCGGCACCCGTGCCGTTGAGATTATCAAAAAGAGCGGACTTGAGTTCAAGGACCACAACAGGAATGGCAAGCTTGATCCTTACGAAGACTGGCGGCTAACCGCAGAGGAACGTGCAGCCGACCTGGCATCAAAGATGACTCTGGAGGAAAAAGCCGGTCTGATGCACATAAGTTCCGAACGCAGGCTTAGTCGCGGCAGACCTTTCGGAAATGTCGGACCTGAACCGGCTGCCGATGCCGTCAAGATCATCCCCGAGGATCCTTTTCCTGCTTCAGTTGATTATGTAAATAACCGGCACCTGCATTTCCTGATCATCCGCGACAATATTCCCGCATCGCAGCTTGCCTCGCGAAACAACAAGTACCAGGAGCTGGCTGAACAGACACGTCTCGGCATTCCGATCGTATTCACCTCGAATCCAAGAAATCATTCCGGCAACGCGGAATTCGGCATTGCTGAAGCCAGCGGCCAGTTTTCGCTCTGGCCTGGCACGCTCGGACTTGCCGCTGCCGACGATTCATCGATGGTAAGGAAATTTGCTGAAATTGCCCGTAAGGAATGGAGAGCATCCGGAATCAGGAAGATCTACGGTTATCAGGTCGAAGTTGCAACCGAACCCAGATGGCGAAGGATCAGCGGCACTTTCGGTGAAAGTCCGGATCTGAATGCCAGATATACCTATGCTCTGGTTCGCGGGTTCCAGGGTCCGGTTATCAACAGTGAATCGGTTGTGCATACAATAAAACATTTCCCGGGCGACGGACCTGTCTACCTCGGGCTTGATCCTCATTTCGCTGAAGGACAGTGGGCGGTTTATCCCACTGAAGGCAGTCTTTTCAAGTACCACCTTCCTCCGTTTCAGGCCGCATTCAACGCCGGTGTCAGTTCTCTCATGAGTTATTACAACCGCCCCTACGACGAGATGTCAGTACCTCAGTATAAGGGTACTCTGTTCGAATCGGTGGCAGGAGCCTACAACAAGGGTATTATCAGTGATCTTGCAAGGGAATTGGGATTTCTGGGTTATGTAAATACCGACAGCGGAATCCTTAGCAATACCGCCTGGGGAGTTGCAGACCTGTCCCTTGAAGAGCGCTATGCAAAAGCCGTGAAAGCAGGATCGGCAATATTCTCAGATTATAATGATCCAGCCGGGCTGATCAATGCAGTGAAAACGGGATTGCTTACTGAGGAAAACCTGAATCCGGCTGTGAAGGCATTGTTGAAGGAAGTTTTTGCCCTCGGTTTGTTTGAGAATCCCTATGTTGATCCCGAAGAAGCGCAGAGAGTTGCAGAAGATCCTGCGTCACAGGCACTGGCTGACGAAGCCCACAGGAAATCAGTGGTTCTTCTCCGCAATTCAGGAATCCTTCCTCTTTCAGAAAGCAAGAAGGTATATGTTGAAGTATTCAATGGCAGCAACAGCGAAGCTTCAACCAAAGCTTTCAGGGTACTGGTCGGAAAATCGGTACAGGTAGTGGAAAAACTTTCGGAGGCTGAAGCTGCATTGTTATGGGTAATGCCATCCACCTTCCAGATATCAGCTGAAAAGGGAATGTCAATCACCCTTAACAACGACACGGGGATTGATGTGGCAAAAGTCAAATCGATCGAAAACAAAGTACCTGCCGTGCTTATCATCAACCTGGTTAATCCATGGGTAATAAATGAGATTGAACCAGAGGCAGCTGCTGTCCTGGCTACCTTCGGATTAAAGGGCGAAGCCCTTCTCGATGTGATCTGCGGGCGTTTCAAACCGACCGGGAAACTGCCTCTCACAATCCCGAAGGATCAGGAAGCGGTTGAGAAAAACGCATCAGATGTACCGGGCTATGCCGAGAATTTTGATTACACCTATACCAATGCCGAAGGAAATAAATACGTATTCGGCTTTGGGATCAGCTATTAGAATCTTCTGATGCCTGTAAAGATCTTTCCCATGAGAATCATGAAGAAACTTTTCCTCCTGATCCTGATGCTGATCCTGCAGACAGTTTTTTTCCACTCATGTGTTAATAACAATGAAGAGGATCTTTACGGCATATCACCATGCGACACCTCTGATGTTACCTGGGAATCACCTGTCAGGGAAATTCTGCAACAGAATTGTGTAATGTGTCATGGACCCACCTTTGCTGCAAAAGGAGTCCGGCATGACAGTTATGAAGCTGAAAAGGCAGTCATAAATGACGGCAGACTCAGAGGGGTGATTAACCACCTTCCCGGTTATTCAAAAATGCCGAAGGACAGGGGTAAATTGCCTGAATGCGAACTGAAGATATTAAATGCATGGCTCGACAACGGTGCTCCGGAATTCTGAAAAAATGAAACTAATTCATCATACAAAATTCGTCCTTTTGCTTGTCGCTTCGTTCGCTGCCTTTTCATGGCCAACAGGCTACGGTCAGGACCTGGATGAGCTGCTTGGCAAAATATCTTTCGATAATACTCCCGACTATGTTTACGGGATCTTCAAGGGTACAACAATAATTAACGGGCAGTCAGTGGAGCTTGCAGGGCATAATGACCTTCGTTTTCTTGTTTCCCACAGGTTTGGCGCCGTAAACAGCGGGTTGTACAACTTTTTCGGACTCGATCAGGGTACCACAAGGCTGGGATTTGAATACGGGATCAAAAATATAATGTCATTCCTTATCGGTCGAAGCAATTATGAGAAAACCTATGACGGAGGATTTAAGATCAATATACTTCGTCAGCAGACCGGAGTAAGGAATATCCCTGTTGCGGTCACTCTTTATTACGGAGTCTTTATAAATACACTGCGATGGGCAGATACGGAAAGGGATAACCTTTTCTCATCACGACTTTCATATTCAGCACAGATTCTGGCGGCGCGAAAATTCAGTAAGAACCTTTCACTGCAGTTCAGCCCTTCATTTGTTCATTTTAACCTGGTTCCGTCGGCTGAAGACCAGAATAACATCTTTTCACTTGGAATCGGAGGCAGATATAAGTTAGGCTCGAGGTTTTCAATAAACGGAGAATATTTCTGCCTGCTCCCCGGTAAAACTGCTGAAGATTATTCAAATTCGCTCTCGGTCGGTGTTGACATTGAAACCGGGGGACATGTTTTTCAGCTTCATTGTACAAATTCCCAGCTCATGTTTGCTCCCGGGTATATTGCCCGTACAGACGGTAGCTGGGCAGATGGCAACGTTTTTGTTGGCTTCAATATTTACAGGAATTTTTCTCTTGGCAAAAAGCCTGAAAGAAACTCCCGAAACCTGATCAGCCCATGAAAAAGTTTGTTTTGATATTTTTGCTTTCAGTTAATTCATTATGTGCTCTGACCCAGGATACAGGCAGGATATTTGTATGCAAAAACGGTAGTATTGAGTTTATCTCCGACGCACCTCTTGAACTCATCAAAGCTTCGAATGATAAGCTTACGGGTGTGCTTAACCTTGATGACAGGGCTTTTTCATTCTCTGTTCCCATCAAGGCTTTCGAAGGTTTCAACAGCAGCCTTCAGAGAGTCCATTTCAATGAGGACTACATGGAAACAGAACAATACCCCAATTCAACTTTTAAGGGAAGAATAATTGAGGAGGTTGACCTTGCTGTTCCAGGACGTTATAAAATCAGGGCCAAGGGTAAGCTCAACATTCATGGCATCGAAATTGACCGCATAATAAGATGCGATCTTGATGTCAAATCTGACCAGATAGTCGCTGAAGCAGCTTTTACAGTTTTTGTTGCTGATCATCATATTACCATTCCTTCAATACTGAATCAAAAAATTGCCACTGAGGTAAAAGTTAATGTTAAACTTACCCTGAAACCCTCCACAAGGTAACCAAACCTGATCCTGATGAAAAAGGGAATGCCATTCATAGCGCTGGTTTCATTTATGATAATGACCTCGCAGGCTTTTGCCCAGGCACCTTTCCATAAACACTATGAATTGTTCAAAGGCAGGGAGGATTATACGGTAAATATAGTTTACCAGGATTACCAGGGATGGATCTGGTTTGGGACCGACAGGGGTTTGTTCCGGTTCGACGGGGTAAATAACGTTCTTTTTACAACCGCCGACAGTCTGGCAGACAACAATATTACTGCCCTTCATCTCAAACCTGACGGAATTATGTGGATAGGTCACAGGAACGGAAAAATAACACTGTACGACGGGAAAAAATTTAGCCCGTTCAACCCTGAAGAAGGCCTCGGTGAAATTACTGTATCCGACATTTTATCCGATCGGGAAGGAGTGATATGGTTTTCAACCCTGGGTGAGGGCGTTTTCAGATGGGACGGCAAATACCTTTCGAACCTGAATTTGGATGATGGTCTTTCCGACAACTATATCTATGATATTGAACTTGATAAAAAAGGTACACTATGGTTTGCCTCCGATAACGGGATTACTGAATATTTTGACGGCAAAACAGAAGTATTGTCAATGAAGGACGGCCTTTCAGATAACATCGTCAGGGTTGTAAAGTCTTCTCCCGACGGTCGGTTATGGATTGGTACAGACGAAAAGGGCATCTCTGTTTTTAATCCTGAAACAAGATCATTTCTTAATATCAGCGGCTGGAGATACAGCGCTGTTACCGGAATAACAATTAACAGGGAGCATGAGGTCTGGATAGGAACAGAAAGCGATGGAATAATTCAACTGCAGCTCGGCGAGTTTACTTTTAACTACCGGGCGTACATGATCGCCCCCGGAACTGAGTCAGCAAAAATCAATTCTGTCATACAGGATTTTGAGGAAAATATCTGGATAGGAGGGAGGAAATTTGTAACTCAGGTATTACCTCCGATTTTTGAATTTCTGAATGATGCTGACGGAACTCCGTTTGAAATCAGTTATGATCTGGCTGTTGATAGTGATAAGAATCTCTGGGTATGCAGTGAAAAGGGACTGTACAGGGGTTTGCCTGGCTTTTCAGGGTCTTTTACCTGGGAAAATATAAGCGAAAAACTCAATGCCGAAAAAACAAATTTTATCTCTCTTTTTATTGACAATGAAGGACAGGTTTGGGCAGGAACTTATGGTGAGGGAGTTTTCAGAATAAATCCCGGTAATCTTAAATTCAGGTTATTTTCGGATCAGAACGGTCTCAGGGATAATAATGTGATATCTATTTCAGGTCTCGACAGCCTGGTCTGGTTTTCAACGCTCGGGGGCGGAGTTACCAGTTACAACACCAATTCCGGACAATTAAAAAACTATGATCAACCTGAATTGATGGATTCATATATCTATGAGACGGCAACTGATAAATCAGGCAGGACATGGATTGCGGGTTCAACGAGATTCCCCTTATATCTTTATAAAGACAGTCTTTACAGGATCCGCTACACCGGTCAGCCCATTCAACAGTTCTACAGTGTTGCTGTTGATACTCTCGGGAATGCATGGTTCAACGCGGGTGAGAAAGGGTTGCTGATCACTGGCGGAGATTCTGCCATATTCTTTAGCAGGAATGAAGCCATAAGTCTCGACAGAATCCAGGCAATAGAATTCGATATCAATAATAATCTCATTATTGTATCGAACAGCGGATTCCTTTTCTACAAACCCGGATCAGGAAGTGTTCTTGAATTCGGAGAAAATTCATGGTTATCCTATCAATATCCTGTGCTTAATTCAATCTATACCGACAAGGATGGTAAAATCTGGATTGGTACTGAAACAGGCATAATAAAATACAATCCTGATTACCTTGATTTCACCGGAAGAAGTCCCCGGGTTTTTCTCTCCCTGAAGCAATTATTCTACGATCCGATTGCTCAGGGAAGAAATAAGTTCAGATACCGGGAGAATAATTTCACTTTTGGTTACACCGGGATATGGTTCAGCAATCCCGAGGGGCTGAAATACAGGTACATTCTCACCGGGAACGATCCTGACTGGACCTATTCTGACCGTAATAAGACACTGACTTACTCAAATCTGCCTCCGGGCGATTATTCATTTATCGCCGAAGTAAGCCTCGACCAGCAAAACTGGCTGAGGTCGCCTGATTCCTCCTTCTCGTTTACAATTACTCCTCCTTTCTGGAGAAGATTATGGTTTATTGCAGGGGTTACGATCCTGTTCTTTCTGACTGTCTATATGTACATCCGTTTGCGTATAAAGACGCTTAAAAGTGAAAAGAAAATCCTTGAGGACGAAGTATTGAAAAGAACACTGGAAATCAGAAACCAGAATAAAACCCTTGAAAAACAGAAAGTCCAGATAGAAAAACAAAGAGATCTTGCCCGGGAACAAAAGGAAAGAATTGAAGTACAGAAAGAAGAAATCCAGTCAAGTATATATTATGCCCGAAGAATTCAATCAGCAGTTCTGCCCTCAAAGAGCAGGATGGATTTACTCCTGAAGGACTATTTTATACTTTATAAACCATGTGAGATTGTCAGCGGAGATTTCTACTGGGTAGCGGGTGTCAACACTCATATACTCTTTGCTGCTGCTGATTGCACAGGACACGGTGTACCAGGATCTTTTATGAGCATGCTTGGACTTGGTGCCCTGAATGATATCCTGAAATCACTGAACCAGATAAAAGCTTCGGTCGTTCTCGATCAGTTGAACGATAGAATACGTGACGCGCTGCATCAGGGTAATGACATGGACACGGAGGCCAGGGAAGGAATGGATATTTCTCTTTGTATTTTGGATACAAGGTCAAATATACTTCAGTTTTCCGGGGCCAATAATCCTGTATATTTGATTCACGACAACATCCTGAGGGAATATCCTGCCGACCGGATTGAAATTGGCAGCTACTCATCTGAAAAACAAATATTTACTAATCACGAGATAATCTGCAGCGAGGGTGATGTTGTTTACTTGTTTTCTGATGGTTTCACCGATCAGGTTGGAGGAAAGGACAGGAAGAAATATAAGTCGCAGAGATTCAGGGAATTTTTATTAACAATTCATGAGAAAAGCTCCGAAGTGCAAAAAATATTGCTGGATCATGAAATTGAGGCATGGAAAGGCTCATATGAGCAGATTGATGACATACTGGTGATGGGGATAAGAATTTCAGGCCTCGGCGAAGGCTGAATCTTGTGTTATAACAATGTTATAACATTGGATTTGAGCTACCATTATCCTTACATATGAATTCAAAAGGCATTTTTGCCATTCTTTCCATTTCCTTACCAACTTCAAGCATATCAGGATCATCTGATTCATAGTGCCACCTTATCCTTATTCCGTCATTCCCCGATCTTGCAGCCGAGACGAGCTTGCAAAAGTCAAGTATATATTTGGCAGAGGAAGAGTTGAAGTAATTGAAATCAAGATTGAATTCAACGAGGTCAGTATTCTCTGATTTCCGGGAATTATAATTTGAGAAATCCTTAATCCATTCAATAACCTGGCCATAAAACACAGGCACATTTGCCGGTCTGGATTCTCCGGAGATCTCATAAATATTATTGGCAGGATCAAAATTTACTTTGGGAGAATTCGCCGTGCTCTCTATAAACAGTTTTTTCATCTTTTATAATTATCAACTGCAATTGTTATTTCCAGAAATTCAAGGTCCTTTTCAAGCTTCTCTAAAGTATAGGAGATCTCATAGCCAGATTTAAGTTTGATAAGTATCAGTCCGAGACCTGCTCCTGTAGCATCCTTCTTTGATTCCTCATTGATTCTCTTTTCATACAAATCCTTCAACGCTTTCTCACGAAGATTATTGACCTCCTGGATTTTGCTAATTATCCGTTCTGCCACTTCACGTCGGACCGTATTACCGGCCTTTATAAATATCCTGTCTTCTTTTTTCTCGACGGAAATCGAAGGTTCACCAGCATGTTTTTCATTAAATCCGCTTTCCGAATATTTAATTATGTTTTCAAGGATCTCAACTACAATTCCATAAACTCTTTTGCCGGTCACTTTGTCGAGCTCTGAGAACTCCACAGCCTGCATCAGCTCTTTCAAAAGCATATTAAGCTTATCATAATCAACAGGACCTGAATAGTACAGGAGACTGTCAGGGGGTGGAATATTACCGTTTTTACCGGGCATAATATTATTCAAAAATCAATTAACTTGGTTCACTTTTAACAAAGATAGGTTTATTGATCAGACCACGGATTAAAATCCTTTGGTTTTTACAGGTTTGAATCACCAACACAGGTACAATGAGCGAACCCATATTAAAAGCACTCGTTCAACTATTTGCACTGATCAGCGACATTCACCGTGATAATGTTATCTCCGGGCGGGCAAAAGATATTGTAAAGCTGTTCCTGTCAAAGCATCTTAATAAGGAGCAGGTAGATAAATACATGAAGATTTTCGAGGAGCATCTTGAACAATACAGTTCACAGCAGATTGACAAGGACAGCCCAAGGGACCGGAAAAGGATATCTCTGAATGCAATGCGAATTCTTTCAATATGTGAAAGAATAAATGGAGAACTTCAGCAGAAGCAGAAAATTTACGTGCTGGTAAAGCTTATTGAATACATTTCATTTGCCAGGGATATAACAGAGAATGAGCTTGACTTTTTGCAAACCGTTGCTGATGCTTTCTTTGTAAGTTTAACGGAATACAAGGATATTTCCGGATTTATCCTGACCGGGCCGGAGGCTGTATCCGGAAAAGAGAAGCTTCTGGTTATTGACAATAAAGACTCAGACCAGAAGGGGTACAAACATATCAGCGATGATAACATCAGAGGTTCACTGGTATTTTTGAAGATCGCAAGTACAAATACCTATATCATGAGGTATTATGGCAGTGGGGATCTTTATCTTAATGGCCAGGTAATACCGGCAGGAGAAACCTGTTTTTTTGATCACGGATCGTCAGTAAGGGGATCAGGCATCAATCCAGTTTATTATTCTGAGGTAGTAAGTATTATTTCGGAAACTTCGCTGGCAGGAAAAGTAGTGTTAAGTGCAAATGGCGTCTCCTTTCGTTTCAGAAAAAGTGAAACTGGCATCAATTTTCTTGATTTCAGGGAAGAGTCCGGCAGGCTCGTAGGATTTATGGGCAGCAGTGGTGCCGGGAAGTCCACTGCCATGAGCATCCTTAACGGCACCCTTAAACCAGATGAGGGTCAGGTGCTCATAAATGGATTTGATCTGTATGATGAGGGCGACAGGTCTTCTCTGAATGGTCTTATAGGTTATGTACCCCAGGACGACCTTCTTCTTGAGGAGTTAACAGTATATCAGAACCTTTTCTTTAATGCCAGGATGTGCCTTAGCAATCTCTCTGAGGAAAGAATTGCCCAAGCCGTGAAACATACTCTTTCTGACCTTGAACTGGAGGATATCCGCGATCTGAAAGTAGGGAGTGTTCTCAATAAGGTAATAAGCGGCGGGCAGCGAAAGAAGCTGAATATCGCACTTGAACTGATAAGGGAACCAACATTGCTTTTTGTCGATGAACCGACTTCGGGACTTTCATCCATCGATTCTGAAATGGTTATGAATCTCCTCAAGGAACAGGCATACAAGGGTCGCCTGGTAATTGTAAATATTCATCAGCCCGGTTCGGATCTTTACAAAATGTTTGATAAAATAATGATTATCGACAAGGGCGGTTACCAGATCTATTACGGAAATTCCACTGAGGCTCTTATTTATTTCAAAACCCACAGCAATCATGCAAATCCTGACGAAGACCAGTGTCCCGTATGCGGTAATATAAATACCGATCAATTACTCCAGATAGTTGAAACGAAGGTAGTAAATGAGCAGGGCAGGCCAACAAGAGTCAGAAAGACGTCTCCTGTGGAATGGGCTGAGAAATTCCGTGAAAGTACCAGGAAAACCGAAAAAAGCCTGCCTGCTGACAAAATCCCGCTTCCTGAAAACAACTATTCCATTCCTGGCATTGTTAAGCAGATCAGGATATTTTTTTCACGTGATCAGCTTTCTAAACTGGCTGATAAACAATACATTATCCTGAGCCTCTTTGGCCCTCCGCTTCTGGCTTTTGTGCTTGCTTTTTTCACGCGGCATTCGGAGGATCAACCCTATAGATTCATCCGGAATGACAATATACCTGCATATCTTTTCATGAGTGTCATTACATCCCTCTTTTTCGGTCTTATGATAAGCTCCGAAGAGATAATCAGGGACAGGAAGATTCTCAAACGGGAGTCATTTCTGAATCTAAGCTGGTTCAGCTACATGAATTCCAAGGTCCTGATAATGTTTATCATATCTGCAATCCAGACCTTGTCATTTGTTCTGGTAGGAAATACTGTTCTTGGAATAAGGGGTATGACCTTGAACTACTGGCTGGTACTGTTCACAACATCGTGCTTTGCAAATATTCTCGGACTAAATATCTCTTCAGCCTTCAAGTCGGTAATAACGATTTATATACTGATACCCTTTATACTGATCCCACAGCTTCTTTTCAGCGGAGTGATGGTGAAGTTTGACAAGCTGAATCTGAACCGGAATAATCCCCAGGAGTATGTACCACTGCTTGGTGACATGATGACAGCCCGTTGGTCTTTTGAAGCTCTTGCAGTAGTTCAGTTTAAGCGAAACAGATACGGGAGAAACTTTATTGACTACGAGATGGCGGCCAATCCGTCAACTTATTATTCCACCTTCCTGATTGATAAACTGTCAGACGATCTGATGGAATCAGCAAAACTAAATCATTCACCCGGTTACCAAAAAACTGTGGATGTAAATCTTTCAAGAATAAGATACTATCTGAAGAATCTTTCACCCGGTGCCGGACTGAAAGCTCCGGAATCGTTAATAAATTCACTGCAGCCCGGCACATTGGATTCAATGGTTGTTGAAGAAACGAAATCATTCCTTGGGGCCATGAAGAAGAAATACAGGTCGGTCAGCAACCAGATTCTTGGCCAGAGGGAGGCTGTGATGGACTCACTTATAAGAAAAACAGGCTCTGAGGGAGTGATGCAACTCAAAGAAAATTATGAGAATGAAAGATTGAATTTCTTCTTGCTTAATGAAGATAATACCCGGATGACACTGGAGAACGGCGACAAAGTGATTCAGAGATACAAGCCAGGCTATACGAAAGGTACTTCCAGGTTCGGCAGGGCTCACTTTTATGCTCCGGTCAAACGGTTCCTGAATCTGGAAATTGATACCTTCTGGTTTAATATCATAATCCTCTGGCTCATGTCAGTCTTTTTTTACGTTTCGCTATACTTAAAACTACCCCAGGCAATAATAACTTTTTTTGAGTCACAGAGGCTCAAAAAGCTTAGGCAGGGGCCGTATTGAAAAAGATTCCGGGGCAATTGAAAAACTACTTTCCTATACAGAAATTCCTGAATATATTCCCCAGTATCTCATCCGATGTGATCTCACCGGTTATCTCCCCCAGATAATGAATAGCCTGCCGGATGTCCATAGCTATAAGGTCTTCCGGTACCCGGGTTTCAAGGCCTGCGATCACCCTTCCAAGGCTTTCCGAGACTTGTTTTAATGCTTCGGAATGCCTGATGTTTGTCACAATCACATCTTCATTTTCGATCCGGTCAACCCCAGCAAGGACGGCAAGCTTCTCCCTGAGCTCATCAAGTCCGGTATGATCCTTTGCTGAAATGAAGATAAGGGAATCGTTGTTTTCAAGGATGATGTTTTTCTCAACTTTCTCTTTATCATCCTGGCATGCCTTGTCAATTTTGTTAATAACTATCACAAGATTTCGGTCCGGGCCGGTGATCATTGCGCGGACCACGGAGGCTCTTTCATTTATATTTCCCGGCTGATCATCGATATCATCTACCATCAGTACCACTGCTGCCTGCTGTATTTTATCCTTTGTCTTCTGAATGCCAAGGCTTTCAATAATATCCGACGTTTCCCGCAGGCCTGCGGTATCGATGAACCTGTACTCAATACCATGAATTACGATTGTATCTTCTATTACGTCCCTTGTAGTTCCCGGCAGTTCGGAAACGATTGCACGTTCCTCGTTCAGAAGGGCATTCAGTAATGTTGATTTTCCGGAATTTGGTTTTCCTACTATTGCGACCGGGATACCGTTCCTGACAGCATTTCCGAGCCTGAACGAATCAGCAAGGCGGTCGGACATCTCCTTTACCCTGGTAATTATCAGCATCAGCTCCTTACGGTCGGCAAATTCCACATCCTCCTCACCAAAGTCGAGTTCAAGCTCAATGAGGGAGGCAAACCGGAGCAGCTCTTCCCTCAGGGTTCTGATCTCAGCTGAGAAACCTCCCCTCATCTGATTTAGAGCGATCCGGTGAGACGACCTGGTGCCTGAGGCAATCAGATCAGCAACCGCTTCAGCCTGTGACAGGTCCATCCTGCCATTGATAAAAGCCCTTCTGGTGAATTCTCCGGGTTGAGCCGCAACGGCGCCCGCGGCAATAAGTGTTTCAAGAATCCTTGAAACAATGTAAGGAGAAGCATGGCATGAGATCTCAACCGAATCCTCTCCTGTATATGAATGGGGTGCCCTGAATTTACTTACAATCACCTCATCAATAATCTCGCTTCCACCCCTTATCTCACCATGCATTGAGCGGTACCCGGGCACTTCCATGAAATTTAAACTCTTATCAGTCGGGAAAAAGATCTTATCACAGATGTCAAAGGTATGCTTTCCGCTCACACGAATCACTGATATCGCGCCGCCCCTTGAGGTTGCCGGGGCGCATATTGTATTCTCGCTTCTTATCATTGCTCCTGGTCTTACAGACGCAAAGATAATGAGTTACATCACGGCCGGCAACACCGGAGAATTATTTTAGCAGGCTACTGCTGCAGGTTTTGCAGAGTAAAGACCGAATCATCAACTTTTCCGCCTTCTGTTATGTTATTGAAGAGGATTTCCGATTTCCGGCCCGACTTCAGGTTACTTGCCACCATGTTCTTTATCATATACCTGCCATCCTTCATCGGGAATGTAGACTTTGTTTCAATAACCTTAAACAGTTCATTGTCAAAGTTATAGAACTCCATCTTCATCACTTCATACTTTCCCTTTGAAATATAACTGATCTTTTTTGAAAAGCCGTATTCATCTGCCTTGTCTTCGTTTGACGGAATGCTTTCGATCATCCACTGGCTGCCTGATGCCGCGTCACCGATATTCCTGTGAGTGAAATCAGAAACTGTGGGAGAGGTCATGTCTGCATTTGAGAACTCAGAGCTCATGAAGCTCTTTCCCTTTTCGGAAGTTACAATACGCCTTGTTTTCTTAAGTGCAGGAAGATAGATCCACATCTCATCGGCAGCATCCCTGTTGTCGACGATAAGCATTGCAGTTCCTCTTACATCTGCCGGCTCAAGGAATCGTACAAGCCGTTTCTCCAGACCGCCGGCAAAGCTTTTCGTTGTCATTGAAATGGTCCTGTTCCTCTCCGAACCGTTTTTCTCGGTTATTGTGAGTTTCAGTGTTGCGCTAAGCGAGGAAGCAATACTGAGTTCGCGGCTTTTGTTCATAATCTCAACCGCGTCGGGCTGCTGTGCTGCTGCCATCATCAGAGGCAGAAGCAAGCTAAGTGATATTGACATCTTTTTAATTTTCATCCTTGTTCATTGTTTTTTGTGAATTGAAACCAATAAAAGCCGGTTTGAATTTTAAAAGAAATGCAGGAATGATCAACAAAGCTCCGATAAGGCATGATCCTATGCTGATCAGCACGAGATAACCAAAAAACCTTATTGATGTGAATCCTGAAAAAATTAAGGCGCTGAAACCGGCCATAACACTCAGCGCATTGATTATGATGCTTCTTCCTATGGTACGGATAGCTGTTTTTGTGGCTTCCGGCCATGTAAGTCCTGAATTGATCTGCATGTTGAAATTCCAGATATACTGAATGGTGAAATCAACTCCCACTCCGATCATGATTGAAGAAAGGAGGGCGGTTGCTGCATCCAGAGGTATCCCGGAATAACCCATAAACCCGAACAGGACAACTATTGACGCCAGCAGGGGTATTGAACCTGTCAATCCGCCCCTGACGGACCTGAAAATTATCGACAGAAGTACCAGTACGGTTAAAACTGCAAAGACCAGGGAGGAGATCTGCCCCCTGATTATCGATTCGGCAAAATCTGCCATAATAAGAGCATAGCCGCCAATACTTATAGTGGCATTCATCCCGGAAGTCAGTTCGGCAATTCTGGCGCTGACAGGCCTGACATGCTTATTATCGGGTAATGAAAAACGTACCAGCACATGGGCCCTGGTATAATCGGGATCTGCCAGCTGACGGAAGTCCTCCGGATCTCCGCTCATGCTGTATAATTCGAACATCTGGGCAATTGCCTCGCGGCTTTCGGGTATCCGGTCATAACCATCTTCCCCCCTGACGAAGATGGCCTTGCTCATCTCCCTTACGGCCTGGGAAATGCTGAAAACATTTCCCACACCCTCCATGCCTTTTATTTCAGTTGTCATCCTGTCAATGTCCGTCATAAGTCCGGGATCCTTAATGTCACCTTCTATCATTACCGAGATGGTCTGGGAGCCTCCGAATTTCTCATTGATCATTTCAGATGCCAGTTTTACCGGATGTTTCGAGGAGAAATAGTTTTCCATATTCGTGTCGATACGTATGAAAACCGTGCCTGCAGCAAAGAGCAGAATAACTGCACCGGCAACGGCCAGAATCCTTCCTGACCGACGAATAACCAACTCCGAAAGGGTATTGAGTAATCCGTCAAAGAATCCTTTCGTACCGGTTGTTTTTTTCTTTGAGACCAGCCGTGCACTGTTGGTTGTTATCAGGGAAGGTATAAGCAGCAGGCTCATCACCAAAGCAAGGGTAACACCGGCGGCTGCCAGAATCCCTACCTGTCTGGCCGGAATTATGGAATGTGCCAGCAATCCCAGGATACCTGCAACTGTAGTAAGGCCGCTGAACAGGATCGGCATGTTCAGCGACTTCATCAGACTGTCAAGCAGCTCCCTTAAGTGAAGGTCAGGATTGTTTATTTTCAGCTCCTGAAACCTGGCAACCAGGTAAATTCCATAGTTATTGGCAACCCCTATAAGAATGACAGGCACAAGCACTGTAATTATCGACATTTTCCATCCCAAAAGGGGGACAAGGGCAATACTGAATGCTGTTGTGATAAAAACGACGCTGAATGGCATAGCCACACTTCGCCAGTTCCCAAGGTTAAGTCTCAGCACCATCAGCATTATGAACATAGCCGCCGGTACGAGTAATATCGCATCTTTCCTGACATCGCGCAGAAGGGCTTTCCTTATGTAGGGCAAGCCTCCCTTCATCACTTCAGCCTTTCCCGGCAGGGCATTTACAATTGAATCGATTCTGTCGGTCGTTATATTCTCCTCCACTGTCCCGTTCACTGTGGCCGTTACCGAAGCGGCTGTCATATCGGAAGATATCACTATGTCGTGTGCAAAATCATTCGCCAATATATCATCCCGGAGGCTGTTTCTGTTCTCTTCATCCGAAGGGATCTCGCCGATAAGCGGCTTTACTACCATCATTCCCTCGGCGCTGCTAATGCTGCTTACCGTGAAGGGAGATACCCTGCTGCTTACTCCGCCAAGCTTCGAGATGCCTCTGTCAATATCTTTAATTCGCTTAAGGTTATCCTGATCCAGTATGCAGCTGTCGGAGAAAAGGATCATTACCATATCCTGGGTTCCGAACTCTTTTTCAATCCTGTCTGTCTGTACCCGTGAGTCTATTGATCGCGGGATATAGTTCCTGATATCCGGATCCACTTTCATCCGGGGAATGATCAGAAGTGAACCGGCACCTATCAGAAGGCAGATTATAATTATGATATACCGATATTTAAAAATAAAGGAAGCCATATCAGAAATCAACCCTTAATGAGACATAAGCTCCGTTCATAAAATCATTCACAATATCATACAGAGACCCCTTGCTGCCGTAATAGATCTCTGCGCCAGCGGTAAGTGAAAGTCCGTCGGACGGCTTTATCCGCACTTCCGGCATAAAAAGCAGATCGCGGGAGGTGAAGTTGTAAAGCGCCGTTACCGATGGCAGTATTTTTCCATAAAGTAATTCCGATTCAATTCTTAGTCCAGCTGAATGGTAGTACTCATGCATCTGATTATTGTACAGTCTGTTAAAAGCTCCGACCTGTTGTTTTACATACATCTCCGGATCAAATCCGGGAACGTAAAGCAGCGGCGCCAGAGCTGCCAGGTCGGTCTGTGACCCAATCAAAGGCTCCGCTGCTGATGGCAGGAAATCGAGCACATGCTTTCCGCTGTACTCTCCGGTGAACCTCCAGATACCCGATGACCAGTCTGCCCCCAATGCCCATTCCACTTCAGGGAACGGGACATATTCATTCATATCCGGAGTAAGTTCAGGATCCGACCATGCCGCCTCGCCTCGCAGTCCAAATGGTCCGGCAGTTGTTTCAAAATCAGCCCCAAGCACCCTGTTGCGGTAAGGTTTGACCGATAATCCGACCTCCAACAGAGGAATTGTCTGTTCAAGCTCAAGGTTGAAAGATGAAAGTGCTATTCCGGGCATGGGATCAAAACCGTCGAACCACGAAACTGAAAAATCGATGAGCCTCGGATGAAAATCTGCTTTCAGAGCATAAGTCGACATGTTACCCGAGGTAACCAGTAAGGGAAGTTGTTCAATCTGTACATACGCAGGAAGCGGAACAGGATCAATTATCAGCACCGAGGGCCGGTAATAGGGAATGAAAACAGCTTCAAGACTTACGGATTCCCATGGGAATACCCTGCCGGATACCAGCAAATTTCCAAGATCCATATCTTCCCTGTCCGGCGACCGCATAAGGGTGTTTAGCGGCGACAGACGGTTTGTCGGGTTTGTAAAATCGCAACGTCCCCATTTTATTACTCGCTGACCTGCAGAAACATTCCACTTTGAGCCGTTCAATTGAACCCAGGCCTCACGGATGTCGAGGCTTTTTACTGGTTTGCCGAATTCTGTGCCATACCTGAACCGTACATCGGCAAAGGCTTTATATACTGATCCTCCGGATGTCTCAAATTTAAGTCCGAAATCCGAGAATGCACTTGGTACATGGAGCCTGTTATCATCACTGTCAGTCCAGGAATACAGACCGCCCCTCACAAAACCTCCGAAAATCGACCGTAAAGCCGGATTATCGTCGCTTTTTTCATTTACTGTATCCTGCCCGTTTACCGTGATAAAGAATGATAAAAACAGAACTGCACAAACGACTTTGGTCCTCATTTTTCTTTTTTCACAAAAGAACCAAAAGAAAAGACTCCTGTCGCTTTATCCGCTCAAATCGAACGTCTTCTGATTGTTTAACAGGTGTGTCCCGCTATGCCCGTACTTTCTTATTTTGATATTCCTGAATTTTTTCCCCTGTATTTGCTGGGTGTCTGGCCAGTCTGTTCCTTGAAAAATGAATTGAATGTGGATTTGGAATTGAATCCTGCATCAAAGGCAATAGCAAGAATGGTGTAGTGGGTGTATCTGGGATCGCTGAACCTCTCAATGACCTCGCGTGTCCTGTATTCATTAATGAAGGTAAAGAAGTTTTTGCCGTAGGTCTCGTTCAGCACCTGGGTGATATGGTGACGCGAGATACCTGTCTTCTGGCTGAGATCATGAATGGTAAGGTTTCCATCGAGCCATGGCTTTTTTGATTCCATGTAAGCCAGCAGCCTGGCAAGATATTTCTCGGCCTGAGACTTCTTCAGTCCGCTGCGTATGTACTTTTCGGTTTCCTTTTTTCTGCCATTCTTTTCACTCTGCAATACTTCGCCGAAAATGACCGGCTGCTTGATGCCATAAAAGCTGTAAACCATTGAAAAAACTGCGATAAAACCGAAAATGACAAAATACGGATCAAATGGAATGTAATTTCCGAGAATGTTCAGTCCGCCTAGTATGAACATAATAAAATAAGCTGCATAAAAGCTGATGGCCAGAATCTTCAGCCAGTTCAGAGTGATCCGTTGAGAGGTGAATGATGTAAGGTTCTTCAGGTTCGATTGATGCTTCTTAATCTTAATAAAAGAAAGGATACTGTATCCGGTAATTGAAAGAAAAAATGCAATGGAGTAAACAATCCTCAGAGGCATAAACTTGTCAGGATCAAAAAAGCCCCTCAGATCACGTACAAGGGGTTCTGACCTGAATACAACAGAGACTGTGAAAAAACCAAGAAAAGGAATAAAATGGATTAGTTCGACAGGCATGAACCTTCTGTCGGGGGTGGTCATGAAACATATATACAAATAGAGCAGGGGGCCGTAGGTGAATGTAATGAAAGGAAAAGAATACATCTCTATTACAGTGCTGTTCAAAAGGGCGAAAATCATCTCAATACAGATCAGGAAAAGCCATGCTGCCATTACACGGTTTGCCATTGTATAAGGCTTCTTAGTCGCAATCAGCAGTCCTGCAAAGAAAGACTGAGCTGTCCCTATATATAAAACCGGCTCGATATTTACCATTTTTTCAGAAGGCTGTAAACTTGAGAATTCTTTATATGGTCTACCTGATTCTTTTCAAATATAACCAAATTGAATCAATAAATTCCTTTATATTTGGAATTCATGTTTGGTATGCGAGGCTCATTGCCAAATATGTTATATTATTAGATATCCGGCTATTATGAGTATTCTTGTAAACAAGCATTCCAGGGTTCTGGTACAGGGAATAACCGGTATTGAAGGCACGTTCCATACCACCCAGATGATAGGGTATGGCACGATAGTTACCGGAGGAGTTACTCCGGGAAAGGGGGGAACAACCCACCTCGGGCTTCCTGTCTATGATACCGTGAAAGAGGCCCGGAGCAAGACCGGGGCAAACGTGTCGATCATCTTTGTTCCTCCTCAGGCTGGCGGAGATGCGATAATGGAGGCAGCTGCAGCCGGAGTTGAGCTTATTGTTGCAATAACTGAGGGTATACCGGTATCCGACATGGTCAGGGCAAAAGAATACATCAGCTCATTCGGATGCCGGCTTGTCGGGCCAAACTGCCCGGGCGTAATCACCCCCGGGGAGGCCAAGGTCGGGATCATGCCTGGTTTCATTCACAGAAAAGGCCATATAGGGATCATTTCAAGATCGGGGACACTCGCATACGAGGCAGTTGACCAGATAACCCGTCTGGGAATGGGTCAGTCCACAGGCCTGGGAATAGGTGGAGACCCGGTGGTGGGAACATCAATACTCGATGCAGTAAAGATGATGATGGAGGACGATGAAACCCATGCAATGGTGATAATAGGAGAGATTGGCGGGACTATGGAAACCGATGCGGCAGTATGGATAAGGGACAACGGAACTAAACCTGTCATTGCTTTCATTGCCGGTCAGACCGCTCCGAAAGGAAGACGCATGGGTCACGCTGGAGCAATAATAGGAGGGAAGGCCGATACAGCTGCCGCAAAAATCAACATCATGAAGGAATGCGGTATTCATGTGGTTGAATCACCTGCCGACATCGGCACAACAGTGGCCCGGGTTACAAAACAATGACAAGAAAGAGCTGTACCCATATTTTCCTATATTTGCAGAGGCGTAATACCGAAAATTCCATTGAACCCACCTGATTGGGACACACAAAATTATATGATGATGAAATTACTGGAAGGAAAAACCGCTCTGATAACCGGAGCATCAAGAGGAATAGGAAAGACAATAGCCCTTAAATTTGCCCTTGAGGGAGCATCCATTGCAATAACCAACATCGCCGAGGATGAAGAATTCCTGAACACAATAGAAGAAATCAGAGCTCATAAGGTGAATGTAAGGGGATATGTTTCCAATGCCGCTGACTTTGCTGATTCACAGAAATTGATCGACCAGGTTATAAAAGATTTCGGAAAGATTGACATACTCGTGAACAATGCCGGTATTACCAGGGACAATTTATTGATGAGAATGACTGAAGACCAGTGGGACCAGGTAATCGGAGTCAATCTCAAATCGGCCTTCAATCTCACAAAAGCCGTACTGCAGACAATGATAAAGCAGAAGAGCGGCACCATAATCAACATGAGTTCGGTTGTTGGGGTTTCTGGTAACGCCGGGCAGAGCAACTATTCAGCATCCAAGGCGGGAATGATTGGCTTTACAAAAAGCATTGCAAAGGAAGTCGGTTCCAGGAATATCAGGTGCAATGCAATTGCCCCGGGATTCATAATTACTGAAATGACGGAAAAGCTTCCTCCTGATGTAAAAACCGACTGGATCAGCAAGATCCCACTGCGACGGGGAGGAACACCCGAAGACGTAGCTAACACAGCACTCTATCTGGCTTCCGACCTGTCGTCGTATGTAACCGGACAGACGATTCATGTGTGCGGTGGCATGTTAACATAAAAAAAATAACAGGTATAAAAAAAATCACTATATTTGTAGAACCGCAGGGCGCCTATCCTTATAGCACGAGGAAATGCAGCGAGACATATTTATTCCACACTTATTTTAAACAGGCGCCCTGCTTCTTTTTTTGTAACATTCTGATCCTGAATGCATAATTACTACTTCTTCCTGTTCATTCTGATCCCTGTTGCCGGATATCTGCTCGAAAGGTACCTGGAACATCTCAATGTCAGGATGTGGTCTGTCAATCTTCCGGAAAAACTCACAGGAATCTGCGATGAAAAGGAATATCGCCTTAGTCAGCTTTATTACAGGGAAAATCAGAAACTTTCAGTCTGGTCGTCGACACTGAACCTGGCCGTGATATTAATCATGCTGTCCTTCGGTGGTTTTGCCCTTGTCGATACTATGGCCAGATCACTAAGCAGCAACAATGTTATAACAGCACTGATTTTCTTTGGAATCATCGGTATTGCTTCAGAACTGATTAACCTGCCATTCTCATGGTACGATACCTTTGTGATTGAGAAGAAATTCGGTTTCAATACCATGACCAGGAGAACCTTTGTTACCGACCAGATCAAATCATGGTTTATTGCCCTTATGGTCGGGATCCCGGTGCTGGCTATTGTTACATGGATATTTTACAGAACTGAAAAGGGATTCTGGATATATGCATGGCTGCTGATAACCGCATTCACCTTGTTTGTCAACTTTTTCTATTCGGAACTCATTGTTCCGCTTTTCAACAAGCAGACTCCCCTTATCGATAGTCCGCTCAGGAAAAAAATAGAGGCTTTTACGGCCAGAACCGGATTCAGGCTTAAGAATATCTTCGTGATCGACGGATCAAAAAGGAGCACCAGGGCTAACGCCTATTTCTCCGGCTTCGGCTCAAAAAAAAGGATAGTTCTGTATGATACACTCATTAAGGAAATGAGTGATGAAGAAATAGTTGCCGTCCTTGCTCATGAAATAGGCCACTACAGGAAGAAACACGTCATCCGGAATATAATATCATCTGTATTTCTGACCGGGCTGATGCTGTTTCTCTTTTCAAGGATAGTGGGAAATTCTGAACTTTCAGCCGCCCTTGGGGTGGATATTCCGAGTTTTCACATTGGGCTGATCTCCTTCGGCATATTGTACAGTCCGCTTTCACTTGTAATAGGACTTCTTTCAAACTATATCTCACGACGGAACGAGTTCGATGCCGACAGATTTGTTAAGGAAAATTATGACCCCGGCATGCTTGCATCTGCACTTAAAATATTATCCGTTAAAAACTTATCGAACATGATGCCCCATCCGGCATACGTCTTCTTTCATTATTCTCACCCTCCGCTTCTGGCAAGACTCGAAAAATTGGAATGATTTTCTATATTTGCATCGGAATTTGCCACCTTAGCTCAGCTGGTAGAGCAGCTCATTCGTAATGAGCAGGTCCGGGGTTCGAGTCCCCGAGGTGGCTCAGAAAATAATGCGGGAATAGCTCAGTTGGTAGAGCATTAGCTTCCCAAGCTAAGGGTCGCGGGTTCGAGTCCCGTTTCCCGCTCTTACCCTCCTCAGCCCAGGCGAAGGAGGGTCACATCCAGATACAATATTGTAGGTACAAGGCATGCCTTGTACTACATATCCCAACCTGAAAAATAACAATGAAAGCCGAAATTATAACCATAGGAGATGAATTGCTTATTGGCCAGACTATAGATACCAATTCTGCCTGGATAGGAGCAGAGTTGAGCATGGCCGGATTTGATATCCGCAAAAGGACCTCCATTCATGATATCAGGTCCGATATCCTGAATGCCCTGTCTGAGGCGGAGGGGAAAAGCGATGTGGTTATAATAACCGGCGGGCTTGGTCCGACAAGCGATGACATAACGAAACCCGCACTGTGTGATTTTTTCTCGACCAGGCTTGTTATGAACGAGGAAGTACTTGCAATGGTAACCAGAATGATGGAAAGAAGAAATTTCCCGATGAATGCCAATAACCGGAAACAGGCGGAAGTACCTGAAGCGTGCAGGGTATTAACCAACGCTGTGGGTTCTGCCCCTGGAATGTGGTTTGAAAGAAAGAGTACAATATTCGTTTCACTTCCCGGCGTACCTTCAGAAATGAAATATCTGATGAGCACGCATGTCCTGCCCGAGCTAAAGCAACGCTTTAGGTCGCAGGTAATTATTCACAGAAATATAATGTCATACGGAGCGCCTGAAGCGCTGCTGGCAGAGAAACTTGAAAGCTTTGAGGCAGAACTTCCCCCTGAAATTAAACTCGCTTATCTGCCCTCATCCGGAATTATCAAGCTTCGCCTGACAGGAGCTGGCAGAGAGTCTGCTTCATTAGCCGTTCTTGTTGAAAAACAGGTCCGGAAGCTGTACTCCATAATACCTGAACTGATTTATGGAGAGGAGGGAGAGACCCTTGAAATGGCTGTGGGCAGACTGCTCAGGGAAAAAGGCAGAACTCTGGCCACAGCAGAAAGCTGCACCGGAGGCAATATTGCCAGGCTTATCACCAGCGTTCCGGGCAGTTCTGAATATTTCACAGGTTCAGTTGTTTCATATGCCAACAGCGTGAAAGTAAAACTCCTCGGTGTGGATGAGAAACTAATAAGTAATAATGGTGCAGTAAGCGAACCGGTGGTCAAAGCCATGGCCGAAGGTGCAAGAATACTATTTTCCACTGACTATTCTTTAGCAACTTCAGGCATAGCCGGTCCCGGCGGAGGCACCCCGGAAAAACCGGCAGGGACTCTCTGGGTCGCAGTAGCTTCAGCCAGCGCAATCCTTACTGAAAAACATACCTTTGGCGAAGATCGTTCAATTAATATAGGAAGGTTCTCAAACGTTGCCCTTAACATGTTGAGAAAGCAGATTATCAGTGATTAAGGTGTTTTTTTAAAGCATGTTGAAAAAAATTACAGTAATAATTTGGTTAATAAGATTAAAATCACGTATTTTGCGCTTCATTTTTCAAAAAGACACAAGTAAAGAATAAAAAGGGAATCAATGGCAAAAGTTTGTCAGGTAACAGGAAAGAAGGCGGTAGTGGGGAACAATGTATCGCATTCAAAGAGAAGGACAAAGAGAAAATTCTACCCCAATCTTTTTGTAAAGAAGTATTATCTTCCCGAGGAAGAAAGGTGGATCACTCTCAAAGTGTCAGCTTCAGGAATCCGCAGCATAAATAAAAAAGGTCTTACGGCGGTACTGAAGGAAGCAAAGGAAAAAGGTCACATTGTGAATTATTAAAATAAGATCAGGAAATGGCAAAGAAGGCAAAGGGTAACAGGCAGCAGATCATTCTTGAATGCACCGAGCAGAAGGAGAGCGGTTTGCCGGGTATGTCGCGCTATATTACAACAAAGAACAGGAAAAATACTCCCGACCGTCTTGAAAGGAGGAAATACAATCCCAACCTAAAGAAAGTGACACTTCACAGAGAAATCAAGTAAAAGCATAAAACCATGGCAAAGAAAGTAGTAGCAACTCTTAAAACCGGTTCCGGCAAGTCTTTTACCAAGTGCATCAAGATGACCAGGTCGGAAAAAACCGGCTCATACCAGTTCAAGGAGGAGATCGTTCATAATGATCACATCAAGGACTTTTTCACGAAGAAATAGTACCATCGTTTTCAGTCAGATAAATAAAGCTTTCTTCGTACCTGAAGAAAGCTTTTTTTATATTTACCAGTTAGAAAATAGATAATTCATGGGTTGGTTTGGTAAGGGGAGCAAAGAGAACAAGGAGGTCCTGAACAAGGGTCTGGAAAAGACAAAGGAAAATGTCTTTACCAGGTTGTCGCGCGCTGTCGTAGGCAAATCGAAGGTTGACGACGAAGTGCTTGACAACCTTGAAGAAGCCCTGGTTTCATCCGATGTAGGTGTTACAACCACTCTCAGGATAATTGAACGGATTGAAGCAAGGGCAGCGAGGGATAAATACCTGAACACTGGTGAACTGGACAGGATACTAAGGGAGGAGATAGCTGCCCTGCTGGAGAGCAACAAGAGGGAAGAGGCTGTTGATTTCTCTTCTCCGCTGCCGGGCTCTCCCTATGTTATTATGGTTGTTGGGGTGAACGGTTCCGGAAAAACGACCACGATAGCCAAACTGGCATATCAGTTCAGGATGGCAGGCAAAAAGGTTCTGCTAGGTGCTGCCGACACTTTCAGGGCAGCCGCAATCGACCAGCTTCAGATATGGGCCGACAGGGCAGGTGTTCAGATTGTAAGACAGAACATGGGATCCGATCCTGCATCCGTTGCTTTCGATTCTGTTAAATCGGCTGTAGCAGGGAACTACGATGTTGTGATCATCGATACTGCCGGAAGGCTTCACAACAAGATAAACCTGATGGCAGAACTGTCGAAGATAAAAAGGGTGATGGAAAAGGTTGTGCCCGGCGCACCCCAGGAAGTCCTGCTTGTATTGGACGGATCGACCGGACAGAATGCTTTTGAGCAGGCAAAACAGTTTACAGCGGCCACCAGCGTCACGGCGCTTGCAATAACAAAACTCGACGGCACGGCAAAAGGCGGAGTTGTAATAGGTATATCCGACCAGTTCGGAATCCCCGTGAAATATATTGGCCTCGGGGAAAAGATGACCGACCTTCAGATTTTCAACCCATGGGAATTTGTTGATTCCCTGTTTTCTCAGGAACCAGAAAAGTGAAACCTAAACTACCCGGTTTAAGGAAAGTATCCGGCGACAGGCTCATCAACATTGTTACACTCGGTTGTTCCAAAAACACAGTCGACTCGGAAAAACTGTTAAGGCAGATCAGGGCGGCCGGTTATTCGGTTGCATATGATCCCTCCGTGGAAAAAGCCGATACTGTGATCATAAATACATGCGGCTTCATTAACGATGCAAAGGAGGAAAGCATAAACACCATCCTCAGGTTTGTAAAGGCGGGCAGGGAAGGAAAGATAGGAAAACTTTATGTCATGGGCTGCCTTTCGGAACGATACCGTGATGCCCTGGTAAAGGAAATTCCTGAAGTTAACAGGTATTTCGGGGTCAGTAACATGGAACAAATCCTGGATGAACTGGGAGCAGATACGCGGCCGGACCTGCTTTCAGAGAGGGTGCTCACCGGACCTTCACATTATGCATACCTCAAGGTATCAGAAGGATGCGATAGAAAATGTGCATTTTGTGCTATACCTCTGATCAGGGGTAAATACGTTTCCCGGCAAGTTGAGGAAATTGTCAGGGAGGCTGAGATGCTGGCCGGTCAGGGTGTCAGGGAGCTCATACTCATCGCCCAGGACCTCAGTTATTATGGAATTGACCTCTATGGCAGGAGGGAACTGCCCCGTCTTTTAAAAAGCCTTGTCGACATCGATGCGTTTGACTGGATAAGGCTTCATTACCTTTACCCTGCCGGATTTCCCAAAACGATTCTGAACCTGATGAGGGACAATCCGAAGATCTGCAAATATATAGACTTGCCGATTCAACATATTTCCGGCAGGATGTTGAAGATCATGAAGCGTTCGCACGGAGCCGGGGCGACCCGGGACCTTCTGCACGGGATACGGCGCGACCTGCCTGACGCTGCGGTAAGGACCACACTCATAGCAGGCCATCCGGGCGAGACGGAAGCGGATTACATGGAACTCAGGGACTTTATCTCGGAGTACAGGTTCGACAGGCTCGGGGTATTTGCATACAGCCACGAAGATGGAACATGGTCAGGAGAAAAGTACCCTGATGATGTTCCTGAAGAAGTAAAGGAATCCAGAGTATCGGAACTTATGGCTATCCAGCAATCCATCTCGGGAGAACTAAACGCTAAGAAGATCGGCCGCATACTTAAAACTGTGATAGACAGGAGAGAAGGCGGATACTATATTGGCAGGACCGAATATGACAGTCCGGAGGTAGACAATGAAGTTCTTGTAGGCTCTGTTAAAGAGCTGGTCCCCGGCAGTTTCCATGAGATCCTCATAACGGGCGCAAATGAATTTGACCTGTTTGGCACTCCGGCAGGGGAATCCATTTAACAGTTACTATTCTTCAGCCGGGAGTTCGGTTTCCTTTTTCTTCTGGATCTTTATTCTGATCTCCGATTTGGCGGAATTGAATCCCACGTAAATGGTATCACCCTCCTTCAGCTCCGATTTAATGAAAACTTCAGCCATCGGATCTTCAAGGTACTTCTGGATTGCTCTCTTAAGCGGCCTGGCGCCGTAGTTGGCATCAAATCCACGTTCAGCAATAAAGTCACGTGCTGCGTTTGCAATTTTGAGCTGGTAGCCGAGCGATTTCACCCTGTCGTACAATCCTTTCAGCTCGAGGTCGATGATCTTGTTGATCTCTTCTTTTCCAAGCGAGTTGAACATGATGACGTCATCTATCCTGTTCAGGAACTCCGGAGCAAAGGTCTTCTGCAAGGCTTTCTGAAGGATGCTTTTAGCCTGTTCGTCACGTGTTGCTTTTCTCGCGCTTGTATCGAAGCCTATTCCATGGCCGAACTCTGACAGCTGACGTGTTCCAATGTTTGAAGTAAGGATGACAATGGTATTGCGGAAGTCAACTCGTCGTCCGAGACTATCGGTAAGCTGACCTTCGTCAAGCACCTGAAGAAGTATATGGAAAACATCGGGGTGAGCTTTTTCTATTTCATCGAGAAGCACAACTGAATAGGGTTTTCTTCTTACTTTCTCGGTCAGTTGTCCGCCTTCTTCATAGCCCACGTATCCGGGAGGTGCTCCAACGAGCCTCGACACGGAGAATTTCTCCATGTACTCGCTCATATCCACCCTGATCAGATTGTCGGTTGTGTCGAAAAGGAATTTTGCCAGCACTTTGGCAAGCTGCGTCTTGCCAACCCCTGTGGGACCAAGGAAGATGAATGTGCCGATAGGCTTGTTCGGGTCTTTCAGCCCGGCCCGGTTACGCTGAATCGATTTGACCACCTTGGCGATAGCTTCGTCCTGACCTATGACGCTTCCGCTGAGTTCTTCCGCCATCTTGAGGAGTCTGGTACCTTCAGTCTGCGCAATGCGCTGCACGGGAACACCGGTCATCATGGCAACAACTTCGGCAACCTTTTCAGCATCAACAGTTTCGCGATTAATTGCAAGTTCCTTTTCCCACTTCTTCTTTTCCTGATCGATCATGTCGAGCAGATCCTTTTCCTTGTCGCGGAAGCTGGCAGCCTTCTCGAAGTTCTGGTTTTTTACGGCCATCATTTTCTCCTTCTTGGTATCCTCGAGTTGTTTTTCGAGTGAAAGGATTTTTTCCGGAACGACAATATTGGAGATATGAACCCTTGAACCCGATTCGTCAAGTGCATCGATAGCCTTGTCAGGAAGATGACGGTCTGAAATATATCTGTTTGTGAGTTTTACACATGCATCTATTGCATCGTCCGTGTAAATAACGTTGTGGTGCTCCTCATACCTTTCCTTGATATTATGGAGAATATGGACGGTCTCATCAATAGAAGTCGGTTCAACCATAACTTTCTGGAACCTTCTTTCGAGCGCCCCGTCCTTTTCAATATGCTGCCGGTATTCATCGAGGGTGGTTGCCCCGATGCACTGGATCTCACCGCGGGCAAGAGCAGGTTTTAGCATGTTGGCGGCGTCGAGTGATCCGGTTGCGCCTCCGGCGCCCACTATAGTGTGGATCTCGTCAATAAAAAGAATTATGTTATCGTTCTTCGACAACTCATTGAGAATTGCTTTCATTCTCTCTTCGAACTGTCCGCGGTATTTTGTTCCTGCCACTATGGAAGCCAGATCGAGGGCCACAACACGTTTATTGAAAAGCACCCTTGATACATTCTTTTTTGTTATCCTGAGAGCCAGTCCTTCTGCAATAGCTGATTTTCCAACTCCTGGTTCGCCGATAAGGACAGGATTGTTCTTTTTTCTCCGTGAAAGTATCTGTGCAAGTCTTTCTATTTCCCTTTCCCGGCCTACAACAGGGTCAAGTCTTCCTTCCTCGGCAGCTTTTGTAAGGTCGATCCCGAAGTTATCAAGCACCGGGGTATCCGATGACGGTTTTGCAGACGATGGCTGCTGACCTCTTCCCGTACCGCCTCCGCCGAATGACTGACCTTCATCATCCTCTTCACGCGGGAAATCGGCTTTAGCGCTGGGAAGACCTGCTTCCACAGCCCTCCGTACAGTCTGATAGTCGACATCCAGTTCCGACAGGAACCTTGTGACAAGGGCATTTTCATCCTTAAGGATGGCAAGCAGCAGATGTTCGGAGTCGATTACCGGACTCTTGAGCGATTTTGCTTCGAGATATACCAGTTTTAGTATTCTTTCTGTACTCCGCAGCAATGGAATTATCTCATGGTCAGCCACAGGTATGGGGCTTTCTATTTTAATGCTCTTTTCAAGCGAGCCTTTAAGTACCAGCAGGTCTATTCCCTGGTTCAGAAGAATCTCAACCGCCACACCCTCTCCATCCCTTAGAATGCCCAGAAAGAGGTGCTCGGGGCTGATATGGCTGTTGCCCAGCCTGATGGCCTCTTCCTTGCTGTATCCCAGGATATCCTTTACTCTTTGCGAAAACTGTGAATCCATATTTAGTTCCTGATTTTTTTTTAGACCCTCATGTCATAAGCCATTATGTCAGCCCGCCTGCGACAAAATTACTGATTCCATGAAAATCAAAGTTAAATTTAATACAATATCTGAAAGGCAATTTTCATGCCCATTTATAAACAATTAATGTTAAAAAGTCACCCCCGGGATTGGTCACCCGCAACCAAAATTTCACTATTTTCGTAATCAAATCCGCTCCCTCGGGCGGATAGTTGTATCTTTTTAATTTTTAAATTATTATGTCAGAGAGAGAGAGGGTAATTCAGGTAAATATAGAGGAGGAGATGAAGTCGGCATACATCGATTATTCAATGTCGGTAATAGTGTCGAGGGCATTGCCTGATGTCAGGGACGGTCTCAAGCCGGTGCACCGGCGTGTTCTTTTCGGAATGTCTGAACTTGGCGTACTGTCGAACAGGCCATTCAAGAAATCTGCAAGGATAGTGGGAGAGGTGCTGGGAAAATATCATCCGCACGGCGATTCTTCAGTTTATGACGCAATGGTGAGGATGGCTCAGGACTGGTCGTTACGCTATCCCCTTGTGGAGGGTCAGGGTAATTTCGGCTCTATAGATGGTGACAGTCCGGCAGCAATGAGGTATACCGAGGCACGGCTCAAGAAAATTGCGGAGGAGACTTTATCGGATATTGACAAGGAAACTGTTGATTTCCAGCCGAATTTTGACGACTCGCTTAATGAACCGATGGTGCTTCCGACGAGGATCCCGATACTTCTGGTAAACGGAGCTTCCGGTATTGCAGTAGGTATGGCAACCAACATGCCCCCGCACAACCTGACCGAAATTATCGATGCAACCATAGCTTTTATTGAGAACGGGGAGATAACAACTTCCGAGCTTATGAGATACGTCAAGGGACCTGATTTTCCGACGGGAGGGATCATATATGGTGAACAGGGGATCAGGGATGCTTTCGAGACCGGCAGGGGAAGGATCGTTCTGAGGGCCAAGACTGAGATAGAGCTTACACATTCAGGCCGTGAGTGCATTATAGTCAATGAAATTCCTTACATGATTAACAAGGCGGAAATGATCCGCAAGATAGCTGATCTCATCAACGAAAAAAGGCTCGAAGGAATTTCATATATAAATGATGAGTCGGACCGAAATGGAATGAGGGTGGTCATCATTCTTAAGAAGGACGCCAGTTCAAGTGTTGTGCTCAACAATCTGTACAAATATACCTCACTGCAGACTTCATTTAACGTAAATAACGTCGCACTGGTGAGAGGAAGGCCCAGAACACTGAATCTGAAAGAGCTAATCGACCACTTCGTAAAACACCGTCACCAGGTAGTCATCAGAAGAAGCAGGTACGACCTGAGCCAGGCTGAAAAAAGAGCACATATACTTGAAGGACTGATCATTGCCAGCGACAATATAGACGAGGTAATAGCCATTATCAAATCGTCCAAAAATCCTGATGACGCCAGGGAGCGGCTCATGGAACGCTTCAGCCTTACGGAGATTCAGGCAAGGGCTATAGTCGAGATGAGGCTGCGGCAGCTTACCGGGCTTGAACAGGAAAAACTGAGGGACGAATATAAGGAGGTCATGGCGCTTATCGACTACCTCAGGAGCGTACTCGAAAGTGTTGAGCTTCAGATGAAAATCATTAAGGATGAGCTTATTGAGATTAAGGAGAAATACGGAGACGGCAGGCGGACGGAAATAGTCCCCGATGCCGGGGAATTCAATCCCGAAGACTTTTACGCTGATGATGAGATGGTAATCACCATTTCGCATATGGGTTATATCAAAAGAACTCCGCTTACCGAATTCAGGCGCCAGAACAGGGGAGGGACGGGATCAAAGGGCAGTACCACCCGGGAAGAGGACTTCATTGAGCACCTTTACGTTGCAACGATGCATAATACAATGCTCTTCTTCACAAAATACGGCAAATGCTACTGGCTGAAGGTTTACAACATACCTGAAGGCTCCAGAACCTCCAAGGGCAGGGCAATGCAAAACCTTATCAATATTGAGCCTGAAGACAGCGTCATGGCTTTTATAAAGGTAAAGAACCTGAATGATCCTGATTATATAAACAACAACTTTATTGTTCTCTGCACCAGGAAGGGGATCATCAAAAAGACCTCCCTCGAGGCTTATTCACGGCCCAGGACAAACGGTGTTAATGCAATAACAGTAAGGGACGGGGATGAGCTTCTCGAAGCCAAAATGACAAACGGCAAGCACCAGATAATGATGGCTGTAAGATCGGGGAGGGCCATCAGGTTCCCCGAGGATGCTGTCAGGCCCATGGGCAGAACGGCATCGGGCGTGAGAGGGATAAGGCTGGCAGATGAAGTAACAGACATTGTTGTGGGAATGATAACCATCGAAAACGGCGAAAAGGAAGTGCTTGTGGTATCGGAGAACGGCTACGGCAAAAGGTCTGATATCGAGGATTATCGGGTTACCAACAGGGGTGGCAAGGGAGTCAGGACCATAAATATCACTGATAAAACCGGATCCCTGATAGCCCTCAAGGATGTGACCGACAACGACGACCTGATGATTATCACCCAGTACGGAAACATACTGAGAAGCCCTGTCTCGGCTCTCAGGGTAATGGGCAGAGCAACCCAGGGTGTGCGTCTTATCAACCTCAAGGAGAATGACACAATAGCATCAGTGGCTACAGTTTCAGTAGATGATGAAACGGAAGAAACTGATAAAGAGGATATTGTGAGCGATAATCAAAATACTGAGGAAATTGGCAAAGAATTTGAAGATTAATAAGTAAAGTTTTAAATTTGAAAAGTTTTTTAGGACAATTAATTAAACAAATGCGATAATTATGAAAAAGGTTTTTCTGCTGCTTGCAGTTATCTCTATTTCCGCTGCTACGTTTGCCCAGAAGGGTAAAGTAACGAGCGCCCTTACGTTCATCGAGCAGGGGTCTCTTGACAAGGCCAAAGAGGCGCTTGACCAGGCAATGACACATCCCAAATCAATGAACTGGTTTAATACCTATTTTGCCAAGGGTAAGCTTGCCCAAGCCGTTTTCAAATCGGACAATCCAACTTTCAAGGCTTACTATACAGATCCCCTCGGCGAGGCTTATTCCGCTTATGAAAAATCAATTGAGCTGGACCCCAAAGGTGGAGCCAAGAAGAAGATCATAACAGGAATGGTATATAATTCGCTTGCACTGGACCTTTACTCACAGGGCGGGCAGCAGTTTGAAGCCAAGGATTATGCAGGTGCGCTGAAATCATTCGAAACCCAGATCGCCATTACCGAAAGCGATAATTATGTTGGCGTTACCGACACCGGAATGTATTACAACGCCGGACTGGCAGCAATGAATGGAAAAGATCACCAGAAAGCCATTAAATACTTCGAAAAATGCGCTGAAATGCAGTACCAGGGTATCAATCCATATTTCCAGATCTCCCAGAATTATCTCGAAATGGGCGATACCGTAAAAGCTGAGTCAATCCTCAAGGATCTGCGTACCAAATACGCCGGCGACAAAAACGTGGTTCTTCAGCTTATTGATCTCTACATCAAGGCCGGTAAAAACGAGGAAGCTCTCGAAAACCTTGCCATCGCCAGGGCGGATGATCCGGAAAACTACAGCCTGCATTTCGCTGAAGGTATAATCTATCTTAACGAGGACAGGTTTGATGAAGCAATCACAAGCCTAACTAAATCGGTTGAATTGAACTCGGGCTTTTACGACAGCCAGTACGGCCTGGGTGCTTCCTATATCAACAAGGCTTCCGACATGTTTGCCAAAGCCAACGACATAATGGATGTAAACGAATATAACAAGGCGATCGACAGTGCCATGGCAGTCTTTGCAAAAGCTCTTCCATATATGGAAAAGGCAAATGAACTGAAACCCGATGATGTTTTTGCACTCAGAAGCCTCAGGGAACTTTACTACAGGCTCAAAATGACCGAAAAATATGATGCTGTAAAAGCTAAACTTGATACACTCGAACAGCAGTAATCTCAAAAAGTTAAGGAAACTGAATAATATTGTTGAAAGCCTTTCCGTTAAACGGAGAGGCTTTCTCTCTTTTTACAGAGCTTCAGGTAAACTCACCATCGTATGAAAAAGCTTTTTTGTCTGATCCTTTTGCCCCTGATTCTTGTAACATCGGGCTGCACAAAAAAAGACGATCCAGAACCCGGCGGTCCTGGTAAGGTGATAGTCCTGATGTATCACCGGATCGTGAAAGGGGAGGCCGCAAACCTTTACGAAAGGAGTCTGGAAAATCTTGAATCAGATATTAAATATCTGAATACCAATAACATAAAAGTGATCAGCTTTGATAAACTGGGCGAGTTTCACAGCCAGGGTGCCATTACCGGCGGGAATTATGCAATAATAACGTTCGACGATGGTGATAGTTCATGGTATACTCTTGTTCGTCAACTACTTATGGATTACCAGATGAAGGCGACATTCTTTTTGTGGACACACATGATAGGAAGCGATTCATTCATGACATGGGAAGAAGTCGAAGACATGAGCCACTATACTGCAAAAGACGGAGAACGGCCTTTCACATTCGGATCACATTCATACTCGCATTCATATCTTTACGATAACAGAAACAGGTATGAAACACTGGCCGAATATCAGGGTTTCCTTGATTATGAGCTGGGAAGATCAAAGGAGATCATAGAACAGCATACGCCAGGTGAAGTGGATATATTTTCGCTTCCTTACGGTAACGGAGCAGGCGATACTGAAATAATTGCAGCAGCACAGAGAAACGGATATAATTTCATCCGCACATCAATCTGGTCAGCCATCGATGAAACAAATCTGGATATGATGGTGATCCCGAGTCTGCCAATGCTTGATAGTACAGAACCGGACCTGATAGGGTACTACCTGGGACTCTGATCCAATTATATCTCACAAATCATCTATACATACACAATAGGGGTGACTTGAAAAACAAAATTCATGGCCTGCTATTAGTGCATATTTTCTATTTGACATAATATTAATTATAGGAAATATGCGATCAAAAAAAAGCCGCACATGAATCCAGTATCAGTTCTGTGCGGCTGCCTGTTTTATCAGCACAACGGGAGATCAGCTTTTTCTGATCTCGTCCTTAATCCGTTGAATATGTCCCCTGCCTAGTCCCTTGACTTCACATCCAAGCTGGAAGTATCTCTTTATGTTGTCATCAGAAAGTATTCCAAAGCAATCTATAATAGCAGCGGGTTTTCCGATTCTCTTCACAACCTTTTCGGGATCCAGTCCGAGATATGCCTTATGAGGCACGGCCAGAATGACGGCATCAGCATCCTTCAGGGCTTTATCAAGGTTTTGCTGAACGTTTATCTCTTTCAGTTTCTCCTGGTTTCTGAAGAACCTGGCTTTACTTTGTCCCACACCGGGGAAAGTATCCTGCTGTTCAAACTCCCACCAGTGTTCAACATATGGATCATGTACGCGAATCTCGGCGCCCATCTCCGCCAGCTTGCGGATAACTATTTCCGATCCGCTGTAGCGTGTATCGCCGACGTCTTCGCGGTATGCTGCTCCCAGGACCAGAACCTCGGCACCTGCTATCGGCTGCCCCATGTTCCTGAGTGCGTCTCGGGTCAGCTGACCTACATGCAGTCCCCGTGTATCGTTGATATCTATGGCCATCGGGGTAATCCTGAATATATCGTCCTCAAAACCAAGTATATGCTTGTATGCCCATAGTCCAAGGCCGCCGTCCTTGGGAAGACAGTACCCACCTATTCCCGGACCAGGGAATATCATATTGCTATGCGTCGGACGCATTTTAATTGCTTTGATTACCTTTATGAGGTCCACTCCGTTTCTTTCAGCAAAAAGGCTCCATTCATCAAGGAATGCCAGGATGGTTGCACGGTAGCTGTTCTCAACTATTTTGGCAGTTTCAGATTCAATGGGCCTGTCCATAACGGTAAGAGGAAATTTCTCAGTGTTCAGGACTTCCGTGAGGAATTTCTCCACCCTCTGTCTGGCTTTTTCATTAATACCGCTGCATACCCTCCAGAAATCACGGATGCTGGCCACATAGTTTTTTCCCGGCATCACTCTTTCATAGCTGTGTGCAAGAAGCGGATCGGTTTTGATACCCCTTTTCCTGAAAACCTTTTTCATGATCGGATACGCAACCTGTTCAGTTGTTCCGGGCGCCACCGTAGTTTCAATAAGGACAAGTGCCTCAGCCGGAATGTGTTCAGCGATCACGTGCAATGATGCTTCCAGTGCTGCCATATCGGTCTGGCCCGAACGGACATTGCCCAGATCCTCTTTAAGATAGTCGCACTGCACATCAACAACAACCACATCGGCAAGCTTGAGCACATCGTAGGTATATGTGGCTATAAGGGTCTTCTTTTCATTGACGCATCTGGCTATCATGGGATCCACTTCGGGGTCTTCAGCCTTAACCGGTGAAACACCGCGGTTCAGCAAAGGAATCTTCCAGAAGCTTCTGGGACTTGGACGCTGCATGCCGATGACGAATTTCGAAGGCTTGCCCTTTTTGTCGACAGTGTCGGCAACAATGGCAGCCATTACCGCTCCCACAAAGCCCACGCCCATAACCACTACAATCTCCCGTCCTTTTGCGCGCTCTTTTTCCACACGTTTTTTGATGGTATCGAATTCCTTTGCATAATCCTCAGGTTTTGGCAGGGGAAATTTCTCTCCTGCCGGGCTGACTGAATACTTTTCACTCATATGGATAAATTTGGTTGAATTTATTAATCGGTTAAATGTCAAAACAGTTTGCATCTGTTCATAACCCTGTCGATCCTCTATTACGTACAAAATATCAAGTTATTGTGCCCCGGAGCGTAAAATTAACCTTTATTCAAACGGTTTCAGACAGTTTTCAGGATATCGCCCAGCAGTGCATCAAAATCAATTGTGTTATCAGGTCTATGGGAGAATCCCAGAACGACTACAACAAGGTCATCCGATGGCAAAATGAAGATCATCTGGCCGTCATGTCCCTGGCATGAAAACATGTCTTCTGGTGCCGAAGGATAATTTTTGCTCCTGTTCAGCCAGAAAAGAGCTCCGTATTCTCCCCCGCTTGCAGATGCCGGGGTACGGGAATATTTTACCCAGCCTTCAGGAAGAATTCTCTCGCCGCAGAAAACACCGTCGTTCAGGTACAGCAGGCCGAACCTGGCATAGTCGCGGGCAGTGGCATACAGATATGACGAGCCTACCAGATCACCCGAAGGATCAACTTCAAAGACTGCATCAGTAATCCCAATCTTTTCGAAGAGGTTGTCGTGAACGAAAGCATAACATGAGGTATCACTGTCAAACTCTTTTCTGATAAGGCTGGTAAGGATATTTGCAGTACCGGAAGAATACTTCCAGCTTGTTCCAGGCTGATATTCCATCGGACGCGTAACGGCGAAACGGCTCATGTCGCCCTTGTTGAACAACATCAGGTTAACATCCGACCTGCTGCCGTAATCCTCATTCCACTTTAATCCGCTCTGCATCTGAAGAAGATCGTTGAGGGTGATCCTGTTCCTCTCATCATTTTTCCACTCCTCGATTCCGGCTTGCTCCGAAATATCCATTTTCCCCATCTTTACAAGAACCCCGGCAATTGCATTTGTAAAACTCTTTGCCACCGACCAGCTAAGAAAACGAGTGTCCCTTCCAAGTCCGGGCCTGTAGGTCTCAGCAACCGGCAGCCCCTTGTGCAGAACAATAAATGCAAATGGTATTCCTCCGTAGGCAGTGTCGGACATCAGACTGCGGGCGATTTCAGTCATGGCGGATTTATCGATTCCCGTCTCAACCGTATCAGGCACCATGTTCCCAAGAGGCCATGCAGTGGTATCGGGGCGGTAACCTGGATCAGTATCAACTGCATATACTGCGCTCCTGAGCTCTTCTTCCGAGGCATCCCTGATAAGCGTGGCACCGAATCCGTCCCTATGGATGGCTTTCGACCTGCCCCACAGGAACCTGCTTGTAACACTCTGCCCCTCAAGGTCTACCTTGTTTTTTGTGAATTTGATGAAGGAGAAATTCAGGTCGACCGACTCAATTTCCTTTGCGTCCCTTCCGGACACAAAGACATTTGAACAAAGGTTCTTTGCTGCATACCCCGTAATTATTGGCATCAGCGAATTGACATACAAGGCTCCTCCCGCCAGTATCACAGCAAGAAGCAGCAAAATTCCATAAAACACTTTTTTCTTTGTCATGTCTCCGGACTGTTTTAGAACACTAAACTATCACAAATTCGGTAAAAATGAATACAGATATTTGACATATGAATTGAATATTCACCGAACTTTCTAACTTTAAGCATATTTGAACACAAAAAAAACAATTCATGAACCGTATTATTTTCTTGCTGCTTTCGCTGTCAGGAGTGCTCGCTGCTTCAGGATGCAGCGAAAACCGGCCGGAACCGGAAGTATATGATCTGAAATGTGAAAATCTCAGAGATCCGCTGGGAATCGGAACCCCTGTACCCCGGCTGAGCTGGAAATATTTCACGTCAACAGACTTTGAATCACAATCGGCATACCAGATCGTGGCAGCCAGCAGCATTAAGCTCCTGACTGAATCGAAAGCCGATCTCTGGAATTCCGGCATAACAGAATCACCGGAAAGCTTACTTATAAAATGGACAGGTGAAGAACTTACTTCGGGCGCCGTTTGTTACTGGAAAGTGCGCATTTGGGATAAAGGCGGAAGTGTGTCTGACTGGAGTGAGGTTGCATCGTTCACAACAGGACTTCTTGAGAACTCCCAATGGAAAGGAAACTATATAGGTCTGAGAGATAGTTCCGATTTCTGCGTAAGCCCCCGGCTCAAACGTAATTTTCCAGTAGACAGAATATCTGGCAGATACTTTATCCATGTCAATTCACTTGGATATCATGAAGTCTGGATAAATGGCACCAAAGCAGGTGAATGTGTCCTCTCCCCTGCCGTTTCGCAATTCAATAAACGGTCGCTTGCTCTTACATATGACATCACACCACTTATAAGGAAAGGAAGTAATGAGCTGATTATATGGACAGGGCAAGGCTGGTACAGCAAGGGGCTTCCGGGCGTTCAATGGACCGGCCCGCTGGTCAGGGCACAAGTTGAAAGGATAGTTGGTCGGGAGCGTGAAGTGCTGCTTTTTACGGATTCAGACTGGCTCGCCAGGGCAAGCGGGTATTCAACGATCGGAACATGGAGACCTCACCAGTTTGGAGGAGAGCTTGTTGAGGGAGTCCTGCTGCCAGAGAACCTGCAGGAAGGGAATATCAGGTGGATACCCGTGTCAACTGTACCTTTGACTGAAGTGAAAGTGAGTCCGCAGATGACTGAACCAAACAGGATTATGGACACGGTCAGGGCGGTGTCGGTGACAAGGATCAACGACAGTACCTGGCTGGCCGATATGGGAACAACCCTCACCGGATGGTTCAGTATTAACTTCAGGTCTCTGAGGCCGGGGCAGAAAATTGACATTCACTACAGTGATCATATTGACAGAGACGGCAAGACAGTAAATCAGGGACAAATGGACCGCTACGTTGCTGCAGGTATCGAAAAGGAACATTTTATTAATAAATTCAATTACCATGGGTTCAGGTATGCGATGATAACCAATCTTACCGAAGAACCCTCTGTTAAGGATATCAGCGCCTATCTGATCCACACTGGATACACAAACGCTTCATCCTTTGAATGTTCAGATCAGGATCTGAACTCCATTTACAACATGGTCAGCTACACGCTGCGATGTCTGAGCCTCGGCGGTTACCTGGTCGATTGCCCCCAGATAGAACGGCTGGGTTACGGTGGCGATGGTAACGCATCAACAATGACAGCCCAAACCTTGTTCAACCTGGCCCCGCTTTATTCCAACTGGCTCCAGGCATGGGAGGACTGCATCAGGGATGACGGGGGAATGCCTCACACCGCTCCCAATCCCTATTCAGCAGGAGGAGGGCCGTACTGGTGCGGATTCATAATAACTGCTTCATGGAATTCATACCTTAACTATGGAGACGAAGACTTCCTTAGAAAATATTACCCTGTTATGAAGAGCTGGCTGGGTTATGCGGAAAAATACTCTCCGGATGGCCTTCTGGAAGGCTGGCCCGAGACAGATTACAGATCATGGTATCTGGGCGACTGGGCTGTCCCGGAAGGAATAAACCAGACTGATCCTGAATCAATCGGACTTGTAAATAACTGCTTTATGACTGTGTGTTATGAAAAGATGAATAAGATAGCCGCACTACTTGGGCAGACGACGGATGCGCGGAAATACGCTGAAAAGGAAAAAGAACTGAAGGCACTCATCAATCAGAAATTTTATAATAAGACCGCAGGCAGTTACGGCAGCGGTTCTCAGATTGACCTCACCTATCCACTGCTGGCCGGAATCGTGCCTGATTCACTTGCACCCATTGTGCGGCAAAATCTTATCGATTTCACACTCAAGGAGCACGGTGGTCATTTTGCATGCGGACTGGTAGGAATACCGGTTTTTACCGAATGGGCCACACTTAACCATGAAACAGGCTTGATGTATTCGATGCTGAAAAAAAGAGATTATCCGGGTTACCTTTATATGATTGACAATAACGCAACAACAACATGGGAACACTGGAACGGAGCCAGAAGCAGGATACACAACTGTTACAATGGCATTGGATCATGGTTTATACAGGCTGTGGGAGGGATCAGGCCTGACCCCTCCCACCCCGGGTACAGACAATTCATAATCGACCCCCAGGTACCTGAAGGCGTAACCTGGGCAAATACATCAAAGGAGACTCATTACGGAACAGTGGTTTCTAACTGGAAGATTGAAAATGGATCGATGCATCTCGATCTGGGGATTCCTGCTGGAAGCAAGGCAGTTCTGAGGATTCCTGAAGGTACCGGATCATGGTCTGTTAATGGAGAGGACCGCACAGGTTCAGATCCTGGACCTGAACTGCATAATGGAACATATACCATTATATACAAGATAGTTAAATAGATTACATAAAGTATTGCATATTAACATGAGGGAATGCATCACATGGCAATAATTATGCTTTTCCGTCCGATCAGCCTGTCGCCACGCAATACCTGAAGCACATAAAAGCCCGGCACCTGTTTCCCCGGATTTAATTCAATATACTGATCGCCGGCGGTGTCCCTGACCTGTTCTTCATCAAGTATCCTGTGGCCCATCAGATCAGTTATCACAATCCTGATTCTGCCGGGATTACTGATATTAAAATACAGGCTTAATCTGTCACGGACCGGATTGGGGAAAACCAGAATGTCATTTGCGGATCCGCCTGATGCCGTTTCGGTAACCATTATATTGGCGTCCATCCAGTTAACGCGGCGTGTTATCCAGTCTTTAAGGTAGCCTACTTCTTCCTCATAGGAATTGCCAACGAAATAATTCGGCCATACATACTCTCCGATAATTGGCCATCTCTCGAAGTTACGGTCAACGGCTTCGCCAAGAAAAAGGATCGTATTGTCCATATAGCTCATGATGGAATCGGTGCTGAATGGCCCTTTTCTCAGTTCCTTCCAGCGTGCTGCAAAAGAAGCCCTGTAACTGAAGTCATCCATCATCCTGGCCCACCAGTGCATCCTTCTTCCATAAACTTCCTGAAATTTCGGATAAAGCCATGTGTCGGTTATCAGGTTGAAATCAGTGTAATCCTCGTTCCCATAGCAAAGGTCAAAATCCCAGAGAGGTCCTGCATGAAGCCTTCCGCCTTTTGAATCTTTATCCTTGTAAAAGAAAGTACTGAACCGGTATCCGTCCACATTGTTGCAGAGTTCCTGTATAATCTGAAAATCAATGAAAGATTTGGTATCAAAGTATCTTCTGAAACCCTCCGTCAGGTCCATGAACGATTCTCCGTTTAGCGTATTTTCAGCATCTGTGAGAAATTTCCGGATATAATATTTCTGCTCATCAGAAATTTCTTGATATTTGGGATAGACATAGGTAAATCTGTAATTTTCGGAGTAATTGTACCTTATGGATGGTGTTATCTGGAAGTACTCTTCAGGTCCAATCCCGTCAGTTTTGTCAACCTTGAGGATATACCCGCCTGTCAGATCATCTCCTGAGATCTCGTCCGGATTAAGTTTGCTGATATCTACCCTGTTATTGTCGCGTTTGACGCTTTCCATCAGCTGGTAGACACCAATATAATCGCCGTTGAGCCACACTTCACAAAACCTGTTCCGTGGCTGCCAGCCATCCATTTTGCTTCCCAGATGGAATGTAATGGCATTTCTGAGCATCGTCTTGTCAGAATATGGAGCGTAAAGCACCCAGTCCTCTTCTTCAGGCATCCCCAGCAAGCTGGCAGTTGTATCGGCTCCGTCAGATGTTCGCAGTTCAACTGAATAGCTCTTTTTAGGGAACATCTGGGAGGACTGACCACGTATCTCAATACCTATAAAACCGTCATAATCTGTACCTTCCTGGAATTGATTATTGAGATTTCCCGGACCATTGCACACAACCTTCATTCTGGCGGTAATTTTTGGATCGTTCACGATCTGCCTTCCTTCAGTCTCGATCACAATAAGAGGCAGGTGGGTGAACTCCATGGCCGGGTCCCGGAACCAGGCCGGCGTTTCACTGTAATTACGGCTTTCGTCGCCTATACCTGCAATAAGAAATGTGGTTGAAGAAAGATCCGATGATCCTGCGTTGCAATTATGAACCTGCAGCGCCAGAAGGTTTTCTCCTTCCTTAAGGAATTCCCTGACAGCCTGCTTCTCAATTACAAAACGTGCAGGTATGCCTCCTGAGGGCAGGCGGGCTTCATATGAATCGAGAATGGCATATTCATTATATGCTGGTTCTGTCCCTATAGTCCCTATGTTTGCTCGTGCGATTTCATGCCCGTTAAGGTATGCAACAAAACCATCGTCAAAGTCCACGAACAAGTTAAAAATCGAAATTACGGCCGTATCGTGAAGAAGAAATTCCTTTCTCATGTAAAGGGAAGGAACATTTTCTGTTATCGTCATGTCATCGCCATCACCATAGCCTATGCCCCCCGGTCCGGCCGGCCATGAGGAATCATCAAATCCGGGGGTATTCCATCCCTGGGAAGGTTGGGAGTATCCCGGAAAGTATGACCATATCTCGCCTGCTGCAACAATAGTCTCCCAGTGGTCAGTCTGCTGGGCACTGACAGCCGCTGATAATGCCGCCGGAAAGGACAAAAGAAAGAAGAATATTCTACAGTTTTCTTTAAATGATCTCACTTTAAGGTGCCTGTTACTGATCGGTTAACATTCAGCGTTCACTAAATATTGCGTGCCGGGCATCAAATTTCGTTATTTAAAACTATTGACCAAAAAAACACCCTGGTAACTTCAAGAAAAGTTCATTTTGTATTTATTTTGTCAATCCGGAATAATGTTCAGAACAAAAGACAGTGAAAGATGATACAGATAAGCAAATCGACACTCGATTTCCTGACCGATCTGAAGTTTAATAATGACAGGGACTGGTTCAGCAGGAACAGAAAGCGTTATGAGGCAGCCAGGGTGGAATATGATCATTTCGTGCAGGCTGTCATCGACACGATTGTGGAATTCGATCCGATTCTCAAGGGTTTGGAAGCTAAAAGCTGCATCTACAGGATCAACAGGGATATCAGGTTCAGTCCGGACAAAACCATATACAAAACACATCTTGGAGCATTCATTGTAAAGGGAGGAAGAAAGAACGGCGACCGCTTCGCCGGATATTACATTCATGTTGAGCCCGGGAACAACAGCATGGTAGCCGGAGGGGCTTATATGCCTCCCATGCCCTGGCTCACGGCGATCAGGAGCAATATTGATGAAAAAGGAGATGCTTTTCTGAAAATACTTGACAACAAGGATTTCCGGGCAGTTTTCGGAGAGATTGAAGGAGAAAAGCTGAAAGGTGCTCCAAAGGGTTTTTCAAAGGAAAACCAATATATCGAACTTCTCAGGATGAAGAGCTATCTTGCCTCAACTATCATTTCAGATAAAGACGTGTTAAGCGCTGATTTTTTTGATTTTACCATTAGGGCGTGCAAGGCAATGAAACCCCTTAATGATTTCCTCAATGACTATTGACAATTCTGATCTACAGAACGCACTTCGTAACTTTCAGGGTATCGATAATCATGGGCGGATTGTAATACCTCGTGGTATCTGAGTTCTCAGTTTCGTATTCCCTTATCTCAGCCTCTGTAGTGTTGCACATTGTGCGTTTGTCGGAAACGGAGTATGATTCTTCCTTTTCGCCATCATTGACGATTATGGTGAAAGTGGTGGTGCATTCATAGCAGCCAGAATCCTTATTACAGGAAAACAGCATCATTGCAAACAGAACCAGAAGCAACTTTTTCATGACGTATCTTCTATTAGATGTTTCTAATAACGGGTATCTTTCTCATCCGCAGGTTTAACGGGGTTACCTCGAGGTATTCGTCATCCTTGATCTGTTCCATTGATTCCTCGAGCGAATACCTGATCTTTGGTGCTATCCTGTAGCTCTCATCCGAACCTGAAGCTCTCATATTGGTGAGTTTCTTCCCCTTTATCAGATTCACTTCAATGTCTTTAGCCCTTGTGCTTTCTCCAATTACCTGGCCCCGGTAGACGTATTCTCCGGGGTCGACATAAAAACGACCTCTGTCCTGCAGTCTGTCGAGTGCGTGGCCTGTCGCCATTCCCTCATCCAGAGATACAATGGAGCCATTCTGCTCAGGCAGAAGATCATCACCCTTATACCTGTCGTAGGCCCTGAACCTGTGATACATGACCGCTTCACCTGATGTTGCTGTCAGCATACTGTTGCGCAGGCCGATAAGTCCGCGTGACGGTATGTCAAACTCAAGGTGAATAAGATCGCCCTTCGGTTCTATCACAGTCATTTCCCCTTTTCTGATTGTAACAAGTTCTATTGCCCTTCCCGATGAATCGGCTGGAACATCGACTGTAAGAGTTTCATAAGGTTCGCATTTTGCTCCGTCGATATTCTTTATCAGCACTTTCGGTTTGCCAACCTGGAACTCATATCCTTCCCTTCTCATAGTCTCGATAAGAATGGAGAGGTGGAGTATTCCCCTTCCGTAAACGTTGAAGGTGTCCTCCGAACCTGTTTCTTCTACCCTCAGCGCAAGATTCTTTTCAGTCTCCCTGAAAAGCCTTGTCCGCAAATGGCGTGAAGTGACAAATTTACCTTCTTTTCCGTAAAGGGGCGAATTATTTATTGTAAAAACCATGCTCATTGTGGGTTCGTCGACCTCAATTCTCTGAAGTGCTTCAGGTGATAAAAGATCAGCCAGGGTATCCCCTATCTCAAAATCCTCAAGACCGATTACGGCGCAAAGGTCCCCGCAGCGCACGCTTGTTGCTTTAACCCTGCCAAGTCCTTCAAAGACATAAAGTTCCTTTACCCTTACCTTCTTCACCTCGCCTCCTTTTTTACACAGGGTGTAATCGCCTCCGGTAACTATTTCTCCCCTGAACACCCTTCCGATTGCAATCCTGCCGACGTAGCTTGAGTAGTCGAGTGAGGCAACCTGCATCTGGGCTGTACCTTCCACGTATCTTGGTGCGGGAATCTGCTCTATGATGGTATCAAGAAGCGCGGTGATATCGGTTGCCGGTTTTTTCCAGTCGCGGCTCATCCAACCGTACTTTGATGATCCGAACAGAGTTTCAAAATCGAGCTGGTCATCCGATGCATCGAGGTTGAACATAAGATCGAAAATATCCTGCTGGACGTCATCAGGCCTGCAGTTCTCCTTATCAACCTTATTTACCACCACTATAGGCTTAAGTCCCAGATTGATGGCCTTGCCCAGCACGAACCTGGTCTGGGGCATTGGTCCTTCAAAGGCATCCACCAGAAGAAGTACCCCGTCAGCCATTTTCAGCACCCTCTCGACCTCACCCCCGAAATCAGCATGTCCGGGTGTGTCTATTATGTTGATTTTAACCCCTTTGTAATTGACAGAAACATTTTTTGATATTATTGTGATCCCCCTCTCCCTCTCAAGATCATTGCTGTCGAGGATTAGTTCCCCTGCATCCTTCCTGTCGTCCAACACCTTGCATTCATGGATTATACGGTCGACCAGGGTGGTTTTTCCGTGGTCGACATGAGCAATGATGGCGACATTCCTTATTTGCTGCATATACTTGTTTAAAGACCTGCAAAAGTAATATTGTTGACTTTATTAACACTAAAAACGCTTAAAATAATATTGAATGGAAAAAACTCATATATTTCGCAAAATTTAAAACCTGGAAAAATGAAAAGACTGATTTTCACCCTTTTCTTCACCATTCTGGCTTGTAATGCGATTATCGCCCAGGCCGGCAAGCTGGAAGTTGGCATGAAGGTTCCTGAATGGACCTTTACGGATGCCAGCAGGCAGGAATTTACAATGAACTCATGGGCCGGCAAGGTTCTGCAGATAAACTACGTCGATCCGGATGAATCGGACCTCAATGATCCGTTCAATGATGCGATCGACAAGGCTACGGACATTGACAAGAGAATTGACAAGGAATATTTCAAGGGATTCGGCATTGTCGACACCAAATCGACCTGGAAGCCGAATGGTCTTATCAGGGTTATTGCCGGAAACAAGGCAAAGAAATACGATACCACCATTCTGTTCGACTATGATGGTAAACTTCACTCCGACTGGGGAATGCCTAAAGACAACTATACGGTTGTGATAGTTGACAAGAACAGGGTGTGCAGGTATATTCATTCAGGAAAGATCCCCGAAACTGAGAACGAAAAGATCATCCAGATGATCATTGAGCTTACAAAGGAATAGCTCAGTCGGCCTCGCTGATATCAGAAATATCAGTCCCCAGCTTTGCCTTGATCCGCTGGAGGTCATTTTTCATTATTGCTATTGACTGGAAGATCTGTTTTTCAGGCATTACAGGTTCAGGCAGTTCGTTGCTTATATAATTGACGAACTTCCATATCTCCTTTACCTCATTTATGTGTATTTCGTATGGTTCATAAAGCGGGTTCAGAGAGAACATGGTCAGTTTCCCTGATTTGCGGATATTGTTCTCAACGATCTTGAATACTATCCCGTCGTCGATGGTAAAAACAATATAGGCTTTTCCGTTCACCAGTTCAGTCCAGTCCTGGATATACTCTCCCGTCACCCACGATCCGTCGGGTATCGGGAACATCGAATCGCCCTTAAGCTGGAAGGTCCTGTATTTTCTTTTATCAGAAAGGAAAGGAAGGTTGAATACCGGGAGTTCTCCTATGAATTCCGGATCGGCATACCCGGTTGTATATCCTGCCTTGGCCTTTTCAGTGACCAGTTCTATGTTCTCCCTGTTTCCTGAATTGACCGTTGTGGTAAGCACACGCAGGTTGCTCCCCTTCACATAGGCGTCGTACCCCCTCTCGAGTTCACCGAGCTGGCTTTCCGACAGTTTTGCAATGTCGATCTTGAGAAGAGTGTCGATCGACAGGTTGAAATATCCCGAAAACGACACAAGGACATCTATTCCGGGCTGGGCCACGCCGTTCTCATACCCGCTCAGGGTTGAACGCTTCAGGTCAAGGGCCGCTGCCACATCATCCTGGGTGCGACCTTTCCTTTTCCTTAAAAATTTTATGTTGGATGCGAAGTACATGAAAAAAATTGATTATATTGTAATCACTGATTTGATTAATTTCTAATCAAAAGTATGATATGTTTGTGAGAAGTGCAAATATTTTTCAGAAAAATTTCTCATTATCAGTGTAAGTCGACCGGTTTTTAACACAAAAGCAATTTTACAATGTTCATTGCAGGCAACACGGAAAGATCTGTTCTTCATCTCGACATGGATACGTTCTTTGTATCGGTCGAGAGGCTTCGCAACAGCAGGCTTGATGGCAAGCCTGTAATAATTGGAGGCCTGTCGGACAGGAGTGTAGTATCGAGTTGCAGCTATGAGGCCCGGAAATACGGTGTCAGCTCGGCGATGCCCATGAAAATGGCCAGAAGCCTCTGTCCCGATGCAATCATTATCAGGGGCGACATGGAAGCTTACAGCAATTACTCGCACATGGTGACGGATATAATTGCCGAACGATCGCCCCTTTACGAGAAAGCATCGATCGACGAGCATTACATCGACCTTACAGGCATGGACCGCTTTTACGGGTGCTACAAATGGTCGCACGAGCTGAGGCAGCATATAATAAAGGAGACGGGTCTCCCTATATCGATAGGGCTTTCGGTAAACAAGACAGTGTCGAAGATCGCGGCAGGAGAAGCAAAGCCCAACGGCGAAAGGGAGGTTACAAGGGAAAGGGTTCACCCTTTCCTTGATCCGCTGTCGATAAGCAAGATACCCATGATCGGCCAGAAGACCTACCACACACTCCGCTCGATGGGAATTGCCACCATATATACTCTTCGGAACATTCCGGCCGAAATGCTTGAAACGCTGATGGGCAGGAACGGCACGGAGATATGGAAGCGGGCCAACGGTATCGACTCCACCCCGGTGATCAGCTACTCGGAGCAGAAGTCGATAAGCAGCGAACATACCTTCGACAAGGATACAACCGACATGGCAAGGCTGAACCAGCTTCTTTCGGGCATGGTCGAGAAGATAGCCTATGAGCTCAGAAAACAGGAGAAACTCACTTCGTGCGTGACTGTGAAAATAAGGTATTCAAACTTTGACACTCACACACTGCAGAAAAGAATACCATACACCTCCTTCGATCATGTTCTTTCATGTGTTGCAAAGGAGCTTTTCGGCAGGCTTTACCAGCGGCGCATGCTTATAAGGCTGATTGGAGTCAGATTCAGCCACCTGGTAAGGGGCGTTCAACAGCTCGATATGTTCGATGACACTCCTGAAAAGGTAAGTCTCTATCTTGCCATGGATAATATCCGCAATCGCTTCGGCCGCGATGCCGTGCGCCGGGCCGTCGGGGTACCGACAGCCTCTGAAAGGGAGGAAAAAGCCCGTCGTCAACTCGAGAATGCAATCAACGAACAGAAAATGATGGAGGAGAGACTTAAGAAATATTTGATGTATGGGTTTTAAGGCGTAAGGGCGTAAAGGCATGACGGTGTGAATTTATGGAGCCGCAACGCCTTAAAGCCTTAAAGCCTTTTTTTAAAATGTATCTGAACTGTCATTCATATTACAGCCTTCGCTACGGGATGATGTCCGTGGAACAGCTGGTTCAGTGCGCTGCAGCTGCCGGTGAGGAATGTATTGCAATGACCGATATCAACAATTCGACAGGGATACCCGAGTTTGCAGGCGAATGCATCAAAAAGGGAATAAAACCGCTTGCGGGCATAGAGTTCCGGAACGAAAATGACCTTCTGTACATAGGCATTGCCAGAAACAATGAAGGTCTGAAAGAGCTTAACGAGTTTCTGTCGGCCCACAACCTCGAAAAGGCTCCCCTGCCCTTCCCTGCTCCTGAGTTCTCGAATGCCTGCACCATTTACCCTCTTTCCGGGATTCCTGCAAGGCCGCTGCTCGGAAATGAACGTATCGGGATAAAACCTGCTGAGATCAACAGCCTGATGACAACGCGAAACTCAGCCGCCAGAAACTCAATGGTGCTTCTTCAGCCGGTTACCTTTGATTCAGAAGATGACATCTTCGTTCATAAAAGCCTGAGGGCAGTCGACAACAACATTCTCCTGAGCCACCTGAAACCATCACAATGCGCAGGAGCAGATGAATTCATAATGCCTCCCGAAAAAAAGGAATACCTGCACCGTGAGTACAAATGGCTGATGAACAATACGGAAAAACTGATGGACGACTGTTCGCTGAACTTCGACCTGAACACTCTTAAAAACAAGAAAGTGTTTTCCGCAAGCAGGTACGACGACAGGCTTCTGCTCGAGAAACTGGCATGGGATGGAATGACATACAGGTACGGCAGGCATAATAAGGAAGCAGAAAAAAGGATAAGGCATGAACTCGATATTATAGACAAACTTGGCTTTTCAGCTTATTTCCTTATTACATGGGATATCGTAAGGTATTCGATGGCAAGGGGATTTTACCATGTGGGACGTGGCAGCGGAGCAAATTCTATAATAGCCTACTGCCTGAAAATCACAAATGTTGATCCAATTGATCTAAACCTTTACTTCGAGAGGTTCATAAACCCTAAAAGAAGCAGTCCTCCTGACTTTGACATTGATTATTCATGGAAAGAAAGGGATGAAGTGATCGACTATATTTTCAAGAGATACGGAAGAAAGCATACCGCCCTGCTCGGAACAATAAATACCTTCAGGGGCAAATCGATAGTTCGTGAACTTGGAAAGGTCCACGGACTTCCAAAGGAAGAGATCGATAACCTGATCGACAATCCGGCTTCGGAGGCGAACAGGAACGAAATAACCGAACTCATCTTTTCAACCGGGCTCAGGATAGCCGATTTTCCGAATATGAGGAGCATCCATGCCGGAGGGATCCTGATCTCCGAGGAGCCCATAACCTGTTACACCGCGCTCGACATGCCTCCAAAAGGATTTCCGGTGACGCAATGGGATATGTACACTGCCGAAGAGATTGGCTTTGAAAAGCTCGACATCCTGAGCCAGCGGGGGATCGGCCACATACGTGAAAGCGCCGAAATAATATTCAGGAACAGGGCAATAGATGTTGATGTCCATGCGATCCAGAAATTCAAGCACGACCCGAAGGTAATGGACCGCCTGAGAAGAGGCGATACAAAAGGCTGCTTTTATATAGAAAGTCCGTCGATGAGAGGTCTTCTCCAGAAGCTCAGATGCGACAACTACCCCACGCTGGTGGCGGCAAGCTCGATAATCAGGCCCGGGGTTGCCCGTTCGGGGATGATGAGGGAGTATATTCACAGGTTCCACAATCCCGGAAAATTCGAATATATCCACCCTGTGATGAAGGAACAGCTTGAAGAGACATTTGGCGTTATGGTTTACCAGGAGGATGTTCTGAAAGTTTGCCATCATTTTGCAGGTCTCGACCTTTCCGACGCCGACACCCTCAGGAGGGCAATGAGCGGAAAGTACAGGTCGAAGCAGGAAATGCAAAGGATTGTAGAAAGGTTCTTCCTGAATTGCCGGGAAAAGGGCTATAATGAGGAGATAATCAAAGAAGTATGGAGGCAGATCGAATCGTTCGCCGGTTATTCATTCTCAAAAGCCCACTCGGCATCATATGCCGTCGAAAGTTTTCAGAGCCTTTACCTGAAGGCGCATTTCCCCCTCGAATTCATGGTTGCTGTGATAAATAATTTCGGGGGTTTTTACAGGACATGGGTGTATGTCCATGAAGCCAGGAGATGCGGCGCAGCCATTCATCCTCCGTGCGTCAACAAAAGCACTTACAAGACAACAATATACGGATCGGATATTTACATTGGGTTCATTCACATACAAAGCCTTGAGGAAAAGTTCGCCAGGTCGGTGGAAATGGTCCGCAATGAAGGTGGACCGTTCACCAGCCTGAATGACTTCGTCGACAGGGCCTGCCCCGGACTTGAACAACTAATTCTGCTTATCAGAACGGGAGCATTCCGGTTCACCGGAAAAAATAAAGCCGTCCTGCTGTGGGAAGCGCATATGGCTATCAACGGGATCAGGCACGAGAACATCCGGCCACTTTTCTCACAGCCGGTCCGCAGCTTTTCCCTGCCCGACCTGTTGCACGACAAACTGGATGACGCTTATGACGAAATAGAGCTGATAGGATTCCCGGTTACGGTAAGCTGGTTCGACATGCTCGAAACATCGTTCAGGGGCGAAATCAGAGCAAGCGACATGCTCAGCCATTGCGGCAGGAAAGTCAGGATGGTCGGTCACCTTGTCACCATAAAGTATATTAAAACCATCAAAGGGGAATGGATGAATTTCGGATGCTTCATCGATGCTGAAGGAAACTTTTTCGACACAACTCATTTCTCACAATCATTAAGCAAGTATCCCTTCAAGGGAAGCGGAACCTATCTTATCCTCGGGAAAGTCGTGGAGGAGTTTGGATTCCCCTCCCTGGAAGTGGAAAAACTTGCAAAGCTTCCTGTAAAACCCGACAAGAGATACTGATTCAGGCCATGGATATTCCGCCCCCAGTCACTATGTCATCACCTGCGGATCCCCTGAAAACCGAGGCATCAGATGCAATCGACATTTTCCTGAAACCCATAATCCAGAAATATATGAAAAGGGGAATGAATATGGAAAGAAAGACCGGCGAATTGGCCATCAGCAGGAAATCGTACAATCCGTGAAACACGAACGGCAGGAATAAAGCAAGCAACAGCCAGATGGCGCGGTATCCCTGGTGAAATTTTGCCAGTCCGAAATAATAACCCATCACGACTCCGAACAGTGCATGCGCAGGAACTGCCGTCAATGCTCTTACAATGCCTACTGAATAACCGCCGGAGAAAACATAGAGTATGTTTTCGATACCTGCAAATCCCAGGGAAATGTAAACCGCATACACTATTCCATCGAACCGTTCATTGAAATGTTTGCTCTTCCAGAAGAAAAAAAGAAAAGCAAGGTATTTCATTCCTTCCTCGGTCAGAGCTGCCACAATGAAGGCAATCCAGGCAGCATTGGCCATACCTTCGAAGTTCTCCGCGGGTACTGATAACAACTTTTCAATCAATACTACAGGTAATACTATCACAGCCCCTGCCAGTAAGGCTTTTAACAAATAGGAAACCGGTTCCTTTTCGTATTTGTCCCTGCTGTAAACATAGAAGGCTATGATAAGTATGGGCGCAAGGGAGATGAACAAGAGGTTATTAAACATGAGATTAAAATTTGATTTGGAATCAGTCGCTGGTTTGTCTTGATACCTTGAGTACACCCCTGATGCCCTGAATTTTCCGGATTATCCCGTAAAGAACATCATTGTTGGGCACCATTATGCTGAGGGTACCTTCCGACATACCGTCCTCGATCCTGTAACTGAAGCTTCTCACAGTCACATTGTATCCGGCAATGACATCGGCGATCTTGTTTCCAATGCCGATATCCTCTATTCCCGATATTTTGATAAGGGCATTGAAAGTCGGAGCACCTTTAGCCTTGGTCCATCTTGCAGCAACAATCCTATATGGGTAACGTGCAATCATGTTATGGGCATTGGGGCAGCTTGTCCTGTGAATTTTAATTCCTTCGGAAATAGTAACAAATCCAAAAATGGGATCCCCGAAAACAGGATTGCAACAACGGGAAAGCTTGTAATCGAGTCCGTCGACCTTTTCTTCAATGACCAGGTAATCAGAATAGACGGAAGTGTCGGTTTCCTTAACCTCCTTTTCAGGCTGAACCGGGGGCAGAACGGGTGCCGGCTCATCCTTTTCCCCCCTTTGGAGGACTTCCTTAATCTCAAGCAGGTCCAGCTTTCCTGATTCTATGCTGCAGTAAAGGTCCTGGGCATTTTTGAACTCATAATGGTTTATAAGTTTCTGAATTACCGGATCGCCGTAGTTCAGCTTCCAGTTCTTGAGCCTGCGCATCAGGATTTCCTTTCCTTCCGCGGCCGACTTTGTTTTTTCCTCACCAAGAGCTTGCTTAATCTTGGTTTTTGCCTTACTGGTAACCACGAAAGAAAGCCAGTCCTGCTTGGGTTTCTGGTTCTTTGACCTGATTACTGAGACATGGTCTCCGTTCTGAAGCTGGTATCGCAGGGTTACATTCCGTCCATTTACCTTCCCTCCCACGCATGATGCGCCGACAGCCGTATGTATATCGAATGCAAAATCGAGAAGAGTCGAACCTGCCGGAAGCTGGCGGAGGTCGCCTTTGGGGGTAAAGACGAAAACTTCGTCGGTATATAGACCAGACCTGACCTGATCGAGAAAGGCATCATCCTCTTTTTCAGTCGATTCAAGAATCTCCCGCATCCGGGAAAGCCAGACATCGAGTCCTCCCTCTCCCTTGATGCCCTTGTACTTGAAATGGGCCGCCAGACCCTTCTCTGCTATCTCATCCATCCTTGAAGACCTGATCTGCACTTCCACCCATTTCCCCCTTGGTCCCACCACAGTTGTATGAAGCGATTCGTAACCATTTGACTTGGGAACGGATATCCAGTCTCTCATCCGGCTCGGGTTCGGCTGGTAGAGATCTGTAACCACTGAATAAACCCTCCAGCAATCGGCTTTTTCAGTATCAGGTTCACTGTCGATAATTATCCTCACGGCGAACAAGTCGTACACCTCGTCAAATTCCACACCCTGCTTTTTCATTTTAAGCATAATGGAATGTATCGACTTGGTACGGCCCTTGATAGTAAACCTGAAGCCCAGCCGGTCAAGTTTTTCCTTCAAAGGAGCAGAAAACTCCCTTATTAACTTGTTCCTGGAAGCTGTCGTCTGCTTAAGCCTTCCTTCAACGTAATTGTACTGCTCCGGCTCCAGGTATTTTACTGCAAGATCCTCCATTTCCGACTTTATGTTGTAATAACCAAGCCGGTGTGCCAGGGGCGCATACAGAAAATATGTTTCAGAGGCGATCGGAAGCTTATCCTTATCAGGGGCATTGTCGAGGTTTCTCATGTATTCGAGCCTCTCTACAAGCTTAATGAGTATTACTCTTACATCATCAGCAAGGCTGAGGAGAAGTTTTCTGAAATTCTCTGACTGGTAGGAAGCCTGTGTGGAATCGATTCCGGTTATCCGGTTGAATCCCTGCAATATTTCAACTACCTTAAGTCCGAACTCCTTTTCAAGTTCCTGTGAAGTAACTGATAATTTTCCGTATGAATCGTGGAGCAGGGCAGTTATAATGGCGGTGGTTCCAAGTCCCATTTCACCGGCAACAATGGAAGCCACCGACAGGGCATGTTCAATTTCGGGTTTTCCTGTGAGAATAGATTTGCCGGTGCAAGCCTCAATGGCCATCTCAAGGGCACGTCTGATTTTTCTGGTATCACCCGGCCCCAGTGTGTTGCCAGCTGACTTCAGCAGCGTACGGTAGGCACTGTTTATTTTCGGAGATTCGGTCATAGTCACTTACCGGAGAATGCATTCACTCCTGAAAGTAACTAAATATGATGGATTTTAGCAATTTTTCAGAACAAATAAATCTGTCACGATATGATATTTGCAAAAGCTGACCTGACCTTACCTTGGCTTTTCCTCGTTCTCCATCTTCTCAAGATCCTCGAGACCTTCTATCCCGAATTCATCCGACAGCTGAGAAAGGCTTTTAAGATCGAAGTCACCCCTTATTGAGATAAGTGTATTGTCACCTGGTCCTCCTGTAATTACCAGTAGTTCAGAGATCCTGTCACCTTTCTGCCTGATCAGGAACCTGGTTTCATCCTTTCCCTCCTTTACAGCCATCAGTTCCTCGTATACCGACATGTTCAGCCTGCCTGTAAGCTCCTTGTAGAAGTTGAGATTCATGTTCAGCAGGGAATCATTGACTGACAATATCCTTATGGAAGACAAATTGTTAATCAGTTCACTGGTTTCACTCTTAGCGTTTTTACCGCTGAAGAGCCCCAGTAACTTGCCTGATATGGTGACGATAGTAAAGCCATCCCTTTCGGAATATTTGTTGAAGAATTCGTCCACCGCATTTGTCTGGGCCTCTGCTGACGCCACCATGAGGAGGACTATTGATATTGATATTATTTTCTTCATTTGAATTCTGATTTTCGGTGATTATTTTGATTTCTGTTCCTTCTTTTTCCCTGAACTATCCAGGGTGGAGAAAACTACTTCGAGCGGTTTCATTTTGTCTTCGATGAGCGATGCCGATCTCCCTACCGCGTTGAGTGTTTTACCAGTTTTATCCTGAAGGGAGCCAAGTTGTCCCAGTGCTTTTGTCCCTTCATTCATACGCACGGATACATCATAAAGTATTTTCATTGCTTCTGCATACGCAACTTCGGGATCGGAGTAGGTATCGCGGATACCTGGTTGGCGTTCGAAAAAGAAATATGATGCTGCAAGGATAAGTATGGCCGCAGCCATTCCGGATATCATCAAATAAAGCCTCCTTCGGGCAGGTGCTGCTTCCCGTTTTTCTTCCCTGTCGATTGCAGCCGCAATCCTTTTCTCAAAATCCGGCGACGGATCCGGAATTGCCGTACCGTGCTCCCGGCTGAGATAGCTGAAAATATCCTTTTCCACAAGGAGTTCTTCAGACACCTCTGATCCGCTGAAATATTCTTTCAGGAGACGTTCTTCCTCAATGGTACTTGTCCCGTCATAGTACCTTTCAAGCAATTTTTTAATCTCACCCGTTTTCATTTTGCCTGTCTGCTGAATTCATCTCTTACACTCTTCCTGGCCCTTGAAAGTATTACTCTTACTGAATTTATATTCTGACCTGTCAGTTCCGAAATTTCTTCAAAACTAAGTTCATCTATATCTCTCATCCTGATAACCTCACGATACTGATCAGGAAGTTCTCCTATTATCCTGAGCACGATATCCGCAGCCTCCATCCGTTCAATCTGCTCTTGCGCGGATGGCTCCGGATCATGCAATCCTGCAAAGGCTGCTTCCCGGCCCGGATCAATGAATCTGTGCTTTCTTACCTGATCGATACAATAGTTCCTGACCATTGTCACAGCCAGAGCCTCAACACTTTCATATTCATCAAGTCTCATTCTCATCTTCCATAGTCTGACAAACACCTCCTGAACAGCATCTTCTGATCCCTCCTTATCCCCAAGGATACGATATGCATGACCATAAAGCTTTCTGCCCGACGTAACCACCAGATTGTCGAATTCGGTTCTTGTCATCAAGTGAGAAGATATTATCCTTCCCTGTAAAGATAGCTACATATTCCTTAAAGACCCGAAATATTGATATGCCCCCTACTGTTCCTGGCTTCACGGCTGAATTCCTCTGCCTCTTCCAGTGTTATTCTGCCTTTAACCTGCATAATGAAATTATCCTCACCTCCTCCGACAAGAAGAAACTCCCTGATCACTTTACCATCCATCCTGACCAGCATCCGGATATCCTGATCCTTCTCCTTCACGCTCATGTACTCTTCATAATTCTTCAGATCCCTGTCGCGACTGATCAGATCCATGAAATTGGTCCGGTTTCTCTCCTTATCGTCCGGGACCAGGATCCTGACCGAGGTCACTTCGTTGGGCCATACTTTTTTGGTGCAGCAATCATCATCCGATCTGAACTTGTTCAGCAAGCTGCCGGAAATAGTGATATTTATGAATCCGTTATCGTCAGAATAGCTTTCAAAAAGCTCATCTATTGACCTTTGCCCTGAAAGAGAGATGGCAAAAACCGAAAACAAAACAAGTCCGATAATTCTTTTCATGGTTACCCTTTTAAATTTATTAATTGTCCGTTTTCAGGATGACGTATGAGGAGCAGTTTTATAACAGCAAAACAGAAAAAAAGTGTAAATAAAAGAGAGAAGTTATTTTGCATTAAAATATTTTTATTCTAACTTTGCACCGCAAATTTATAAAGCTGAATTAGTGGCTTTGCGGGCAGTAAGGCAACAATTAGCCGGTTCTTTAAAACATCAGTCAGACCAGTCCGGATCAGGCATCAGATAGCGATGAAATACTGATAACCAGGTCCGCTTGAACATATGGAATGATTTAGTAGCTCAGTTGGTAGAGCACATCCCTTTTAAGGATGGGGTCCTGGGTTCGAGCCCCAGCTAGATCACAAAAAAACCCGGATTCACTCCGGGTTTTTTCGTCTACAGGTTGAATCCTGAAATCTCGATTGCAGGTTTCTCCCCTCTTGTATCGCAATCTTTAAACTTCATTGTTATCAGTTTCTTTTCGCCCGGCATAAGTGAAACATAATTGTCGCTGAAGAAAACCGGAAGTATGCGCTTACCGCTTTCCTTACCAACCACTTTCAGCCTTACCATAAGGGCTGGGGTTTCGGTGGAATTAATAAGTGTAGTGGTGATAAGCCAGTCATCTCCTGAACGATCGATAATTGTTGCATCTTCAAGCCTGACCAGGGGAAGTTTATTAAGTGCCTGATAGTTTCCATCCTCCACTCCTCTCCAGTAGAAATTATCTGAAACAACCTCATCTCCTTCCCTGAGCGACAACCTGATAAAATGAACAGAGGTGAGCCTGTCGGGGAACTCCAGTCTGAAACAGTTAACAGTCTCATCTTCCCTGCAATCCACAACCGCTTCTTTTTCCCAGAAAACGCTGCCATCCATATTGAGAAGCTGGGCCTTTGCTTTGAGACCAGTTCTGTTTCCGGCGTGGAGATTGACAACTTCGATGGTATCGTACACTGGATTCCACTGTATATGCAGTGGTTCACAGGCTTTTTTGCATCCGAAATAAGCGGCTGTGGGATCGAAACAATAGTCATACGTCTGCCATACCATCGACGGCCATGCCGAATGGCTCATCCAGAGCAATAATCCCTGGCGGTACATGCTCCTTCCTTCGAACATGCCGCGGTAACCGCTATAGTTTATCCACTGGGCAAGCTCAGTAAACCTTTTGGCGTTATCGGGCATCCCGAATCCCTTTTCTATCATCTGGTTAAAGGAAGCTGCCCTCTGGGCGCTTTCAAGACAGTAGTCGTGAATCCCCCACATACTGTTTTGCGGCCATAGCGCATTTTCAGGAAGCATTTCCGCCAGGCTTTCATAATTTACAACATTTGGCATCCCCCTTTCGCTGTGAAATTTGTTGAAGCCGTACAGAAGGAAATAATCCCTTACCGGAAGAGCGTTATAAGGACCTCCTCCGCTGACAACACCCATCGAGGAATTGGAAATATAATGAATGCCCGGGTGCAGCTTAGAGATCATGTCACGCAGCGCCGTATCAAGAACCTCGGGCGGATTACCCTCATTGCGCCCGCAATAGATGCCAATCGAAGGATGATTCCTTATCCTTTTGATCATATCTTCCGCATTATCAATGAACATCTCCGGATCGTAGGGATCCGGACCATCGGCCGGATTGGCCAGCCAGAAATCCTGCCACACCATTATACCGTGACGGTCGCATGCTTCATAGAACTCATCATCACCAATCTGACCTACCCAATTCCTGATCATGGTGAAGTTCATATCGGCATGATAGGCAACAGCAGCATCAAACTCCCTTCCACGATACTGGAGATTGGATTCCGGGAAGCCCCAGTTTCCTCCGTGTCCTACAAACCTCCTTCCGTTCACATAAAGGTTCAGTATCCCGTTATCTTCTGCAAAGGTCATCTCCCTGATCCCGGCCAGAAAGGATTTGCTGTCGGAGACGTTTCCGTTAACCCTGAATGACATTTCTGCTTCCTGCAGTACCTGCCGGCCATAGCCGTTCGGCCACCACAGTGGCGGGCTGGAGATTATCAGTTCCCTGTAATCCTCAGGAGAAAATTTTACCGGTACACCGGCCCCTGGATTGATAGTGACCTCTTTAGAAACAGTAAGCTTTCCGAATCTGCCAGTTATAGTCCCCGAAACAGCCTGATCGCTGTGATTTGTAAGTGTAGCTTCCATTGTGACAGAGGCCTCGGTGGTATCAGGAAGATTAAGCCTGGTAACCACAAAGGGATCATCTACAGTGATGACGCCAGTTGCATCCAGATGCACGTCATTCCATATTCCGATATTGCGCCCGCGTATGGTGGGTATCCAGTCCCAGCCTATTGATGCATGATATGTCGGGTTGTCGCCCCCCAGCACTCCTCCATTCTTGTCAGCACTTAGTGCGGTTTGTTCCTTTATGACTCCGGGATTATCATTCTTATGGATGAGCACGGCCAGTGCGTTCTTCTGACCTCGCTTCACCAGAGCCGTCACGTCAAACCGGCCTGTAGTGAATGCCCCTTCAATTCTCCCTGTCTTCACTCCGTTTACGAAAACATCGGCTTTCCAGTTTATCCCGTCAAAATTGAGGAAAAGCCTTTCACCCCTGAGCGAAGAAGGTACATCGAATTCATTCCGGTACCAGAAGTCTGAATTAAAGAATGATTCCGAGATCATAAGCTGATTATCTCCAAAATTGGGATCAGGAAGCGCGCCTGCGTTTCTGTAGCTCACAAGCACAGTGCCCGGTACCGTGGCGGTGATCCATTGTCCGGCGTCAAAGCCTGTCATAGAGAGTTGCTCACCTGTCGATATTACTTCAGAAGCTCTCTGAATCCTCCACTGACCTCCCGAAAGGTACATCCTGTTGTCCTTCACAGCCGGCAAAGGTTTTGGGACAGGCACAAGACCTCCCTTTCCAAAGACCTCCATCTCTGAAAGCATGTAATTCTGATCAGTTTCGGGAGTCTCAAGAATCAGCTTTACATAACGGGCTTTTACATCCGTTGAAAGCTTAATATCGTCAACAAGGTCGGGATTTCCCGGCAGTTTTGCTATTTCGAGCCAGTTCCTCGAATCATCCGAAATCAGTATGGAGCCGGCATTTGCCTTGTTTATCCAGTGCAATTTAATATTGTCGAAGGAGCTGACGCTTCCCAGATCGACATAAATCCACTCCCTCTCCCTCCCCGCACTCATCCAGGCGCTTTTGAAATCATGAGAAGGTGTCATTTTAAGCCTGTCATTCCCATCGTAAAACTCAAATTCCCCGAATGTCCATGTTTCAGCTGACGGTGCTGACAGCGAAACCCTGTATGATCGGAATTTAACAGGTTCACTGAAATCAAATGAAAGTTCCAGCTGACGCTGGGGCCTTGGAGTGCGGAATCCGCTTCCGAACGAAAATGACGGACGGGGCGCTGTTGAATCATTTCCATAGGGACTCATCATAAATGCCCCGAAACCTGTCTGACGGCTTCGTCTGGCCTGTGTACCTCGCCGCTGGTTTACTGGCGGCATCATCATCCTGAAGGGATCCGGCCTCTCTCTTCCTGGAAATCCGGCACCGCTAATAGCATATAGATCAACCCAATAAATACCGTCATCTGAACCGGAACATACGATCTTCCAGCCACCTTTTTTTCCCTCATCAAAATTTACATTTCCAGTCAGGGCAATCCTGGTTATCCCGGGAGCTTTTCCTCCTCCAATGAGATCATAGCGGAGGAAAACATCGCTGCCTTCAATTGAGTATGTGGTAACCTGGTTGTGATCAAGGAGCCATTCCCTTTCATTTCGGGGAAGGGCTCCATGATTGGTGGATACTGCTATTCCAGAGGGTAATTCTGTTTCAATAATACCGTCGGTAACGAGCTGGGCCGTAAGGTTATAGTCATAGCTCGAAGAGTTCCAGGCAGGACGCATCCTGGCAAGATTACGGTATGTGCCCCCGTCCGGATGAAGGGTTGGGGCAAAGTTTTCAGCAGGATTGCCCGGGTACGATCCGGGTTCGCTGTTATAAAGTCCGGCCTTACTTCCGCAACCTTCTGAAATCAGCAGGATGCAGAATAACAATAGAAGTGGATTACAGTACCTTCCTCTCATCATAAGAATAATAAGAAAACATAAATATTAAAATGACTGTCGGTTTTCATCAATCCCGGAACTTTAATCGCCCTGGCACCGAATCATTTAATCGCCGGGGCATTGAACCCCAAATCATGTAATACCCTGTCCGTTCATTTAGAAAGAACCGGAATCTGGCGGTTAATCGATTCCTCAAGTGAAATAAGGGTTTCTGTTCTGACAATTCCCGATATATTCTGAATCTTATCGGTAAGGATGTTCCGAAGATGCTCATTGTCGCGCGTGTACACCTTGATAAAAAGTGAATAATTACCGGTTGTGTAGTGGCATTCGATTATTTCAGGAATCTCCTTGAATTCTTCAATTATATCACGGTAATGTCCCGGATGGTCCAGAAAGACACCGATGTAGGCGCAGGTCTTGAATCCGACAAGAGCCGGATCGACCTTAAATTCAGATCCCTTTATTACACCGGTTTTAATCAGTCTCTGGACCCTCTGGTGTATAGCGGCTCCAGAGACATTGCATTCCCTGGCAACTTCCAGATAAGGAACCCTGGCATTTTTTGTAATGATATCCAGAATTTTCTTATCCAGATTATCAATTTGAACATTTTCAGTCATTACAGAAGATTTAGGTTAATGGATTTGTAGTATTCGTTTTTAATAGTTACAAATTTAAAGATATTAAGCAAAATCCTGACAAGGAATTTAAAATCTTTTACTATAACAGCTAACAGATTTAGAAAATGATCAGGAAAGGCAGCGTTACAGGCTTTGCTGCTATCTGTTTATCCATCCGATAATTTCGCTGATATCACCGAATCTCTTTTTCTCCATGTATTTTTGAATTCCATCGATTATTCTGACACAAGCTTGCGGATCGATGAATGAAGCAGTTCCTACCTGGACTGCAGAAGCGCCTGCAAGCAGAAATTTTAATGCGTCGTCGGCACACATTATGCCTCCTATTCCTATAACCGGGATTTTCACTGCATTGGCAGTCTGCCAGACCATCCTGAGGGCAACGGGACGTACCGCGGGTCCGGACAGGCCGCCAGTAATTGTCGAGAGAGAAGGTTTCATGGCTCTGACATCAATTTCCATCCCCAGAAGCGTGTTAATCAGAGAAATGGCGTCAGCACCCTCTTCCTCTGATATTCTTGCAAAATCGGTTATGCTGGTCACATTAGGTGAGAGCTTGACAATAAGCACGCGCGGCCAGACCGACCTTACTGCCCTGATAACCTCCCTTGCCGATGTCGGATTGGTACCGAAGATCATGCCGCCCTGTTTCACGTTCGGACAGGAAATATTCAGTTCAATGGCAGGTATCTTATCAAGCCTTACAATTCTTTCTGAAAGAGCAATATAATCATTTATGCTGTTTCCGTTCACATTCACGATCACGTTTGTGTCGTAACCTGAGACAACGGGATAAATGTTCTTCTCAAAGTAATCGATTCCCTTGTTCTGAAGACCGACTGCATTAAGCATTCCTGAAGGAGTTTCTGCCATTCGGGGATAAGGATTCCCTTCCCTGTTTTCCAGTGTGGTGCCTTTAAGAACAATACCTCCAAGGCGCGAAACGTTTATGAAGTCATCAAATTCCGATCCATACCCGAAGGTGCCGGATGCACTCATCACGGGATTTTTGAGCTTCATCGCTCCTATTTCAACATCCAGTTTTACCATTTGAGATCTTTTATGTTAAAGACCGGTCCTTCAGTACAGGTACAGAGGTTTCCCCTGACCGTATCAACAATGCAGCATAAACAAACTCCGAAACCGCATGCCATAAGATGTTCAAGCGAAACCTCACAATCAATGCCGTTCCTGCTGCAATATCCTGCAACAGCCTTCATCATGGGTTCGGGACCACAACAGTAAATGTTATCGAAATGTTTTTGCTCCAGGATGGAATGACCGGTAATATAACCAGATTCGCCCCGGGAACCATCTTCTGTTGTAAGATAAACAGGACCAATACTTTCGTATTCTTCGTACTCTATGATTCGTTCAGAATCCCTGAATCCGAGAAGGATTTCCGGTTTCAGACCCAGGGATTTCATATACCTGCCAAGGAACAGCAGGGGGGCTACTCCGCATCCGCCCCCGGCGAGAAGGATTCTCTTATCCCTTTCCGGTATGGTGAAGTAATTTCCAAGAGGATATACTATATCCAGCTTCTCTCCCTTCTCCAGCTTCGACAGACGGCTGGTTCCCTTGCCTGCAATCTGAACAAGCATCTTGATCGAATTTGCGGCATAATCAACGTCATGTATTGAAATTGGGCGGCGGAGAAAAGTCTCCGGACTTCCTTCCACCTTAACCTGCGCAAACTGCCCGGGCTTAAGTTCGGGCAGCTTTTCACCGGATGTCAGCTCCAGAATGAACAGGTCGGAATTCAGTCTTCGATTATCCTTTACAGTGAGAAATTCCACTCTCTTAGCCATCTGCAGTAACTTTTAAGCAAAGATAACTATTGAAGCGGTTCCTTAAAAGAAAGGTCATTGTTTCGCAGGGAAAAATTCCACGAAGGTATTGTCATCATAAAACCAGATTATCCTGGTAATACTCTGTTCAATCCCTGATTTTGGTGCTAAGCGGCCTTCCTCTGCGGGTTCAGGCAGATTTTCGGGAGCTGCGGCAGATTTTTGCTGCACCGGCTCTTTCTCAGCAGAATCTTTCCTCTGCTCGAAATCAATTCCCGCAAAGAGATCGCCCATTTTCGGTTCCCTGTACATCGATCCTTTTCCAAACAACAACCATTCTGTTGACAGAAAGGAGTATTTCTCCAGCATTTTTATAATAAAATCCAGACTCGGTTTGTTCCTTCCCGAAAGAATGTGTGAAATTCCTGATGGCTGAACATGTATTTCCTCTGCCATCTGTGCAGAGGTTTTGTTTTCTTTAATGAGAAACTCCTGTATCCTTTCTTTCATCTGTATAGGTGCATTTAGAGTGCTTTGGTCGGGTCAATATTTCTAAAATGGAGCATATGTAATTAATAATTAATAACATACAGTTTTATTTAAATGTATGTGATATTATAGCAATAGAAAATAAAACTGTATTTTACAAATGTAAATCAAATTTAATTTACATTCATAATGTTCGATTGTTTACATTTGTAATTACGCTCTTCCGGTCGTTCTGTTATTACAGGAACCATTGCGAATTAGGTCTTCCGATAAGCCATAAATTAATGTATAAACACTCTAGTTTAGATAATTATATAATTGATTATCATTGTTTTAATTCCCATTATCATGATTTTCTAAATATTCCGGCCATTCATAAGTAAGAACAATCATATCATAACATTAATTGAATCTCATAAAAGTATTGATTTTTAATTATATATGAATGATTATTGTTTCCCGGCCTGATTTATTACAATTGTAATGCATGGATGTCATAATATTGATTTACTTTCGTAAATATGTAATTACTTTTATCGATTCACAAATGTAAATAGGGTATTTCTCCTTATTGAAAAGAGCATGTCGCGGTGATTATTTATTGTTTCAGATAAAGTGCTGGCGAAAATTAAATATTTCTGTCCCCTGCTCAATAAGGTTTTAAATATTCGATTGTGGCGTAGTTGAGAAAATCCAAAATACTACTTCCCGGAATGCGGTTTTATCGCAAAGTTTTTTTTTCTTTAACCTCAAATCAATATTTTATGCCCGCTTCAAGATTTCGCCTCTCTGTTCCGCTTCATTACCAGATATTGATTATGCTGCTGGCTGGCGGGTTATTCGGCTACTATTTTTCAAATTTAACCAGCTACACCAACTGGATCGGGGAAATATTTCTGCGGGCATTGAATATGATAATTGTACCGTTGATTTTCTGCTCAATAACAACAGGAGTGGCAAGTGTTGGCAGCAGCGGCAACCTGGGAAGGCTTGGAATAAAAACAATTGGCTATTACATGCTTTCGTCCCTTGCGGCAATTTTTACCGGTTTGATATTTGTAAACCTGATCAAACCAGGAATTGGTGCCGACATAGGATTGGTTGAGCCAGTTGAAGGAATAGCAGCATCATCTGACAATTTCGGTCAGACTCTGATAAAAATAATTCCAACCAATATTGTTGAGGCACTGGCCCAGGGGCAGATGTTATCCATTATTTTCTTTGCCATCCTGTTTGGTTTTTTCATTACCAGGATTAGTGAAAAGAAAAGTCAGGTTCTTATTGATCTCTTCGACGGGGTTCTTGAAGTGATAATGAAAATCACAATGCTCGTCATAAAGCTGACTCCGCTGGGCATTTTCAGCATCACTTCCAAAGTAATTGCGCAACAAGTAATTACCGGACAGGGAATAGACGATATAATAGCAAGGCTTGGGATGTACATGGCCACCGTTCTGGGAGGACTGATTTTTCATTTTTGCGTGACACTGCCCCTTGTAATGAAATTCTTTGCGAAAGTGAATCCCATAAGGCACATTCGTAATATGGCAACACCTTTACTGACAGCTTTTTCTACATCATCATCGAATGCGACCCTTCCTCTGTCGATGGAAGCAGTTGAGAACAATAACGGAGTATCCAACAAGATTGTAAGCTTCACAATGCCACTTGGAGCAACCATAAACATGGACGGGACTGCTCTTTACGAATGCGTGGCTGTAATGTTTATTGCCCAGGCTTATGGCATAGATCTTACCTTTATTCAACAGATAACGATTGTTTTCACTTCCCTCCTGGCTTCGATAGGAGCTGCGGGAATACCTATGGCCGGACTTGTAATGATAGCCGTTGTCCTGAAGACGGCGGGACTGCCTCTTGAAGGTATAGGATTGCTTCTTGCCGTCGACCGGATCCTTGACATGTTCCGCACCACTGTCAATGTCTACAGCGATACCGTCTGTGCAGTCATCATTGCAAAATCCGAGGGAGAAAACCTGCAAATATGATCCTTTCAGAAGATAAAGGAAACCCTGATCTCCGGATTTCCGTATATCCCCCAGGCATCACTGTTTAAGGTCCAAAGGAAAGAAACATTCAGTGATGATCTCTCTCCCAGTTGTTGTCTGATGCCGCCGCCTGCAAGAGCTGTCCCGGCAAGGAACCTGTCTGATTCATAAGGGGGATTTTTAAAAAACGCAGATTCAAGACTAAGCACCTCATATTCTGCATGCATGAAAAGTCCCAGATTCAGGCCGAGTGGTATAACGTTATTGAGGTTCTGAAGGAACAGATATTCAATATAGGCTTTCCCCCCGTAAATGAATGTGCTGGAAGAAAACAACTTATAATACTGAAAATCAGGCCCCACAGCGATGCCAATCCTTGGGAGCACCCATATCCCGATTACCGGCGATACCTGTATGTCGGTATAGGTGCCGAATTGCAGGTTTACATTACCGCCATAGAACAACCTTTCCTTAAGCGGGGGAACTTCCTGTCGCTCAGATTGTCCGGTCACGGGGATCCACACGGACTGAACAAGAACAGCAAGAAACAGAACAAGAATTGTCTTCCTGAATGACTTATATCCTGTTATCGGGTCAGCTATCATAAAACTATTTTGTAACTTTACGTTAAAGGCTGTCAAAATAACGAAAAAATCCAAATCTTTACCAGGAGGAAATGAATATCATAATAAACGGAGGTTCCGGGGGAATAGGCAGGGAAACTGCTCTGCTGTTTGCATCCGACAGGAATAACCAGATTATTGTTACCGGAAGAAACGAGGCCAGGCTCAGGGATCTGCAGCTTAAATCCCCGTATGATAACCTTTCAGTGATCCAGACCGACATTTCCAGGCTCTCTGAGGAAATTGAGGTACTTAAGCATCAGATTTACAATCGTTTCAGCAAGACAGACATACTGATAAACATGGCCGGCCGCCTGGTGACGGCAGATTTCCTTTCAATCTCGGAGGAAGATTCCAGAAGTATGATGGAAACCAACTTTTTCGGTCCTGCCAGGATCATAAGACTGGTTGCCCCGATTATGCCTCCCGGATCACACATTGTAAACATTTCAAGCATGGGAGGTTTCCAGGGAAGCTCGAAATACAGAGGTCTGGCTGTTTACAGCGCTTCAAAGGCCGCTATTTCATGCCTTAGCGAATGTCTTGCCGGTGAATTCAGTAATCTGGGGATCAGTGTGAATTGCCTTGCGCTTGGGTCGGTGCAAACGGAAATGTTTGAAACCGCTTTTCCCGGGTTCAAGGCTCAGATGGGACCCATGGACATGGCTTCTTTCGTAGTCTGGTTTGCCGTCAACGGACATAAGTACTTTAACGGCAAGGTCCTTCCGGTATCTGCCTCAAATCCTTAACATGCGGTTGCCTTGCTCCTAGGCATAGGTCTTTATCTGAATCTTCCCGTCCAGAGCCAGCAAACCATTGAAGGCCAGAGCCCTGATCTCATCTTCGCCAGGGTACACCACTACCCTGGCGATGAATTCCACCCTTTTCCTTATCCTTTCCACATGTGATTCCTGATAGGCCAGTCCGCCTGTAAGTATTATCGCATCCACCTTACCCTCGAGTACGGCAGCCATTGACCCGATTTCCTTTGCTATCTGGTAAGCAAGGGCTTCCGTTATCAAAGCGGCTTTTTCGTCACCTGCTTCCGCCATTTCACACACCTGCCTGAAGTTGTTCGTACCAAGATATGCCAGCATTCCGCCCTGACCCGTAATCATACTTTTAAGATCATCATGAGTGTATTTTCCGCTGAAGCAAAGGTCGATCAGCTGTCTTGCGGGAAGACCGCCCGATCGTTCAGGCGAAAAAGGTCCGTCGCCGTGAAGGGCATTGTTAACATCAACTACGCGGCCCTGCCGGTGTGCCCCGACGCTTACACCTCCTCCCATATGCGCCACCACAATATTTAACTCCTCATAGCTTTTATTAACAGATGAGGCATACAGGCGGGCTACTGCTTTCTGGTTTAGGGCATGAAAAATTGACACACGCTCAATCTTCGGATGACCCGAAATCCTGGCAACAGGAATCATCTCGTCAACAACCACGGGATCAACTATATAAGCCCCGGCTCCCGGTAGTGAAGCCGCTATGTCAAAGGCAATCAGTCCGCCCAGATTGCTGGCATGTTCACCCCTGGCAGCTTCAGACAGATCATCCCGCAGCTTTTGATTCACTTCATATATTCCTGATTCAATTGGTTTTACAACACCTCCCCTTCCGATTACGGCAGATATTAATTTCATATCGAAATTTCCTGATATCAGTTCCTCAATAATCAGGTTCTTCCTGTAATGAAACTGATCGGCAATTCTCTTAAAGCCTGACAATTCTTCCGGAGAATGCCGGAGAGTTTTCTCAAACAAAACAACATCTTCTTCGACAAGAGCGAACTTAGTTGAAGTAGAACCTGGGTTGATTACCAATATTAACCTCTTGGACATATAGTTATGATTTGAATAAACCTGTCTCCAGGTCATATTTCAGGACATCAGACAGGACAGTGCGATACAGTAGAACTTTGACATTTCGCTTTCGCTTCTCGACATTACAACTACAGGCTTTTCAGTCCCGCGGATGAGTCCTGCAAGTTCACCCCCAGCAAAAAGCATCAGTCCCTTGTAAAAGGGATTTGACGATTCCAGAGAGGGAAAAAGAAGAATGTCGGCATCGCCGTTTACGGGTGTAGTCACTCCTTTTATTTCGACGCTTTTCCTGTCGCATGCCAGAAAAACATCAAGGGGGCCGTCCATGATGCAATCGGGGAATTGCCCCTCTCCTGCCATTTTAATCATCTCGATGTAATCGCTGGTGCTTGAAAAGTGCCGGCTGGGTTTTTCCGTTGCTGAAACAAGGGCTATCCTGGGCTTTTCGATACCGAACCTGCCGGCCATCTCGATAGCGTATTTTGCCATCTCGACCTTCTGTTCAAGTGTTGGTACAGGTATAACTGCTGTATCAGTGATAAACAATAATTTATGATATGATGGAATCTCGATGGCACAGACATAGCTTAGGACTGCTCCGGGGATCATAAGTCCATTATTTTTATCCATTACCGCCTTAAGGAAACTATCGGTGCCGACAAGTCCTTTCATAGCAATATCCGCGTCGCCTGCGCGCGTCATTTTTATTGTCACGGATGCTGCTTCCGTTTCATCGGCAGATTCAATGATAGTAAATAAGGATGCATCGATCCCGGCTTTTCTGCAGAGGTTTTTTATCTCAGTAGACTGACCGATAAGAATGGCATCAATAAGTCCGTAAGTGGCAGCCTTGTGTATGGCTCCGATTGTATTGGGATCCTGGGCCCAGGCTACGGCTATGCGATGCCTGCGATGTGAAGCAAGCACCCTTTCAACCATCTGGTCCAGCGTGCGGATCATAACACAACTCTATTTGCTCGATGCTGCAGCAAGCAGTATGCTGTCGTACTTTGCCTGTTCCGAATCTGATCTTGATGTTAATACTATCGGTACCTGGGCTCCTAGAATCATAGATGCAACCTTTGCCTGAGCGAAGAAAACCAGAGATTTATACAGGACGTTACCCACCTCGATATCAGGCATAAGCAGCAGGTCGGTATCACCGGCAACTTCGCTTTTTATTCCCTTATGTTTTGCGCTCTCGAGGCTGACGGCATTGTCAAATGCAAGCGGGCCGTCAATAATACAGTTCCGGATCTGTTCCCTCTGGTTCATCTTTGAGAGCAATGCTGCATCGAGTGTTGCTTCCATGTTCTCATTTACCATTTCAACGGCTCCAAGTACTGCCACCTTGGGCATGATATATCCGAGGCGGTTCAGAAATGTGACCGAATTATTCACTATAGCGATCTTGTCCTTGAGGGTGGGAGCAATATTCATTGCCACATCGGTTACGGCTATAAGCTTATGATAGGTACCGACCTCAAAAAGCGCAATATGCGAAAGAAGGTTTCCTGTCCTGAGTCCCCATTCCTTGTTGAGAACTGCTTTCAGGAGGTTGGAAGTCCCTACCTTGCCTTTCATAAGAATGTCTGCCTGCCTTCCGCTCAGCATCCTTACAGATTTTTCAACAGCTTTATCGATTTCGGGTTCATGAACGATGGTAATCCCCGAGATGTCATAACCGAACTCGGAAGAGATAGAATGTATTCCATCGCTATCGCCGATGAATACCGGCTCGATAATCCCATCCTTCCATGCCCTCAGAACCGCGCCGAGGGAATGCTGATCCTGGGCCACTGCAAGAACCAGCTTCCTTACCGGTTTTCCTGCGACGATGCCCTTCAGGTCGGACATGTTTCTTAGAACCATAGAATCGTCGTTTTAGTTAGTTTTTATAAAGTATGATGCTCCACTATGTATTTTGTATCCATTGCGATTACCAGTTCCTCATCGGTCGTAATTGTCATTACGGTTGCTTTAGATCCCGGCTTTGATATGATCTTATCCTGTCCCTTGACACCGTCATTGGCCGGGCGGTCAAAGTCAATTCCCAGAGCCTCCATGTCGGAGCAGATCATTGCCCTCATTTTGTGATCATTCTCACCCACTCCGCCAGTAAAGACCAGCAGATCGAGCCCGTTAAGCACAGCAAAATACGACCCGATGAACTTTCTGACTTTATAGGCATACATGTTAAGAGCCAGAAGTGCCTTTTCATTTCCTTCGGCAGCGGCAATCTCCAGATCGCGCATATCGGACGAAAGCCCCGAAATCCCTGCTACACCACTCTTCTTGTTGATCAGGTTATTAACTCCGGTAACATTCAGGTGTTCCTTGTCGGCAATGTAAATCAGCACCCCGGCATCTATCTCGCCTGTCCTGGTACCCATTATGAGTCCGTCGACCGGTGTGAACCCCATCGAGGTGTCGATCGACCTGCCGTTCTGAATGGCTGTAATTGAAGCCCCGTTGCCCAGATGGCATGTAATTATCTTCAGCTTTTTACAATCCTTACCCAGCAGTCCGGCGGCTTTTGAAGCCACGAATTTATGGCTGGTTCCGTGATATCCGTATTTTCTTATCCTGTACTTGTCGTAATACTCGTACGGAAGGGCGTACATAAAAGCGTAATCTGGCATTGTCTGGTGGAATGAAGTATCAAAAACCGCCACCTGCGGAACTCCTGGTATAAGTTTCTCGACCGAAAGGATTCCCTTCAGGTTGGCCGGATTGTGAAGCGGGGCAAGCTCGCAGTTGATCTCGATCTGCTTCTTGACTTCATTATCAATCAGAACACTATCCTTGTAACTTTCGCCTCCATTTACCACCCTGTGGCCTACAGCCTTGATCTCGGTGACATCCCTGATGACTCCGTGCCTGGGATCTGTAAGAACCGACATCACCAGGTTTATTCCGAGGGTATGATCGGGAATATCGCTTATTACCTTGTAGGGTTCCTTACCTGTGGGTTTATGTGTAAGAATACTGTCATTCAGACCTATACGCTCTATCAGACCTTTTGCCAGCATTTGTGTTGATTCGCCCATTTCAAACAGCTGGTATTTTATGGAGGAGCTGCCGCAATTCAGAACAAGAATAATCATTTCAATATGTTTAAAAGTTAAAATATACAAATACTATTTTTTTGCGGCTGCCTGGTTTGCTGTGATTGCAATCATGCTCACAATATCGCTTACTGAACACCCTCTCGAAAGATCGTTGATCGGCGCTGCCATTCCCTGAAGTACAGGTCCTATGGCTTCCGCTTTGGCCAGTCGCTGAACCAGTTTATAGGCGATATTTCCGCAGTTCAGGTCAGGGAAGACCAGAACATTGGCCCTGCCTGCGATCTGGCTTCCCGGGGCCTTTTTCTGCCCTATGGCTTCAACCAGGGCAGCGTCACCCTGAAGTTCTCCGTCGATCATCATATCAGGAGCCATTTCCCTGGCTATTCCGGTAGCGCTGACAACCTTGTCGACCAGAGCATGCCTTGCGCTTCCCTTTGTTGAAAAGCTGAGTAATGCGATACGCGGTTCAAATCCGCAGATTGACCTGGCTGTCTGCCCTGCGGCTACGGCTATCTCGGCCAGTTCCCTGTCCGTCGGATCAGGATGCACAGCGCCATCGGCAAACACAATTACTCCGTTTTCACCGAAACTCCTGTCCTGCAGTATCATGATAAAAGCACCTGACACAACAGAGATGCCGGGAGCAGTCTTTACAAACTGAAAAGCAGGACGCAGAACGTCACCGGTTGCATGATCAGCCCCCGAAACCTCCCCGTCGGCATCCCCGTTCTTGATCATCAGAACGCCGAGATAAAGGGGATCTTCAATAAGTCTTGCAGCTTCTTCCCTGGTAAGTCCCTTGCTCTTCCTGAGCTCGACCATCATGTCAATATAATGATCTTTCTTCGGATGGGAAAGCGGATCGACTATAATTGCCCTGTCGAGGTTCTTTAATCCGAACTGCTCTGCCTTCGATTTTATGTCCGCGGGATCTCCAATAAGTATGATCTGTGCAAGTCCCTCGCCTATTGCAATATCTGCAGCTTTAAGGTTCCTCTCCTCATATCCTTCCGGCAGGACAATGCGTTTGTTGTATTTTTTTGCGTTCAGTTTGATTTGGTCAATTAGTTCCATTGTATATCAATAAGTTAAAATTTAAAACATAATGCTCTAAAAGTAGAAAAAAAAATCCCTATTTAACCAAGAGTATCAGATGATTATTTTCAGCAAGTGATCCTGGTGAAAAAAAAAATTAAGCACTCACAGGGTTTCAGGTAAGAAATAAAATCATTTTTTAAATTTGCGGATCAAAAATGTAATTTTCATGGAGTTTCCGGTTGAAAAATTTAATTCACTCAGAGCGTCGCTGGAAGGTGAGCTCAAATACGACAGGGTAAGCAGGTTAATCTATTCCACCGATGCTTCCGATTACAGGGAAGAGCCGGTGGCTGTTGCATGGCCGAAGAATGCCTCAGATATAAAAAAGATACTCTCATTTGCTTCGAAGGAAAAGACCGGTGTCACTTTAAGGGCTGCCGGAACTTCCCTGGCAGGGCAGGTTGTCGGATCGGGCATAATTGTGGATATTTCGAGGCACATGAACAGGATCCTCGAAGTAAACCGCGAAGAACACTGGGTAAGGGTTGAGCCGGGAGTAGTCCTCGATGAACTTAATATGTACCTGAAACCCTTCGGGCTCTTTTTCGGACCGGAAACATCAACATCCAGCAGATGCAATATGGGCGGAATGCTGGGAAACAACTCATGCGGATCACATTCTCTCGTTTACGGCTCCACCAGGGATCATACTCTTGAGATCAATGCCCTTCTCAGTGACGGAAGTGAAGTTTTATTCGGCCCCGCGGACAGGGAAACCTTTGAAGGCAAGTGCACACAGGATAACCTGGAAGGGAAGATATACAGGAACATAAGGGATATGCTCAGCGATCCTGATCATCAGGCATCAATAAGGGAAGGATACCCCGATCCGCGGATCCCAAGGCGTAATACCGGCTATGCACTAGATCTGCTCCTTGATTCTGATATTTTTGACAGCAATTCTGATAAGAAATTCAATTTCTGCAAATTGC
>CAYSBL010000008.1:0-84232 GCA_964429295.1 uncultured Rikenellaceae bacterium
AAATAAATGTTTAACCCCAAAAACTGTCAGAAATGAATACAGAAGTAAAATTAATCAAAAGCAAATTAGGTTTATTAAAACTTGCCGAAGAACTTGGTAATGTGTCAAAAGCTTGTAAGGTAATGGGCTATAGCAGAGATACCTTTTACCGATTCCGTGAACTTTATGATATTGGAGGAGAACTGGCGTTGCAAGAGATAAGCAGGAGGAAGCCGGTGCTCAGAAACCGTGTTGAAGAACATATCGAAGAAGCAGTTATAAAATTAGCAACTGACAATCCTTCATTAGGTCAGGTCCGGGTATCCAATGAACTCAAGAAGAAAGGATTGTTTATCTCCCCTGGAGGAGTCCGCAGTGTCTGGCTGCGTAATGACCTTGAGACCTTTAAAAAACGTTTGAAGGCACTCGATACCCTTGTTGCCCAGGAGGGCATTATACTGACAGAGCAACAGGTTGCTGCGCTGGAAAGAAAAAAGATCGAACAGGAGGTAAAAGGTGAAATTGAGACCTATCATCCTGGTTATCTTGGGGCACAGGATACCTATTACGTTGGAACAATCAAAGGAGTCGGCAGGATCTATCAGCAGACCTTCATTGATACATACTCAAAAACAGTCCAGCTTAAGCTATACGATCGTAAAAATGCTTTGGTGTCAGCTGATATCCTTAACGATAGAGTAATACCTTTTTATGAGAAGTATGAGATCCCATTACTCAGAATTTTAACCGACCGTGGAACTGAGTTTTGCGGTGCCAGAGAGCATCACGAATATCAGCTTTACCTGGCCTTGGAGGACATCGACCATACCAAAACCAGGGCACGGTCACCCCAGACCAATGGAATCTGTGAACGCTTCCACCGTACTGTCCAGAATGAGTTCTATGCTATTGCATTCAGAAAGAAAGTTTACTCTTCCATAGAGCAGCTTCAGGAGGATCTGGACCTGTGGGTTTATGAATATAACAACCAAAGACCTCATACCGGAAAATACTGCTATGGAAAAACACCAATGCAAACTTTCCTGGATAGTATCCACCTGGCCAAAGAAAAAATGCTGCACTTGCAATATCAGGAAATGAACAACGAAAACCATTTATCCGCTGTAGGCAAACAAAAAGCGTCCGATGAGATTAAGGCAAGGCCGGATGATACCTTTAAAATTAAAAACCTATCATCCGTTCACTTTAGCCTTGCAGAAATCGAGGAGGATGATAACTTTGCTGAAGCGGTAAATGGTTAGTAAAAAATGCCCTACTGTCAGATCAAGTACTAACTATTACAACTAAGTAGTTCCTATACTAGTATTTGTTTAAGATCTGACTTCAGAATAAAAGAAGAAAGGAAATCCTTTCACAGTCTCTTTCTGCCTTTCGTTAAGCAGTTGAACCTCTTTGAACATCGAGAGGAGCTAAGGATCTATGATCGACTGTTCCGCCCCACCTCTGTAGCCAGGTCAGACTGAGTTAGCTTTTTACCTGTACGGAGTTCCTTAATACGTTGCATGAACAGTTACCTGAATTTAAGCAGTTTGGTCAAATATATCAGGTTAGAGGTGGTCAGTACCGTAGTTTTCTGCAGTAAATTGTATAAATTTAAATGAAAATGACTATTTTTAAAAGGAAAGCAATATTGAATGTCTGAGATTAGGATATACCAGGTTAACGGGAACACAGAAATATCTGTATCTATTGAAAAGGAAACTGTATGGCTGAGCCTTAATCAGATGACCGAGCTTTTTGACCGTGATAAAAGTGTCATCTCCAGACATATCAGAAATATTTTTCGTGAAGGGGAATTAGATAGGAATTCAGTTGTTGCAAAAAATGCAACAACTGCATCTGACGGGAAAACATATTTAATTGATTTTTATAATCTGGATGTTATCATTTCAGTGGGTTATAGGATAAAATCCTTGCGTGGCACCCAATTCAGAATCTGGGCAAATAAAATATTACGAGAATATTTAATCAAAGGATATGCTGTAAATCAACAGGTTCTGGAAAAGAAGAAAGACCAGTTATCAGAACTTCAAGATACTCTCAGACTTATAAGAACTTCTGTTGTCTCAAAACCTCTTTCCGGCGAAGAAAGCATTGGCTTATTACAGGTTATTTCGGATTATTCCTATGCTTTGGAAATATTGGATCAATATGATTACCAGTCACTCAAAATCGCTGAAACAAGTTCAAAAGAAAAATACAGGCTGAGTTATGAAGAAGCGGTTGACCAGATAAGAGCTGTGAAAAATGCTTATGGTAACAGTGAATTATTCGGGAGGGAGAAAGATAAATCATTCAGAAGCTCAATCGCCGCTATCTATCAAACTTTTGATGGAAAGGACCTTTATCCAGGCGTTGAGGAGAAAGCAGCAAATTTGCTTTACTTCGTCACGAAAAATCATTCCTTTACAGATGGCAACAAACGTATTGCTGCTTTTCTATTCCTTTATTTCATGGACAGAAATGGCATCTTATATGGGGAATCAGGAAGAAAGAGGATAACAGATAATGCATTGGTGGCTTTAACTATAATGATTGCAGTTAGTAGACCAGAGGAAAAAGATACCATGATAAGCGTAATTGTAAATCTTATTAATAAAAATAATTAGCTCTTTAAAAGTTAAATTCTGTTGGTATGATTACGGAGCAAGGTTTTATGACCCGCAAATAGGAAGATTTACGACACAAGATCCATTTGCCGCTAAATATTATTCTTTATCCCCATAAATATTTATAATAGTAGCGGAGTAATATCTACTGTTCCCCGTCACCCCGGCATAAAGGAAAATCTTTGTCGCAAGATTTGCAAGGACCTTGGGATTCCCGATATTTTAAAACCCTGACCCTTGGTGATCACGAGGACGGGCTTCGCCCATCCATGAAATATTCCAGGCCTATGGCCTGGTTCTTAAAACCGGAGGAGGCAGGGGAATCAGGTATCATAAAAATCCTTAGTTTTGTTACAGTTGAGCAGCCAATATTATGAAGAACGAAAAGTCTGTTCGCAATTCAGAGCTAGTGTTTTCCGGGATCTTCTTCACCGGGATCTTCATATTCTTTATGTTCTTCTACAACAGCCACCTTCATTTTGCGGAACAGTTTCAGCTATTCCTGCTGACGGGTGACTATTTTGTCTCAAAACTTGCATTCCCCGGAGGTTTCAACGGATGGCTTGGAGATTTTCTTACACAGTTTTTCTACCTGTCTTTTGCCGGTCCTCTTATCATCGTTGGATTGCTTCTTATACTGCAGCTGATAATAAAAAGGATGCTGGCTTTCATTAATCCCGATCCCGGATTGTTCCCTGTAAGTTTTCTCCCTTCACTGCTTTCGGGAATGATATTGTGCAACGAATTCTATCCGCTTTCTTCGATTACAGGTTTCCTGATTGCAATGATTGCCGGCCTGTTTTATATGAGGATCGAAGGTCAGACGCGGAGATATGTTACCGGTCTTGTATTTATCCCGCTTGTATACTGGCTTGCCGGAGGGTCTTACCTGAGCTTTCTCCTCGTCATTATCGTGTATGAATCTTTGGCGCGGCGAAGGTCAGGGAAGGACGAAGGAGTCAGCAAAGCCGGCGGTAACAGGACTTTCAGCCGGTGGATGTACTTCCCGGCCCTGATCATCCTTTCAGCCGGCATTCCGTTCCTTGTAAGGCAGTTTCTTATCCAGCAGCCGGTCATGCTTACTTACGTCACGGAGTACTATTATAATCTTCGCACTACTCTGCCCAGCGCTGTTTTTCTGCTTTTCATTCTGCCGCCCGTTCTGATGATCATTGTAAAGCTGGCGGTTATCCGGGAAAAGCATATGCAGCCGGCCATCGCAGTCCAGGCTGGATTGTTTGCACTGCTGGCCTTCTTCGGTTTCAGGAGCTTTGCAAATTTTGAAGCGGAACAGATAATGACCTACGACTACCTGGTAAGGAATGAAAGGTGGAAGGATGTGATTAAATATGCCGAAAAAAAGCCTCCCAAAAACTACCTGTCGCTTTCAATGCTCAACCTGTCGCTTGCAAAAACCGGCGAGCTTGGAAACAGCATGTTCAGATACAACCAGCACGGCGTTAACGGACTTTTTCTTGCATTCAACAGGGAATACGTGACCGCCCTGATGGGGAGCGAGATCCTTTATCATCTGAGCCTTACAAACGCCTGCCAGGAATATGCATTTGAAAGCATGCAGACCATCCCCGACATGGGGCAGTCGGCGAGGGTAATAAAACGGCTGGCAGAGACAAACCTGATAAACGGGCAGTACAATGTATCGGAGAAATACCTTAAGCTTCTTGAGAATACCCTGTTTTACAGGAAATGGGCGAAGACTTCGATGACTTATCTCAGTAATGAGGATAAAATAAACAGTCATCCCGACTGGGGCGAAAAGCGGAAATTCAGGGTGAGGGGCGACTATTTCTTTCATATAAAAAACATCGAGGCGGTCCTTAACAGGATGGTAAAGGAGAATCCGGGCAACAGGGTGGCCTTCGAATACCTGATGGCCTTTTACATGATAAACAAGGATCTGCGGAATTTCGTCAACCTGATCCCTGCAATGGAGAAGATGCAGTACAAGACTGTACCGATCTCATACCAGGAGGCGATAATGTACATTATCGGCCTTAACAGCGCCGATCCGGCAAGCAATGCCCCTTCTTATATAAGCAGTGAAACGAAGGCCAGGATGAAGGCATATGCCGGCATCTATACATCGAGACCTGACGCAGAGTCGCGACTTGCAGAAAAATACGCCGCCACGTATTGGTATTACCTGCATTTTGGCGATGCAGAGCTGAGCCAGGTGGAGGAGACCAGGGATAACACAGGATCGACATGACAAATTCATTAAGATATATTCTTTTGTTTTCGGCGCTTCTGCTTGCCGCTTCATGCGGAACAGGATGGAAGGATGCGGAGGAAGCCGGCTCGAAGCCGGTTATTTTTCCCGACTATTGCGATGTTGTGATACCTTCGGGGATAGCTCCTCTGAACTTCAGGATTGAAGGTGAGCCGCAGTCGTCAGTTGCCATGATAGAGGGCACATCAGAGACTCTCAGGATCAGGGGGAAGGAAGAAATAATTATTCCCGCGGCGAAGTGGAAAAAACTTCTTGCGGGCAATATGGGAGGAAGTCTTAAGGTAACCTTGTATGCCGGATATAAAGACGGCTGGAAGAAGTATGAACCATTCAGCATCAATATCAGCGACGATCCCATTGATCCCTGGATCGCCTACAGGCTGATTGCCCCGGGTTATGAAACATGGAGTGAAATGGGAATTTATCAGCGGGAGCTTTCATCCTTTAAACAGGCAACCATAATCGACAACCGTCTTCTGCCGGGCGCCTGCATGAATTGCCACTCATTCCAGGCCAACAGTCCGGATAAGATGATGTTCCACCTCAGGGGCAACGTAGGGGGAACCATGCTTGTAATGGACGGCGAGGCGGTGAAGCTTAATACAAAAACAAGCGAAACAATATCAAACTGTGTTTATCCTTACTGGCATCCCTCGGAGGATTATATTGCATATTCGGTGAACAACATCCAGCAGGTGTTCCATTCGGTGAGCGACAAGCGGATAGAGGTTTTTGACTCGAAATCGGACATTGTTGTATATGATATAAAGAATAACAGGCTTACATCTACCTCCAGGCTGATGAGTGAAGACAGCTTCGAGACTTTCCCCTGCTTCTCGCCCGATGGCAGGAAACTGTATTTCTGCAGCGCCAGGAAGGGTAAGCAGCCCGAGGAATATGACAGAATTAAATACAGTCTGTGCAGCATTGATTTTGATTCTGCAACAGGCCGCTTCGGTGACTCGATAGATACGCTGGTGAGTGCGGACAAGATAGGCAGAAGCGCTTCATTTCCGAGGATATCCCCTGATGGAACGGCACTTGTATTTACCCTTTCCGAATATGGTAATTTCTCGATATGGCACAGGGAGGCCGACCTTTACAGGCTCGATATGAAGACTGGCAATTATCATCCCATTGAGGTTATAAATAGTTCCGAAACGGAGAGTTACCATTCATGGTCATCCAACTCGCGATGGATGATATTCAGCAGCCGCAGGGTTGACGGTTTGTATACCCGTCCCTTCATTGCCCACATGGATGAAGACGGTACATTCAGCAAACCTTTCATGGTGCCGCAGAAGGATCCCGGATTCTATGATTCATGCCTCAGATCGTTCAATATACCTGAATTTGTAAGCGGTAGAGTTACTGTGGAAGGTCGGACAATGCTTAAAATAATTGGTTCTCCGGCAAAAGATGTTAATTTTGCCCTTTCAGATTGAATTTTTTATGGTGAAGGAATACAGGATATACACTCCTGCAGTAAGGGGAACCGTTGAGAATGAATGGGAGCAGTGCAGGGATCAGATTTCGGAAGATGTTTTAAAAGGCCTGAGGCCGGTAAAGCTGAATATTTTCATTAATGTTCCGGGTTTAGCTGTTTACACTGAGAAAAAGCAATTTATTGCACGTTCGGTAATAGAGCGGTTCAGCGATCAGTGTCCGGCATTCAATGTTTCCATCCATCCTCCGGAAGAACCGTTCAGCATAGTTGTGGAGGCTCTTTTTTCGGCAGGCAGCAGGTCGGGTATTACAACCCGTTTTCTTGGAGAATTTCCATATGTAGTTGTTGAAACTGATGACATCAAGGAAGTCTGGTCGGCAGGTCTTGGAAGCGACCAAAGCATGGACGACACCAGGAAGTCAGCCGAAGCGGCTTTTGAAATTATGGGAGAGATACTTGAACGGGAAAACCTCAGCTTTAATAATATTGTTAGGCAATGGAATTTCATAGGGGACATCCTCGGAATGAGGGATGGATTCCAGAATTACCAGGTATTCAATGAAGTAAGGACTGAATTCTACAATAAATACAGAACGACTCACGGATTCCCGGCAGCTACCGGGGTGGGGATGAAATTCGGAGGAGTCTTTCTCGATTTCTGTGCAATCAGTCCGGATGAAACGGTCAGGATTCAGCCCATCAGCAATCCGAGCCAGATCAATGCCTATGAATATGGCCAGGAAGTTCTCAAGGGCCAGCCCCTTAACATAAGTTCAATAAAGCATCCTCCTCAGTTTGAAAGAGGACTCCTGTTGGTCAACAAGTCAGTAAGCACCCTCTTCGTTTCCGGCACGGCATCGATAATCGGCCAGGATACGATAGGCAGGGGTGATGTTGCCGAACAGACCGTGGTGACCATCGAGAATATAAGAAAAGTGGCTGACATGCAGCAAATCTCAACTCTGACTTGCAAGAGTGGTCCGGGAAGGTATTCGCTTCTGCGTGTCTATATCAAGAGGCAGGAGGATTTCAGCCTGGTAAGGGAGATCTGTAACGAGCAGTTCAAAGGATCACCCATGGTGTTTATCGAAGCCGATATCTGCAGGGATGATCTTCTGACCGAGATTGAAGCAGAACTGTCACTGTAAATTTTCAGGAATTCCTTCCGGGAATTTTTCCTCTTTATCCAATATTAAACTACTTTTATTACTGATTTCTCCTGTATCAGCAGGTTTGATCCGTATTATATACCGGCAGGTTTGTCAAATATTATCCAGATACCCATGAACAGACTTTTACTGATAGTATCAGCGGTGGTTATTCTTTTCCCTTCATGTTCGCAGAGCAGGTGGGAGCTTGTGGATAACGGGGTCATTTTGAGGCCCGGGTCATCAGGTCCGGATATCCCGAAACTGATGAGGATCGAAATTCCTTATGACGGCATCATTCGGATTACTGCTGCTCCCGGGGAAGAACTTTCTTCTGATACCAGCCTTTGCGTGATTTGTCCATATGTTCCGGCACCTGCTTTTACTGCCGTTGAGGAGGAAGACACACTTGTGATATCCGCTCCGCTTGTAAAGGTGAGAGTGGCTCTGTCCGACGGACAGGTGACATTTTGTGATCAGAATGGCTCCCTTCTCCTTGAGGAAAGTCAGGGAGGAGGCAAATCATTCAAACGTATCACCGTTGACGGCACCCGGGGATACACGATGGGCCAGGTGTTCAACTCTCCCCCGGATGAGGCCTTCTATGGTCTCGGACAACATCAGTCGGATGAGTTCAATTACAAGGGACTGAACGAGGTCCTGTACCAGTACAACACCAAGGTGTCAGTCCCCTTTGTAGTGTCGGGCAAAAATTACGGACTGCTCTGGGACAATTATTCACTGACTAAGTTCGGTGATCCCCGGGACTATTCACAGCTTGACCTGTTCACGCTTTATGATGATGACGGAAAGGCGGGAGGTCTGACTGCTTCTTATTTCACTGAGGGTGATACATCCAAGGTATTTACCCGCAGACCGGAATCGGCAATTGACTATGAAAACCTCGAGACCGTTAAAAATTTTCCGGAGGGATTTCCCTTTTACAATTCTAAAATTACCTGGACCGGCGAGATAGAGCCCGCAGAAACGGGTAATTATCATTTTAAGCTTTACTATGCCGGGTACACGAAGCTTTATTTCGGAGATGAACTTGTGGTGCCGGAAAGATGGAGGACCGCCTGGAACCCGAATACTTACAAGTTCTCAAGAAAACTGGAGCAGGGACGCAGGTATCCTGTCAGGCTTGAATGGAAACCCGACGGCGGCGTTTCATACATAGGACTTAAGGCTTTGAGTCCGCGCTCAGCGCAAGAACAGGGAAACCTTACCCTTACTTCGGAGATGGGCGACCAGATTGACTACTACTTCATCCGGGGCGGCAACCCCGACGAAGTTATCAGCGGTTACAGGAAGCTGACCGGCAAGGCCCAGATAATGCCAAAATGGGCAATGGGTTACTGGCAGAGCCGTGAAAGGTACAGGTCACAGGATGAATTGCTCAATGTAGTCAGTGAATACAGGAAAAGGAAGATACCCATCGACAATATCGTGCTCGACTGGTCGTACTGGCCGGTTGATGCCTGGGGCTCGCATGAATTTGATCCGAAGTACTTTCCCGATCCTAGAGGAATGGTTGATTCGGTTCATCAGATGAATGCCAGGATAATGATCTCGGTGTGGCCGAAATTCTATCACACCACCGGGCATTACAAGGAGTTCGACAGCAGGGGCTGGATGTACAGGCAGGCCGTGGCCGACAGTGTCAGGGACTGGATAGGGAAGGGATACATAGGTTCGTTCTATGATCCCTACAGCGAGGGAGCCCGCAAACTGTTCTGGGAACAGATGAAGGATCATCTTTATGTCCATGGATTTGATGCCTGGTGGATGGATGCCTCGGAGCCTGATATTCTTTCCAATGCCAGCGTGGAATACAGGAAGAAGCTTTCTACTCCCACGGCACTCGGACCATCGACGAAATATTTCAACACCTATGCCCTGATGAACGCACAGGCTATTTATGAAGGGCAGAGGGAAGCCGATCCCGACCGGCGCGTTTTCCTTCTTACCCGAAGCGGTTTTGCAGGTTTGCAGCGGTATTCGACAGCCACCTGGAGCGGTGATATCGGCACAAGGTGGGAGGATCTGAAGGCCCAGATACCGGCAGGCCTTAACTTTGCCCTTTCGGGGATCCCTTACTGGACCTTTGACATCGGAGGATTCTGTGTCGAGAACCGTTACACAAGGGCTGCTGAAGGTTCGGAAGATCTCAGGGAATGGAGGGAGCTGAATACGCGCTGGTTTCAGTTCGGTGCGTTCTGTCCACTTTTCAGAAGTCACGGACAGTACCCTTACAGGGAGATCTTCAATATATCGCCTGAAGGAACACCTGCCTACCAGAGCATGGTATACTACGACAAGCTGAGGTACCGTCTTATGCCATACATTTACAGCCTTGCCGGGATGACGTGGTTCAACGATTACACTTTAATGAGGGCTATGGCAATGGATTTCGGAAGCGAAGCCGCGGTCAGAAGCATCGGCGACCAGTACATGTTCGGGCCTTCGATCCTTGTTGCACCGGTTTATGAATACAAAGCCAGGAGCCGGAAGGTCTACTTCCCTTCAGTTTGCGGATGGTATGATTTATATTCCGGCCAGTTTATCCCGGGAGGAAGGTATCTGGAAGTGGATGCACCATATGAGCGGATCCCCCTTTTCATAAGGGAAGGATCGATAGTTCCGTTAGGACCGGAAATTGAATATGCTTCACAGAAGCAGGCTGATCCAATAACCGTCTTTGTGTATACTGGCCGGAATGCCTCCTTTACCCTTTATGAGGATGAAGGAGTCAACTATGGTTATGAGAGAGGAGAATACAGTTCAATCCAACTCAGCTATGATGAGACTTCGGGCGAACTTACAATAGGAGAGCGCAAAGGTCAGTATCCCGGCATGCTCCTGAAAAGAACCTTCAATATAGTGTGGGTGACAAAAACGAACAACATTGAATTTGATCCGGATATGAAGCCTCATTCCACTGTACCCTATGGGGGGACCCCGGTTGTTGTGAAAAATTCAGTCAGATAAACTTCAGATGGCGAAAACAAATCATTAGATAATTCAAGTTTTAAAATTTCAAAAATAAAAGGATGAAGAAGGTTTTATTCGTAGCGCAGCTCGTTTTTTTCATGGGATTCAACACATTATTTTCACAGATTGAAAAGGGATATGACAATTTCGAGGTGTCGGTTTATGCCCGGGCCTATGAGGTGAGACAGATGGATGATCTTAAATGGCTTGAGCCCATCTGGGAGATGATCTCAAACCAGGTTCATGTAGACAAGATCTATCTCGAGACACATCGTGACATGGTAATTGTTGATGAGAAGACACTGGAGAAGGTTAAAAAGTTCTTCAACAGCCGCGGTGTGAAAACGGCAGGTGGCATTACATTGACTGTAAGCGAGATGAACAGGTTTGAGACCTACTGCTATTCCAATCCGGAACACCGCAGGAAGGTCAGGGAGATCATTGAACTCACAGCCAGGCACTTTGACGAGATCATTCTCGATGATTTCTTCTTTACCGACTGCAAGTGCGAGTTGTGTATCAGGGACAAGGGTGAAATGAGCTGGACCAATTTCAGGCTGAAGCAGATGACTGAAGCCGCGCAGAACCTTATTATAGGTCCTGCAAAGGCTGTCAATCAGAAGGTTAAGATGGTTGTGAAGTATCCCAACTGGTATGAGCATTTCCAGGGACTCGGATTCAATCTCGAGACTGAACCTCCTCTCTTTGACGGGATATATACCGGTACCGAGACAAGAAATGCCAATGCACCCGGGCAGCATCTTCAGGAATATCTTGGATACCAGATATTCAGGTATTTTGAGAACATCAAACCGGGCGGAAACGGAGGAGGATGGGTGGATACCGGAGGTATGACCTCCGCGGACAGGTATGCTGAACAACTCTGGCTTACTCTTTTCGCAAAGGCTCCCGAGATAACCCTTTTCGACTTCAGGCAGATGCAAAGGGCCTTAAGACCGGCAGACAGGGCAGCATGGCAGGACCAGAAACCGAGCTTCGACTATGATGATATGATAAAACCATATTCGGTAAAAGGGAAGGAAGTAAAGCCGTCGACAGTTGCCAGGGCAGCAGGCTGGACCTTTGAAAAGGTGGATGCATTTCTTGGAAAACTGGGAAAGCCTGTGGGCATACAGGGTTACAGGCCTTACCATTCGACAGGCGAGGATTTTCTTCATAACTATCTGGGCATGATCGGACTTCCAATGGATCTGAAGCCCGAATTTCCGGAAGATCCGCGGATGATAATACTAACCGAATCGGCAAAATTTGATCCGGATATAGTTAAAAAAATAAAGGCAAGGCTTATGGCAGGCAAGGATGTGACCATCACTTCAGGGCTGCTCAGAGCGCTCAGCGGGAAAGGCATCGAGGATATTATTGAACTGGAATATACCGACAGGAAAGCCCTGGTTACCGATTTCTCGGCCGGCATGTTCGGTTCTGCAAACAAGGCATCCAAAGCGATACTGATCCCCCAGATAATGTATCTTACAAATGATTCATGGACTGACGTCGAAGCTCTCGGCGGACCGGTCGGATGGCCTATGCTTCATCAGGGAAGGTATGGTAAGGCTTCACTTTTTGTACTGACTATTCCCGAGTCTTTCGGCGATCTGTATGAACTGCCGGAAGGAGTTCTTAACAGGATAAGGGAAGTGCTGAGTTCCGATATGAAATTCCGTATCCAGGGACCTTCAATGGTAAGTCTTTTTGTTTACGACAATAATACATTCATCACTGAATCATTTTTGCCGGCAGAGACTAAGATCAAAGTGATTGCCGGTCCGGGGATCACAAAGATCACAGATATGGTTTCAGGGGAGGTCGTGGCCTCAACCGGGAAAGCAGCGGGTATGGTCTGGGGTCGTGACAGGACTGAAGGCGAAACCTTTGAAATCACCATTAAACCTCACAGCTACAGGGTTTTAAAAGCCGAATAGGATTTTAAATAAACATAAAGATGAAAATCAGAATAAGCGTATTATTGATTCTTTTCCTGTCGGCAGCCTGCGGCAGGGAAAAGCAGGGAATTGAGCTTCCATCGATTATCGGCGACAACATGGTTCTTCAGCAGAATGCCGACGTAAAGTTATGGGGAAAAGCCGGAGCGGGCGAAACGGTTGTTGTGACGGCAGGCTGGCAGGCTGAAGGCCGGGCGGTCGCAGGTGATGACGGGAAATGGGCTGTTCAGCTTAAAACTCCGGAAGCAGGCGGTCCGTACGACATCACTGTAACCGGGAAGAAGAGTGCCATTACGATTACCAATGTGCTTATAGGTGAGGTATGGGTTTGCTCGGGGCAATCGAATATGGAAATGCCGCTTGCCGGATGGCCTCCGAACGACACCGTTATGCATTCGGCATCAACCATTGCCTCATCTGGCTTCCCTGAAATAAGGCTTTTCAGTGTGGCACGCAGAGTGTCGGGAGAGCCACTTGACGACTGCACCGGGAAATGGGAGGTTTGTTCCCCTTCAACGGCTAGTCCCTTCAGTGCCACGGGATATTTCTTCGGAAGGAAGCTCCATGAGGACCTTAAGGTACCGGTAGGGTTGATAGCAAGTTCATGGGGAGGCACTCCTGCCGAGGCCTGGATTTCGGCCGGTAGTCTTGAAAAGGCTGGTGAGTTTACCGATGAAATAAAGGAGATACAGGAATCAGCCCCGCTGTTGCAGGAGTATCAGAAGTGGCTCGAAAGTCACCGGCAGGTCGTGGCTGACAAAGCAGGTGAAGACCAGTGGAAGAATCTCGATTTCAAAGATGCTGCAGCCCCGATGCCTGATTTTGATGATTCACGATGGCAGGCGATGAATCTGCCCGCTTTGTTTGAGACTGCAACAGGCGATTTTGACGGAGCCGTATGGTTCAGGAAGACCGTGGAGTTACCGCAGGAGATGGCCGGCAAGGACTTGTCGCTAATGCTTGGTCCCATAGATGATATGGACAGGACTTATTTCAATGGAGAGCTTGTTGGATCACATGAGATATCAGGAGTTTACCAGGTTCCGAGGGAATATAATGTTCCTGGGAAACTTGTAAAGGAAGGAACCAATATAATTGCGGTAAGGGTAATAGATAACCAGGGAGGAGGCGGATTGTGGGCCATACCCGGTGTTATGAAAATAGCAGTTACCGGCAGCCTGGTTCCTTCTGTCAGTCTCGACGGTGAATGGAAATTCCAGCCTGTGGCAGAACTGTCGGGGAACAAGTTTTATGTTTTCGATCTTTCCGGTAATGAATATCAGAAAACAAAAAGGCCAAAGGCAATCGGTTCATCAACTCCCACCTCATTGTTTAACGGCATGATCAGCCCTCTTCTTGATTATACAATAAAAGGCGCTATTTGGTACCAGGGTGAATCAAATGTGGGAAGGCATGAACAGTATTCGGAGATATTCCCTCTTATGATTGAGAATTGGAGGGAAGCCTGGGGAATAAAGGATTTTCCTTTTTACTTTGTCCAGATAGCTCCCTATGTTTACGGAGGTGTCGATTCGACGGAATCAGCTTTTCTTCGTGAAGCCCAGGAGGCAGCCCTGAAACTTCCCAACACAGGGATGGCAGTCACTCTCGACATTGCCACCGTGATGAATATTCATCCTCCTTTCAAGAAGGAAGTGGGAGAACGGCTCGCTTATCTGGCACTCTCAAAAAATTATGGGAAGGATGTTGTCAGTCAGGGACCTGAATTCAAGTCCATGAAGGTTGAAGGAAGAAGGATCAGGGTCTTGTTCAGTAATACGGGAGGAAGTCTGACTGCCCGTGAAGGAGGGTTGAAGGAATTTGAAATTGCAGGAAGGGATGGCAAATACCACAAAGCCGATGCGAGGATAGACGGTGAAGAAGTAGTGGTGTCATCGCCGCATGTCAGCGATCCGGTGTCGGTGAGGTACTGCTGGCGCAACGGGGCTGAAGCATTGTTATTCGGCAAATCGGGACTTCCTGCAAATCAGTTTCGTTCAGGGGAATGAAATTGAATTCAAATTGATTATTTTTAGAATCTGAAAGAAATTAAAATTAAATGATGATGAAAAGGAACTTATTACTTGCATTGGTAACGGTTGCATCACTTGTACTCTTTACTGATTGCAGCAGCTCGTCGAAGAATGTCAGACAGGAAGTATTCGGCAATCATGAAGGGAAAGACGTTTTTCTTCTTACCCTTACAAACGGGAATGGGAACGTAATCAAGCTGACTAATTACGGTGCCAAGATAAACTGGATTGAAGTACCCGACAGGAAAGGTGAAAGGGAAAACATCACATTCGGATATGATACTTTTGAAGCAACTCTTAATGGAGACATGTCGTTCGGTTCAACAGTGGGGAGATATGCCAACAGGATTGCGGGCGGCAAATTCACTCTCGACGGTGTTGAGTACACCCTTCCGCAGAACAATGGTCCGAATACTCTTCACGGGGGTCCCAAAGGATGGCATAGTGTGGTCTGGAATACTGAAATTGTAAAGGGAAGCGAATTTCCTGCAGTGAAATTCACATACAGGAGTCCCGATATGGAGATGGGCTTTCCCGGCAATGTGGATGCAGAAGTCATCTATACCTGGACCGACAACAACGAGATAATAATGGATTATAAAGCCACCACGGATAAAAAAACCGTAATTAACCTTACCAATCATGCTTATTTCAATCTGCATGGCGCAGGTTTGGATGATATCAATGATCATATTCTGACGATAAGGGCGTCGGCTTTCACCCCTGTCGACTCCTTCATGATACCGACGGGGGAGATACGACCTGTTGCAGGCACTCCTTTTGATTTCACAAAGCCTTTTATGATAGAATCAAGGCTTGAAGAGCCATATGACCAGCTCATTCTTGGAAAGGGATATGATCACAATTATGTTCTTGACAATATTGAGGAAGTTGATGCGATGGTGTATGAATCTCTTTCAGGCAGGGTTCTTGAGGTAATTACTGACCAGCCCGGTCTTCAGTTCTATGGGGGTAATTTCCTGAATGGCAGTCAGACAGGGCATGGGGGCCAGGTTTATGAATACAGAACAGGCTTTTGTCTTGAATCCGGCCATTTTCCTGATAGTCCCAATCATCCGGAATTTCCGACAACTGTCCTGAATCCCGGGGAGACATATAAGACCAGGACCATCTACAGGTTCTCAGTTCTGTAAAGTAAGAAACTCACTAAACCTGAATACTATGACAACAAGACGTACTTTTCTTAAAAACAGCGCGATAGCCGCCGCCGGCCTTGGCATTACACCAGTTCTTCAGGGTGCCGGCTTACCGGTTGCGCCGAGCGATAAGATCAAGATCGGTCTGATTGGATGTAACGGACAGGGATGGAGCAATCTAAGCGCCTTCCTGGAGAACCCCCAGACTGAATGCGTAGCATTGTGTGATATTGATGATTCGGTGCTCCAACGGAGGGCAGGGGATGTGCAGAAGATCAGAGGAGCTAAGCCTGCCAGTCTTTACAAGGACTGGAGAAGGGTTATTGACAACAAGGATGTTGATCTGGTTATTGTCGGAACCCCTGATCACTGGCACTGCATCCAGATGGTGGCAGCATGTGAGGCAGGAAAGGATGTCTTTGTTGAAAAACCAATTGGCCGGACCATTGAGGAATGTAACCTGATGGTTAAGGCTGCCCGGAAATATAAGAGTATTGTTCAGGTAGGGCAGTGGCAGAGAAGCGATCCCCACTGGCAGGAAGCCGTTGATTTCGTTAACTCAGGAAAGCTTGGCAAGATCAGGCTGGTAAGAGTCTTTTCATACCAGGGCTGGTGTCCGACAATTCCGGTTCTGCCCGATGAGCCTGTTCCTGCAGGAGTTGACTATGATATGTGGCTCGGTCCGGCTCCTTCAAGAGCTTTCAACAGGAACCGGTTTCATTTTACCTTCAGATGGTTCTGGGATTATGCCGGCGGCCTGATGACTGACTGGGGTGTGCATCTCCTCGACTATGCCCTTTTTGCCATGAATGTGACCGCGCCCAGGTCGATAATGGCTATGGGAGGCAAATACGGCTACCCCGATGATGCCTGTGAAACACCCGACAGCCTTCAGGCTATATATGAGTTTGACGGTTTCAATGTATTGTGGGACCATGCAATAGGGATTGATGACGGAGCTTATGGAAGAAACCACGGGCTTGGATTTGTTGGTGAGAACGGAACCCTGGTAGTTGACAGGTCGGGCTGGGAGGTGATCCCGGAAAAGGTTAACGGCAAGATCAGAATGGAAGCGGTTCCGCTGAAAAGAGGATTGAATACCGGGCTGAAGAATCATGTTAAGAACCATCTCGAATGTATTGCAAGCCGGAATCCCAGGACCAATGCCAGCATAGAGGTCGGTGCTCACATTGCGAAATTCTCCGCTCTTGGAAATATAGCCTATCGGACAGGAAAGAAGCTTGTCTGGGACGGCACCAGGTTTACCAACGATGTTGAGGCAAACAGTTACCTGGTCCCGGATTACAGGGCTCCATGGAAACTGCCTGTTATTTGATTTTCAGCTTTATAGAAATACTTTAATTTATCTGTCATGCAAAAATTGTTTCAGGGTTTATTTGCCATTTTATTAATGGGCGTAATCTGTCCTGCTGAAGCACAGCAGGGAACATATGCCTTCCCTTTCAGGGATCCTTCCCTGAGTGAAGAGCAGCGTGTCAATGACCTGGTATCACGGATGACACTCAAGGAGAAGGCTGATCAGCTTCTTTACACTGCACCGGCAATTCCGAGGCTTGGGATCCCTTCGTACAACTGGTGGAATGAAGCCCTGCATGGTGTTGCGCGGGCAGGTTTTGCCACTGTTTTTCCGCAATCAATCACTATTGCCAATTCATGGGATGAAGGTCTTATGTTCAATGTGGCCAATGCTATTTCGGATGAGGCCAGAGCAAAATACCACGAGTTCCAGAGGAGGGGTAAGACCGGGATTTACCAGGGTCTCACCTTCTGGTCGCCGAATATCAATATTTTCAGGGATCCGAGGTGGGGTCGCGGCCACGAGACTTATGGTGAGGATCCCTATCTTACATCCCGCTTAGGCTATCAGTTTGTCAGGGGGCTTCAGGGCGATGATCCCAGATACCTGAAAACCGTAGCAACCGCAAAACATTATGCAGTTCACTCTGGTCCTGAATCGCTTCGTCACGAATTTAACGCGAAGGTAAGCGAGGTGGATCTGAGGGAGACCTACCTGCCGGCTTTCCGCACCCTGGTAGTTGATGCGGGAGCTTACTCGGTAATGGGGGCATACAACATGTTTCGCGACCATCCATGCTGTGCCAATCCGATTCTTTACGGGATACTCCGCAATGAGTGGGGATTCAAAGGATACATTGTTTCCGATTGCTGGGCAATTTCAGATTTTTACAGGTTTACCAAATATGCCAAAGATTCCGCTGAGGCAGCAGCACAGGCAGTAAAGGCCGGGACCGACCTGGAATGCGGAGTCGATTACAGCAATCTTCTTACGGCAGTTGAGAGAGGTCTTCTCACTGAAGAAGATATTAACACTGCTGCAAAGAGGATCTTTACAGCCAGGTTTAAGCTGGGGATGTTCGACCCGGACGATCTGGTACCATATGCCGGCATACCTTTCTTTGTGAATTGCTCCGATTACAACAATACGCTTGCCCGGAAAGCGGCCTGCGAATCGATAGTGCTTCTTAAAAATGAAAGCAATGTGCTTCCGCTTGCCAGATCGGTTAGAACCATTGCCGTTATTGGTCCGAATGCGGATAATTTTGAAGCGCTGATCGGAAACTACAACGGAATTCCAAAAGATCCGGTAACAATACTCAGGGGGATAAAGAATAAGGTAAGGCCTGAAACCGAGGTTCTTTATGCCGAGGGAAGCGACCTGGCTGAAGGCATACACAATCTTACCGTCATTCCGTCGCGTTATCTGCAGGCACCAGATGGAAGACAGGGTGCCCTGGGCGAATACTACAACAACAGGGAAATGAAGGGAGAACCCGTATTTACACGGAGGGACGACCAGATCAACTTCTACTGGGAACACTTTTCTCCTTCACAGGATCTTCCGGATGACGATTTCGGGGTTAAATGGACGACATACCTGGTCCCGCCGGAAAGCGGATCATATGCCATCGGAAGCTGGGGATCGTCGGGTTATGAAGTGTTTTTCGAGGGAAAGAAAGTTTTGTCTGACAGGAGTGAACACCATGCTTTCCATAAGGAATTCAGCGTTGACCTTCAGGCCGGTCAGAAATACAAGATTGAAGTCCTTTATAAGAATTATGCCGGTGATGCCGATATTAAACTTCTTTGGAGCCAGCCCCGGAAAGACATGCTTCAAAACGCTGTTGCTGCCGCTGGCAAGGCCGACGCGGTTGTACTGGTGCTTGGTCTCTCACAAAGGCTTGAAGGAGAGGAAATGCCTATCAAGATAGAGGGATTCAGCGGCGGTGACAGGACTGACATCAATCTTCCTGCAGTTCAGGAAAAACTTCTTGATGCAATTGTGGCTACCGGCAAACCAGTAATAGTTGTTCTCACAAGCGGCGGAGCGATCGCAATAAACAATGCTCAGGAAAAGGCTGCTGCCATCCTGCTTGCAGGTTACGGTGGCCAGCAGGGAGGAAATGCTGTTGCCGACGTAATTTTCGGAGATTACAATCCTGCCGGCAGGTTACCCGTGACATATTATAAATCTGTTGCCCAGTTACCATCTTTTGAAGATTATAATATGGCAGGAAAGACTTACAGGTATTTCATGCAGGATCCATTATATCCGTTCGGATTTGGCCTAAGTTATACAACCTTCAGCTACAGCGACCTGGTTCTTCCTGAAAAGGCGGTTGCCGGAGAAAAGGTTACTGTGAAGGTAAAGGTTACCAACACCGGTAAAATTGAAGGAGATGAGGTTGTACAGCTTTATCTTACAGATGAGAAAGCAACTACTCCCCGTCCGGTCAGGCAGCTTGAAGGATTCTCCAGGATAAGCCTGAAGCCGGGAGAAAGCAAGGTTGTGGAGTTTACTCTCGATCCCAGGCAGTTCTCGATTATAAACAAGAAAAACGTCAGGGTCATTGAACCCGGATACTTCACTGTTGCAGTGGGTGGTAAGCAGCCCGGATTCAACGGCTACCTCGATCCTCAGTTCACAGGTGTATTAAGCGGAAGAATTCGGTTCACCGGGAAGGAAGTACCCTTTGCGAACTAGTTTGAAAGGCAGAGCTGACTGAGCCCCTTTTAACTGCATGGACATAAGAAAAGAGGCTGTCTTTTCCGGTTAGGTTATGACAGCCTCTTTTTCTGTAACTTATGTTTTCCCTATTTTCTGTTGAATCTGTAGACTTTGACTGAGTGAGGCAGCATTTCGACATATACAGATGTTTCCTTAAGTGTCAGATCCTTATGTTCCCAGACGTCCCTGACAGTATAGTCTTTAAGGGTCAGAGGGGCGGGCATCCGTGGTCTCTGCTGGGCAGCTGACGGCGGATTTGAAGCGGCTGGGGCTCCTGCACCCTGCGGGCGCTGGCCTGCCTGGGCACCCATTCCGGGTGCAGCCGGTGCACCTGGCATTCCTGGCATACCCGGTATTCCTGCTCCTCCGGCCGGAGGTGCTGGCATGGCTCCGCCAAATCCTCTTCCGAATGACCTAACGCCGGCAAGAAGTTCAAAATCAACGAGAACGGTTTTCTTTTCATCGCTTTTATTAAGCAGGCATACCGCTTTTTCATTGTTTGACAGGGTTTTAACCCAGATCTGATAGTTACCGTTGTCGCGGTAGCAGGTTGCCTGGCGTCCGAGAGAGTCCTGGTCAATTGCAATCATCTCCTTGTTGAGGAGAATGGACTTTGTGTCGGCTGACATATTTTCGAGGTCGTTGCCTGCCATGAGGGGTGAAGCCAGCATGCACCATAGAGAGAAATGGGTTCTGTATTCCTCGGTTGTCATTCCGCCATTACCCACTTCAAGCATATCGGGATCATTCCAGCGGCCCGGACCTGCATACCTTGCGAGGTCCTTCTGCCTGTCGAAAATATCTATCATGCTGTTCCAGCTGTCGCTGATGTCACCTGTTGTTCTCCACAAATGACCGACTGCCCCGGCCCATTCCCAGGGTTTGTTCGATCCCCATTCACATATGCTGAAAACGATCGGCCGGCCGGCTGTATAAAGGGCATTGCTCATATTGGTGTAACTCGATTTTGCATCCTGGGTTGTTGAACCGCACCAGTCGTATTTGAGATAATCGACGCCGTAGCGTGCATAGGTTCGGGCATCCTGGTATTCGTGACCGAATCCTCCCGGGCGCCTCTGGCAGGTAACCGTTCCGGCACTGGAGTAAATTCCGAATTTAAGGCCTTTGGAGTGAACGTAATCGGCAACATACTTCATGCCATGGGGGAAACGTTCTGCGTCACAGACTATCTCTCCGTTCTCATCACGCGAAACCTGCCAGCAATCGTCAATGACAATGTACTCATAGCCGGCATCCTTCATACCTGAGCTGACAAGAGCATCTGCTGCCTTCATAATAAGCGCCTCGCTCACATCACAGTGGAATTTGTTCCAACTGTTCCATCCCATCGGAGGCGTTAACGCAAGCTGATCAAATTTCTGGCCTGCAACACTTAATGTTAAAAGTGCTGCACCAGTTAAAAGCAATAGTTTTTTCATTGGGTAAAAGATTGGTTAAAAAAAGGGTGATAATTATAGAACTATTAATAATAGACAGTTCATCACTTGAAAATATTTCATTTGTTTGGTTACTTTTGTTTATATGTTACAATCTTCCAGATGCAGGCGGAAAACAATCTTCTGAAAAAACGGGTTAAGCTGTTCGACGGAATCTCAATGGTAGCCGGGGCCATGATAGGTTCCGGAATTTTCATAACAAGCGCTGATATTGCACGGAGCGTGGGCTCTCCGGGATGGCTGATGATTGTCTGGCTTATAACCGGTGTTATAACGGTTATTGGAGCAATAAGCTACGGTGAGCTTGCCTCGATGATGCCTGATGTTGGAGGGCAGTACGTTTATCTCCGGGAAGCGTATCATCCCCTTATAGGATTTCTTTTCGGCTGGACCACTTTTCTTGTTATCCAGTGCGGCTCTATAGCAGCCGTTGCAGTTGCTTTCGCAAAGTTCAGCGGGGTGCTGTTCCCATGGATCTCCGACAAAAACATATTGATGGAAGCGGGATTTCTGAAAGTCAGCTCCACTATGCTTGTGGCCATTGTAATGATTGCATTTCTTACCTGGCTCAACACCCGCGGAATAGTTACCGGTAAGATTGTAGTTAATATTTTCACATCAACCAAAATACTTGCTCTTGCCGGTTTTATTGCTGTCGGGATATTCGCAGTAAGGGGGATTGATTCATGGGAGATCAACAAAGCTGTTTTCTGGGACGCTTCAAAAATCGGAGCTGACAACCAGGTGATGCCCCTTGCCGGTTTTGCAATTGTAACTGCTGTTGCAACGGCCCTGGTGGGATCCCTCTTCTCCTCTGATGCGTGGTATAATGTTACATATATATCGGGAGAGGTGATCAATCCCAAAAGGACTGTTCCTCTCAGCCTTATATTCGGAACCCTTATAGTCTCAGTTATTTATCTTTTTACCAACTGGGTCTATATCCGGGTACTTCCGCTTTCAGGTTCCCCCGATGGGATTGATGTGGCAGCAAGGGGTATCCAGTTTGCCACCGATGACAGGGTGGCCACTTCAGCCATGAGCATTGTTTTCGGGGACTATGCTGCTATCATAATGGCAGTATTTGTCATGATAAGCACCTTTGGCTGCAACCATGGACTTATACTGGCCGGGCCCAGGGTGTATTACGCCATGGCCATGGACGGTATGTTTTTTAAGCGGGTGGCAAGAATTAACAGCAAGGGCGTTCCCGGATTTGCCATAGCCATTCAGGGTATCTGGGCTATATTGCTTTGCCTTTCGGGAACATACAGCAATTTGCTCGATTACGTCATTTTTGCCGTTCTCCTGTTCTTTGCACTTACTATATTTGCCCTGTTTCTTCTCAGGGCCAAAAGACCGGACATACCCCGACCATATAAAGCCTGGGGATATCCACTGATTCCGGCTCTATATATTCTCACAACAACTTTCATCATGGTAATATTGCTGATATACAAACCTAATTATACCTTTCCCGGACTTGTGATAGTGTTACTGGGAATTCCCGTTTATTTTTTGTGGAGAAGATAAGCATGAACCGATGTTCCCCGATGAATTCATAAAACGAATTTCGGGTCAGGAATACCTTGACAGGGAAAGCCTTATGGCGGCTCTCCGTGAACCCTCACCGGTGAGCATAAGGATCAATGGATTGAAGTGGAACATGAAACCCGAAAAGGCAGAACCGGTTCCATGGTGCAGCACTGGTTACTATCTTGCCTCACGACCTTCATTCACTCTCGATCCTCTTTTTCATGCAGGGTGTTATTACCCCCAGGAGGCTTCAGGAATGTTCATGGAACAGGTGATTAAACAGGTTGTTGACACAACCGGCTACCTGAAGGTACTGGATCTTTGCGGAGCCCCCGGAGGCAAAAGCACCCATGTTTCCTCGCTGATCGGAAGCGAAAGCCTTCTGGTTTCAAATGAAGTGATCAGGCAGCGATCCGCCATCCTTGCCGAAAATATAACCAGGTGGGGGACATCCAATACTTTGGTTACCAGGAATGATCCGTCGGCATTCGGTCATCTGCCTGGTTTTTTCGATCTGATTCTTGTGGATGCACCATGCTCCGGCGAAGGCATGTTCAGGGACAGGATTGCCGTTGAAGAATGGTCGGCCGGTAACACGGTGCTGTGTGCGGAAAGGCAGAAAAGAATTCTGGCAGACGTCTGGCCCGCTCTGAAACCCGGAGGGATACTTATTTACAGCACATGCACATTCAATCCGGCAGAGAATGAAGAAAACATTCTCTGGCTGGCCCGGCAGGAGGAAGCTGAATCATTAAGCATTGACCTTACCGGATTCGATGGGATAACCAGGATATCTGCAGGCGGGACAGAAGGTTACGGATTTCATCCCGGGAAGATAAAAGGGGAAGGTTTGTTTATTTCAGTCCTCAGGAAAACAGGGGGAGTCAGTGCCAGGAATCCTGCCGCAGGAAAGCGCGGCAGTAACGAAATACGCCGGCCGGACCGTGAGATAGCAGGAAGATGGTCTGATTTCAACACCGATAATCTCGTTCGAATTGGAGAAGATGTTTATTTTTTTGCCGGCCGTCCCGCGGATTTTTTTGAAATCGGTTCGAAGCTGACTTTAGTTAAGCCGGGCACACTTATATGTTCGGCCAAGCGGAACGGTTATATCCCTGCACACGAACTGGCTCTGTCAGGTGGAATAAAAGAAGGTGTATTCCCTTCGGCCGGTCTTGACCTGGAACAGGCACTGGCATGGTTAAGAAGAGAAATGCCGGATGGTATTGAAGTGCCCATAGGATGGTTTGCTGCATCATACAAGGGTGTAAACCTGGGATTCGGAAACAATATAGGGAACCGTATAAACAATTATTACCCGGTGGGGCAGAGGATAAGAATGAATATACCTGAAGACCCGGAGAAGAACATAATTAGCTGGGAGAATATTGAAAGTTAATCTTATGGAAGTATTGGAGCGCGAATTTCAGATTTTCGCCAAGCCTGTCGGAGGACTTTGCAACCTGAATTGCAGATATTGCTATTACCTCAGGAAGCAATCAATCCACAATCAGGGCCGGCCGATGCAGATGAGCGATGAAATTCTTGAAAAATATGTTGTTCAGCATATAGAAGCCACAACTGATAAAACCATTTTCTTTTCCTGGCACGGAGGAGAGCCTCTTCTGGCGGGGATTGATTTTTTCAGGAAGGCAGTAAGGCTGCAGCAGAATTATAAACCTGAAGGTAAAGAGATTGTCAACGGCATCCAGACCAACGGCACGCTTATTAACTGGGACTGGGCTTATTTCCTGGCACAGGAAAAGTTTCTTGTCGGGATCAGCATTGATGGTCCGGGAGACCTTCACAACATGTACAGAAAGGATACTGACGGTAATTCGTCTCTCCAGCAGGTATTAAAAGGATATGATATCCTGCAGCGATCAGGTATTAAGCCTGAGGTACTCTGTGTGGTCAGTTCCTTCAATGTCAGATTCCCTCTGGTAGTTTATGACTTTTTCAGGGAACTGGGAGCAGAGTATATTACGTTTCTGCCTCTTGTCGAGCAACGGCCGCGATCAGCATCGGGTGTAAGCAGGGCTACAGTTCCCGCGGCAGAATTCGGAAGGTTTCTGATAAGTGTTTTTGATGAATGGGTTGAAAAAGATATTGGAAAAGTAAAGATCCAGATCATTGAAGAGGCCGCCCGTACAGCATTCGGCCAGGGGCATACCCTGTGTATTTTCAGGGAGAACTGCGGAGGAGTACCTGTTGTTGAACTAAACGGGGATTTCTATTCATGCGATCACTATGTTAATAAGGAGCATCTTGTTGGAAATATCATGGATGGATCTATTTCCGGATTTCTCGACAGCGACAGGCAGAAGGAATTCGGAATGGCAAAATCGCTCACTCTTCCGCACTTTTGTCTTGAGTGTGATGTGAGAACCATGTGCAACGGCGAGTGTCCGAAGAACAGGTTTATACTTACGCCTGATGGCGAACCCGGATTAAATTATCTCTGTGAAGGATACAAATCCTTTTTCCGTCATTGCCAGCCCTTTGTGAATGCAATAGGAGGGATATGGAATGAGCAGGTTAAGTAGTCAGCTTAGTTCCTTTTGTTAATCCGAAAGACTTTCAGTCCTTAACGCATCTTACTGAATATCCGTTTTTCTTCGTTTTCTCCCTTTTGTCCACCGGATCATTTTCTGACGGGCCGCAAAACACGGCAATTCCGTTTTCATCGGAGGCCCCGGTAGTTGAACTCCACCAGTAGGTACCGTAATTATAACCACTCTGGAATAAGCCTGAGGCATTCCTGAATCCGGCGAGCTGGGCTCTGAAACCGGCTTCAGTCAGCTCCGGATTGAGGGGATCAGGCCCGTATGAGAACCTGCGGAGGTCACTTGAATATGGATTGTCTCCGCCAATATGATGCAGCAGCTCATTCCATTCATCGAGTGTAGGAATATGCCATCCTTCCGGACAAAGTTTTCTGGAGTCAGTTACAGCATACCAGGTATAAAGCCGTCCGTCATCCTCAAGGTGTTCCGGATGGTCCTCATGGCCCTGATACGGCCACTGGTAGACAGGATTCACTTCTCCTTCGATATTTTTTGTCTCAGTCCCTGTTTTGGGGATACTTTCCCCGTTTGAAAAGTATGTAGCTCTCAGGTTTGATGCCATCCATTCCTGGTTCCCCAGGCGGATGGTGCTGTATTCGAACCCGTCGTAATCGGATACTGAACCATCCATTGTTCTGTAGCTTACGTTGCTTCCATAAGCTGTACCTGCAGAATTGGTAGCATATGCCCTGAAATTATACACCGTTGATGGATCCAATCCTGTCACCGTAACCAGAAAAGAGCCAAATCCGTTTAAATCAACACTTTTTTTTGAATCATCAACAGTGGGATTCAGGCCGGTTGACCAGCACACTCCGGTTTCGATTGTGTTTAAGCTGTTGTCCTCATAAAGACAGGCATTTATCATCACAGCGTCATGGGTAACCTTGAATGCTCCGTAGGTGGCAATATGTGGGATCTTCACCGTTGATGTTACAAAAGATGCCATCCTCCACCCGTAAGAGACTGCTTTTTTGTTACCGGCAAAAGGCCAGACGAAATATCTTGTACCTTCCCTGAGGGTATCAAGAAATAACGAGAATTTCCCGTTAATGTATTCGGCTTCTTCACAGGTATACTTGCCGGAGGCATATCCTGTGGTGTTCCAGCAGAATCCGCAGGTGGTGATTTCCAGTCCGCCATCATATAATATCTCTGCTTCAACTTTTCCTCCATGTATATAGACACTGGAGACTTTTGCTCCGCCTAATATGGGAGGAGTTCCCTCCTTGCTGCAGGAGACTGCTGAAAAAAATATTACTGATCCACAAAAAATCATGGATGATATAAGAACGAATGACGCCTTCATGAAGATCTGTTTTAACTCACTGCCTGTCCTGTGTATACGGTCGGGACCTATTTAAGTTTCACCCGGAAGAAATTAATTGTTCTTTCCCAGGCAAGTTTAGCAGCCTGTTCGTTGTAACGTTCCGGATTGCTGTCGTTGTTGAAGGCGTGGGAAGCTCCTTCGTACATGAATATCTGGTATTCCTTGTTGTATTTCTTAAGTGCTTCCTCGAAAGCCGGTATTCCTGCATTAATGCCGGGATCATTGCCGGCATAGTGGGCCATAACCGGAGCTTTGATCTTTTCCACGTCTTCGGGTGCAGGAGTCCTGCCGTAATAAGGCACCGCGGCATTGAGGTCGGGTGAGTTGACCGCCACATTGTTGGTCATGGCTCCGCCCCAGCAGAATCCTGTACATCCAACCTTGCCATTCGATTTAGGATTTGTTTTGAGGTATTTCACCGCAGCCACGAAGTTCTTTGTGGTTTCGTCGTTATTCAGTTTACCGAAAAGTTCCCTGACATTGCTGGTATCATCAGGTGTTCCGCCCACGGGTGACAGGGCATCCGGAGCAAGGGCAAGGAATCCTTCTCCGGCCATTCTCCTGGTCACATCCTGGATATGAGGCACCAGACCCCGGTTTTCGTGAATTACGATTACCGCAGGAAACTTATTTCCTTTCTTTGGTCTGGCCATGAAAGCCCGCATATCGCCGGTAGTTCCCGGATAATTAATGAATTCAGTTACCAGGGCAGGTTCCTTCCCTTCTTTTTTAGCGGCCATTAGTTCATTTTCCTCTATAACAGGGAATAAGGCAGCGGCAGCGGCAGTGCTTCCGGTAACCACGGCAAGCTTTTTCAGGAAGTCGCGTCGGGTCAGGCGGCCTTCCCGGTATTCGCTGTAAAGTGATCTTATTTCTTTCTCCATGATTTCACTTGGCTTTTGGGTTAGAATGAAGCTTAAAATTACAAAAAAAAGAGTAAAAGCCTGATAGCATGGTAAAAAATAAATGTTCATTGACAAGTCAGGCTGCCTCTTTGGTGAAAGGCGAAAGTTTCTTATCTTTCCCCAACTTTAAAAAAATCATTGTATATGAAGCAGGATATTGAAATCGCTCAGGAAGCTTCTATGAAGCCGATAGTTGAAGTTGCTGCATCAATGGGCATTCCTCCTGATGAACTTGAATTGTATGGAAAATACAAGGCAAAGATTCCTTTACATTTCATTGATGAGAAGCGCATTAAGAAAGGGAAGCTTATCCTTGTGACTGCAATTACACCTACTCCTGCCGGGGAAGGCAAGACTACAACATCAATAGGTCTTGCCCAGGCTTTGAACAGGATAGGAAAGAAAGCTACGGTAGTCCTGCGTGAACCATCGCTTGGTCCTGTGTTCGGAATAAAGGGCGGTGCGGCCGGCGGAGGTTATTCCCAGGTGATACCAATGGAAGATATAAACCTTCATTTCACAGGTGATATCTCCGCAGTGGAGAAAGCTCACAACCTTCTTGCAGCCCTTATTGACAATAATATCCAGCTGAAGAATTCGGACGGGAACATCGGGATCGATCCCCGCACCGTTGAATGGAAAAGGGTGATGGACATGAACGAAAGGGCCCTGAGGGACATTGTGATTGGTTTGGGAGGCACCACGGAAGGAGTTCCGAGGCAATCGGGTTTTGAGATCACTGCTGCATCCGAGGTGATGGCCACCCTTTGCATGTCGAGCGACCTTATGAACCTGAAGGAAAGGCTTGGAAATATTTTTGTTGGGTACACTTACGGTGACAAACCCGTTTTTGCACGTGACCTTAAAGCCAACGGCGCTATGGCAGCCCTCCTCAAGGATGCCATAAAACCGAATCTTGTACAGACCCTTGAGGGTACTCCTGCCATTATTCACGGAGGGCCTTTTGCAAACATCGCCCAGGGTACCAATACCATCATAGCAACAAAAATGGGCCTTTCACTGAGCGATTATGTTGTTACCGAAGCTGGTTTTGCAAGTGAGCTGGGTGCGGAGAAGTTCTTCGATATCAAGTCGCAGACAGCAAAACTCAAGACCAATGCCGTTGTCATTGTGGCTACCGTGAGGGCAATAAAATATCATGGCGGAGCAAAATTGTCATCTCTTGGCAGCGAGGACCTTGAAGCCCTGATAAGGGGTTTTGACAATCTCGACAAGCATATCGAAAATATGAGGTATTTCGGTTTCAGGCCGGTAATTGCAATCAACAGGTTTGATTCCGATACCACGGCCGAACTGGATCTGCTGGTGAAACATTGCACCATGAGAAACCTGAAAGTCGCACTCAACGAGTCGTGGGCGAAAGGAGGGGAGGGGGCCATAGATCTGGCAAACAAGGTTATTGAGGAGATCTCCGATTGCGCCAACTGCTTTAAGCCTCTTTATGAGCTTGAATGGCCTCTCGAGAAAAAAATAGAGACCATATGCACCAAGATGTACGGAGCCGATCATGTTGAATACACAGTAAAAGCCAAGAACCAGCTCGACAAGATTGAGAAGCTCGGATTCGGAAACCTGGCCGTATGTATTGCAAAAACCCAGAAATCGTTGTCGGACGATCAGAACAAGCGGGGCCGGCCTCAGGGATTCACTATCAAGATAAGGGAGGTGGAACTCTCATCCGGAGCCGGTTTTATAGTCCCGATTGCAGGAACCATAATGAGGATGCCCGGCTTGCCGGGTTCTCCGTCAGCCGAAAAGATCGATATTGACGAGAACGGAAGGATCTCTGGATTGTTCTGATCTTATTTCTCTGTAAATCAGTAAAAAACTTTTAAATATCATATTATGAAGAGATTGCCTTATTATGTAGTTATACTTCTGATGCTGTTTACTGCCTGCAAGCGATACAGCAAATATGAAGGGGTATCGTTCTCTGAGAAGGAACCCCGTGACTGGGAAAACACTGAAGTGTTTAATATTAACCGCGAGGAGCCGCATGCAACAATGATCAGCTATGCTGATGAACAGGCCGCTGTTAGCGACGATAAAACCCAATCGCCCAACTATATATCACTAGATGGGATGTGGAAGTTCCACTGGGTGAAAACTCCTGATGAAAGGCCTTACTGGTTTTTTAAGGATGATTATGACACCCGCGACTGGGACGATATTGAAGTTCCGTCGAACTGGCAGATGAAAGGATATGATGTGCCGGTCTACGTAAATATCGGATTCGGATTCGAGAGGAATCCGCCTTTTATTAATCATTCATGGAATCCGGTAGGATCCTATAAAAGAACCTTCACCATTCCTTCCGAATGGAAGGACAAGGAGGTGTTTCTCCAATTCGGTGCAGTGAGTTCGGCATTCTATGTCTGGGTGAATGAGCAACAGGTTGGTTACAGTGAGGACAGCAAGGTGCCGGCCGAATTCAATATTACACCTTACCTGAGAAAAGGTGAGAATACACTTGCAGTGGAAGTCTACAGGTGGTGTGACGGCAGTTATCTTGAGGATCAGGATTTCTGGCGTCTGAGCGGTATTCAGCGCTCTGTATTCCTGCATGCTAGGCCTAAGACATTTATCAGGGACTTTTTCGCATTAGGTGACCTGGAGAACGCTTATAAGGATGGATCGCTTAAGCTTGACGTGGAGCTAAAGAATGCCGGTTCCGGGGCTGAGGATGTTGTGGTAGAAGCTTCACTTTTCAGCGATGGGGAGAAGATATATACTGAAACGAAGGATGTAAAGCTGTCCGGAGGAAAGGCTTCCGTGAACTTTATTAAGCAACTGCCGGGCGTCAGGAAATGGACGTCTGAAACCCCTGAACTGTATACCCTGGTTATAAGCCTTAAGGATAATTTCGGCAATAATCTCGAAAGTGTAGGAGCCAGAATCGGCTTCAGGAAGGTGGAGATGATCAATTCACAGCTTAATGTTAACGGAGTACCTATCTACCTGAAGGGCACCAATATTCATGAGCATCATGATGTTAACGGTCATGTTATCGATGAAGCCACCATTTTGAAGGACATCAGGTTGATGAAAAGCAATAATATTAACGCGGTAAGGACCTCTCATTATCCTAACCAGGAACTCTGGTATGAGATGTGCGACAAATACGGTCTTTACCTTGTTGACGAAGCCAATATAGAATCACACGGGATGGGATACGACAAGGATGAAACGCTGGCCGACAAGAAGGAATGGGCTGCAATGCACATGGACAGGATGCAGAGAATGGTCGAGCGCGACAAGAATCATCCCTCGGTTATAATCTGGTCGCTGGGAAATGAAGCTGGAGACGGCCACAATTTTCTCGCCAACTACAGTTGGGCCAGGGCAAGGGATGCAAGCAGACCGGTTCAGTACGAGCGTGCCGAAAAAAGCACCAATACCACCGAAAGGCATACTGACATAATCTGCCCGATGTATGCTAGAATATCTCAGATAGAACAATACGCCAAAGATCCGAAAAGTGACCGTCCCCTTATACTGTGCGAATATGCTCATGCAATGGGTAACTCGGTCGGTAACCTTCAGGATTACTGGGATGTTATTGAAAAATATCCCTTGCTGCAGGGAGGTTTCATTTGGGACTGGGTAGATCAGGGTCTTCTTACAACTGATGAGAACGGAGAGAAATTCTGGGCTTACGGCGGTGATTTTGGAGAGGAAGGCATTCCAAGCGATGGTAATTTCTGCATCAACGGTCTGGTATTTCCCGACAGGGGATGGAAACCGGCTCTCGAGGAAGTGAAAAGGGTTTATCAGTATATTGGATTTGAATCTGTTAGTTTGTCAGAAGGGACAGTCAGGATAACCAATAAATATTTCTTTACCGATCTGTCGGAGTTTATTTTAGACTGGGATGTAGTATCTGACGGTGTTGCGGTGAAGTCGGGCAAACTATCTGTTCCGCCGCTTAAGCCGGGTGAAAGTTCGGTTGTTACAATTCCTGTATCCGGGATTGAAGTTGCTCCGGGAGCTGAGTACTTTCTGAATTTCAGGGTTTCAAAGAGCGAAGAGTGGGATCTGGTTCCTGAAGATCATGTCTATGCTGCCGCCCAGTTCAAACTTCCGGCGGAAGGAAAACCTGTTTTTGCAAAACAGGATCAGATGACTGTTCTTCAGACCAATACAGCAGACAAGAAGTATGAGGTAAGCAGTCCTGATATAAAAATTGTGTTTGACCTTGAAAAGGGCAGGATGGAGTCCTTCGCATACAAGGGAAGATCAGTTATAAACAAAGGACCGGAACCTGATTTCTGGAGGCCTCCGACAGACAACGACTACGGTTACGATATGGACCGTAGACTTGGAGTATGGAAAAAAGCCGGAGAAAGAACCATTGTCAAAAGCGCAAAGATCACCCAGCCTGAGATGGGTAAAGCTGTTATAACCTTCGAGTATGACATCCCGGACGAGAACGGGGAGAAGATTGCGGGGCATGTGACAACCTATACTATCTACAGTTCAGGAGATGTGATTGTAAAGAACCAGTTCTCTAAAGTGTCCGACAATATTCCGGAAATACCGAGAATGGGCATGCAGATGCAGCTTCCGGAGGAATTTATGAACCTTAAATGGCTTGGACGCGGTCCTCACGAGAACTATGCCGACAGGAAGACATCAGCCGATGTCGGACTTTACGAAAGTACCGTTGATGATCAGTATGTTCCCTATATCAGGCCTCAGGAGAACGGGTACAAGACTGACACCCGGTGGCTGACTCTTACTGATGAATCTGGTAACGGCCTTCTGGTGTCCGGCGATCCGCTGGTATGTTTTGCCGCTCTCAAGAATATCCACGACGATTTCGAATCACCAGGCAAGCTTTCACAGTACAGGAAGGATGCCAAATCGGCAAATACACATACAAACGATATCAAACCGCGTGAGCTTGTGAACCTGAATGTTGATCTTGGACAGATGGGAGTTGGCGGCGACAACTCATGGGGAGCCGAGATACATCTTCAGTACAGGCTTCTTGACAGGAAGTATGAATACACCTTCCGGATGAGGCCCATCGTCCGCGAAGACGATGTTCTTAAGCTGGCAAAGGAAAAATTCTAGAAACCTGATTCCTTAATAAAGCCCGTCCGGTCATGAAAACCAGACGGGCTTTTTTATCTCACCCCCCTCACGCCTCACGCCTCACGCCTCACGCTTTCTCAATACCCCAGCTCCACCCTCAGTACCTCGTTTTCCCCTGTTATAATGTTTTTAACATCATATGACAGTGGCAGCATTGCCTTTTTACTGACTGCGACACGTGTAATTCCACGTGCAGGGAGATTTATTGATGCAGGTGCATCCTGGCTTCCGTTTTCGAGTGTGAAGGGAATATCAGAGTTGTTTGTTATTTCGATGTACAGGTTCCTGTCATTCTCATAAAAGGGTTTGCTGACTGAAATGCACTTATGGAAGAAAGGTCTTGCATATTCTTCCTTTCCTGCCAGCATATCGTTGAAATAAGCCAGTGTACGACCTGCAAACATTGCTTCCTTCAGGGCATCATGGGTCCTCGCCTTTGCAAACACAAGTGTCATCGGACGGTTTGTCTGTCCGCTGTATTCTTCGCTGATCACTCCGTGCATGTCGCTGTTGGCAAGAACGGCGAGGTTATTCTGTCTGCAGAAAGTCATAACGAGAGGATAATATTCCCTGTGATTGAAGAATTCAATCCCGTGCAGCCATTTTCTCTTTATCAGTTCGTAATGGATATTGTACATTCTCGGAATGCCGTCGGGTTGCTGTGATTTCCATCCCGGGTGGTTCCAGAGGATGTAGGCTCCCTGTTTTACAGCCTCACCAACGGCATCCATTACCGAATCAACGTCAAGGAGCGAGGCGTCCTGTAAAAACAGGGCATTTAAGTGGCCGGGAGGCATGCTTCTGGTTATTTCTGCTCCCTTCACAAGAATTATGTTGTAATCACGGGCAGTATTTTCGGCGATCTTCCACGATGCGTTGTGATCCTTGATTATATTATCCTTGTGAGGAAGATACTCCAGATGATCGGTGATGGCAATTGCATCCAGCCCGTCGCGGTATGCTTCCCCGACCCTTACAGCGGGCCAGACGTTACCGTCGGATAGAACTGTATGCATGTGAAAATCGCATTTCAAAGTGACATAACCAGGCAGGTCGGGAAGATTAACGATTTTTCTTTGCGCAATGCCGGTCAGACTCACCGATATAGTCAGGAAAACAATGATAATCAGCTTTTTCATGGTTGTTGGTTTATAAATTGGTAAAACTTGTTGCTGGTTGCTGGTTACTGGTTACTGGTTACTTGTTGCTGGTAACTTGTTGCTGGTTTCTGCAATAAGCCAACATCACGCCTCACGCCTCACGCCTCACAACTCAAAACTCTCCCGTTCACACTTTCTCCGCTTCTCCCTTTCTTTTTTCTAAATCTCCTCATAAAAATACGCCGTCTTTTCATCGAAATCATCCCAGGTATAGATCTTCTTTCCGGGATGAACCGCATAGAAGTTAAGCATTGCAAAATCGCCGGCACACATTGTTGCATGGACGAAGGTGAAGAGTGAAAGGCTCCATTTCCAGACTCCCGGAAGAGTCAGTATCATATAAACAAGTACAATGCTCATCAAAAGGAAGGGGAAGAGGGCGACGAGACGGAATTGTCCCTCCGTTGCTACATGCCTGTGCGCGGTAACATATACCATGTACTGTTTCAGGTCCATGCCAATTTTAATATCCCTTGCACCCGAGAGATAGTAGGGGATGATATGCAGCAGTTCGTGGACCGGGATGCAGATCAGAGGGAATACTATCACTCCCAGCAAGGTATGCATAAATATATTCCTGAAAGGAAAGTAGCCACCGATATTAAGCCTGATATACAGAGCAAGTCCCAGAAAAACCAGGCATGTTCCCCAGAAAAAATATATCAGTCCGGATTTTCTTCTGATGTATTCAAGGACAAAATTTATCAGTTCGTCATATGGAATTTTTAGCATTTGCCTGTATTTCGACTGATCCTCAAGATCTTCCACCTTTATTGCCATAGTGAGCGTAAGCTTTTCCCAAATATAGGGATTTTTAAGTTCAGGGAAGATGCTAAATAATACAGGCAGGCATCGACTGATAATGCAGTTGGCCTGTAATTTGATACCTTTGCATGAAATATGACTGAACTTGCGTAAAATAGTCTCTATATTATTCATTGCCGGGTTGCTTACTGAAGTGTCGGCTCAGACTGATACAGTAAAGAGGTCTGTAGACACCCTTCCCGGAAATCATTACCAGTTGCGTTCAGTGGACAGGAACGGCGAGGTCCTCCCTGAAATAGACATAAAGGAGGTGGTGATAATAGGCAGGGAATCGACATCGAAGAAATTTCCCTTTTACAGGTACCAGAGGCTTGTTTTCAATCTTAAGAAGGTTTATCCCTATGCCCTGGTGGTAAGGGCAAAGCTTGCCGAGGCCAATGACGAACTCATGAGGCTGCCCGATGAAAAGGAGAGGAAGAAATATCTAAGGAAGTTTGAAAAGAACCTTTTTGGTGAATACGAAGATGATGTCCGGGGAATGACTATTACCCAGGGCAAACTGCTTATCAAGCTTATCGACAGGGAGACGTACAACACTTCCTATGATCTTATAAGACAATACCGGGGCGCATTTTCTGCAGCCTTCTGGCAGGGAATTGCCCGGATATTCGGTTCAAACCTTAAGGCAGAATATGATCCTTTTGGTGAAGACGCTATTATGGAGATAATCCTTATGGAGATAGAGGCAGGGAACCTGTAGTTATAAAAAGCAGTCATATCTTATGAAGAGAATATTCATAGCAGTCAGAACCGATCATGAGGGCACCCTGATGAAGATGATCTCCTCATTAAGGGTTCTCCTGGGAAACGAAAACATAAAATGGGTTGATCCTGCAGGTATTCATATCACCCTTGCCTTTCTGGGAGATACTGCTGAGGAACGGATAAAGATACTCGACAGAATGCTGAGGGCAAGGTGCGCAGGATTCGGTGATTTTGATTTTATTCTTTCCGGGGCCGGTGTTTTCGGGGGCAGATCGGACCCCAGGGTTCTTTGGGTTGGTATTTCTCAGGCTGAAAGGCTTCATTGCCTGTATGATGTTATTTCTGAAGGTCTCAGGGAGTCGGGATTTGAGATTGAAGACAGGAAGTTCAGGCCGCATCTGACATTGGGCAGGATTAAACAGGCAAGTGATCCTGAACGACTCAGGGCAGTGGTGAAAAAATACGAAGGTTGTGAATTCCAGAAAGTAAGGGTTAAGGAGATAGTTCTCTTCGAAAGCATACTTAAGAAGACCGGGCCTCTTTACATTCCTATTGGAATATACCCGCTGTAGGTCTTAGCCCGGCACTGTTCAGTTTCCTTCATTATCCGGAAAATGTTTTTATTTTTACCATCTTTAATACCATTTCTACTATTCATTTTTCATGGCTGATACATTTCTGGCGAAGGGCAAGAGGAAGAAGCTTGTGGAAGAGCTCAGGTCCAAGGGAATAAACGATGAAGAGGTGCTCAGGGCGATGAATGCCGTACCCAGGCACGAATTCATGGATCCTGCATTTCTCCATCACGCCTATGCCGACAAGGCTTTTCCAATATCCTCCGGCCAGACTATTTCGCAGCCTTATACCGTTGCAGTCCAGACCAGCCTGCTTAATGTGAAAAAGCGCGACAGGATCCTTGAGATCGGAACAGGTTCAGGATATCAATGTGCTATCCTTGCCGAAATGGGAGCCAAAGTCTATACAATCGAAAGGCACAGGGAGTTGTATATCCTTGCGCAGAGAACACTGTCGGGTCTGGGTTATTCCGCCGATTTTTTCTATGGTGACGGTTATGAAGGCAAGCCGCAATACGGACCTTTCGACGGGATAGTAATAACTGCTGCGACATCGGAGATCCCTGAAAAGCTGAAATATCAGCTGAAGACCGGAGGCAGGATGGTCGTTCCGGTCGGCGACAGCAGTTCCCAGGTGATGACACTGGTTGTCCGGAGCGGGGAAGATGAATTTGAGTATTCCACCCATGGCACCTTTGTTTTTGTGCCTATGCTGAAGGGAACGGTAAATAAACAGATGTGATCATATGGAAATAACGAGGCTGGTTTTCAATCCGATATCCGTAAATACCTATGTGCTCTCGGATGATTCGGGTGAATGTGCAGTTATTGATTGCGGCTGCTACGACGACTATGAATTCGGGGAACTCTCAGCGTTGATTGAATCAGAGAACCTGAGGCCGGTCCTGCTTCTGAACACCCATTGCCATCTCGACCATATTTTCGGTGACAGGCTTATGCTTGAAAGATTCGGACTCCGGGCCTTGTGTCATCGCGATGACCTGATGAACCGTAAAAAGGCGGTCGACCATGCCAGGATGTTCGGACTGTATATGGAACATCCACCGGAACCTGCCGGTTTTCTGTCGGGAGGAGACAAGGTGGTTTTTGGTAATTCAGAGCTTGATGTGATCCATGTACCTGGTCATGCACCAGGCAGCCTGGCCTTTTACAGCAAAAGGGACAAAACTGTCTTTACGGGGGACGCGCTCTTCGAAGGGAGCATTGGGAGGTCGGATCTTCCGGGCGGTAATCATGAGACTCTTTTAAACAGTATAAGGGAAAAATTGTTTATACTTCCGGCAGACACGGTGGTCTGGCCCGGACATGGAAATTCGACCCTGATCGGGGATGAACTGAGATTCAATCCGTATTTTATCCACAAGTGATCCTGCACATTTTTTAAGTAATTACTATTTCTTATTTTCGGGGCGCTGCAGCAACTTTGCAGTAAACTTAAACTTTTAAAATCAAAAATATGTCATCTGATTCTTTTGCAGCCCGCCATATAGGGCCCCGCATGTCCGACCTGCCCGGAATGCTTCGCACCATAGGAGTTGAATCGTTAGGTGAACTGATTGACAGGACTGTACCTGACTCCATAAGGCTGAAGCAGCCCCTGAATCTTCCCGAAGCTATGACGGAGTACGAATATTTGGATCATATCAGGAAGCTTGGTTCTAAGAACAGGATGTTCAGATCGTTTATCGGACAGGGTTATTATGGTGTTGCCCCTCTTTCGGTGATAATCAGGAATGTTCTGGAAAATCCTTCCTGGTACACCTCATACACTCCCTATCAGGCTGAAATTTCGCAGGGAAGACTCGAAGCCCTTCTGAATTTTCAGACCATGGTAATTGAAATGACCGGCATGCAGATTGCCAATGCATCTCTTCTCGATGAATCAACCGCATCGGCAGAAGCCATGATAATGATGTTCAATGCCCGGTCGAGAGCGGCTGTGAAAGCCGGTGCGAACAGATTCTTTGTCGATGAGGATATTTTTCTTCAGAATGCAGCTGTTATTGAGACCAGGTCGGAGCCGCTGGGCATCCGGGTTGTGATCGGCAGGTTTGAAGAGTTTCAGCCTGACGAATCATACTTTGGTGCTTTTGTTCAGTATCCGGCCGCGTCGGGTCAGATCCGTGATTACAGCGATTTTACTGCCAGGGCTCATGAAGCAGGAATTCTTGTAGGGGTTGCCGCTGATCTGTTAAGCCTTGCGCTTCTTACACCTCCCGGAGAATGGGGAGCCGATATAGTCGTCGGATCGAGTCAGCGATTTGGCCTTCCCATGAGTTTCGGAGGTCCCCATGCCGGTTTCTTAGCCACCAGGGATGAGCTTAAGAGAAGCATGCCCGGCAGGATCATCGGCGTATCGGTCGACGTGCATGGGAAACAGGCGCTCAGGATGGCTCTTCAAACTCGCGAACAGCACATTAAAAGAGAGAGGGCAACTTCGAACATCTGCACGGCCCAGGCGCTTCTTGCAACCATGTCGGGCATGTATGCACAGTATCACGGTCCGGAAGGACTGAGAAAAATAGCCCTCGGGATTCACAGGGCAGCCTGTACCATCCGGGCAGGTCTGAAGCAGCTTGGTTATGTTCAGCTTAATGATGTGTATTTCGACACCATCAGGGTAATGCCGCACGAAGGCATCAGCAGGGATGAGATAAGAAAGATGGCACTGGAGGCAGGGATTAATTTCTTTTATCCTGCTGATGGAAGTATAAGTATCAGTACCGATGAGGTCACTTCTACCGAAGACATAAATGCTGTAATCAGAGTGTTTTCCCTGGCAGCCGGAAGAAATGCAGATGAGGTAAGGTCGCTGGCGGATTGCAACTGCATCCCCGACAAATTCCTTCGCAAGTCATCCTTTCTTTCGTCATCGACCTTCAACAACTATCACAGCGAGACTGAGATGATGAGGTACATCAAAATGCTTGAGAGGAAAGATTTCTCACTCACCCACAGCATGATATCTCTCGGCTCATGCACCATGAAACTGAATCCGGCAACATCCTTGTTCGCCATGAGCTGGCCGGAATTCGGCAATATTCATCCGTTTGTTCCGGCCGATCAGGCTGAAGGTTATTATCAGATGATGAAGGAGCTGGGTGATGCCCTAAAGGAGATAACCGGATTTTCGGCAGTATCGTTCCAGCCTAATTCCGGGGCTGCCGGTGAATATACCGGGCTGCTTATTATACGAGAATATCATAAAACAAGGGGCGAAGGTCACAGGAACATTGCTCTCATTCCCTCCTCGGCCCATGGCACAAATCCTGCGAGCGCAGTTATGGCAGGAATGCAGGTTGTTGTTGTTGAATGCGACGAAAGGGGAAACATCAATATTTACGACCTTAGGAAGAAAGCCGCGGCGTACAGGGATAACCTCGCCTGCTTCATGATCACCTATCCTTCAACACACGGGGTGTTTGAAGCAGGAGTTACCTCGATGATGGATATTATCCATGAGAACGGAGGGCTTGTCTATATGGACGGAGCCAACATGAATGCCCAGGTAGGGCTTACCAGTCCAGGCCGTATCGGGGCAGATGTCTGTCATCTCAATCTTCATAAGACTTTTGCCATACCTCATGGCGGCGGCGGCCCCGGTATGGGACCGGTCCTTGTTAATGAAAAGCTTGCCGGATTCCTGCCGTCTCATCCGCTGGTCGCTGCTGGAGGTAAGAAGGGAATAAATCCTGTCGCCTCAGCTCCTTTCGGAAGCGGTCAGGTACTTACCATTTCACATTCCTACATACTTATGATGGGTCCGGAAGGACTTACTGAAGCCACCAGGTATGCCATCCTGAATGCAAATTATATCTCAGCTGCCCTTAAGGAAAGATTCAGGACACTTTATACCGGAGAAACCGGATTTGTTGGGCACGAGCTTATACTCGATTGCAGGAATTTCAAGGTTGAAGCCGGGATAACTGAATCAGACATTGCTAAAAGGCTTATGGACTACGGCTTTCATGCTCCCACTCTTTCATTTCCGGTTCACGGAACCCTTATGGTTGAGCCAACCGAGTCAGAATCGCTCAGGGAGCTTGACAAGTTCATCGATGCGATGAATTCCATCTGGCTTGAGATACAGGAAGTCAGGGAAGGTAAGGCTGACAGGGAAGACAATGTATTGCATAATGCGCCTCATACAGCCCTGGCAGTGACTGCCGATGAATGGAAGCATCCCTATGAACGGAGTAAGGCAGCTTTTCCCCTTAAGTGGGTGGAAGAAAACAAGTTCTGGCCTTCAGTGGGAAGGATAGATGATGGTTATGGCGACCGTAACCTGATTTGCACCTGCGCCCCGATAGATTCATACCGCATGGAGACCTTTAATTTCAATATTGCCAACAGTGACGGTAAATGATAAAACATCCTGAGGTTGAATGTTTGATGAATAGAAAATAATTCTCAATTTTAAGGTCTGAAGTATTACAGATAAACCTCAATTCCCATGCGAAATTCATCGTGGAATGATCTTCTCTCCATAATAGATGGGAAGAAGCTCTCTTACAGGCCTTCGGGGTTCATCATTGACAGTCCATGGCTTCCTGGCTGGTATGGAATTCCCACTCTTGACTATTATGCATCCGACGAGAAATGGCTGAAGGCAAATATCAGGGCAGCCGAGACTTTTCCGGATGTCTGGTTCATGCCTGGTTTCTGGTCGGAATACGGAATGTGCACCGAACCTTCTGCTTTCGGATCACGTCTGATCTTCCTGGAGAATTCTCTCCCCCATGCAGACAGGATCCTCAGCGATATCACTGATACAGATCTGCTGCCCCAGCCCAATGTCAGGACCGACGGGCTTCTGCCATTCATGATTGCCAGGCTGAGGAATACTCAGCCGGCAATAGTTGAGGCGGATCACCAGGTCAGGTTTGCTATAGCACGCGGACCTCTCAATATTGCCAGTTTCCTTATGGGAACCACCGAATTCATGATGGCGCTTGCTCTTGATCCTGACAACTCCCATAAGCTGCTTGAGAAGATCAGCTCTTTCATCTGTGACTGGCTTTCGCTTCAGAAGGAAAGCTTTCCATCAATTGATGGAGTGCTTATTCTCGATGATATAATAGGTTTTGTTGGTGAAGCAGAATTCACAGAATTCGTGCTTCCATATTTCAAAAAGATCTTTTCATGTACAGGTTCAAAGGTCAGGTTTCTTCACAATGATGCTGAGGGACTTATTACGGCTGGATTTCTTAAGGAGATGGGAGTCAATGTTTTCAATTTCTCCTTCAATCATTCGCTGGGAGAAATAAGGAATCTGGCCGGCGACAAGGTGGTATTGCTCGGGAACATACCTCCAAGAGATGTGCTGGCATCCGGAACCCCGGAACAGGTAAGGGATGCGGTAAGAAAGGCTTCCGGCGAGGTAAGCAATCATGATCGCATCATCTGGTCGGCGGGAGGAGGAATGCCGCAGGATGTAAGCACAGAGAATATCCTGGCTTTTGTTGATGCAGTAAAGGAAATAAAATAAGAGAAAGACATGAAAAAAAAGACAGCAATGCTGGTGCTGATCCCTGCGATGATACTATCGTCATGCGGGTCGGGCGGAACCAGGAAACAAACTTCTGAAGAAAAGGATAATTCAATGGTAACCAACTACAAGGTAAATCTTCTGACCATCGATCCCGGTCATTTTCACGCTGCCCTCGTGCAGAAAAAAATGTACCCGCAGGTTTCGCCCGATGTTCGGGTATATGCTCCGGAAGGACCGGATGTTGATCAGCATCTTGGAAGAATAGCATCATACAACAACAGGACCGCAGATCCGACGAACTGGAATGAGATAGTATACAGGGGCCCTGATTTTTTTGAAAAGATGCTTTCGGAAAATGCCGGTAATGTGGTGGTGCTGTCGGGCAACAATAAAAAGAAGGCAAGCTATATTACTTCATCCGTTAATGCAGGTCTCAATGTGCTTGCCGACAAACCCATGATCATAAGTCCGGAAGACTGGCCCGGTCTTCAGAGTGCTTTTGCTACAGCAACCGAAAAAGGAATCCTTCTTTACGACATCATGACCGAAAGGTTTGAGATCACAACGATCCTGCAGAAGCTTCTGTCGCAGAATCAAGGGATTTTCGGAACTCTGGTGCCCGGCACAAGCAGTGAACCTGCAGTGTCGAAGGTAAGTGTTCATCATTTTTCAAAGATTGTCTCAGGTTCTCCGCTGCAGCGTCCGGCATGGTTTTTTGACGTCGAGCAGCAGGGCGAGGGGATTGTCGATGTAACAACCCATCTTGTTGACCTGATACAGTGGGAATGTTTTCCGGAACAGATCCTCAACCCTTCCGATGTGAAGCTTGCTTCGGCAAGAAGATGGCCTACGATAATAACAAAGGAAGAATTCACCGGGGTAACCGGCTTGGATGATTTCCCGGAATACCTGGGCAAGGATATCCGGGACGGGAAACTTCATGTGTACTCCAATGGTGAGATGATATATCAGCTGAAGGGGATATGGGCAAAAGTGTCTGTGACATGGAACTTCATGCCGCCGGCAGGAGGAGGGGATACCCACTACTCTGTAATGCGCGGTACTTTGTGCGACCTGGTAATACGCCAGGGTGCGGATGAAAAATATGTCCCTACCCTGTACGTCGAAAATATAAAAGGCTCAACTATCCCGGATTTAGCTGTCAAGCTCAGGACAGCACTGGGTAATCTTCCCTACGACAGTCTGATGGTCGAAGACTCGGGAGCCAGTTCCCTTAAGATAACGATACCTCAGAAGTACAGGATTTCGCATGAAGAGCATTTCGGCCAGGTCACCGAAAGATTCCTTGAATACCTTGAGGAAGGAAAACTGCCTGAATGGGAGGTCCCCGGGATGATCACAAAATACTATACAACAACCTCGGCCCTGAAAATGGCACGACAGTAGGCAATTGTTCTGACAAAGCGGATTCAGAAGGATTTTTTACTTATCAGAACAGGTCTTCGATCACCATGGAGTAAAGGTCTTCGAGATCGATGCCTGCGGCATCAGCCTGTTTGGGTATGATGCTTTCCATGGTCATGCCGGGGACGGTGTTTATCTCAAGGAAGAAGGGTTTGCTGCCGACTATTATGAAATCGACCCTTACTATGCCTTTGCATCCGAGAATATCATAGACTCTGGAACTGAGCAACTGTATCCTGTTTATCAGGTCGTCAGGCATGTCAGCCGGGGTTATCTCCTCTGATTTTCCGGGTGTGTATTTTGCCTCATAATCAAAGAATTCGTTCCTGCTGATTATTTCGGTTACAGGAAAGACTATTCCCTTTCCATTCACCCTTGCCACACCGCAGGCAACTTCTCTGCCGTCCATGAACGATTCCACCATAACCTCCCTGCTCTCCCTTAGTGCGGCTTCAATTGCAGCCGGCAGTTCTTCCCTGCTTTTTACCTTGGATACCCCGAAACTTGAACCGCTGTCGTTAGGTTTTACGAAGCACGGAAGTCCGGTTCTGGAAATTATGCTATCCGGATCCGGCATAGTCTCACGACGGAAGAGGATATTCTCCGCCATGGGAATTCCGTAGTCCTTGAGATAGAGCTTGCAGGCCTGTTTGTTAAATGTCAGGGCTGAACAGAACGCGCTGCAGCTGGTATAAGGTATCTGCATCATATCGAGATAGCCCTGGAGCAGCCCGTTCTCACCAGGAGTCCCGTGTATTGCAATGAAAACGGCATCGAACCTGATCTTCTGATCATCGGTTTTAAGGGTGAAATCGTTCTTGTCGACATTGAAACGCCTTCCCTTCTGATCTTCCCAGTACCATGCAGTGCCTCTTATCATGATAAGCCATGCATTGTATCTTCCGGAAATCAGATTAAATACCTCTTTCGCACTTTTAACAGAAATTTCAAATTCGGATGAGTCTCCTCCGGCCACAATGGCGATTGTTCTCATGCTGCAGATTTTTGGCAGTAAAATTAGAAATTAATGGTTGTATTTGATCAATAGTAACAATTAGAAATTTTAATTCTAAGTATTAAGATATTATTTACCTTTGAGTTTATTCTTAAAAAAGCTTAAAATGAAGAAAGGTTGCATAATCTGGATTGTAGTCGGAGTATTGCTCGGACTCATAGTACTGGGTATTGTCTCATGGGGTACCAGGGTATATAACCAGATGGTTTCCCTTCAGGAAGGTGTGACAAGCCAGTGGGGAAATGTTGAGACTCAGTATCAGCGGAGGGCTGATCTCATTCCGAATTTTGTTAACACAGTAAAGGGAGCAGCTGCATTCGAGCAGGAGACTCTTACACAGGTTATCGAAGCCCGTGCAAAGGCCACCCAGGTAACAGTCGACCCCGCCAGAATGACTTCTGAGAATCTTCAGGAATTCCAGGCTGCGCAGAGTGACCTGAGTTCCGCTTTGTCGAGGCTGATGGTTGTTGTGGAACGTTATCCCGAACTTAAAGCCACGCAAAATTTCAGGGATCTCCAGGTGGAGCTGGAAGGAACAGAGAACCGCATTTCAACCGAACGCCGCAAATTCAATGAAGCAGCACAGGTCATGAACACCTATATCAGGAAGTTCCCGCAGAATTTACTTGCCGGTATGTTCGGGTTCACCGCCAGACCATATTTCGAGTCGATGGAAGGAGCGGAGAAAGCTCCTGAGGTTACATTTTAACCCGGTACCGTAAATGGAAATAAAGGCATCAACCTTCTTTACCAGAGAACAGCAGCTTCAGATACGTGATGCCATAAAGGAGGCTGAAGGCGAAACATCGGGAGAGATAAGGGTTCATATCGAAACCAGCCTTACCGGAAATGTTCTTGACAGGGCTGCATGGATATTCCGGCATATCAAAATGCATGAAACCGAAGACAGGAACGGCATCCTCTTTTACCTTGCCGTAAGGAATAAGGAATTTGCGGTAATTGGTGACGGTGGAATAAACAGCAGGGTACCCGAAGGGTTCTGGGATTCGATCAAGGGCCTTATAGAGAATCAGTTCAGGGCAGGAAAATACTGCGACGGTATTATTGAAGGTGTTCTGCTCGCAGGAAGGCAGCTAAGGGAACATTTCCCTCACAGAAGTGATGATGTGAATGAACTCCCCGATGAGATCTCCTTTGAAGATAATGAGCAAGCGGAAAAACAATGAATCCCAGATCATTTTTAAAACCAAAGACATTTACCGGGCTGATTCTGGCATTGTTGTGCCTGACCGGTTCAGGTCAGGATTTTCCGGAACCTCAGGTGCCGCCCAGGCTTGTGAATGATTTTGCAGGTTTGCTCACCAGTCAGGAGATCAATGCCCTTGAACAGAAGCTTGTGGCTTTCGATGATACCACATCAACCCAGATTGCTGTTGTAACGGTCAGCGACCTTATGGGATATGATAAGGCCGATTACGCTCAGCGGCTGGCGGAATTGTGGGGTGTAGGCAGGAAAGGTTCCGACAATGGAGTCCTTATACTTGTGAAGCCGAAGACTTTCAGTTCTCAGGGTCAGGTTCAGATAACAACCGGGTACGGTCTTGAAGGAGCCATCCCCGACATTATCTGCGGCCAGATAGTCGATAATGAAATCCTTCCCGAGTTCAGGCAGGGCAATTACTACGAAGGGCTCGATAAGGCAACCAGCACGCTTATGTCGCTGGCAACCGGGGAATTCACTGCCGACGACTACAACAAGGGAGGAGATATTGGTGAATTGCTTCCTCTCATAATATTCATCTTTGTCATTATGTTGATCCTGTTCATGCGGAGCAGCGGCGGATCGAACCAGAAGCATATAAGCCGCAACGGATTGCCTCTGTGGATACTTATGTCAATGATGAATTCAGGCGGCAGCAGGCACAGCGGCAGCTGGGGCGGATTTTCCGGAGGCGGCGGTTTTCGTGGAGGCGGTGGGGGATTCGGCGGTTTCGGAGGCGGCAGCTTTGGTGGCGGCGGTGCAGGAGGGAGCTGGTAAGAATTAGCTCAGGGCACAGGGCTCAGGGCACAGGGCTCAGGGCACAGGGCACAGGGCAAAGGGCTCAGGGCTCAGGGCGCAGGGCAAAGGATTGCTGATGGTTTATTTCTGACAGGTTAGAATTTTTCCCTTCCTGATGTATAATTTCTCCACTTTTCTATTACCTGTTTCATGTCGTCAGGTAATTCCGAATCAAAGGATAGTCTCATTCCTGTGACCGGGTGATCGAATGAAAGCGATTTGGCATGCAATGCCTGCCTGGGCAGGATTGCGAAGCAGTTCCTTACAAACTGCTGGTATTTGGCAAAGGTTGTTCCCCTGAGTATCTTTTCCCCTCCGTATTCCTCATCATTGAAAAGCGGATGCCTGAAATGGCTGAAATGAACCCTTATCTGATGAGTCCGGCCGGTCTCGAGCCTGCACTCAACAAGCGAAACATATCCGAAGTCCTCAATAACCCTGTAGTGGGTGATTGCAGGTTTACCCTGGCTTCCGTCAGGGAAGACCTGCATGATCTTTCTGTCGCGGATATTCCTTCCAACGTTGCCGGTTATGGTTCCTTCAGGAGGATCGGGAGTACCCCAGGCCAGGGCAATATATCTCCTGCCCGTGGTCCTTTCATAGAACTGCCTCGATAATCTGTTGAGGGACAGCTCGTTTTTTGCAATTACAAGGATCCCCGAAGTATTTTTGTCAATACGGTGAACCAGCCCCGGACGAAGCTCGCCTGTCTGAAACATCGGAATATCCCTGAAATGCCACATCAGGGCATTCACCAGCGTTCCGGTGTAATTGCCGTAGGCCGGATGCACCACCATTCCGGCATCCTTATTGACAACAATAACATCATCGTCTTCGTGGATAATGTTAAGGGGAATATTTTCAGGTATCAGGTCTATCTCCCTGGGTGGATTCGGGAGGACAACCTGCACGACATCGTTGGGTTTAACCCTGTAGTTTGGCTTGACCGGCTTGTTGTTTACAAGGATGTTGCCTGCATTTGCTGCGTTCTGTATTCTCGTTCTGGAGGTATTTTCCAGTCTTGCAAAGAGGAATTTGTCAACGCGTATAAGAGATTGTCCCGGCTCGGATTTGAACCTGTAGTGTTCAAACAACTCCTGCTGGTCTGTCAGTTCTTCCCCGATCATCTGCTGTCAGTTTGTGACCACAAGCCTGAACCAGGCGGCACGTTTCTTTCCGTGGAGCACGACAATGGTGTAAATCCCGGGTTTCAAGCTTGAAATATCAATCCTCTCGCTGTACTCGGTTCTCATCAGTTCGCGTCCCTGAAGATCGCTGATCGAGACAAAAGTCGAGGGTCCGGGCACCAATCCTTCGCATTCAAGGTTAATGAATTCCCGGGCCGGATTGGGCCACATCCTGTTATTTTCCTTATAGGCCGGGATATCATCATCAGATGAGGTGGTTTTTATGGGTTTGCCGACTATCGGTCTAATCATCAGGCTGCCCTCTTTCTGGGACAGGTACCAGATACCGTTAAGCCAGTAGAACTGTCTTCCCTGATGTTGAGTGTTGACATCGAATCCTGCATTCAGAAAAGTCTCGGTTCTTTGTTTCCATCCGGCATAGAAGACACCATTTACCGGAACACCGTCGGGTAGTATGTATGTATGAAATCCGTTGATATCATCACCGGGCTGGACTACCACATCGGGAAAGCTGTAAATGACATTCCCGGGTAATCCGTTGCTGTCATCCCATATCATAAGGTCGAATGCCCTCGCATTGCTGTTAAGGTAACTGTCGTTGAAGCAGATACTTATTGCCCTCAGTGTGTCGTCCATGAATGATTTGAACCGGTATGCCACCATTGCATTCCTTGAACCTTCTCCGTTGATGCCGTACCCGCTTTCTGATGTACCGTCGTCGAAGGCGAAATAATTGCCGAAGAACTGGTCGTATTTAATGGTGTCGTTGGTTTTCGGATCAAAGTCATCGGTTATGAGGCGGCAGGTTATCCGGAAAAGGGCTGAATCGGTAAAGGAGGTGTTATAGGTATATATCAGGCTGGCTTTGTAATCCACACTCGCATAGGGTTCGATGTTTGTTGCTCCCGCGCTGAACGAATGTGAAATGGTATTTGAATACATGTCGCGTATTTCAAAATTCCTCGTTACATTCCTTGTAATTATATCATTGTTCCTGTATGAAATAGGTATGAAGGCACCCATTTCCTGAAGGTAGACCTGTCTGAACTGTTTCCACGGCATTGCTTCATGGGTTTTCAGTATTGATCTCAAAGGTTTTCTGAAAGCCACATCGGCCAGGGCAGTATCAGCTTCGGGTCTGTTCCTGTCAAGGAGAACATAATCGATGTTCCAGTGATCGCAGTTTCCAATCATCGAGTTGTCCTGAAAATCCGAAAGACTTGCCCTGTTTACGAACCGGAACTGAAATCCGTTCTTAAGGTATTTCGGGTCGTCAATCCTTATTATAACCGGCTTGAATCCGGCTTCCCTCGAAGCATCTGATCTCCATACTGAATACCATGCGGCTTCATCAGGCGCATAAAACTGCAGGGAAAGGCTGTCACCTGATTCAGGTACATCTCCCAGTCCGCCGGGCTCGTAATAGAAGCTAAGCCGGATGTTTTCAGATGGAGGATACAGAAGATTGACAGGCTGTGAGGTAAGATGATCGGCTTCAAATCCATCAGGAGTTGCAGTTTCGTACAGTTTTCCTGTCTCGTCAAGTGCATCGAGGGTGGCAATTCCAATGGTAATCTGCCGGTCGGAATAGGTGTTGTTAACAAATGCAAAGTTGTCTGACCAAAGCAGAGGTGATGGCAGATATGATTTACCAGTAAAGTCATCGAAGAAGGGTAGTTCGACCGGGTCGGCAGCCAGCCCTTTTGCCGGGCCGGACAGGTTTCCTTTCAGAAGGCGGTTCGACTGCAGACCAATAATAACCTCCTGTCCCGACATGTAACCGTTAAGACAAAAAAGCAGAATCAGATATATTATCAGTCTTTTATGCATCAATTCAGTCTGGCATTCTGAAGTACCTTTCGGGTATGGTATCCGTAATGACATTTGCAGTATCCACAGGAAGCCTTGCCGAGTCGAGTGTCAGCCACAGGTAGATGGACGATCCGAGCTGAAGAGTGGCATCAACACTGAATTCGGGATTCTGTTTATACACAAATGCGTCGGCCGAATCCTGAGCTGTAAATACACTATTGTCAAATATGGAGGTCACAAGAGTCAGTGATGCCCCGAGTATGGTGTTTCTGGCAGCATCGAGATTGAGCCCGATGAGGTCGGGGACATAGGTTCTCTGATTGCTAAGACCTTTGCCCAGTACAAGATCGACCACCGATCCTTTCTGTATTGAGTCGCCTTCCGGGATATTTCTTCCGTTGTAATGCTGTTCGAGCACCACGTCGAATGAGATGTCGGGGATATATCTGATTGAACCCAGTTGAAGCCCGGTGCTTTCAATTACCTTTACAGCCTGTCTCTTGGGGAGGTTGACAAGGTTTGGCATTGCCACCATCTCCGGATTGAAGGCATTGATGGTAAGCAATATGTTTCTTCGCTTCTTTACTTTGAAACCCGGAACCGGATTTTGTTCGGCTATGCATCCTCTCGGAACTTCTGATGTGTAAACCGAATCGATGATCTGGAACCTGAGTTTGCTTTTTCTTGCCAGCTCTTCAGTCTGGCTTAGTGTCAGTCCCCTGAAATCAGGCACCGGTTTGCTTTGTCCATGGCGTGTATAAAAGTTCAGCCAGATCAGCAGAAGCATTATGAAGACCACGACAATGACAGCTGCAAGTGCCAGGTTTTTAAGAAATGTTTTACTGAGGAGAAATTCTTTGATGCTCATGGTGGCCTGACTAAATTTTATAACGCAAATGTACGTATAAAATTATAAAAGGAATCCCGTTCAACAGGCACAAAACCGGCATCTCTGATCAGCCTGCAGATTTCACCGGTCGACATAGCCGGATTTTGTTCCCCGGAGCCTGCCATTGAATAGATCCTTGTTGAATCCTCTATGGTACCGTCAAGATCATCGGCTCCGAACATCAGGCTCATCTGCGCGACTTCTCTTCCTATCATTGGCCAGTATGCCTTTATGTGGGGAATATTGTCGAGGAATATACGCGAAACGGCATAGTTTTTAAGGTCTTCCGCCATCGTGGTTTCACCTAGGTGTGACATCGGGTTGTTGGCTTTTCTGAACTTCAGAGGGATGAAGGCATTAAAGCCGCCGGTCCGGTCCTGTAATTCCCGGAGTTTCGACATATGATCGATCCTGTGCGAATAGTTTTCCAGGTGGCCGTAGAGCATGGTGGCATTTGACGGGATGCCTGAACGGTGAGCTGTTTCGTGGATCTCCAGCCATCTTTCTGCTGTCGATTTTTCAGGACAGATCTTTTTCCTGATTGTTTCGTCGAATATCTCCGCTCCTCCTCCGGGAATCGAATCCAGCCCGTATTCCTTGAGCCGCAATAATCCCTGGCTGGTTGTCATACCCGAACGGGCAATCATCCGGTCGAGTTCAACGGCTGAATAGGCTTTTATGTGAATGTCCGGACGGAGTTGCCTGATCTTCTGAAGAAGTTCACCGTAATACTTTATGTCATGTGAGGGGTGCACCCCTCCCGTAATATGAACCTCCGTAACTTCCATACCGTCGAATTTTCTCACCATATCAAGCATTTCGTCGTGCGAGTATTCCCAGCTTTCAGGGTCGCCTTCCGGTTTATGGTATGAACAGAAGCGGCAGTTATGAATACAGAGGTTGGTGGGTTCAATATGAAAATTGCGGTTGAAAAAGACTTTATCAGCATTGTGCCTTCTTCTGACAATATCCGAAAGAAGTGAGAGGAGCGGCAAGCCTGCTTTTTCATAGAGTACGACTCCTTCCTCACCGTTAATGCGCCTGCCGAGGCTGACTCCCCTGATAATTTTTTTCAGGTCCGGATCGTCCGTAAATTCTTCGGGATTCTTCATTTGCATGGCAATCAGCAGCAAAATTAACAAAAAAAAGGTGCCTTTGAGGAGGCACCTTCCCTTGTGGTATAAATATCCTTATTATTTAAGTTTGAGTTCTGATGAAACAGTGAGTTTTTTCCTGCCCTTGGCTCTGCGTGCAGCCAATACCCTTCTGCCGTTGGCTGTGGACATTCTTTCCCTGAATCCGTGTTTGTTGGCTCTTTTTCTCCTTGAAGGCTGAAATGTCCTTTTCATGACGCTGCTTTTAAGTTGTTTCTATAAATGGATTTTGAGATCGCAAAGATAGATATTTTTTAAATAAATGCAACGGGCAGGATAAAATTTAATAAATCATAAAGGAAGGTATACAATCTTTTTTGACATGAACCAGGGTTCGGTGAAAAAGGCGCTGATATCATGAATTATAGCCTTGTCTCTGAAAGGCATCAGTTCGTATGAGAGATCTCCTCCCTTAAGGCAGATGATCCCGTTTCTGATTTCTCCCGAACTGTTGCGGCTGATATTTTTCCTGGTCAGTTTCACAAGTTCGGGAAATGTCATTACCGCCCTGCTTAAAATGAAGTCGTATTGTCCTGTCTCCTCTTCAATTCTTTTTCTGAGGGGGGTGATGTTTTCAAGTCCAAGTTCCCCGGCCACGCTTGCTACCACCTTTATCTTCTTTGCAATGGAGTCGAGAAGAAAGAAGCTGGCATGCGGGAACATTACTGCCAGTGGTATGCCCGGGAATCCTCCCCCGGTTCCGGCATCAAGAATCCTGCTGCCTTCCCTGAAACGGCAGATCTTTGCAATTGAAAGGGAATGAAGTACGTGATGAGTATAAAAATTATCAAAGTCCTTTCTCGAGATCACATTTATCCTGTCGTTCCATAGCCTGTAGACTTCTCCCAGCTTTGAAAACATGTTAATCTGGTTACCAGTGAGATCAGGGAAGTATTTCCGGATAATTTCACACACTATCGGTTGCCTGTTTTTGCAAAGATATTGAAGAGGAGGGATTTTGCCCTGAAAAGTTGTGCCTTAACTGTTCCAATGGGAAGTTTCATTTCTGAAGCGATCTCTTCGTATGAGTACTCCTTAAAATATCTGAGTTCAATGAGCCTCCTGTAACGAGGTTTGAGCTGGCTGACTATTTCGCGCAGTACGGCAATTTTCTGTTCGTTGATCAGCCTTTCCTCAGGATCCGGAAGGTCGGACTGGATATTAACTGTAAGATTGTCAATATCGTCCTGTGCCTGATCGATTGGAGATGGAGAGAGCTGTTTTTTCCTTATAAAATCGATGCAGTTATTGGTGGCTATTCTGAAAAGCCAGGTGCTGAAAGCATAATCCGGAGTATATGAATCGATGAATCTGAAAGCCTTTCCGAATGCTTCTATTGTAAGGTCTTCTGCATCGGAAGTGTTGTTTACCATTTTTAGAAGCATGAAATAGATTGAATCCCTGTACCTGTTAAGCAGACTTGAAAAGGCTTTTTCGTTGCCCTTCTTTGCCTGTTCGACAAGAAGAAGGTCGCATTGTGCCTTTTCAGATATACAGTTGGTCACTTCCATGTGGTATTTGCTCTTCCTTCCCTGAGGCTCCCTGCATAGAATGCAGCATTAATAAACGGGGAAATAAGGTCAAATATTGGAAAGAGAGGCAAAATTCCGGGTTCATTGAATTTTTTTCTGTTTAGCGAAAAGACTATCAGCTGAATAGTGAATCTCAGCGAAAAGATTCCGGTCACGAGCGGCCAGGCATATAATCCTGAGAGCAGAATCGCCATGGTTGCATAGAAGATAACCCTCGACGCAGGTTCTCCGAGCAGAATTATCTTATGTATTGTTTTATAATATCTTGCAGTTGTGAGATGCCTTGATTTCTGGTTTATGTATTGCCCGATATTAAGTGCAGGCACAGATCTTGTATGTGATTCCTTCCCGAACTCCGCTGCGATATTTCCCTTTGATGCGTTTGCATTTACAAACAGGTCGTCATCACCTGATGCAAGGTGGGAAAAGGGGCCGAATCCCTTTCTCTCAAAAAATATGGATTTTCTGTAAGCGAGATTCCTTCCCACACCCATGTATGGCATTCCCCTCAGAGCCATACCCATATATTGTACTGCAATTGTCATGCAGTCGTACCTGATATATCTGTTAAGCAATCCCTTGCCTGTGAAATATCCGCCGTATCCCAGTACAAATCCGGTCTTTTCGTCAAACCGCGATGCCATACTTTCTATCCAAAGGCTGCTTTCGGGTCTGCAATCAGCATCTGTAAAAAGGAGGAGTTCATTTCTGGCAGCCTTAATGCCTATGAACTGCGCTAATTTTTTGTTGTGAGTGAATTTTGGATCCCTGGTGATACTTGAAACCCGGAGCCGCGGGTATGTTTTCAGGTAGGCTGCCAGCACGTTGTCAGTATCATCTTCCGAACAATCGTTGACCACAATAACTTCGAAATCAGGATAATCCTGTTCAAGGACTGCCGGAAGGAAATTCCTGAGATTTTCCTCTTCGTTCCTGGCACAGATAATTACCGACACCGGTTCCCGTTTTGCCGAAGTATCAGAAGTCTCTGACCTGGCAGGAGCAAGGTAGTAATAAAGGTAATAAAATGCCTGAACAAGGAAAGATATGCCGAAAATGATCAGCAAAGTCAGAAATAACGTATTTCCATCTGGTATCATTCGACTTTCAGATATGGCTGCAATATTAGTAAGATATTCCGAATAGTAGAAAGCCAAAAAGCTTTGCATTATTCCGAAAACGGACAGGAAGCAGGAAAAATTATCGACATAATTTTCAACAGGCGGATGAATGAATTACCTTTGGCATCCGTAAAAAGGATATCGTATGTTCAGGATACGGCACAGGGACAGGGAGACAAAAGCCAGGACGGGAGTACTCACTACGGGCCATGGTGATATTCCGACTCCCATTTTCATGCCGGTTGGGACAGCCGGTACGGTGAAGGGTATACTTCAGAGAGATCTTGCTGACGATATTGATGCGAAGATCATTCTGGGGAATACCTACCATCTTTACCTGCGTCCGGGAACGGATATTCTTGAAAAGGCAGGCGGGCTTCACGGATTCATGAACTGGAGCCGGCCGATATTAACCGACAGCGGTGGGTATCAGGTCTTTTCACTTGCTCCCAACAGGAAGCTAACCGAAGAAGGTGCTGTATTCAAATCACATATTGACGGATCAAAGCATGTTTTTACTCCTGAGAATACCATAGATATTCAGCGTATTATCGGAGCCGACATTATGATGGCATTTGATGAGTGCGCCCCTTTCCCGTGCGACCACCGCTATGCCGAAAAATCGGTTGCCCTCACTCACAGATGGCTCGACCGGGCTGTTGCCAGGTTCAGGGCTGCGGAACCACTTTGGGGATATCAGCAATACCTCTTTCCGATTGTACAGGGAAGCATTTTCGATGACCTGAGAAGACTGTCAGCTGAGAAAGCCGCTGAAGCCGGCATGGAGGGAAATGCGATCGGAGGGCTTTCAGTTGGCGAACCGGCTGAGGAAATGTACCGGACCATTGAGGTTGTCAATGAGATACTTCCTGAAGACAGGCCGCGTTATCTGATGGGTGTGGGAACTCCTGCAAACATACTGGAGGCCATTGAAAGGGGAATCGATATGTTTGACTGTGTGATGCCCACGAGGAACGGGAGGAACGGGATGCTTTTCACAAGTGAAGGAATAATAAATATTAAGAACCGGAAATGGATTGATGATTTCAGTCCCATCGATCCCTCGGGCCCCTCACCCGTAAGCCTGAACTACTCAAAGGCTTATCTGAGACATCTGATCATCGCGGGGGAAATACTGGGGTCCCAGATCGCAAGCATTCACAACCTTTCGTTTTATCTCAGGCTGGTTTCGGAAGCAAGGGAGAGAATTGAAGACGGCACTTTCAGGAAATGGAAAGACCGGATGGTTATAAAACTTTCAGCAAGGGCATGAATTATTTCGGACTTAAGATAATCGACCGTTACATCATCAGGAAGTTCCTGGGCACTTTCTTTTTTGCCCTTGTTATGATACTTTCCATTGCTGTTGTTTTTGATTTTGCAGAAAAGATCGACAACTTTATGGAAAGGGAGGCCCCGGTAAAAGCCATAATATTCGACTATTACCTTAATTTCATACCCTATTTTGCCACTCTTTTTTCTCCGCTGTTCGTTTTCATCTCGGTGATCTTTTTCACTTCAAAGATGGCTGCGAACACCGAGATCATTGCAATTCTGAACAGTGGTATGAGTTTCAGGAGAATGATGCTTCCGTATTTCATTTCGGCGCTCCTTATCGCGGTATTTACTTTTCTGCTTACCAACTTCGTTATTCCCACTTCAAACCTGAAAAGGATAGATTTTGAGGACAAGTACTACCGGGCTCGGACAAAGAGAATTCCGGTGATGAATATTCACAGGCAGGTCTACAGGAATGTCCTTGTCTATATGGAGTCATTTAATCCTATAAGCCAGGCAGGCAGGAATTTCACTATCGAGAGGTTCGATGAAGAAGGAAAGCTTGAATCGAAACTTTCGGGCGATATGGTCAGGTATGATACGGCGACCAGTAAATGGGTAGTTATCAATTATCGTGTCAGGGATATCACTGCCGGCGAGGATCGCATAGCGGAGGGTGAGCGGATAGACACAACTCTGGCTTATTTCAGTCCGGAAGATCTTTCCATGGGGCCCGAGTTCGTCGGAACCATGACCTACAGCAATCTCAATGAGTATGTTGACAAGTTACGGCTTCAGGGATCGGATGAACTGAAACTGTTTCTGATAGAAAAGCACAGGCGTTTCGCGAATCCGTTCTCGGTTTTCATACTTACTCTGATAGGGGTTTCACTGTCATCGCGGAAGGTGAGGGGAGGCATTGGTATGAATATCGGAATAGGACTTGGTCTCAGTTTTTCCTACATACTGTTCATGCAGTTTGCATCCCAGTTTTCGCTGAAAGGAAACCTCGCACCCATGCTTGCCATGTGGATCCCCAACATCCTGTACGCCTTTATTGCGCTCGTTGTGTATAAACTTGCTCCCAAGTAGGCAAGGCTTCGTTTGAAAATCTTATATTGCACCACTTTATATTTTGTACTCAAATTGTAAATAACTGTTTAAAATGGCGGTAAGCAAGAAAATCAGGGAACTCCAGGAGAAGAGGAAGCAGATTCTTCTTGGCGGAGGCGAGCAGGCTATTGAGAAGCAGAAGGCTATGGGCAAACGGACAGCCCGCGAGAGGATAATAGCCCTTGTCGACAGGGATTCCTTCATGGAATATGATCTTTTCGTTGAACATGATGCCCGCGATTTTGACATGGACAAGAAGTCTCTTCCGAGCGACGGGGTGATAATCGGTTCGGGGACAATAAACGGAGCTCCGGTAGCTGTTTATGCCCAGGATTTCACGGTTGCCGGCGGATCTCTGGGCATGATGCATTCGCGGAAAATCACGAAGATCATGGATTATGCCCTGAAGATGAGGATGCCGCTCATTGGGATCAACGATTCGGGGGGAGCCAGGATACAGGAAGGTGTCAATTCACTGGCAGGCTATGGCGAGATATTCTTTCGCAACACAATATCGAGCGGTGTCATTCCGCAGATCTCGGTCATCCTTGGTCCCTGCGCCGGCGGTGCTGTTTACTCACCTGCCCTGACCGATTTTGTATTTGTGGTTGAGAATATTTCAAAGATGTTCATTACCGGGCCAGAAGTTATTAAGACAGTGCTTGGGGAAGAAATTTCTATGGAGGATCTTGGTGGTGCAAGGGTTCACAGTGAGGTCACAGGCAACGCGCATTTCTTTGCTTCGAGCGAGGAGGAATGCTTTGCTCAGATAAAGAGACTGCTGACATTCATTCCCTGGAACAACGGTAATGGAGCAAAAGTGGCTGAACCTCACGAACCTGACGGGAAATATGATCCGGAAAAGATAGTTCCGGATGATCCAACTCTTCCCTATGATGTGAGGGATGTGATAAGGGCAGTGGTTGACAAATCGGATTTCTTCGAGATTATGGAAATGTACGCCCGTAACATGGTGATAGGTTTTGCCAGGGTAGGAGGCGTGACAGCTGGTTTTGTTGCCAATCAGCCTATGGAGATGGCCGGGGTTCTTGATGTTGATTCATCCGACAAAGCTGCCAGGTTCATCCGGTTCTGCGATGCATTCAACATTCCCATAATCACCTTTATGGACCTTCCGGGTTATCTTCCCGGTGTCGACCAGGAACACGCGGGAGTTATCAGGCACGGCGCAAAGATACTCTACTCATATTGCGAAGCTACTGTCCCCAAGATCACGGTCATATTGAGGAAAGCTTACGGAGGAGGATATATAGCAATGGGCTCGCGTCATCTGCGCGCCGACTTCGTTTTTGCGTGGCCGACGGCTGAAATTGCCGTGATGGGACCGGAGGGCGCCGCAAATATCATTTTCAGGAAAGAGATCATGTCATCGGACGATCCTGAAGGAATGCGCAAAAAGAAGGTTGAGGAATACAAGACCAAATTCGCAAATCCATATGTCGCAGCGTCAAGAGGGTATGTGGATGCAGTGATTGAACCTGGTGAGACGCGCAGGTTCCTACTTCATGCAATAAATGCAACAGCTCACAAGTCGGTCAAAATGATAAGCAAGAAGCACGGTATTCCGCCGTTCTGATCGTTATCCTTAAATTTCCGGGGAGGAACAATATGAAAGATAAAGAAACAGGAAGGCTGAATATAAACTCAACCATCTACACCACACGGCTGAGTGAGAAGTTCATTAACAGGAAACCATACAGTCCGGCCGATCCGGGCAGGGTGATCAGCTATATCCCGGGAACCATTCTTGACATTCTTGTAAAGGAAGGACAGACTGTTGTGAAGGGAGAGGATCTTCTTATCCTTGAAGCAATGAAGATGCAGAATTTTATAAAATCATCTCTCGGGGGGAAAATAATAAAGATCTGTGTGAAAAAAGGCGACAGGGTAGGAAAGGGGACCGTACTTCTGGAAATAGAATCAGACTGATCAAAGGTAGCCTTCGAAGATCACATGCATTTCAATCTCTTTCGGTATTGAAGGTTTTTTACTGTAAATACCGTAAACTGTCGAACCGCTTCCCGACATTGAACTGAAAACACATCCGGAATCGTAAAAAGCTGATTTCAGTTCCTTTATAACAGGATATTCCGGAAACAATATCTCTTCAAAATCATTTATTACCGTATCCTTCCATTCATCAGGCGGCCTTTTTGTGAGCACCTCCAGTGATGTTTCCGGTAAGGCGGGCCTGCATGCAGCATATGCTTCCCTGGTACTTGCCTGAATTCCGGGATTCGCCAGAACGACATAATATCCATCCAGGACATAGGGCGCCGGAGTCAGTATCTCCCCCCTTCCGGTAGCAAAGGCTGGCACCTGGTCGATGAAGAAGGGGCAGTCGCTTCCGAGGGCGGCCGAAATTTCCTTAAGTTTCGGATTACTGATCGAAAGTTTGAAAATTCGGTTAATGACACGGAGCGCTGAAGCCGCATCGGATGAACCTCCGCCCAGTCCGGCCCCGGCCGGGATCCTTTTGTAAAGGTTGATGATGAGAGGCGGTATCCCGAATGACTCCCGGAGCTTCCTGACGCTTTTCAGCACAATGTTATCATCGGCAGGGCCGGGTATGGCATTCCCGGTTATTAACAGAACATCTTTCTCCGATCCCTCTGGTCCCCTGACAATCTCCAGGGCGTCACAAAGGCCTACAGGGTAGAACAGCGTCTCAATATCATGATAGCCGTCAGGACGCCTGCCTGTGATCCTCAGTCCCAGGTTGATCTTTGCTTTCGGAAAAACCAGCATTAAAGTGTGTTTACTACAAAAATACCATAACGAACGGATTTTTTGCACCTAAGCCAGTCAATTTGCTTTTTCAACAAGTTTTAAACAGAAAAATGTTTGTAAGATAAAAATGCATTCCGGGTTATTAAGTAGGGTATTTTTTACCTTTGGTCAGCCCTGCGAGGAATTGGGAATATCTTATAAATATCATTAAATCAGCGTAATAAATTTGATGGCAAAACAAAAACCGGTGCCACGGCCAGTTATAGCACAACTTCCTGATTTCGGGAAGGTGCCGCCTCAGGCACTTGATATGGAGGAAGCTGTTCTCGGGGCTGTAATGCTCGAGAAGGAAGCCGTGATAGCTATACTCGACATTCTTAAACCAGCCAGTTTCTACAAGGAAGCCCACCAGAAAATATTCAAGGCCATTACCGACCTCTCTATGAGGGAGTACCCGGTTGATCTGTATACTGTAACCGAAGAACTCAGGATACACAACGAGCTCGACAGTGCGGGGGGGCCGGTTTATCTTACACAGCTTACAGCGAAGGTGGTATCGGCTGCCAATGTCGATTACCATGCAAGGATTGTTGCCCAGAAATATATCCAGCGCGAGCTTATCAGGGCTTCGACCGAGATTCTCAACAGGTCGTTCGACGATTCTGTCGATGTAACTGAGCTTCTTGATTTTTCAGAGAACGAGCTGTTTCAGATTGCGGAGGGGAATATCAAACGGGAGGTGTCGCCCATCAATATGGTGATCAAGGAGGCTATCCGCGAGATAGAAGAGGCCGGTAAAAGGGAGGATGCCCTTGTAGGCATACCTTCCGGTTTTACCAGGCTCGACAGGCTCACCTCCGGATGGCAGAAAGCGGAGCTTGTCATCATAGCTGCCCGTCCTTCGATGGGAAAGACAGCCTTCGCTCTGTCGATGGCCCGTAATATGGCAATAGACCATGGTAAGAAGGTTGCTATATTCTCCTGCGAGATGTCGTCTATACAGCTGGTCAACAGGCTTATAATTGCGGAGACCGATATACCCGGAGAAAAGATAAAGAACGGCCGTCTGACCGAGGAGGAGTGGAAACAGCTTGACAACAGGATAAAAAAGCTGGTTCAGGCTCCTGTCTTCATTGATGACACCCCTGCCATCTCAGTGTTTGAACTCAGGGCAAAATGCAGGCGCCTGATGGCTCAGCGCAAACTCGACATTGTAATAGTCGACTATCTTCAGCTGATGTCAGGGCCTGAGAATGCAGGAAGCCGCGAACAGGAGGTAAGCAATATATCACGATCGCTCAAGAGTATTGCAAAGGAACTCAATGTTCCCATTCTTGCACTTTCCCAGCTAAACAGGTCGGTTGAAATGAGAGGTGGCTCCAAGCGCCCTCTTCTTTCAGACCTGAGGGAATCGGGTGCCATAGAACAGGATGCCGATATGGTGGTTTTCATTCACAGGCAGGAAAAATTCGGGATTCCAACTTTTGAAGACGGCAGCTCCACCAGGGGCATCGCCGAGATCATCCTGGCAAAGAACCGTAACGGCCCCGTAGACGATGTAAAACTCAGGTTCCGTGAGGAGAAAGCGCAGTTTGTCGATATTGATGACTTCGAAATTGATGCAAATCCTTCAATGCCTGACGGGTCTCAGAGTATCACCCTTGGCTCAAAGATGAACCACGACGGGATGAGACATATGGGTGAAAGGTTTGATCAGGAATCGGATCTGCTTAACGAACCGCCTTTTGCCTAGTCGATCCTCAGGCAAAATTTCAACCCTATGCTGTTGTATTTCAAATTATTGAATCCGGCATACACTCCGGCTTCGCCGATGAAGAATATTTCGCTGAGACTATAACCTATTTCAGTATAGTGATCGCGGTTTCCCGTTCCGAGGTAGGCGACTGTCAGGTTTTCGCGGATCAGAGTGTTGCTCAGTCCGGGCAGCAGTTTCAGCAGCAGGTAGGGCGTGGTGTACCTCAGGTGCGCTTCCCCGAAAAACTCAGGTGAATTCAGTGAATAGTATGCCGGGAGCATGAAAGCATCGTCATAACTGTCGATTAATATCCTTATTGGCTGCGAATTGAAGTGGAAGAAGTCGAACCAGGGCAATACATTTTTGTTGGTTGTGCCGCCGGTCCTTATTCTCCATCTGAGTTCGCTGAATGGACCTGTCTCCCGACGCTGCGACACTTCCAGGCGAAACATGTCGAAATGATCATAATTGCCGGAAGAGGATACATCCTGGTTTGCTCCGTGCTTCCATGTAACCATGAAGGTAGGCCAGTCGGATCCCTGCGGCGATTTGTTTCCGTTATATACCCTGTATTTCTGGTACGGGGTAAATGTAACATTTGTTACAAATTCAAAATGATTATTGTCCGACAGAAAGCTGCTGATCCCATTGTCAGGGTCGAGATATTCATTTACAGGTATGTTTGGGGTGTATTCCCTCCTTGTATCGAAGATTGAAAAAGAAGTGTTGTTATCCATTAGTCTTCTTTCTTCGTATCCTCCTTCGAAGTTCAGCTTCAGTCCGTTGATTATCTCGGTCTCATAACCTATTGTCAGATATCTGCTGTCGTATAACTTCATGTAGTTACGTTCCATAATAAGCGAAGTGAAGGAGTTGATAAGCGGATCTATTCCTCCGCTCTTTCCCATGTCAGTGCTCGTTCTTCCGGTTCTGATGTAGAACTGGGAAGGGTTCATTCCCTGCACCGAATAGTTTGCATTGACCCTCCACATAAGCTTCTCCCTGCTGAAAGCAAAGCGGAAGTCGGGGTATACGGATATGCTCCGGGAATGTCGGAGTTGTTTATTAATCCTGAAGTCAAGACCGTAGATAAATCCGTCCACTGTATTGAAGCTAAAACTTTTCAGGTTCATCAAACCGCCATAGGTGAATCTCAGTCCCGAGGTATCCGACCAGGTGTGGCCCGACATAACCCTGTTGAATGTGGTCCTGAATCCCGATAGTCTTTTCTGACTTCCCTGAAAGGAAGACGTATCAGCAGAGCTTTTCCGGATTTCTGATGAGGCGGTTCTTATACTGTCGCTTTTCCTGACGCTTTTTAGCTCGATCTCCGAAAGAGGAATCGGTCTGATGTCTGCCCAATAAGCGCTGTCTTTCTTTGAGGCATCAGGTTCTATGATATGGGTAGTGTTGTCTTTAATTTCAAGGCTTTTCGCCACACTGTCGGGTCTTGTCTTTTTTGATTCCTTATCGAGCAATCTGCCCAGCTTAACCATGTCACGGTTCGTAAGTTCTTCTTTCTGAAGAATTCTGTTTATTTCGCTCCCCGATTTTGTAACCAGTGAATCAGGCTGATATCTTCCTGCAAATCCGGTAGCCAGGTCGCCGGGTTTCTGAAGCTTCTCATTTGGTGTAACATCGAGGTATTTGACTGAGCTTGTGTATCCCACGTCAGCCCTTATTCCGATAATCTGCAGGTCGATGTCGAACTGATGGCTCACGGGCATCCACACATCCTCCTTAACCGGAATGTAAAGTTCCCTGACCCTGATCTTTCCGGCAATATTCTCATTGGTAAGGTCAACGCTGTGGAGGCACCAAAGGTCCTCGATTATGAAAATTGTTCCTGAAAACAATTGCTGGCTTTTTTGCCTGGGGATAACTTCTATTTTGTTTATAGTGTTGTTCCCCTGGAAGGTGGTGCCGATATACCTGAATTTATAGTATGAGAAAGCCTGGGGTGATAGGGGAGAGATAGCCAGTTCGGCAATCACCGGCTGGTAGAAGCTTGCCTGGATATAATCCATGGGCGAGATATCATTGCCCTGATCGGGGAAGGTGCTGTTAAATGAAATAACTCTCTGGACATATTTATCAGGTGCATTGAATTCAATCTCGTTAAATGATTCCAGGAAAAACGAGTCGCCTTCCTTCAGGATATCTTCATCTTCGGAGGGTTTTCCGCCGGCGGAAACATAGCTGCTTTCCCCGTTTCTTCCCATTCTCATCGATCTCTGAATGATTTTCGGGATCCTCCGTATAAAAAGGTTGCCCTTGATGTATACCTCCGCCTTGTAATGATCAATGTAGTTTAGGTAATATGGAGCCAGTCCGATTACCTTTCTCATTATCGACAGTGCGGGATCTTCGTCCGAGCGTGAGATCCTGACCTCAGGTATTTCATAAATCTGTTCGGGAAGAACTGCATTTTTCTCAACATCATCTTCGCCGATAACGATGGTTTCAATCACCGGTTCATACCCGAGGCTCTGGTAAAGTATATTGTAACTTCCGGGGGGCAGCCTGAGTTCGTAATCTCCCCTGGCGTTGGAGGTGGTTCCAAGCTTTAATTCATTAATATAAACTGTTGCGTATCCGACAGGATCGCCAGACTGGTCAAAGATCCTTCCCTTCAGTTTTTGGGAAGAAGCAGGTAATTCTGCCATGACAAGAAAAAAAATGATCCAAACCAGGCCCTTAACCCGGAATGCTTTATTTGCCTTGCCAGTTGCGCCGTTCATTTTTTGCCAGCTACTATTATGACTATTTCTCCCTTCGGCGGATGATCTTTGAAGTGTCCTGCCAGAGTTTCGAGCGTGCCTCGCACTGTCTCCTCGTATATCTTGGTAAGTTCCCTCGAAACTGAAGCCTCCCGGCCGGCTCCGAAACATGCTGCCAGGTCCTCCAGAGTCCTTACCAGGCGGTATGGCGACTCATAGAATATCATCGTCCGGGACTCCTCAGTCAGGGAGGTAATTCTTTTATTCCTTCCTTTTTTCGGAGGAAGGAATCCCTCGAAGCAAAAACGTTCGCATGGAAGTCCCGAGTTTACAAGCGCCGGCAGAAGAGCCGATGCACCGGGAAGTGTCTCGACCTCGATTCCTTTTTCAATGCAGGTCCGGACAAGAAGGAATCCGGGATCTGAAATTCCGGGTGTACCTGCATCGGAGATAAGGGCAATGGTTGTGCCGGAAAGGATCCTTGCACAGACTGCCTCTACGGTCTGGTGCTCGTTGAACATGTGGTGCGACAGCACCGGGGTGGATATTTTGTAATGACTCAGAAGCTTGCCTGCCTGGCGGGTGTCTTCTGCCAGGACAAGGCCGGCGCTCCCCAGGACCTCTATCGCCCTGTAAGTTATGTCTTTCAGGTTTCCTATGGGGGTGGGTACGACGAAGAGTTTACTCATGTGCAATGAACTTGCGTTTGATCAGGTCCACGAGCTGGGTGACTGCTTCATTTCCTGAATTATCTCCTGCGTAACCCATTATAATTGCCATGGCGTCAGATATGTTCCCCACCTTTTCCAGTTTCTGGATCGCTTCATTGTATGATTCTGAATTTCCGTCGAATATTTCCCTGATAAACAGGAATTTATCGTTAATACCGATCGCCTCATTGAGGCTTGAGAGAGGCAAGGTCCTGAGTATCTCAAGAACATCATCCCCCTGTTTCCTGCTCCCTAGCTGTTCGTTGAAGCTTTCAGTCTTGCCCGCAAACTGATCGGCTAATATTGAAACGCCTGAAGATTTCTTCCCTGCCGGCTTTATTTCCGCCTCAGGTTTCGCTGCTTCCGCCGCTATTTCTTTTTCACTATTAAACCCGACCTGTGATGAAACAGGTTCAAAGTGCGGTTCAGTCTTCACGGCAGCAGGTTCAACATGCGGCCCGGCCTCTGCGGTAAAGGGTTCCGAATAGGTTTTAATCTGTGGTGCAGCTGGTTCAGCGGGCGGCTCAGATTGAGCAGACTGAGTCAGGCTTAACCTTTTGATCATGGCGATCACGTCGGAAGCACTCTTGCACTTCGACTTTGCCAGTTCTACCTGAAGCTCGGGGACTCCGGGATATCTTTTAAGATCATCTATTATTTCCCGTGCTTCATTGAGGTCTCTGATAATAATATCTATGGTTGCATTCAAATCCATGACTTCCGGTATAATATTAACGAAGCATTTTCCTTATTTTGCAAAAGTAAATATTATTACTCAAGTCTTCGACTAATCGGGTTACAATTAAGTTTTTCAGCAAAAGAACAGGCAGGGTATGGATTTTCTTGAGAATTCGGGAAGGGCAGAAGGGAGGCGCGGAAGCATCGAAGTTATTACCGGTTCAATGTTTTCCGGCAAAACAGAGGAGCTTATCAGAAGGCTTCGCCGTGCCCGTTTTGCAGGTCTGAAAGTCGAGATATTCAAGCCTTCGGTCGACAGGCGGTATTCCGGAACGATGGTTGTTTCGCATGACGAGAAATCGATTATCTCGTCTCCGGTCGAGAATGCAGCCTCAATACTTCTTCTGGCCGGCGATGTTGATGTGGTGGGAATAGACGAAGCCCAGTTTTTTGACAATGCGGTGGTTGATGTCTGCAACAAGCTGGCTGACAAAGGGGTGAGGGTTGTTGTGGCAGGGCTCGACATGGACTTCATGGGCAATCCTTTTGGCCCGATGCCTGCCCTGCTGGCAATAGCCGAATACATAACCAAGGTACATGCCATCTGCATGCGTTGCGGAAACCTTGCTCATTTTTCACACCGTAAATCGGAAGAATCGCAGGTAGTTGTCCTGGGTGAAAAGGACAAATATGAGCCTTTGTGCAGGGAGTGTTATAACAAAGCAACAGGGAAAACATAGAATGGATTACACGTCGTATGATATAGCGCGGATTACCGGCGGAAGCCTGACCGGATCCGGCAGTCTGGCCGTTGCGGATCTGCTTATCGACAGCAGGCAGGTCAGCTACACTGAGAACACGGCTTTCATTGCTGTCAGAGGTGCCAATCACGACGGTCACGACTTTGTTGAAGAGCTTTACGGAAGGGGAGTGAGGGTTTTTCTTGTCGAACGGCTTCCGGAGAACACCGATTTCTACCCTGATGCTGCCTTTATTGTCTGCGGAAATACGGTTGATGCCCTCCAGCTTCTTGCGGCTTCTAAACGTTCACAGTTCGGTTATCCCGTTATAGCTGTTACGGGCAGCGCCGGAAAAACAATAGTAAAGGAGTGGCTTGGCGATTTGCTCGGCAGAATTTCACCTGTTATCAGGAGTCCGAGGAGTTATAATTCCCAGATAGGGGTTCCGTTGTCAGTGTGGAAGCTTAATGAAAAATTCAGGTTCGGAATATTTGAGGCTGGAATCTCTTTCCCGGGCGAAATGGAAAAACTTCAGAAAGTGATCAGGCCCGATATCGGTGTCATAACCAATATCGGGGATGCGCACAGTGAAAATTTCACCGGTTACGAGGCAAAGGCGGCTGAAAAGCTGAAGCTTTTTGCCGGCGCTTCCACAATTGTATTTTGCAGGGATCATTCCATTGTACGCCGTATGATCATGGCCGACAGCAATCTTAAAACCAAGAATCTTGTCGACTGGTCGCTCGAAGATATTGAGGCCAGAGTAACTGTCAGACAGAAAAAGAAAAAGGGCGGCTATACTGGTCTGGAAATGACTTACCAGGGGAAGAGTGAGGAATATGTGATCCCGTTCACCGACCGCGCGTCGGTAGAGAATGCAATAACAGCTGCGTGTGTTTGTCTCGTAACAAGGATGGAGCCTGAAGATATAAAAACCGGCCTTGCCGGCCTTATGTCGGTTGCGATGAGGATGGAAATGAAGAACGGTATCAACAACTGTCATCTCATTGAGGATTATTATAATTCCGATCCGGGATCGCTGAAGATGGCTCTCGACTTTTTGAGATCTCAGAACAATACCAGAACTGCTCTGATACTTTCCGATTTTGTACAGAGCGGCCGTGAGGAAAAAGAGCTTTATGCAGAAGTGGCCCAGCTAGTCGGGAAAACAGGAATTGACAAGTTCATCGGGATAGGGGATGCCCTTATGAGAAACAGTTCCTCCTTTGACGAAGATGCCAGGTTCTATTATTCGACTGCGAATTTTATCGAAAACTTTAATCCGAAAGAATTCAGAAACGAAGTCATTCTTCTCAAGGGTGCGCGAAAGTATGAATTTGAGAAAATCGCAAGGCTCCTGGAGCAGCAGGTACACACCACGGTGCTGGAAATCAATCTCGATGCCATATCATCAAATATAAACGAATTCCGCAGGTTCCTCAATCCCGGGACCCGTATCATGGCAATGGTCAAGGCTTTTGGTTATGGCTCGGGCGGGTCCGAGATAGCTTCTCTCCTGGAGTTTCACCGGGTCAGCTGTCTGGGTGTCGCTTATGCCGATGAGGGTATAGAGCTGCGCAACGCGGGTGTAAGGCTTCCGGTTATTGTTATGAATCCCGATGTCTCCTCAGCGGAGATAATGATTGAAAATAACCTTGAGCCTGAGATTTACAATTTCTCTTCCTTTACGAGGTTTGCCGACACGGCTGCCCGCAACGGCCTTCTGGATTATCCTGTTCATATTAAGATCGATACAGGGATGCACCGTCTGGGTTTTATGCCCGAAGAACTGGGAGAACTGGTTGCAAGGATAAAGGGGCTCACCAGCCTTAAGGTGATGTCGGTTTTCTCGCATCTTGCCGCAAGTGAGGATCCTGCCTATGATCAATTCACCCTCCGCCAGATAGATCGTTTCAACTCGGCAGCTGACATTATCAGGGAAGCAACCGGCTATCCATTCCTGAAGCACATACTGAATACAGCGGGAATAATCAGGTTTCCCCAGTACCAGTTCGACATGGTCAGGCCCGGCATTGGTATCTACGGCGCCGGTTCATGGGACGGGATCAATCTGCGTCCGGTGAGCCGCTTCAAGACGAGGATTCTTCAGGTAAAAAAAGTGCCGGCAGGAGAGCCTGTCGGTTACGGTTGCGCAGACAGGTCTGATACGGAGCGGATGATAGCAATACTCCCTGTCGGATATGCAGATGGACTGAGGAGGGTTCTGGGAAACGGCAGGGGCTCACTTTTTATAAAGGGGAGGAGAGTGCCTATAGTGGGCAACATCTGCATGGACATGTGCATGGCCGACGTGACCGGCACCGGTGCTTCCGAGGGTGATGATGCTGAAATATTCGGACCGAATAATCCGATAAATGAAATAGCTTCCCGGTGCGGAACCATTCCCTATGAAATGCTTACTTCCATTCCGGCAAGGGTGAAGAGAGTATTCTACAGGGAGTAAACGCCGATCACTGACCCGATTCGCTTATTGCCTCCAGCCGCTGAAGATTGGTTATCTTTATCTTCCTTCCTTCGACCTGAATAAGTCCCTCCGAAACAAAAACTGCAAGAGTCCGGATGGCGTTGGAAGTTGTCATGTTTGAGAGATGGGCAATATCATCCCTTGATAACAGGACCCTGATGGTCATACCGTCAGCTTCAGTACCATAGACATCCCTGAGGAGCAGGATCGATTCGGCAATTCTTCCCCTTACATGTTTCTGGGTGAGCGATATCAGCCTGTTGTTGCACGAGTCGAGTTCTTCCGAGATCATTTTCATGAACCTGAAAGACAGGTCTGCACTCTGTCTGATCATTTTTGAAAGTGCCACCCTTTCAAAGATCACAACCGTGGAATTTTCAATTGCTGTCACCGTGAACGGGAAGTGGGTGTCGGAAAAAAGGGGCCTGTAACAAAGGAAGTTTTGTGGCTTCAGAAGTCTGACAATCTGTTCTCTGTTTCCGGCTCCGCATCTGGAGATCCTGGCTTTGCCCGAGGCAAGGCACATTATGCCCCTGGGCTTCGTTTCACCTTTTATTATTATCGCGCCTTTCCTGTAATCGGCCACAACGTGGTGCTGATCGAGGGATTCCTTGTCGGCAGTGCTTATTCCCCTGAATACCGAAGACGGTCCTTCGATGCACATTTCGATATAAGGATTCCTGTATTGCATAATAAGGGAATGTTGAAATTGCTCCCAAAGATAATAAAAGAATCCAAGCAGACCTAAATTAACATTTTTTAACAGATTCAGTTACAGATACTTGTGAGCTGAATTTGAAATCTGCCGGATTATGGCCGGTTCAATATTAAGAGGACTTTCAGTATTTGGCAACGATAGGCATTTTTCGTCCGTCACCGAATGATTTTGAAGAGATCCGCAATACCGGGGGAGCCTGGTATCTTTTGTATTCATTATAGTTTATCAGCCTGAGCACCCTTTCGACAACTGATTTCTCATAACCTTCGAGGACAATCTCAGCTGCCGGTTTTTGCTGTTCTATGTATTGATAAAGAATGGAATCGAGTACACCATATTCAGGAAGGGAGTCGGTGTCGAGCTGATTTGGTTTCAGTTCTGCTGAAGGGAGTTTTGTTATGATTTTCACAGGAATTATTTCCCTTTCGCGGTTTATTTCCCTGGCAAGCCTGTAGACATCCGTTTTATAGACATCACCGATTACTGCCAGTCCTCCGGCCATGTCGCCGTAAAGTGTTCCGTAGCCTACAGCTGCTTCACTTTTATTTGAAGTGTTAAGGAGTATTGATCCGAATTTGTTTGCAAAAGCCATCAGCAGGATTGCCCTGATCCTTGCCTGAATATTTTCCTCGGTAACGTCAGCCGTGAGATTTCTGAAGTATGGCTCCAGAGTTTCAAGGAAGGCTGTGAACGGTTTCTCAATGCCGATCGTCTCGTATTCGATCCCCAGGTTATGCGCCAGTTCAATCGAGTCGGAAACCGAATGGTCAGATGAATATCTTGACGGCATCAGCAGAACTTTTACATTTTCCGGTCCCAGCGCTTCGCAGGCAAGACAGGTGACAACGGCGGAATCGATTCCTCCGGACAGTCCTGCAACACATTTTTTAAATCCCGTTTTCCTGAAGTAGTCCCTTATTCCCGTGACCAGCGCTTTATGTATCAGCGAAACCGGGTTGTGCCGTATCCCGGGAACGGGATTCTTCCAGGTGACAACGTCGTCGAGGGAAAAGCTGAAAACCGTTTCCTCGAAGTAACCGAGCTGGCGGTATATCTTTCCTTCTCCGTTTATTATCAGCGATGCGCCGTCAAAAATAAGTTCGGTGTTTGCTCCTGTCTGGTTGGCCGTCACTACCGGGATCCCGTGCTTCGCGGCTTTCGATGTGAATATTTTCTTTTTCGCTTCGACCTTGGTGTATGAAAAAGGGGAGGCCGATATGTTGATTATAAGGTCAGGACTGTACCTCGCCAGTTCATCCATGGGAGAGATGCTATACAATCTCGATTTCTCGAACTTGTTGTCAAATGGCTGCTCATCCCAGAGGTCCTCGCAGATGGTAAGGGCTATCTTTATTCCCTTAATAGAAAATATGGAGAAATTCGTTTCGGGTTCGAAGTACCGGTATTCATCAAAAATATCATAGGTGGGAAGAAGGGCTTTGTTCGTCCTGAAGAGTATCCTGCCTTCCGACAGCACCAGAGCCGAGTTGTAAAGCTTTTTGCCTTCCGGATCGGTATTGAAGGTAGGGGCACCCACAATAGCCGTTATTCCCTTGCAGAAAGCTGCAATTTCACTGACCGTGGCATTGCATTTTTCAATAAAATCGATCCTGTCGAGAAGGTCGAGAGGAGGGTACCCGGGGATGCACAGCTCGGAAAAGATGACAAGGTCAGACCCGGCGGTTCTGGCCTTTTCGATTGCACTGCAAATTATGTCTTTGTTATATTCAAAATTACCAATGTGGTAGTTAAGCTGGGCTATAGTAATGTTCATAGTGAAATTTTCAGAAGTTGATACCAAAGATGAACCTGATCATTTTTTGTGTTGACCTGTCCGATTCGTTGGTTTCATAGTCCCTGGTAGTGTCGAAAATATTGCTTTCAAACCCTATCCCAAGAATGAGTGATGCATTTCCGTCGATCGAATACTCGGCTCCTCCCATAAGATGATATCCGGCATTAAGGCTTTTTATTTCACCGGAGGCTCTTTCCCCCTCCACGCCTATCGAAGGGATATCAACCCTTTTGTTTATTGCTACTTTAGGATCGAGGCCGAATTCGGCGAAATAGACAAGATAACCGGTTTCAGTAGTTTTAATTTTTGCCCCTACCGGGATCGAAAGATACTGCAGCCGGTAAATAACCGGTTCACCTTCGGGTATGGTGGAGGTATGATCGGGAAACCTGAAGAAAGAAGGGGAGGAGTTAACCAGTCTTCCGCTTACAGCCGAAAAGCCAACACCTGAAGTGAAATACCAGTTGTCGGTAAGGTGTCTTTCGGCAGTGATATTAATTCCGAACCCTGCCCTGGCTCCCTTGTTGCTCACATTATCGACATCGGTGCCGAACCAGGATATCATTGGGGAAAGATACAGTCCGTACCTGTAATCCTGGGAGAAGGAAGCCGTTGAAATGAATGCCGTAAGGACGGCTATCATCATTGCTTTCATCGTTACTGCAGATCTCTTGAGAGGTGACATGGCTTTTGTAACTTAAGCGTTTGTTAATATGCTTGCAACCTGTTGCGGTCTCAAAATTAGCAAATAATAACGGAACAAACAGATACGTTCAGAATGTTGTTTTTATTTCAAAAGTGTCTATTTTAGCCATGTCAACCGAATCCAATGGAAATCAAAAACAAACTGATAGTGGCTGTACTGCTTGCAGCAACAGCTCTATATTCATGCAAAAGAGATCCGTACAGGGTCAATGTCTCATCAGTTAAGGCAGAAATTAAAATAAAACGTCTCGAAAAGGATCTCTTCAGTATCAATCCCGAAGGCATAACGGCCCGTTTGCCGGAACTTAAAACCGGGTACGGAGATATCCTCCGGTTATTCAGTCTTGCAGTCAACACAGGCGATATTGACGATCCTGCTTTTGGTGATTATCTTGCCGGTTTCTGCACCGACAAGCAGAATAATGATGTTTACAAACTGGTTGCAGAAAAGTACCCCGATCTTTCAGATATTGAGAAGGACCTGGAGATGGCATTCAGGCATTACCTGTATTATTTTCCTGAGAAAAAGGTTCCTGAAATATTTACCTGTATCACCGGCTTCAATGCAAGTATCCTGACCATGTCTGGTGAGCCCCTTTTGGGCATCGGCCTCGACAAGTACCTGGGGGCGGATTGTGAATATTACCCCGGTCTTGGAATATACCAGTATATGGCTGCAAGGATGATTCCGGAGTATATTGTCCCAGACTGCATGAATGGATGGGCTTCATCTGTCTGGGACAGGGAAGCAATGGGTTATGAAACCGATAATGTACTGACAGAAATAATACACCAGGGTAAGCTAAGGTATTTTATGCGCTGCATGCTTCCGGAACTGGATGATGAGCTTATTTTCGGGTTCACCCCTGCCCAGATGAATTTCTGCAGGAACAATGAGGCTCAGATGTGGCAGTATCTTGTTGAAAATGACCTGATCTTCAAGACCGATCAGTTCGTCATACGCAAGCTGGTGGGGGAGGCCCCTTTCACGAGTTATTTTACAAATGAGTCGCCCGGCAGGGCTGCAGTATGGACCGGTTTCAGGATCATCGAATCGTACATGCAGAAAAACAGGGGAACAAGCCTGGATGAGCTTATGAATGAGACTGACATCCAGGGCATACTCGAAAAGGCAAGGTATGCTCCGCAATAAAAAAGGGGGCCTGTACAGCCCCCTGATTTGTTCTCTGCATAAAAACTGACCGAAAGCAGAAAGGAAAGTAAGTAATTAATTACGTAATTAATTACGTAATTTCTTCACTGACTTCATGCATCGGCGACATAGCTCTTTCATAGATTCCTTGTGAATGTGAATGAGTATTGTCCCACACTTCCCAGGTCGGCCAGGATTATTTCGAAGTACATGGTGTAGTTCCCGTCGCAGGAACTGTAAACACCTGTTCCCTGATATGAAATTGCCCCATAGCCCCAGGCATCAGAAGAAATTGCCTTAAGCGGAGCGCTGACATTGTAGGTTGCCGGGTCGATATGCATTGCCAGCGGGCCAAGGTCTTCAACGAGCCCTTCGATCTCCTCGAGGCCGCTTACATATATCGTGTAAGGATCATCCTCATCAGCCGTAAGCGTAATTGTACCGTCGGAGCCCCAGTCGGGCGATACGCAGTGGTAACTGCCGGTTGCAAGATTCACGTCATAGCCGCAGGCGACGGGAACAGAAAGAACTGCTACCGATCTGGTGGTTTTTCCGTTTGCCTCTGTCAGCAGCTCGAATGTGAAGATGTCTCCGTTTTCTACCTCATTCGTCTGCATATCAAGTTTTTCCAGAACATCTTTTGCCTCGATCCTGATTGTGGCCGGAAAGGTCTGGGCATCGGTAATGGTCACCCTTTCAAAATTGTCGAGATAAGATGCAACCACCGTCACTTTTTCCGGAACAATCCCTTCCGGTGCTCTTACTATGAATTCAACATATGAATTCTCAAGGTCCTTTGAGTCGAAAACGCCCGGATTAAGGTCGGTAATGGCCGGGATTACTGCCACGCCTCTTTCCCCTGCCGGATCGGGCAGTTCCTCACAGCCCGGTGCCAGGGCAAGAAGCATTATTATCAGTCCTGTTATTTTTAGATTTTTCATTTTTGTCACTTTTTACTGGTTAATCTTCTGAAAGTATATCTCATCGGGTTCCGCCTGCCCACCACACTTTTTCAGTGTAAACATACATCCCGTCGCCGTAGGCTTCACGAATATTGGCATTGGTTGTGACATCTTCCGTTCCGTATGAAAAACGTTGCGGAAACCTGTTTGAGTTGATCGGGTTATCAAGTTTGATGACATCATTGCCCATTGCTTTCAGCCTTCTGTAGTCATTGTAGGCTTCGAGCGCCTCTTCTTCAAAGAATGCCAGGTATTTCTGATTCATGACTTCTGAGAGAGGATCGGCATCGAATTTGGCTTTGACGTTGGCATCGAAATAATCCGAGGCTTCATCGGCGGTAAGCCCTATGTTGACCTTCTGAAATGCCGCTGTTATTGCATTTTTCAGAGCTGCCTCCGCGGCCGGAAGATCGTTCAGTCTCACCCAGGCTTCAGCTTTCAGGAACTCGATCTCATGATAGCTCAGCAGATAGGTCGGAGCTGTTATATCACTGATGGCGGATATGGAATAATACCCCTGAATCTGGTTTGAAGTGCCGTTCGGGGCAAAAACAAGGTCTCCTCCGGTACCGGGATATGTGGTGAAGAATATTTCATCCCTGGGATCGTTCCTTTCCGTAAGCTTGTTGTGCAGGCTCTGGCTGGCTCCGTAATAGTCACGGTCCTGGAACATGCAATAGAACGGGCTCTGGGCCGTATTCCCGTTATAATTGAATTGTGCCTGTTCGTCTGCGGAAGCAAATGACTGACCGGCAAAGGATATTACATCATTGTAAGCCGGGGTTTTGTGTGAAAGCCGCATCGTGTAGCGTGCCTTGAGGCCGTATGCAAATTTCTTCCAGCTCTCCGTGTCGCCTCCGTAGATCATGTCCTGGATGCCGAGCGGGGTATAGACTGAAGTTTTGTCAAGGTTAGCTATGGCCTCGTCGAGCAGGCTGAAGATGTCCTCATAGATATCCTGCTGTTTGTCGAGCACCGGAGTGTAGATCACGCCTGGCTGAATGGCTTCAGTCCATGGAACATCGCCCATCACATCTGTCAGAATTGCAAGGTTGTAAGCAGTAAGGATCTGGGCTATTCCAAGGGTGTGGAAATTGCCTTCCTCCGAACCCCCTTCAGCGCATTTTTCCCTGACAATGCGGAGGCTGTAAAGGTTTGCATACACTGAGTTCCAGGTGTTGTTGTAAGTTGTGGCGCTTGATGGCTGTGCAGCCCTGATATCGGCATTGTAAAACTGCCCCCATGTTCCGGTGTTATGCTCAATGTATATGGAAGCATAAAAGTTGAAGTCGCCGCCGGCCACCTGAAATGCGGTGGATGTCATTGCATCGGTTATGATTAGCCGGCTTTCCATGTCGCTGGGATCATTGACATTTTCGTTGATGTCGTCCATTATTGATTCCGAGCACGACCACAGTAAGGGAAAGGCAAGGAATGCAACAAATAATATTCTGATATATTTTTTCATCTTTCAGCTGATTAAAAGGTTAAATCGATATTGAATCCGAAGCTGGATACCTGGGGCAGGGTGAACCTTTCGAACGATCCTGCCATGTTGGTATTTCCCTGGCTCGATTCAGGATCGAGGTTTGGAAGAGCGGTCCACAGCAGAATGTTGCGTGCAAATACCGAGACGCCCACATCCATTTTATTGAAGAGTTTTGCAGGTTTGTAGTTAAGGACGACTTCCCTCAGTTTCACGAAAGAATTATCGAAGATGTAGTATTCATCTATGTTTGTGAGCACATTGGTATGAAGGCTCTGGAGTGCGAGAGGATCATTGGGACCGCCTCTGGCAATATCGTTTGGTGTTCCGTCCGACTTTACTCCGTCGTAAATGAAAGTCGATTCACGGTCTTCCGTTCTTGCCGACACTCCGTAATAATCGAGCAATCCTATGCTTCCCGAGTACATTTTGCCTCCCTGCTTCCATTCAAGCAGCGCATTCAGCGCCCATCTGCGGTAAGAAAGGGTTGTTCCGCCCCCGAGAATGAAATCGGGCGACACCCTGCCTATGACCGCAGGACCTCCGGAAAGCGGGAATCCGTAATTAGGCGATGCCGGATTGTCGTCGACAACCACTTTCCCTTCCTCATTCCTCAGGAACGATTCCCCGTAGATCACCGGATAAGTATCTCCGATGTTTGCCCTTACCTGCGGCGTGTCAAATCCTCCGATAAATATGTTCTCTACTCCGGGTGCGAGTGCATCGACGTAGTTATCGATCTTTGAGTAATTGAAATTCATGTCCCACTGGAAATTCTTCGATGCCACGGGAGTAATATAAAGGACCACTTCATGGCTTGTGGTATGCACCTTACCGCCGTTCATAAGCATCGACCTTATCCCCGTCGATCCGGCCAGCGGTACGGCAAAAATCTGATCGACAACATTTTGACGCGAGAAGGTGTAATCGACGCCAAAACGGTTCTGCAGGAATTTCAGTTCGGCGCCGGCCTCATAAGATTTGGTATTCTGGGGAACCAGGGCCGGATCGTACTGGATATTGTTGGGAACATAGGAATTCACCCCTCCTATCGGATAGACTACAGGAGAACCGGTCCACCACCCGCCTGAATAATTCGGTGAGGTGAAGTAATTATTAACATAGTTGCCTGCCTGTCCCACTTCTGCATACGACAGCCTGAGCTTGGCGAACGACAGCCAGTTGATGTTCCTTACAGGTTCAAGTTCAGTTGCCACAAAGCTGAAAGCTGCCGAAGGATAGAAGAATGACCTGTTGTTGGTCGGCATTGTGGATACTATGTCGTTCCTTCCGGTAACTGTCAGGAACAGCAGCGATTTCCAACTGAGGGAGGCGCTTCCGAAGAAACCCACAGTACGGTTTTGATTCCTCGATTCATTTGCAGTAACTATATTGGCATTGCGGATATGGGCCCAGCCTCCGAAATTGAAATCCTCGCCATGTTCGGAATAGGTTTTAGTAGCGTTGTGGTCAAATTCATTTCCGACCAGTGCATTGAAATTCAGTCCGCTTGCAATGTTCCAGTCGAAATTGGCGGTGAAAAGCGAGTTAACCGTGAAAGAGGTGATCCCGTAGTTGTCTATCATGCCTGTGTTTCCGCCATGGCCGTATTCAAAGACATCCTGGAAGTTTGTAGTATATGAATCTGCTCCCAGCTGATAACGAAGTTTGAGCTTGGTTTTTTCACTAAGAGTTGCCTGAAAGTCGAGATAGCCGTTTCCGAAGAACCTGTCGGTTTTTTCGTTGAATATGGTATGTTCGGCCGACCAGTAGGGGTTATCCCAGCTTCCGCCGCGGTAGTATATCTGTGAGTAGGGATTTCCGGGTACGAAATTCGGATAGTCCCTGAGATTATAGGTTACCGGTGCTCCCATGACTCCTGCAAGCGCAGCATCATTAGCTGTCGGCAGCTTATCGATATCGGTTTTTGAGAAGTTGGCGTTAAAGCCCGAAGTGAAATGATCTCCGAATCTCCTTTCAGCCGATGCCTTGCCGTTCCAGCGGTTCATTCCCGAAGCCAGGGCAATTCCGCTTTGCGAAGTCTGTGTGAGCCCCAGTGAATAATTACCTTTATCCATAGCCTGGCTTACATTTATATTGTTTGTGGCTGAATATCCGGTTCTGAAGTATCTGTCCCAGTTATTGAAGACCTGGGGTGTCACCCACGGATCTTCAACCAGTCCCTGTTCAAGCTGCGGAACGAAAAATTTGCCGGGATGTCCGTTATTATTTCCTCCGTAAACCGGATCGTCTGGCAGATCGACGATTTTCGGTCCCCACGAAAGCGAAGAATTCGGAACATATGCCCCGTTGACTCCCTGTGCGAAGGTGGTCTGATAGTCGGGAGTCCTTGAAACCTCCGAGAATGCGCTTGTATGCGAAATTGAAACGACGGGCTTCCCTGGCACATTGTTCCGTCCGCTTTTTGTAGTGATCAGGATCACGCCGTTGGATGCACGGATACCATAGAGAGCGGCAGCTGCCTGACCTTTAAGCACTGTAATGCTTTCAATATCGGCAGGATTTATATCCACTGCGCGGTTGGAGATATCGGAACCAGTTACGCCGTCGCCCCTGAGTGAAAAGTCGCCGTTTGTGCCCGACTGTATGTCAGCTGTGGATGCTATTGGCATCCCGTCGACAACATACAGGGGTGTGTTGTTGCCTGTAAAGGAGCGGGCGCCCCGGATTACGATCTGGGAGGATGCACCCGGCATACCGCTTGAAGGCTTGATGTCGATACCCGATATCTTGCCCTGAATGGCTCCGGCAAGGTCGGTGTTTCCCGTCCTTTCGATCACGTCGTTCTTAACATCCTGTACCGAGTACCCCACCGCTTTCTTTTCGCGTGATACGCCGAGTGCGGTGACGACCACCTCCTCAAGGCCAAGAATGTCGGATTCAAGGATCACGTCAATAACTGAACGGTTACCGATCTCAACCTCCTGTTTCTTCATCCCGATATAGGTGAAGACCAGGGTATTGGCATTGACCGGTACTGCCAGCGTGTATTTTCCGTTCAGATCAGTCACGATCCCTGTTGTGGTTCCTTTAACCGATACGGAAACACCGGGTAAGGCTCCCTCCCCCTCGATGGCAGAGGTCACTGTACCCGTTACGGTTCTTTGCTGGGCCCATGCCGTCGGCACAAGTCCGCAAAAAACCAAAAACATAAAGAGAAGTTTTCTCATGGCTTTTAGTTTAGTTAAGTAATAAATAAGCAAAGGAATATGGCGGTTCCTTTTACTGTCCTGTGAAATGAGGGTGTCATTTCACACCAATAAATATAAAACCATAAGGGTTTGACGGAAACAGGTAATTAACGGATGGTTGATACGGATTGATGAATAGCGTTCCCCGGCTTTTTTTTTGCAATCAGGCAGGTGACTTGATACGGAATATGTGGAAAGTGAGACAGTAATAAAATAAAAAAGGAGGAAAACCATCCGGTCTTCCTCCTTTTCAATTGAAGTGCAGTGTTATTCTGCGGGATGAATTGCCTCAACCGGGCAAACCTCAGCGCATGAACCGCAATCGGTGCATATATCAGGATCGATTTTGTAGATTTCACCTTCTGATATTGCTTCAACCGGGCATTCATCTATGCAGGTTCCGCAAGCAGTGCAGTCTTCACTAATTTTGTAAGCCATTTTATTCCTTTTTTTAGTTAATTATAACATCGATCCCGCAAACATATCTGAAATTTTTCAAATGTAAAAGAATCTTTGTTATTTACTTATTTAATTTCACACCAGAATGCAAAGATGATGCCAGACTCCTTACCTGATGGGAGTATCAGAAATCGAGGCTGAAAGAGAGATAAAATATCCTGGGGAGGATGAACTGGTTTTCCACGCCCCATGCCCAGTCGGCCCTTACAAAATAGCCCAGCAGCTGTGCTCTCAGCCCGGCGCCGAATCCGGCAACGATCGGGTCACGGTTACTGTCGAGAACGACTGTTACGGGACCGTTCTTGTAGGTCTCGGTATCCCAGGAATTATTGCCCGACCAAGGATCACGTCCAGTCCATGCAGTGCCTATATCGCCGAAGGCAACTATCTGCAGGCTGTTCAGGAAGTTTGACTTAAGCGGGTGGCCGGCAAAATATCTTACAAAGGGCCATCTTATTTCGCTGTTGATAAGTGCAAAATTGTTACCGTTCCGGATGTTCTGGGTGAATCCCCTCATATTTGTGGCCAGTGCCTGGAAGCCGTAGTTCTGGTCGGGGCTTACGGGCATTGACTGGTCGAACATATCGTACTTGTTAAAGAGATATCCCATCCAGTTGTCGACACCGCCGAGGTAGTATACGAGCTTTGTGGGTCCGAATGAGGAACTGGCTGCAAAGCGGTTGGCCCAGATCAGTTCACGGTGTATCCGGATATAATGTCTGAAATCGCCGCCAACGACGAACATGTCAGATTTCTTTTCGGGTATCTGCCTGTAATATTCCCCGAAGACCTTGAATCTTGTTCCGAAGTATATGTTGACTGCACGCTTCCTGGTATTGTCAAAGATAACCTCTCCCTTGAGTCCTCCCCAGTGCCTGGTAATGCTTTCTGCGTTAAGTGAGTTGAGATCAAGAGAAAGCATAACGTAACGGTCGTTCCTGTACGAGAGTGTTCCCTTCAGGGAAAGGACCGGGGTTATGGGCATGGTATATCCGATGTAGGCATTATGGGTGTGGGTTTTGTACAGATAACCCATTTCATCCTGGCTGAAATATCCCTGCCGGTGAAAAATGAACTGTTTGTCGAACTTACCCTTGAGGCTCTCAAAACTTAGAAGGTATTCGTTACTGTCGAAGTCGCCTGCAAACCTGAAGCCTGCAGTGAGCCTGTAATCCTCGAAAAGATCAAGTATCCCGAACCTGGTAAGAAGGTTAACACCGGGATTGTAATAGCCCGAACCGCCGTTGAACACCTGATAGGTGTTGTTAAGGAAGGTGAAGTCTATCTGGTTTGCGATATAATTATTGTAGAATGAAGTTTCATAGATCCTGATCAGAGGGATGTCAATCTTGCCGGTATCAAGGTCGATATCCATATAATCTTTCCTCCATTGGAGGTCGTAATAGTTCTGCTTCTCCTTTTCGAAGATATAATGGTTGATGTTTATGGGTTCGTTCCTGAGGAAATATTCGTACCAGGGTTTCGTAAGGGTGTCTCTTCTTCTTTTGTCCTCGGCTATAAGCCATTTACGAATTGTCTCGACACTGTCTTCTTTGTGGAACATTAGGTTTTGTTCCTTACGGAAGTTGGTAAGGGATATTTCGTTGGCCGGGATTTTTTCCTCATCGTTTCTGCTGCCTTTTCTTACCATGTACCGGCCGTCTTTAAACAGCACTTCACCAAACTGACTGCCGGGAAGCGACTGGTTCAGGATGTTCCTGTCGTAATTGGTTGCGGGAGCCGATTTGATGAAGTAGCGGTAATGCATTGCAGTGTCGATGTAGCTGATTGCGCTGTCGAAAACTGCCGTGTACCTGTTGAGGATCCCGTTGCCGTCGCCAATAAATGAAATCGTCTCACCGCTTTCCTCCGATGGCTGGTATTTTGATGAATACCCTTCTTCAGCCAGTCTGACAAGAATATTGTCCCTTTTGTCAAGATCGTAACTGAACAGATCGAAGCGGGAAGAAAACTTTTCAAACGGATCGCCTGTATTTGTTAGTGTATCAGACAGCCTGTTGGAGGAAAACAGGATAGTATTCGGGGAATCCTTCATAAAGACCGGACTGAGGTCATCGGCAACGTCGCGGGTGATCTGCTCATTGGTGCCCGATGCCACGGTGTGGATGTAGATGTCTGTCACTCCGTCCTTGACGGCCGACATAACCAGTCTGGTTCCCTCGGGCGAATATGAGAAATCGAGCACTTTGTCAAAATAGAGGAAGTTCCGCTGTTCGGTCTTCTCCTCTTGTGTGCGGTAGAAATATATTACCATCCCTGCTTTTTCCTCGTTCAGGAATGTAAGTATGCTTCCGGCTGGATGCCAGGCAATAACGGGGTACTTGTTGTCGGTCTTATGCTCGTATTTAGGTTCAGCCCTGAAAATGACCTTTGCCTTTCCTGTTGTCTGATCGAACAGCCAGATCCTTTTCTTCCCCCAGTCATTGGTCACCCAGGCAATATATTTTCTGTCGGGACTGATTTTAACCTGCTGGTAGATCTGCTCCTTTTTCGATTTCCTCAGGGTATTGCCTTCGTCGGATGGCATATTTCTGTCGCCATCAAATTCATCGGTATAGTATTGCTTCCACTCGGCCAGCAGATCCTTGAATTTCACTCCAGTGGCATAATAGAGCCCGTCGTCGATGTTCTTGTAAACCTTGGTAAGGTAGATGATGTTAGGGATCAGTGTTTCTCCGTATTTTCTGCCGATGAATCTCCAGAAAGACTGCCCTGCATAGACTGCGTCGTCGAATTCGAGATGGTTGATGTTCTTGTATTTACCCGATTTTATGCCGTCCTTAACCCTGTTCTCAACATCATAATCCCAACCCCATGATACGTAGTTGATAAGGCCCTTAATATACCAGTCGGGCATATAAATCACCGATGAGCTTGTTATCCTGTCCTTGAAATCAGCGTTGTACAGCATCTCGTTGATGATCGTCTCTGTGATCGATGACGCTATCTGTTTCTGGTAGGAGATATGGTCGCCCTCATAATATAGCATCACCTTGTTCTTGATAATCCTGCTGAATCCCCCGGTGTTGTATGATTCTTCGTCGAAAGTAACCAGGCCGATATTTGACTGCCTGTATTCGTTGTTCTTGTTGTATATAACGAGTATCAGTCTTTTCTCGAGGTTATAGTCAAAATAATCCTCTATCTCATCCAGTTTCTTCATTGCATAGTTCGCAGTGAACTGGGCAATGTCGCGGCCGTATTCATTGAAATAGCAGTCGAAATCATCAAACCTGTAATACGACCAGTAATAATCGTAATACTGTACCCTGTTCTTGCCGAAAGTCATCTGATGACCGTTATAGAACTGACCTTCGGCATTGAAGAATACAATGCAGGCAAAAAAGCAGGTTACAAGCCTTAAGGTATTTCTCATTATTAATACTCCAATTCCGCGGAACGGACTAATTATCCTCAAATTTTGTTCCAAAAAAGTTGTGTCAGTCAGCAAAACTAAAGATATTCTTTAACAATTTTAATATGTCGGTTAAACTTTATTATTTTTGTAGTGATGGAACCTGAATCAGGTTTGGTCTGATCTTTGATACGGAGTTTTGATTGAAAATTCAAATAAACTTGATTTTTGTTCGTTTTTATTTTGTCACATAACAGATACATCTTGATTCTGTTCAACAAAAACAAAAAAGTATAGAAAGATGAAGCGGATTTTTATTGCTGTAATTTTTGCATTGAGCGGCGCAATTATTTTGGCCCAGCCCGTTATGAAGCTCTCATCGGCTGAGCATGATTTCGGAAAATTCAAGGAAGAGGCCGGGCGTCAGAAATATGATTTCGTTGTTCAGAATACAGGCAATCAGCCTCTTGTTATTCAGAATATTGTGGCTTCCTGCGGATGTACGACGCCGGAATGGACAAAGAATCCGATTCCGCCCAAAGGTACAGGGACGATCACCGCTATCTACGATCCTCAGAACAGGCCCGGTCAGTTCAACAAGACACTTTCAGTGTATACAAATTCAAAACCTGCAGTTGCTGTACTTGTAATTAAGGGTGAAGTTGTCCCCAGGGAAAAGACCGTTGAAGAACTTTATATCTTCCCTGTCGGACCGGTGAGGTTTGAGAGCAATCATCTTGCCTTTACGAATATCAAGAAGACAGAGAAAAAGATAAGGACGATGCAGGTTCTCAATACCTCCGACCAGCCTGCGAAAATAGAGTTCGACAATGTGCCTCAGCATCTTTCGCTCAAGGCTTCTCCACAAACCCTCAAACCGGGTCAGAAGGGCATTATTGAAGGATCCTATGATGCAACCAAAATTAACTCCTGGGGTTATACCACCGATATTGTGAGGCTTAAGATCAATGATGTCGTTGACCAGAAGGTTTACTATGCTGTAAGCGCTAACCTTGTTGAGGATTTTTCGGGTCTTTCGAAGGAAGACATGGCAAATGCACCGGTTTTCAACATCGCAAGCAAGACAGTTGATCTTGGAAAGATTCCGGGATCTACGCCCAACGATGTGGAATTCAAATTTACCAACGAGGGCAAGAGTGACCTGATCATCAGGCATATCAAGGCATCGTGCGGATGCACGGCCATTCAGCAGGGTATCCAGGGCCAGGGGATCAAACCCGGAGAGACAGGATCGATAAAGGCTGTCTTCAATTCTGGCGGTTACAAGGGCCGGACAACCAAAGCAATTTATGTCTATACCAACGATCCTAAAAACTCCGAGGTTGTTCTCATGGTGAATGCTGATGTTGACCAGGAGCTTGCTGCGAAGAAGTGAAATCTCTTAAGATACGTGAGGGCGTTGCCCAGCCTCCCAGCGTCAATCCTGATGTATTTGCCTCAGGGATAAAAAAAAGGAAGAAATATTCCGTTAATGAATATGTAAAGGGAATCCTGGAAGGCAACCGTGCTATCCTGAGTCAGGCTATTACCCTGATCGAGAGCTCACTTCCCGAACATAAAACCAAGGCACGTTCGATAATTGAAAAATGCCTTCCTCATAGTTCCCGTTCGGTCAGGATTGGTATAACCGGCGTTCCGGGAGCAGGCAAAAGCACATTCATCGAAACCTTCGGACTCTATGCTGTCTCAACGGGACGGAAGGTAGCGGTACTGGCTATCGATCCGAGCAGTCAGCATTCAAAGGGAAGCATACTGGGCGACAAAACCAGGATGGAAAGACTTGGGAACAATCCGGATGCTTTCATCAGACCTTCACCATCAGCCGGAACCCTCGGGGGTGTTGCCAGAAAGACAAGGGAGACCATAATCCTTTGTGAGGCTGCAGGTTTTGATACAATAATTGTTGAGACGGTTGGAGTTGGTCAATCAGAGACAGCAGTGCGATCCATGGTCGACTTTTTTCTGCTTCTGATGCTCACCGGAGCAGGCGATGAGATACAGGGGATCAAAAGGGGAATAATGGAAATGGCCGATGCCATCGCTGTGAACAAGGCAGATGGACAGAATCGCCTCCCTGCAGAAAAATCAAGAATAATGTACCAGAATGGACTTTCTCTCTTTCCTGCGGGTCAGTCGGGATGGAAGCCTCTTGCGCTTACCTGCTCCGCCCTCGATGGAACAGGAATAAAGGAGATCTGGGACATGATCACAGGTTATGTTAAGTTTACCGCTGGAACAGGTTACTTTGATGAAATGAGGAAGCAGCAATCGGTCATAAGGATGCATGATGTAATCCTTGAAATCCTGGGTTCATCCTTTTATAGAGATGAAGGGATTAAATCGCTGATCCCTTCTGTTGAGAAGGATCTGGGAAACGGGATCATAACATCTTACAGGGCTGCGGAGATCCTTCTTGACAAATATTTCAAAAAATAATGTGACTTCACAATAATTCATATCTTTGCGCGAGTTCAGAAGATTGTAAATAAAGGGATTAATAAAAATTTAAAACTCTCGCAGATGAAGAAGATATTCAGCTTTGCATTACTGGCTGCCATCGTGGCCGCATGTTCATCCGGACCGCATTATGTTATAAACGGCAAGATTGAGGGAGCTGACAGTGTGATGTTCCTGCTTCAGAAAAGGGAAGCCGGCGC